>NZ_AZGE01000019.1 GCF_001434465.1 Limosilactobacillus oris DSM 4864
TCGGCACCAGAAGCGGCGATTGGCAGGAGGCCAACCGGGCAGAGGACGGAGTAGCGGCCACCGACCCCATCAGGAATGACAAAGGATTCGTAACCGTTGGTGTCGGCCTCGGTCTTCAACGCCCCCTTGGCCTTGTCGGTTGTGGCGTAGATCCGCTTGTTAGCTTCTTCCAGGCCGTACTTTTCAATCAGCTTCTTCTTGAAGATCCGGAAGGCAATTGACGGTTCAGTCGTCGTCCCGGACTTGGAAACGACATTGACGGAGAAGTCCTTGTCACCAATTAGTTCCAGCAGGTCGTGAACGTAGGTCGAGCTGAGGGAGTTCCCGGCAAAGATGACCAGTGGGTACTTCCGGTCTGCCGCACTTTGCGCCTGATAGAAAGTGTTGTGGAGGAAGTCGATTGCCATCTGAGCACCGAGGTAGGAGCCCCCGATTCCAATGACAACCAAGATGTCGGAGTCAGACTGGATCTTCTTGGCGGCTTGCTTGATCCGCTCAAATTCATCCTTGTCGTACTCGCTTGGCAGGTGGAGCCAGTCGCGGTAGGCGGCCCCGGCACCGGTCCCGTTGCGGAGTTCATCATCCGCGGCCTTGACCATTGCCTGCATTTCACCAAGTTCGTTGTCATGAACAAATTGTTTCAAGCCTTGTGTATCAAATGAAAGATGTGCCATAAACTGCTCTCTTCTTTCTCAATTACTATTCTCGCTCCCTGATGAAGCGGTTACTTTTCTTAACGGTTTATATGATAGCGCTTACTATTTTATATGTCAACCGGTTGACATTAACTTTTTTAGAGAATAAGATATGAGAAAAGCGGTTAATATAGTGCTCTTATATGTAAAATTAATCTCATAGATGAAAGGACTCGTTATCATTATGGATAATCAAAAACTAACGACCAAGCAGACGGTCCGGAAGTTCACCGGAAACTTTGCCACGATTGCCTGCCTGGTTATGTACTTCTCCTACATTGAACAGATTATTGCCAACTTTACCGGCCAGCCAGTTTCACCTGTTCAACCGTTCTTTGCCTCCATCAATGCCTTGTTATGGGTAATCTACGGTTGGGTAAAGCCCGATAAAAAGGATTGGCCAGTGATTATCGCCAACTTCCCTGGAATTATCTTCGGGTTAGTAACGGCAATTACTTCATTTGTTCACTAGCTGTAACATAAATCTACTGCTTTAACAGCGCAGTATACAAAGAGGGCTCCAGTGCTTGGCCAAGCACTGGAGCCCTCTTTATTTCTAAAAACTAGCTACCCGCTTTAGTTATTAACAGCTGCTTGGTATGCTCGAGCAGTTGTCGGGTCAAAGCAGACCATCGTCACTTCTTCCACGTGACTGGCCGAGCGTAAAAATTCCCGGATTGTGCGGACGGCAATTTGAGCGGCCCGGTCTAAGGGAAAAGAATAGACGCCCGTACTGATCGACGGGAAAGCCACGGTCCGACAACCGTATTCGTCCGCCAGCGTCAAACTGTTGCGGTAAGAATTCGCTAGCAGCTGTTCCTCTCCATGGTCGCCCCCGTGCCAAATGGGACCCGGGGTGTGGATAATATACTTCGCCGGCAAATTAAAGCCACTGGTAATTCGGGCCTCCCCGGTCGGGCAACCGCCAAACTTTTCACAAGCCGCGTATAGGGCTGGGCCCGCCGCCCGGTGAATTGCGCCGTCAACACCGCCGCCACCCATCAGCGTGGTATTAGCAGCGTTGACAACTGCGTCTGCCGCGATGGTCGTAATATCGCCTTGAACTACCTGAATTGTTTTCATTACCGATTCCTTCTTTGCTTAAATTGCGGATAAAGCCAAATTGCTTCAACAATTGACAATGCTGACAAGGCCACTACAAAGCCCCGTCCAAAGCCGGCCCCAAGCCCGTATGCCGTCGCCGAACCTGAATAGCTAGTAAAATCAAGCTTGATCAGTAACGCTGTAACTACGATAAAGGTCAAGATCGCCCCCACCTGAGTGACCCGATTTTGCTTCTTCCAATCGGCCTTGCTTAACAGGAAATAAACATTTACAGATAAGAGGCCAACGACTGCTCCAGCTAAAAAACGGCCCAGTGGTGGCAGCTGGTTAATCATTCCGGTTCCAAATAGTGCCCGCCATAAAAAGTATAAACTGATCACGACATTACACAAATACGAAATTGTAAAAATCCGGTCCTGCTTAGCCAACGATGCGTGTTCTTGCTTATAGTTATTAATCATCTCGTGGTCCTCCCGTAATAAATCATCTAAGCTAACCTGGTAGAGGTCACTGAGCTGGACCAGCATAAAAATGTCGGGATACGAGCGCCCATTTTCCCAGCTAGAAATCGTCTTCCGGGATACCCCGAGTTTAGTTGCGACTTCCTGCTGGGTCCAGTCATTGTGGGCCCGGTATTGTTTGATTTTCTCTGCGAATTCCATTCAGTGCCTCCGTATTTCAAATTGATTTCCCGGGAAATAATTCTTGCTAACAAGATACCAAGCTGGCCCCCAAATGTCACGCTAACCTTTCCAGACAAACAAAAATCACTGGATGCTCATTTTCTGAGCCCCAGTGATTTTTAATTTTTGATGACCGGCAAAGTGCCCCAGGGCCGGACGCATCCCTTGTCGAGGAGGTTATTTCCCCTCCCAATAGCTACCAAATATTGACCCGGTCTTCCGGCGCCTTGTACATCTGGTCGCCTGGCTGGATCCCAAAGGCAGTGTAGAAGTCAGCCTGGTTTTGCGCCTGGACGTTGGCCCGCAGCTTTTGCGGTGCGTGAACGTCAATTGACAGCAATAATTGTTCATATTGCTGGGTGGCCTTCATCCGCCAAATCGTTGCCCAGTTGATAAAGAACTCTTGGGCGTTGAAGTCGTCCTCTTCCTTCGCCGCTTCCAAGGCGCAGGACAGGCCCCCGCCATCGGCGATGTTTTCGGAGACCGTCAGCTTCCCGTTGACCTTCTGGCCCGCAATTGGCAAGCCGTCAAATTCGTCGATCATCTTCTGGGCGAGTTCCTTAAAGTGGGCGGAGTCTTCCGGCGTCCACCAATTGTTCAAGTTCCCGTACTCATCAAAGAGGGCCCCATTGTTATCGAAAGCGTGGGAAATTTCGTGGGCGATGACCGCGCCAATTCCCCCGTAATTCTGGCTACTCGTTTGTTTCAGCGAATAGAATGGCGCCTGCAGGATAGCAGCTGGGAAAACAATAATGTTCTTAAACGGGTGGTAGTAAGCGTTGACCGTGGCGGCGCTCATTTCCCAGCGCATCCGGTCAACCGGCTTGTTCCAACGGCTAAACATTTCCTTGCTAGCAACGATACTCAATTGGTTAAGGTTAGCAATCAGTGATTCCAGCTCATCGACCTTTAAGTGGTCGTACAATGACGGAATTTTGTCTGGGTAGCCGACTTGGATGCCCAGCTTATCTAGTTTGAGAACTGCCTTATCCCGGGTTGCCTTGCTCAACCAGGTGTTATTGGTCAGGCGTTGCTTGTAGACGGCAATCATCTGCTCAACCATGTGGTGGACGTCCGCCTTAGCTTGCGGTCCGAAGTAGGTCTTGCCATAGTAGTCCCCCGCCACCTGGCTAAAGATGTCCCGGGCCAGGTAGTAGGCAAACTTCTGCTGGCTGACCGGCTTCTTGCTCCCGGATAACGCCCGGCTGTACCGGCCGTTGATTTCCCGCATCTCATCATCCAGGTAACTGGCGTTGTCGCGGACAACATTGATCAGTGCCCAACTCTTAAAGAGGTCAAAGTGGTCCTTGAGAATGTTGTTCAGGGCCTTAAAGTAGGCCGGTTCCATCACGATGACCTTGTCCGGCGTTGCCCCTACCAGCTGCTTGATGACGGCTGCTAGATCCAGTTGGTCCGTGGAAGCAGCCAGCTCGGCAACTGTCTGTGGATTGTACATCTTACTGTAATCGGCTGCCTCTTCCGCACTCTTCACGTTCGGCGCCAAGAGCGCATCAAAAGCCTGGGCTTCCTTGATCAGTTGGGCAGCCTGCTCTTCGGTGTAGTCCAGCTTTAACAATAGCTCCTTAACCATTGCAGCCCAAAGTTTCATCAACTGGTCATGCTGGTCCTTCTTCGCCGGCTCGTAGTAACTCTTATCAGGCAGAATCAGCGATGGTGAAGAAACAAACAGTGCATAGACCGTGGCGTTCTTCATATCCGCATCAATATCAAACAATACCGGTGATGGTAGCCCCATCAGCACCCAGTTCTTCCACTGCTTCTGGTAGTCAGCGTATGAATCAAGGGCTGTGACGCTGGCTAGCAAGCGTTGTAACGGCACAGGGCCGACCTTTTTCCGCAGGTCAAACTTCTTCGCCACCCGGTACAGCTTAATCATCTCGTTAAAGCGCGAATCGTCTGACGTCTTCTTACCGTCTGCGTAGTCCTCAAAATCAGCCATCATCTGCTTATCGATTTCGTCGACCAGGTCGTTAAAACCTCCCGTTGCTGGTTTGTCATCGGGAATCTTAGCGTCCTTGATCCAGGCACCATTGACAGCTTCGTAAAGGTCATCCTTGATTAATTCCTTGTTAATTGCCACGTTGTATTCCTCCTCAAAGTGAGTTTGTCACTATTATACTATTTTTAGCGCTTTTGCTGGGAACTTAACTACTCTTGGAAGGGCCGGAGCAACTCCTGGCGGGCACTCGCCGCAAACCACTGACCGTGGTCGATCAGCAACTGATTAACACTTCGGTAGTCCGCCAGGTCAACTCGGCCGGGCAAGAGACCGCCTCGTTGCAACTGCCGTGCTAGGGCCACATCCTGTCTTTCCAAAACATCCCGGTAAATTGGCTGCTGGTCCGGCTCCCATTCTTCATTTAGCAGCGCTGCCGCCCGCACGTAGTTTCTTCCGTGCGTTAGCACCGCGAGCATCGTTTCCGGTGGTAATATTCGTTCAGTCATTTTGCTCCCTCCTCAGTTCCAAAACGTGGCTGGCTGGTGCTGGTACCGATAGCTGGTCACGCTTCGTTGTCAGCAGCCAAAACACATTGCGGTAGTGGTGGCAACGGAGCGTGCTCTCACCCCAGCCATCGGTGATGATTACAACCATGGTTCCGGTCGTCGGAACATGGTGGTCACGAAGATAATCAAAAACACACTGAAATTGCGTCCCACCACCGCCCTGGCGGGTAAGGCGCGGCGCTTGTCTGGGCCGAAGACGCGTCCCCTTGCCACTTACCTTGGCGTCAAATGAATACAGCCAGGCTGGCAGCCCCAGTGTTCCCGTCATCTGCCCAATTGCAAGCAAAGCGGTGGAGAGCTCTTCATCGGAAACAGACCCCGAATTGTCAACAAAGATATGAACAGCGGGTACTAAACGGCTGACTTGTCCTGGAAGATCCATGCGTAGCGGCTGACGACGGTTAAAGCGGTTCGCCCGGGGCTGATGACCCTGGGCAATTTTGCCCAGCTGACGACGGAGGAGCAGTTGCCAAATAGGGACCGCAGCTGGCTGATGATTGGGGTGTGCAATCTGCTCCCGAACATCTCCTGGCAATAAGCCACGATCACGCTGGGGCGTTTGCCGCCAGGCTTGGCGTACAAGCTGTTTGACTGCTGCCAAGCGGGCACCTTGGTCCGCATTTATTTGAGCACCATTAGCCCACCCGGCATGACTTTCAACTGGCTGCTCGGCAGCTGTTTTCATGTCTTTTCCTGTATTGGTACCGCCCACTGCATGAAGCAACTTTTCTCGTTCTTCTTGACTGGCACCATTAATAATTTGCAGGTATTCCTGCGAATCAAGTTTTTCTGGAACTGGCCGCCGAAGGACTCGCCGCAGCTGAGCAAGACTGGCGGTCCCCTGCGGCGTTCCCGGGAGGTACTGGTTAACCGCAATATCCGTTGCCACGGCTACTAGTTCCTGGTCCGAATAATTCGCATACCGAACCGGGTGTTCCCAGACCACGTGCAAGGCCAAATGAGCCAGCAGCAAAACCGCATCATCCTGACGCAGTGCTAACAGGCGGTCCGGATTAACGCTGATGACCAGTTGGTTGCCAACCCAGGCTAACCCCATCGTCGCCTGTAATTGGCGGTCAAAACGGTGGGGTAATTGTAGAATAATTTCACCCATCAACCGCTGATGGTGCAAAAGGACTGTTACTAATTGGTAGTAGCGCCGGTCCGCGCTTGGTGCTGGATTCCTAAATATTTTCTGCCAGAAGGTCATCCGCGGCGCTCCCCTTGACTAGCCGCTCGCGCTAACTCTTGGTAGAGCCTGGCTACGGCGCCTGCTGGTGCAGAAGTAGCCTGTCGGTACATCGCCGTTAATAATGGCAGGCCGGCCTCCCCGACTGACTTAGCAACCGCCACCTGCCCATCAGCACTGATTGAGCGAAGAAGTTTAAGAAAAACCGCGGCGCCTTGGTCCGTGTCCAGACTATAATCACCAGGCTGGTTGAGCCATTCTCGAAGGAGCTCTACCTTGACTGCTTCATCCGCCGTTTTAAATTGCCTTTGACCGTCAGCAGTTGTTTGCACAGCCTCCAAGGTCAATTCTCTACCCTGAGCCAGGAAAAATTGGGCGAAGGATTCGCCGACTGTTGCACCCAGGTCACCACTAAAGAGGTCACCGGCCAATTGCTCTTGCGTCTCCCGTGGTAATTTCTGCAATTCATCAAGGTTCTTGCTAACCCGCTCCCAAGCCCGGGGCGTTGGCTCAAGGTCGCTCTCAGGGCTATTAGCAACCATCATCAAGCGATCGGGGTGACTATCCAAGTACTTAATCACCAGAGCATTGATTGCTGGTTGCCGGTGTCGTGCCCATTCTAGCCACTCGGTCGTCGAAGTAGCCATCACCAGGCGGACGGTTCGGTCGTTGATTGCCGCGTCACCAATGGCAACGTCATATTCTCGGTCATTAAAGCCAGCCATGGTGCTGTCCGGGTTTTCCGCTATAATCATCTTCACCTGGGCGGGAAGCTGCAATGAATTGATTCGCCGCTGCAAAACTAAGTTCATCAGTTCGCTTTGGACTGCTTGGCTCCCCCGGTTGAATTCATCCAGGAACCAGATAATCGGCTGGCCGGGATGCTCTTCCGCAAACTGAATAATTCGAATCAGAGTTTCCGCATAGCCATACTGCACGTTTGCCAAGCGTCCGTAATTTTTAGTTTCCACAAAGGAATCACTCGTCAGGGGCGGTACCGGAATTGCCAGGTCACCCTTTTCGCTCAGGCTAACCACCGTGGTGTAGAGCTGGGCACTCATTTGCCGCGCAACATCTTCCACCAGCGCCGACTTCCCGATTCCGGCGTCACCAACGATATTAGGGACGTTGCCCGCACGCAGTACCAGTGGAATCGCCGTTAATAACTGTTGATAAGTCAGTGCCATCTAAGCTCGCCACCCTTGCGTTTTCAAATCCATGTCCCGCTTCCGGATTCCCGACACGTAGGGATTGCCGGCCACGTAAAAGCGCTGGGGAGCTGCGCCGTCTTTGCCCGCGAGGTTAACCCCGACCCGGGGAGCTGTAATTATTTCCCGGGGAATTTTAAACTTTTCTAAATCCACCGTCAGCTGGTTGCCCTCCATCGGTTGACCATCAAGCTGCCGCGAGTGAATTCCCAGTGCCTGTACTAATTTTGCGGGCCCGTTCGTGACGTTGACCCCTGACATTCCCCGGTGATGGGCCATTACGTCCGGATTAATTGCCGGCTCAAGGCCCCGCAAGAGGATTCCCTGGGGCTCCTCGGCATCCTGGACAACGATGTCAAAGCAGTAGTGACCCCGAATTTGGTACAGGTAAATATTTCCCGGTTGACCATACAGCGATTCCGAATAACCGGTTCGCCGACCATTAAAGGCGTGTGAAGCAGAGTCGTTCTCACCCAAATAGGCTTCACACTCGACGATATACCCACCGGTCCGACCATCAGGGCCGTCATAGGTCACCAGTTTCCCCAAAAGGTCCCGGGCAATCTCGATGGTCGGCCGCCCCGTAAAGAATTGTTGAAATGCCGACAGCATAATTGAAATCCTCCTCTATTAAACTTATCCTAAAGGTAACACTAAACGAAAGGTGGTTCATCTGCAATGCTTAAAACTGAACGAATTTACACCAAACCAATCGATGAGGACGGCTACCGAATCCTGGTTGACCGCCTCTGGCCCCGCGGGATCTCCAAGGTCAACGCCCACCTCGACTGCTGGCTCAAAGAGGTCGGCCCCAGCAATGAACTTCGCAAGTGGTTCGGTCATGACCCAGCTAAGTATCCAGAATTCAAAGAACGCTACCTCGCCGAACTCCACGATAACGTCGCCTACGCCATCCTCAAAGAACTGGTCAGCAGCCATGCTCAAGAAAATATTATCCTCCTGTATGGCGCTAAAGACGAGGAGCATAACCAGGCCGTCATCCTCAAGGAACAGTTGGAACAAGACCTGGGTTAACTCCTGGTTGCGGGTTCGCAACCATTAATTACCCGGGAAATATTCGGAGGTTCTTGTTGCTACCCTCATTTCCCTTATAATTGATAGTACGAATTCAACGAAACGAGGAAGTAACAATGAATCAGTTCCAACAACAACTAACTAAATTGCGGCAGGCAGCAGGCCTTTCCCAGGAGCAGTTAGCCGACCAGCTCCATGTTTCTCGCCAGGCTATTTCTAAGTGGGAAAACGGCAGTGCCCTCCCCGATATTGAGAAAATTATCCAAATCGCCAGTATTTTACACGTTTCCCTCGACGAACTGGTACTGGCTAAGGAACCCGCTGTCAGCCAGTCCAAGCTGGACCGGCTTATCGACGCCCATATCCAGCAAAACCAGCAGGAAAATCACTGGCGTTATCAGGAAATCAACAACGGCTGGGAATTTCTCGCCCGTTACTGGTGGATCATCCCCGCCCTCGGCGGCATTATTTGCGGCATTGTTGGCACCTTTAGATAAGGCTACTGCAGCTACCTAGCTAAAACATAAACGGCCTCCAGTACTCGGCAAAGTGCTGGAAGCCGTTTGTGCTTTCTAAAGACTAGCTGCTTACTGCTTTAAAGATACAAATACAACAACGTAGTAGCTAGCAGAGGTAGGACTGTGACAGGGGGGTGGGACGACGAACTAGATAATCTAGTTCTGTCCCACTCCCTGTCACGCTCCCACTCTCACTGATTCTCTAGAATTGCCAGCCCCTGCTGGAGAACGTCATCCGTCACCTTGACTGTTAAGAAGCGCTGTAAAGGAGTCTCACTGTGGCGATCCTTAAAGGCCATTGGTTCTGCCGCCAGGATAACCACTGGCAGGTTATTTTCCGTCAGCATCACCTGACCGGGGCCCTGGTACTTACCCTTAGTGTGTTTCCCAGTCCGCCAGGTGTGGAGCTTAACTGCACCATGCTGATCGACTTTAAGCTGGTACTTGCCACCGGCGTCCGCCTCGACCGGAATTCCCGTGAACTTTTGCACCGGATACTGGTTTTTCTTACTCATTTCTTTTCTTCCACCTCGTCATCTGTATCCACTAACTTTAACAGTTGGTAAAAGTAGCCAGCCTGCATTGCCGTCGCCCAAGTTCCCCGTTGAACATCCTCCCCATCGATAATCAGGGACAGCAGGGCGTTTGCCACCCGCGCGTTGTTAATCAGCAGGGCTTGGCTCACAGTTAGCTCATTTAATTTAGGCTTGATATGAAAATGACGGAGCGTTTTCCGGTACTTATGGTCATACAACGGACTGGCCTTAAATTTGCGTACAAAATCCAGTAACTGCTGGTCGTACAACGGGTAGCCCGCCCGAACTAGCCCGTCCTCTGGTTGTGAAATGGTCCAAGCAACTTTCTTGCCCGCCATCTGTTGAAAATATTTTTCTTCACTTTGCCACTTCAAGCAGATCACCCTCTCCATTTTACATTAAGTGTACCGACTTCCTGGATGAATGTCACTCACCAACCTCGGGAAATTCATGTTACCATTAAGGTAAGACTTACTAATTGGAGGTAGTTTTATGGAAGAAAAAGCGATTACCGCAGAACAAATGCGTCATTACGACTCGTTTACCATTAATACCATCGGCGTTCCTTCCCTTGTTTTGATGGAACGGGCGGCATTGGCAGTCCGGGATGAAATTTTAAATGCCTACCCGCTCAACCTCGGCCACGTTGTGGTGGTTGCTGGCAGTGGCAACAATGGTGGTGACGGCTTAGACGTCGCCCGGCTCCTCCATATTGCGGGTGTCAAGGTCACCATCCTCAACGTTGGCAACCCGGATCATGCCTCAGAGGAGCACCGAGTACAAGACCATATCTGCCAATACTACCAGATTCCGCAAACTACCGACCTCGCAATTCTCGACCAGGCAACGCTGGTTGTCGACGCCCTTTTTGGTATCGGAATCGACCGGGTGGTAAAGGGGGATTACGCGGCCGCCATCGATGCCATCAACGCCAGTGACGCCGTAGTAATTGCCGTCGACATGCCATCCGGCATCAACACTGATACCGGCGAAGTAATGGGAACCACCGTTAAGGCAGACGTTACAGTGACGTTTGCTTTCAATAAGGTCGGGCTCACGACTGACGCCGGGAAGGAGTACGCTGGCCGAGTTGCCATTGCTGATGATATGGGCACTTACGCCGTTGACGATTAAAATTACAAGGGGTGACCATTAATGATCCATAATCAAACAATTGATAACCAACTTAACCACCGAACGATTCGAGCGTTCAAAGACCAGCCATTAACCGCTGACCAGCTGCAGACTCTCTACGCCGCGGCCAGTCATACTTCAACCAGCATGTTCATGCAGCAGTTTAGCATTCTCCACTTAACCGACCCCCAGCTGCGGCAAGCTGTCCGGGAAATCTCTGGTCAGCCCTACGTCGGAGCCAATGGGGACCTGCTGATTTTTGTCGTCGACCTTTACCGCAACCAACAAATCCGCCACCAAATGGGCAATGACGATGGCCGACTCCACACCACCGATATCTTTATGCAGGCGGTAGAAGACACCGTCCTCGCCCTCCAAAACACCCTGGTCGCCGCAGAAAGTATGGGACTGGGTGGCGTAATCCTCGGCTCAATCAAGAATGATCCGGCCCGCCTGGTCAAAGTCCTGAAACTGCCGAAAATGACAATGCCCCTCTTGGGCTTACAAGTCGGAATTCCTGACCAGCAACCACAGCTCAAGCCCCGGTTGCCACTCGACTTCATAGCCTTTGACAACCACTACCCGACTGAGTTCGATGTTCACGACCTGGCCGATTACGACCACGACGTTCATCAGTATTACGACTTGCGGGATGCCAACCGCCGCGTCGATAGTTTCACTAACCAGATCAACGGTGCCAAACTCAACCTAGGTGACCCTGACAAGCGGGATGACCTCGCCCAGGTATTGCAGGAGCAAGGACTCGCTCTCGACTGGAAGCGGGCGGACTAACTTGAATTTAAACACAAAAAGGTGCTGATTAGTGGGCCAGCCAATGACCCGTTCGTCAACACCTCTTTTACTTACTTCAAATACTTAGCAGGGTCCGCTACAAAGTCAGCAACCTTAACGTCGACCGCATCCTTAGTCGCCGCGTTCTTCAGTTGGAATTGACCCTCACTGACTTCCCGGTCACCAAAAACGGCAAAGTACTTAGCGTTGCGGCGGAAGGCTTCCTTGATCTGCTTGCCGACCTTCACGCCACTGTAATCCTTGTCGGCAACAATTCCTTGTTGACGAACCTTGCTCAGAACCTCAAAGGCCAGGTTGTCACCCTGGTCATCAGCACTCGCCAAGAAGAGGTCGAGTTGGTCCTGTGGTGCGAAATCTGGGTTCTCCTGTTGCAGGAGGAGCATTAAGCGTTCAACCCCCATTCCGAAACCAATTCCCCCTTCTTCAGGGCCGCCAAGCTGGGAAATCAAACCGTTGTAACGACCACCGGCGCAAACCGTTGTGTAGCCGCCACCGAAGACTGGTGAGTCGGACATAATTTCAAAGATGGTGTGGTTGTAGTAGTCCAAGCCCCGCACCATGTTGGTATCAATCTCGTAGTCAATGCCTAGTTCCTTGAGCAGCTTTTGGACCTGGTCAAAGTAGCTTTGTGATTCATCGTCCAGGTAGTCCAGAATCGACGGCGCGTCTGCGACTAATTTCTGGTCACCCTCATCCTTACTGTCCAGGACCCGGAGCGGGTTCTTGTAAAGCCGTTCCTGCGAATCCGCGCTCAGTTCATCATAGTGGGGCTTGAGGTAGTTAATCAGCGCTTCCCGGTAGTCTTGACGGACCTGCTTGTCACCGAGCGTGTTAATAACCAGCTTGACGTTTGGCACCCCAAACTTCTTGAAGAGCGCCATCGCCATCGCAATGACTTCAACGTCAATCTGTGGTGATTCGTTGTTTAATGCTTCGACCCCAATCTGGTGGAATTCACGCTGCCGACCGGACTGCGGCCGTTCGTAACGGAACATTGGTCCCATGTAGTAGACCTTGTACGGCTTTGGGTATTCCGGACCGTAGAGCTTGTTTTCCACGTAGGCCCGCACAACTCCGGCCGTCCCTTCTGGCCGCAGGGCAATGTGCCGGTCACCCTTATCGTGAAAATCATACATTTCCTTTTCCACGATATCGGAGGTGTCCCCCACGTTCCGCGCGAAGACACGGTAATCTTCAAACATCGGCGTCCGGATCCCCCGGTAGCCAAATTGGCGGAAGACTTCCCGGGCATTGGCTTCGACCTTTTCCCACAAGCCGGTAGTCCCTGGCAGCAGGTCCGCAGTTCCCTTTGGTTTTTGATAATCCATCGTTCAATTTCCCCTTTCATTAATAAAGCCCTCTAAGGCCATAGACCTTAGAGGGCGATTTTACTCACTGTCCCACCTCTATTTGCATCAGCCTCACAGCCAATGCCTCCAGAAGTTGTGCTAACTTCACGACGATAACGGGTCATCCGGAACCGGCTACTATTTTCCCCGGTTCAGCTCAGTAGAGGTGGCTTCACAACCACGGCTAGTTCTCAGCATTGCTAGTTCTCTGTCAAAATGTGGCTGCTTTTATTCTACTTCCAGTGCTTTTCAGTTCACCAGTGATTTTACCATAAGTCGTCGCGTTTGGGTATCACTATTTGCTGTCGTCACTGAGCCGGCGCAGCCGTAACAGGTAGGCAAAGACCCCGCCGAGGGTGACCGTCATCAGCAGGAAGACAGAAATAAAGAGCTCTTGGTAGTTCCCGTGATCAATCACAAAACCGCCGTAAAGGGGCCCGATTGCCCGCCCAATCGACATCATGATGTTAAGCAGACCCTGGTAGTGCCCAGCCTCGTTCACCGTTGTCAACTGGGCGATCCAAGCCGGCAGCCCCGCGAAACTGGCCATTTCGCCAATCGTCAAGAGAACAAAGTCAAGCACGAAGGCCCATAGGTTCCGAGCAAAGATCAAGAGGAGAAAGGAACTGGCAAAAATCAGAATACCGACCATAATCTGGCTGGATAAACGAACATAGGGGCTAAGTTTGTTCACCAATGGCTGGCCGACGATAATCAGCACCCCGTTAAGAGTCCACAGGAGGCTGTACGCGTAAAAAGGAATTCCCATATTCGTCATGTGCACAGCCATTACGCTCTCCCAGAGTGAGTAGCTGAGGTGGATCGTTACGAAGTTTAGGAGGATCAGCCAGATTAACACGAGGGCTTGCTGGTGGCTCCTAGAGGCCAACTTCTCCCGGGACCGTGGTGTTTTCGGCGGTAACGGGACCCGGACTTTGAGGGCAAATACGACCACCAGGGCCAGCAGGAAGTAAAAGACGGTGGCAACCGTAAAGACCAGCACGACGCTGATCGGCAGGAGAACCCCCACCGCCAACGTGCCAATTACGACCCCGACATTGAAGGCCATGTAAATATAGTTAAAGACGTAGCGCGAACTGTGATCGCTGACCAGGGAGCCGTAAGAATTAACGATGGTCATGTTAATACCATCCCCCAGGCTGTTCAGCATCATCAGGACCGCGAACCACGGCCAGCCGTGCGCAAAGATCAGAGTAAAGATCGCCACCGTTGAGATCGTTACCCCTAAGACCGCCGTATGGTACTGGTCCCAGTGGTCAAACAACCACCCACCCAGGTAGTTGCCGACCATCATGCAGATCGACATCAAAAGCATTACTACCCCTGCCGTCGTCAGACTTTCGTGGAGGTAGTTGTGCATGTACATTGTTGTCAACGGCCACAAAAAAGCAGCCCCAGTGTTGTTAAGCAAACTTGCGAGGGCTACCCATTTTAACTTAACCTGCCTCTGCTTTGTCATTTTTGATCTCAGCTTGACCTCCTTAGCGTTCGTGAACCATTTCTGATGATGGTACCCGAATCAGGGTATACGTTGCGGCATCACGGTTGGCACGCAATCCCAGGCCGTTAATAACGGTATTCTGGTAGCGAACCGTCATTGTCGCAGCAAAAGCGTGCCCGCTTTCCTGGTCCATCTTCTTCAGTTTCGCCTTGTTCCACGGCAAGGTACTAGCATCCAGCGTCACTAACCGTTGTCCATCAGAGACCGAGCCGAAGCGGGAATTAGTCGTATAACGATTTCCCTTCGCCCAGTAAGTGTACGAAACGACCGGGTGCTGGCCATTCTTGCTGCGGGAAGCGAGCACGTAGTAGTAGTCATTTCCCTGGTTGTGCAACTGCAGGTTGGCATACTGCATTGAAATCCTCGTTTCCTGCCGGTCGTTAATGGCAACCTGGCGGAAGAAGGTCAGGTGCAGCATCGCCCCAAGCCAAGCGAGGGCGATTACCACCAGGACGACGTACCGCCAAAACAGCTTCGGTGCAAACGCCTTTTTCGTTTTTGCAATCAACATCAGTTGTTGGACGCGAATATAGTGAATTACCCAGCAGAAAAAGGCAACTGCCAGGATCCACGACAGCCATCCCAACCAATTCCAAGTCATATCTACAACTCTCCATTCTATTTGCCAAGGTTATACCTTGATTATCACATAAATACTGCTCCATGTCCCGCTTATTGCCGCCGATTTTCTTAAATAAATTGGTGTTTCTTTTTGGTAACTCTCTAAACTGTGCTAAACTTAAAAATGGTATTTAACCAGTTTGTCTCACCAGTGGACGAATTAGTGAAAACGAATTTTAATTGACGACCTGGTCAAATAAGGAGGAAAATGATTTCATGGATAATTTGAGTGAGTTAGCGCAAGAATTAATCAAATTTGAGCATGATAACGACTTAAACGATAATGAAGTTGCCTTCGGGAGCCATTTGTCAGTCGAACGAATTCATGACATTAAGTCATCAAATTCCGCAGCGACCTCTGAAGAAGCCGAATTGCTCCAACGGTTTATGCAAAGTAAATAAGCAGTAATAAAAAGGTGCGGGCCTACAATGACCCGCACCTTTTTATTACTGGCGGAAGGTAACTGGCAGGGTCGTCGACGGCACCTGGACGGTGGGCTGAGCGACCCGCTGCAATAGAGTCTTAATCAGGGCCGTCGCAAGCTCTGGAATTGGTTGGACAACCGTTGGCAATTGGGGAGCTACTTTCTGAACCAGCTGCGAACCGTCGTAACCGGTAATGAAGAAGTCCCTACCCATCCGGAGACCATGCGCACGGTAAACAGCGGCGATTTCGAGCGCTTGAATATCATTTGAGGCGACCACCCCATCATAAATTCCCGGGAAAGTAGTCGTAAAGTCAATGCTATCCAGTGCTAAGGGATCAAAACTCCGGTGCTCTTCTGTCAACCGGTCAACGGCCCCCTGAAGCCGGTTCAGCGTCGGTGACGCGGAGGTGTCCTCGTCCACGATCACCGCGATATGTCGGACAGCATGCTGGAGAAGGTAGTCAACCGCTAGTTTCCCGCCCCGGTAACTATCCGAAGCAACGATTGGAATATTATCCGCCAGGTAGCGGTCAAAGGAAACGATTGGCGCCGCAACCTGGTGGTATTCCTGAATATCAAGGTTGTGCGAACCGGAGATGATTCCGTCAACCTGGTTAGCCATCAGCATGCTCAAATACTCATGTTCAATTTCAGGATTTTCCGCTGAAGAAGCAATAATGGTCTTATAGCCCTGCTCAAACAGCTGCCGTTCCAACTCGTTTACCAGTTCAGCAAAGAAGGGGTTCGTTAGGTTAGGGAAAATCAAGCCAATGAACTTGGAAGGCTTGCCCTGCATTGCCCGGGCCAACGCGTTCGGCTGGTAATTCAGTTCCCGCATTGCCGCGTGGACCTTCTTGATGGTCTTGTCACTCAGCGAGCCATAATTGTTGATGACCCGTGAGACCGTTGTTACTGACACCCCAGCTAATTTAGCAACATCCTTTAACTTTGCTACCATTCTTCTACCTCACATCATATCAGATCTTAAAAGCTCTTATATTATATCCTAGTGTTCACCAAACAGAAATTGTTTCTCTCATTACGACCAAATTAACATATGTTTTTCTAAGCATTTAACAAAAACTGTCTGTCAGTTGATAAAGACGCATTAAACGGCCCTACTGGTTAAGATTATTAACGACTTCGTGGTTGTCAAAATATAAATATACTTATTTTACCTGCCGGATTCGATTGACGTTTTGCACCGAAAATGATAATTTTATAGATAGTGAAATCTTAATAACTTCTTAACTTTTTTATTTCAATTCTATAAAACGAGCAGGTGGTTCCAGCTTTTGGTTTGAACTATCGCGTTTTAAATGACAGGGGGAGCTAACGAACATGAAACAAGCAGAACTTAACAGTGCCACTCACTTTAAGATGTACAAGAGTGGCCGGAAGTGGGTTGTCGCCGGTTTAACCGCCGTTTCACTGCTGACCGCCACCGGAGCAATCGCTCACGCTGACGATAACGGTCAGGCAGCAACGCAGGCACCCGTGGCTAACGTCAACACCCAAAATACGACGACGGCCAACCAGACTAACAACAATCAACCAGCTAACAATAACCAAAGTGCTAATACCCAGCAAGCTAACGACCAAACGGCAACTACCAACACGCTGAATGTTCAGGCAGCTCCACAAGCGCAGGCGCTGACTGCTTCGGCTTACGCTGCACAAGCAAATACTGTTCAGCAGCCACAAAACCAAACAACGGACGTCAGCTCCCTCCACTTTAGCAATAATGCTCGTTGCCAACAATTCATCCAAAATGTTGCTCCAGGGGCTATTAATGGCTGGAACAAGTACCAAGTGCTTCCTTCAGTTACGGTTGCTCAAGCCATCCTCGAAAGTGGTTGGGGCCAAGCCGCTCCTGGCAACAACCTCTTCGGTATCAAGGGCTCTTACAACGGACAGTCCATCCGGCTTCAAACTCGTGAAGTCTACAACGGCCGGAGCGTTTATATTTACGACAACTTCCGCGCCTACCCTAGTCTGAGCGAATCTGTTGAAGACCACGGACGTTTCCTGGCGGTCAACAGCCGGTATAACAACTTGCTTGGCGACACTAACTACATTTCCGTAACCAACAAGCTGCACCTCGACGGTTACGCAACCGACCCTAATTACGCCTACTCTTTGCAGAACCTGATTCGGACTTACAATTTGACACAGCTCGATTCAGTGGCCTTCTCTGGCAAGGTCGTTGTCAACAAACAGCAGAATGACAACTCCTCGAGCAGTTTTAGCAACAACACTAACTACTACACTGTTCAAAGTGGGGACACCCTCTCCGGCATTGCTAACCAGTTCTCAACTACGGTTAACACCCTGGCGCACCTGAATGACATTCAAAACGTCAACCAGATTTACGTTGGGCAGCGGCTCCTGGTTCGGCAGGCAACCAGCCAACCGGCAACGCCAAGTCAACCCGCTGCTAACAACCAGCAAAGTAATAACAGTCAAAGTAGCTACACTGTCCAGAGCGGGGATACCCTCTCCGGCATCGCGGGTCAGTTTGGCATGAGCTATTCACAATTAGCCCAGATTAATAACATTACTAACCCTAACCGGATCTATGTCGGACAAGTCCTACAATTACGGACGGCGACTGTTAACCACCAGACAACGGCGCCAACTAACACTAATACTAATGCTAACTCCGCGACAGCATCATACACCGTCCAAAGCGGGGACACCCTCTCTGGCATCGCGAGCCAGTTTGGCATGAGCTACTCACAATTGGCCCAGATCAATAACATTGCCAACCCTAACCGGATCTACGTTGGGCAAGTCCTGCGGGTCGGCGGTACACAGGCCAGCTCAGTTAACACCGTTAGCCAACCGCAACGCAGCAACACTAGTGCTGCTGGATCCTACACCGTTCAAAGTGGTGATACCCTTTCCGGGATTGCCAGCCGGCTCGGGGTTTCCTATAAGCAATTAGCCCAAAGCAATGGCATTGCTAACCCTAACCGGATCTACGTTGGACAGGTTCTGCGGGTCAACGGTCAAGCCACTAGCTACCAAGCTCCAGCAGCTGCATCCCACGGTGCTTACACCGTTCAAAGCGGGGACTCCTTATCAGCGATCGCGGCGCAGCACGGTCTTGACTGGCGGGCACTCGCTCAACGGAATAATTTGCAGGCCCCATACACCATTTATGTCGGCCAACAGTTGAGCCTCTAATTAAAAAAGTTACTACCGAAAAAGCAAAGGGTTATTATTGACCCTTTGCTTTTTTCGGTTTAAATATTAAAATTATAGTAATAATAATTTTGATATTCCGTGGCAAGATACAAATGGGGGAAGTCCAATGGTCAGTCAAACTTCTGGGGAACTAACGAATATTGAAAAAGCCAGCCAGCTCTTTAAAATCCTAGGCAATCCAAAACGGTTGCGGCTAATTTACCTGTTGATCCAGCATTCAATGAGTGTCTCTGAAATCAGCGAACGACTTCACTGGGAGCAGTCTGGTGTTTCCCACCAGTTGCAGATCCTGCGTAAACTTCACCTGGTCCAGCAGCACCGGCACGGCAAGGTCATCATCTACCAGTTGGAAAATCCCCAACTAATGACCCTGGTTGCCGATGTCTTGAGCCACGCTGACGAAATCATGAATAAACCAGCCACAGAAAAGTAACTGAGCGGCAGGGAGGAAAACTAAATTTCTTCTCTGCCGCTCGACTATTTTAAAGATATTAATGCTCCGCCAATTGCGCCAGACCGGCTTTGCAACGAGCAATAAATGGCATGAAATGGCCCAGCAGCCACTCTGCCTTACCCCTTGGCTTTGGGCCGTCTTAAATTAGTTTCAGCTGGAAGTCATCCGTACTTTGGATGTCCCTGACCTTTACAGTTGCCCCATCCTGTAACTGACTTTGCTTCAACCAAAAGCTCGGGTGCTGGTGACTATAAAAACGAAACTGGTAATACGGTGCTGCTAGCTGCACTACTCCCTGGCTACCATCAGAACAGTGAATTGTTTGCGTCCGCTCATTGGCGTGAAGATAAACGGTCGTCACTGCTATCACCTCCATGCCACCATTATAGCACTTATTTTGGTATACCTAAAAATAAAGTGATACTAATTTAAATTATTAGTCAAATCAACTAATAACGTCAAACAACCGCGGCTAAGTAGTCATCCTACCAAGCTGCGGTTGTTTACTTCTTAAATTAATCGGCTGCCAGAGCGTCAATCGGGTTCAGCTTAGCTGCGTGCCGGGCCGGCAATAGGGCAGCGATGAATGAAATTACTACGGCAACCACGATTGCAAAAATTACGTTCCCCACCGTAATCTGGACGATGTTGTACTTAATCAGGCCGTAAAGGGCGTGGTTGAGAAGCAAAGCTACCACCGCGACAATTCCCAAGGCCAGGATAGCCGAGAATAAACCGATAAAGATTGACTCGGAGGTAAACAGCCGCCGAATGTCTTTCTTCCGTTCACCCAGCGCCCGCAGGATACCGATTTCCTTCGTCCGTTCTGAAACCGACATATACATCGTAACAATAATCATCAGTGCGGAAACCAGGAGCGAAATCCCGGCAATAGCTGCAAGGATGGTGGAAGCAAGGTGGACATAGGTATTAACGGTCTTGAGAACCGAACCAACAGTAATTGCGCTTAGGATCCGCTCATTTTGGCCGTTGCGGAGGTTATTAATCCGGTTGGCCGTGCTTTCGACAGTCGCAAGATCCTTTGCATTAGCCACCGCAAAGTTCGGCCGGGTATCAGCATTATGCTGACGTAATAACCGTTGGAGGGTTGCGTAATTAATGGTTGTCCCAGCACTAGCACCCTCACTCAGACCAGCGACCTTTAGTGTCCCATCGATTGCGACCGGCGCTCCCTGCTTGTTTACCCAGTTAAAGCTGATTTTAATCTGCTTGCCAACCAGCTGACGGTAACTTCGCGGCCCGGTCAGCTGGATTGCCTGCTGCTTGGTCAAAACGATTTCGTTATTTCCAGGACGGTGCCCATGCTTGATTGAGCTTGCCGTAACCGACTTATTCCAGGTCGTCATGTTGGCCCCACTTTGCTGCAATTTGCCATAGTTAAGCCGGTAGCCGCCAATCATGTTCCCCTTTTGAACGCTGGTAACCCCAGCTACCTTTGCCAGCCGGTCCAGGTCTGCATTACTGATGACCATCGACTGGGGATCCGCTGACATATTCTGCATTAGGGCAGATTGAATCTGGTCCTGCGTCAGCCGCTTCCCCGTTGGATTCTTGAAAACAGTAATGGAACGCGGGTTAGTCAGCGAGTTAATCTGGTTTTGAATATAACCGTTGACCCCGTTTCCCAATCCGCTGAACAGGAGGACGGCAAAAATTCCAATTGCCGTTCCTAACATAATCAGCGAGTTGCGCCAGAAGTTGTACATCAGGTGTTTAAACGCCATCCGGTAACTAGCCATGGCCGGGAGCTGTTTGGGTTTGATGGTCGTGGGGTCCGCTGGGAGCGGGTAAGCAGGCCGCAACCGCTGGTCCCCATCAATCTTCCCGTCGGCGAGGTGAACAATCCGGGTACCGTGGTCCGCCACTTCTTGGGAATGGGTCACCGCAATCACCAGTTTGCCATCCTTGGCAATGTCATCCAAAAGGGTCAAGACTTCCTGGGTATTTTCCGAGTCTAAGGCCCCGGTTGGTTCGTCGGCAATGATAATTTGGGGATCACTCGCCAACGCCCGGGCGATTGCAACTCGTTGCTTTTGCCCCCCTGAAAGGTGATTGGGGTGCTTGTGGACCTGTTCGCTCAGGCCCACCTGATCCAGCAGTTTCAGTGCCCGGGCCCGCCGTTCTTCCTTGCTCAAGGTCGTCATATCAAGGGCAACGAGCACGTTATCCAGGACGGTCAGGTGGGAAATCAGGTTATAGGACTGGTAGATGTACCCCACCATGGCCCGCCGGTAATCATCAAGCTGCTTTTCCTTTTCGTGATCCAGCAGCTGACCATTGACCAACACCTGGCCCTCAAAATTCCGGTCCAAGCCGCCAATGATGTTCATCAAGGTCGATTTTCCCCCACCGGATTCGCCCAGGATCGAAACGAACTCCCCCCGGGAAAACTGGAGGTCGATACCCTTGAGCACCGGAAAGGCCTGCTTATCCAGGTAGTACGATTTCCGAATGTCGTGTAATTCTAAAAACGCCATTTCATTCTCCTTTTAGTTTAATGGCTTAATTATAGCAAAGTCGCCACCAGCCAGGGAATAGCCGGCATAATTCCTTCAGAGAAAAACAATATTTCCCGGGAAATATCACTTCTCCTGAACCATTTTCCCGTCCATTAGCTGGTAAATATGGTCGGCGAATTCCCGCAGACGCAGGTCATGGGTCACAACCACAATCGCCTTGTCATGGTTGCGGGCCATCTGTTTTAAGAGGCTTCCAACTACCTTAACCCGGTTGCTGTCAAGCGCCGCCGTTGGTTCATCCGCCAAGACGATTTCCGGGTCGGGATACAGGGCCCGGGCAATTGCCACCCGCTGGTTCTGGCCACCAGACATTTCATCAGGAAAATGGTTTCTGAGGTCAGCAATTCCCAATTCCGTCAATAACCGCTGAAATTCCACGGTCGATAAATTACCCGTCTTTTTTACTTTGCGAACCAGGGCAAACTGGTCGGCCACATTCAGGTACGGAAGCAGGTTGTACGATTGTAGGACAAAGCCGATTTTGTTCAGCCGCAGTTGGTCCCGCTCCTTGGATGTTAGCTTGCCTAGGCGCTTCCCTTCGACCGTTACGGTACCACTGGTCGGCGTCTGGAGTCCTCCAGCAATCGTTAAAAAGGTACTTTTCCCGGAGCCCGAGGGGCCCAAAATCAGACTTAGCTCCCCCCGGTCCGCCTGGAAGTTAATATTATCCAAAACCTGGACCCGGCCAATTCCTTCACCAAAGGTCTTACTGATGTTTGTTAACTCAATTACTGCCATCGTATCCCTCCTAGCCATTCAGCGCCCGCACTGGGTCAATTTTAAGAATCATCCGGACCGGCAAGAGTGCCCCCAGGACGCCTAGAATAATCAGTACAACCACCATTAGCGCAATCAGCGGCCAATCCAGTACCAGAGCAACGGTCGTCGGCATTAACCAGGTGGTCAGCAGGGTCAATAACAGGCCGCCGCAGATTCCCGCCGCCATGAGGATCACTGCCTGGTGGATCGTCGTTGCAATCAGGTAGCGGGCAGGAATCCCTTGGGCACGCAGGACGGCATAATTAGGCATTTTCTGCATCGTCAAAATGTACAGGAAGACCGCAATGATAATCAACGAGATGACCATCAAGAAGCCAATCATAAACGCAAAGGTGTTATTCTGGGCCGCATAACCAGGCAATTTCTGGATAAATTCCTGACTCGTGTACCGGGCCAAATTAGTGAAGCGCTCGCCACCCTCCAGCCGGTTGCTAATAATTCCGCTTGCCACTACCTGCGAGTTAACACCCCGCAGCGTTTTCCAGGTCGCAAGTCGGCCATAAATCACCGGGGCCACGTTTAGTTGTGCGTCCTTGGCAAAACCGACGATCCGGTAACGGTCGGCAGTCGAATTCAGCCGAACCTGATCTCCTAACCGGTAGCCCTTTGCCCGCAGGCTCTGGTCAACTACCAACTCATCAGCATGACGAGCGTGCCGTCCACTGACCAGGGGAATGTTTTTCTTGGCAATCGCCTGGTCTGGTTTTAGGCCAATAAACTGAGCACTTTGCTTATCAACCCCGCCAGCTGCCTTGGTAATAACGACGGGAGCCTGACCGACCAGCGACTCATGCTCATTAAGCCGCTGACCGCCTAGCTGATCCTTGGTAATCAGTGACTGACTCAGATTGTCATTGGCATTTTTATTCAGGAAAACGGTCTGGGTATGCCAGGTAGTAATTGCCGCCTTATTTTCATTTGCAAGCCCGATCATCATGCCCATCAGGACAAACATCAGGTAGCTAATCATTACAATCATCGCAACGATCAGCCCGTAGCGGACCTTTTCATGTTTAATTTCGCGTAATGCTAAGAACATCTAATCACCTCCGTGCTAGTAACGCGGTCAATGCCGCGGCTAACCGCTGGACCGCCTGTGAACTATCCTGAGGCTGCCAGAGGGCCTCCTTAATCGTCTCATGTACTAATACCATTACTGCCCACTCCGTCGCGCTGGTAGGCCTTAACCGGGGCACCGCCTGGGTATGCAGCAGCGCTTCGTTGACGGCGTAGTGGCGTTGAATCAGCTCATAATACGGACTAGCAGTCACCTGCTCCAGAAATGCCGTCACCTGGGCAACATACTCCTCGGCCGTCAAAAGCCGGTGTGTCCGAATGCTGTCATCGTGGAGGTCATTCATCGCAAATTGGTACAGGTAGCGGTAAGCAGCAGTTAAGTCAGTAAAATACCTATAAAAGGCCCCCCGCGCAATCTGGGCATTTTTGACAATTCGCGCCACCTGGGCGTCGGCTAGGTCATGGTTACTAAATTCTTCTAAAAGGGCCTGGCGAACTAAGGCCTGCTTACTCTGAGGTAAATTTTCAAACGTTTGACTTGGCATAATTTTTCCTTTCCGTGACACCATGTCACTCGATTGATTATCAATTAGTATAGGCTCTAAGTGACACGGTGTCAACTTTGCTGCATAAAAAATCCCGGGGAATTTCCCGGGAAATAACTTGTAATCGCTTATGCTTCCTCACCGGCCAGCTTAACAACGGCCTTAGATACATTCTTAATCCGGCCGTTAACGAAGTCGTCAACTTCCTTAACGTCAAATTCGTGGGAAAGCAATGGCAGGACATCAACCTTGCCAGAAGCCATCAGTGCAATGGAGTCTTCGAAGCAGTAAGGGTTAATGAAAGCACCCTGGATCTTCAGTTGCTTCTGGAAGACTTCGTAACTGTTGATGGAGAACTTGTCATCAGGGTTACCGACACCGAACATGGAAACCTGACCACCCCGGGCAGCAGCTTCAACAGCCTGTTCCTGGGTCTCTGGCCGACCAACGGCTTCGATTACGATATCGTATTCGTTAGTTGGAATCTGTTCACCCTTAGCAGTATTAATGGTCTTGGCACCGAAGCGGTCGTGGTTGAGCTTCAGCTTTTCATCATTGCGACCGCTCAGCGTTACTTCGCTTACCCCGTAGGCTTGCAGAGTCTGAACAAATAATTGACCCATGAAGCCATCACCGATTACCAGTGCCTTCTGGTATGGGTGGATTTCCAACAGGTCAACACCGTGAACGGCACATGACAATGGTTCCGTAACGGCCGCAGCCTTCAGGGAAACACTGTCTGGAATGGCGTAAACAACCTTCGCAGGGGCAGTGAAGTAGTCTTCGAAGCCCCCATCGCGGGTCACACCTACGGCAGAAAGGTTTTCACACATTTCAGGACGGGAAGTCCGGCAGTACTTGCATTCACCACAGTAGATGTTTGGGTCAACCGTTACCCGGTCACCGACCTTAACGTTCTTAACTTCAGAACCAACCTTAGCAACGACCCCAGAGTTTTCGTGGCCCAAAACAATCGGTGGGACCGCGCTGGCAGAGCCTGGCAGACCTGCATACAGGGCGTGGTCAGTTCCACAAATTCCGGCGTAAGCGGTGTGAACCAGAACTTCATCCGGCTTAACTTCTGGCGTTTCCACGTCCTGGACTTCGAGCTGCTTAATTCCAGTTAAAACAAGTGCTTTCATAATCAATTCTCCTTAGATGTAATAACTAAATCTGCCCTATTATAGTGAAAATAATCACTACTTGTCAAACGTTTATCAAGTGGACCGTTTTACCTAACAAAGCGGCCATCCTTAAATTTTTTCTAAATTTATTTCCCCCGCCCTCCGGCATTCGTTGCAACCGTTTACTTTGGTTACCAGCCGCCAACTTCTTTTTCAGCAGACCCGTTTTTAAGGCCCAAAAAGCCGTTAAGACGGCGATTTTCCGTTGAAATGTAATATTTTTTATGCTACCCTAACAAAGTATTCGAATTAAGTTAATTTTGGTTACCAAATCAAGTTAACAAAACAAGGAGAAAGGTGGATTTGGCGTGGACAACACAAAAAATCAACGTAAAAAGCATCACTTGATTGAGTATGCTAACGGTAAGTCACTTGAAGAAATTAACGGGACCGTTGAAGTCCCTCACGGTAAGGGCTTCTGGCGAACGCTCTTCGCCTACTCTGGCCCTGGCGCCCTCGTTGCTGTTGGTTACATGGATCCTGGTAACTGGTCAACTTCCATTACCGGTGGTCAAAGTTTCCAATATACCCTGATGACTACTATCTTGATTTCAAGTTTGATTGCGATGTTGCTACAATACATGGCGGCTAAACTCGGAATCGTGAGCCAAATGGACCTTGCCCAGGCAACACGGGCACGGACCGGTAAAGCATTAGGGATCGTATTATGGATTATGACCGAGCTGGCCATTATGGCGACCGATATTGCGGAAGTTATCGGGGCGGCGATCGCGCTGAACCTGCTCTTCCACATTCCATTGATTCCGTCAGTGTTCATCACTGTTCTGGATGTCCTGGTACTGTTGCTACTGACCAAGATTGGTTTCCGGAAGATTGAGGCCATCGTTGCCTGCCTGATTCTGGTAATCCTGTTTGTCTTCGCCTACCAGGTAGCTTTATCTAACCCAAACTGGGGTGGCGTCTTCATGGGCTTGCTGCCGTCAGCAAAGGCCATCGCCCAGCACCCCGAAGTCGGTGGGATTACTCCTTTGACCGGGACCCTGGGGATTATCGGGGCTACGGTGATGCCGCACAACCTCTACCTCCACTCAGCAATTTCACAGACCCGGAAGATTGACCATGACGACCTTGATAGTATTCGGCAGACCGTCCGCTTTACGACTTGGGACTCCAACATCCAATTATCACTAGCATTTATCGTTAACTCATTACTGTTAATCATGGGGGTTGCAGTCTTCAAGACTGGGGCTGTCCAGGATAGTTCCTTCTTCGGTCTGTATGACGCCTTGAACAACACTTCAATGCTATCCAACCCGGTCCTGATTGCGGTTGCTAAGTCCGGTGTCCTCTCGACCCTGTTCGCGGTCGCCCTACTAGCATCTGGGCAAAACTCAACTATTACCGGGACCCTGACCGGGCAGGTAATCATGGAAGGGTTCGTCCACATGAAGATGCCGCTTTGGGCCCGGCGGCTGGTAACCCGGATTATCTCGGTTATCCCTGTTTTAGCCTGCGTTGCCATGACGTCCGGTGAAAACACCATCCAGCAACACACGGCCCTGAACCTGTTGATGGAAAACTCGCAGGTCTTCCTGGCCTTTGCCCTCCCATTCTCAATGCTGCCACTGCTGATGATGACTAACAGTGAGGTCGAAATGGGTGAATTTAAGAACCGGCTCTGGGTCAAGATCTGTGGTTGGATTTCCGTTATCGCCCTGACTTTCTTGAACCTCTACAACCTGCCATCCACTTACGAAGGCTTTGGTATTTGGTCCAAGGGACTCTCTGACGTGCTCGCCTACATTACGATTATTGCCATCCTGGTCCTGCTGCTTTGGACTTGTATCGAACTGTACCGCGGTGACAAGCGCTTTGCCGCGGAAGGACGGGGCTTTGGTCAAAAGGAAGCCGCAATGGAAGGCGCCAAGACGAAAGAGAACGACTAAATTTAACGCAAGAATGTCACAACTCGTTCACACAATTTTCAACTTTGGCGAGTATCTTATAGACAATCCCAAATTCATATAATCTCCCAAAGTAAATAATGATCTGAAACGGCCACCCGCACACAGCGGATGACCGTTTTAGTTTTACCGCTTGCCAGCAATGAACAATGTTATAATATAGACTTGAGTATTAACACACCACTAACAAGTAACACCGAAGTTCTTTTACAACTTCCTAAATGAGGTGAAGACATTGAATAACAACGAAGAACGACCAAGCCGGGTGCAGCTTTATGACTCCCGAACTAAGAAACGGGGAACCGGCAAATTAAAAAGCAGTAAGGGCCACCACCCGCAAAAGCCGGGCCGGGGCAAGAAAATTTTTAAAATCCTCCTGGCAATTTTGCTAACAATCCTGCTGGTAATGATTATTATTTTCATTGTCAAACAGCACAACCCAATCAAGACCAACACCAACAATGACCAATCCGTTTCGACCAGCTCGAAGCGGTCAAGCAGTCACCGTCACCGCCACTCGTCAAGCTCCAGCAGCGATGACGATGATACCGGCACGACTGGCACCAGTAATACCTACTCTTACTCGATTCCAACTGGGCAAACCGGCAACCAGCAAACGCCAACCAACCAGGGTCAAGGACAGGGACAACAGAATAATAATGCTGGTCAGCAGCAAGGCAGCCAACAACAGGGCAGCCAAAACTCTGGCAACCAAACTCCGCAAGCCCCTAGTGGCAACTCTACTGGTAGCACCCCTGCTGACACCGGTACTCAGCGCTAATAATTTAACTTTTTTGAAAAAGGACTTGCCAAAGTCAAAATGGGTGTTATAATTCTAGTCAATCAAAAGGAAATGCAAACAACCACTGCTTAACCAGGGAATTGCGACCTTGACTGGAAGCCGCATTGAGTCGACAGTTGCTTGTACCACCTTGTTAGATTACCGGCCGAAATAAGGCTGGTCGGGTCGTGTCCGTTAACACACCATAGAGAGAGCTGAATTTAGTTCTGAACATGGGTGGAACCACGCTAACTATTGTTAATTAACGTCCCAAGTGCACTACTGCTGTGCACTTGGGACGTTTTTAATTTATTTTACCAAAAGGAGAGATTTATATGGCACAGATTGCAGTTATGTCTGTTGATGGATCAGTCAAGAAGATTGATCGCGACTCAGAAGAAGGTTTACAAGCACTACGGAAGTTAGCTTCCCTGTTGCTGAAGGATTCCTTACACCAAGAATTTAAGGGAATCCGCTTGGGTGAAAGTGTTGCTGATGAAAATGGTTTCCACGTTGATTCCGACAAGGACGAGCAACAAGTCTCTGCTGACGAGTTATCAGCATTGCAAGACGCATTACTGGCTAAGGCCAAGAATGCCAAGGTTGAATTTGTCGAAGTTGACCTGGATGATGCCCTGGCAGAAGTCAAGGACGACCCTTACTCCAGCGAACTGATCAAGGAAGCTGCTAAGGACGGCAAGGTTGCAATGTACCAAGTTGGTGACGTCAAGGCCGTTGCTGACGACGACATCCTACTTTACGGTGACGCCATCAAGCACCTCAAGCTCTTATCCGTTGCCGGCGCCTACTGGAAGGGTATGTCATCCAACCCAATGCTCCAACGGATTTACGGGACCGTCTTTTTCAACAAGGAAGCCCTGGACGAAGATATGAAAAAGCGTCAGGAAGCCCGTGAACACGACCACCGGGTGATCGGTAACCAACTCGACCTCTTCTTCGTTGATCCAAAGGTCGGCGCCGGTTTACCATACTGGATGCCGAAGGGTGCAACTATTCGCCGGACGATTGAACGTTACATCATCGACCGGGAAGTTGCCGATGGTTATGAACACGTCTACACCCCAGTACTGATGAACCTGGACGCCTACAAGACCTCTGGTCACTGGGAACACTACCGGGACGACATGTTCCCGCCAATGGACATGGGTGACGGCGAAATGCTGGAAATCCGGCCAATGAACTGCCCAAGCCACATTCAAATTTACAAGCACCACATCCGTTCCTACCGTGACCTGCCAATGCGGATTGCCGAACTCGGGATGATGCACCGTTACGAAAAGTCTGGTGCCCTGTCAGGTCTGCAACGGGTTCGTGAAATGACCCTGAACGACGGCCACACTTTCGTTGCTGTTGACCAGATCCGGGACGAATTCGCTAAGATTCTGAACTTGATTATGGACGTCTACAAGGACTTCGACATCACCGATTACAGCTTCCGCCTGTCCCTGCGTGACCCGAAGAACAAGGAAAAGTACTACGGGAATGACGAAATGTGGGATGAATCTCAAAAGCTGCTGAAGGCCGCCATGGATGACCTGAACCTCGACTACTACGAAGCCGAAGGGGAAGCCGCCTTCTACGGTCCAAAGCTGGATATCCAAACTAAGACGGCCCTTGGAAACGACGAAACGATGTCCACTATCCAACTGGACTTCATGCAACCAGACCGCTTCGGCCTGTCCTATGTTGGTAAGGATGGTAAGGAACACATGCCTGTCATGATCCACCGTGGAATCGTTGGTACCATGGAACGGTTCGTTGCCTACCTGACTGAAATTTACAAGGGTGCTTTCCCAACCTGGTTAGCCCCAGAACAAGTCCACATCATCCCAGTTAGCGAAGAAAAGCACGGCGACTACGCTCAGAAGCTGGCTGACAAGATGAAGGCCGCCCAAATCCGGGTAGTGGTTGACGACCGGAACGAAAAGATGGGTTACAAGATTCGTGAAGCCCAGACCCAGAAGGTTCCATACACGCTGGTTGTCGGTGACGATGAAGTCAAGAACAACGCTGTTTCTGTTCGGAAGTACGGTGAGGATGCTCAAAACAGCATGAGCCAGGACGACTTCATGAACGAAATTCTTGCTGACATCGCCTCCTACTCACGGAAAAATTAGTGAAGAACTCTCCCAATAACGTTTAATAACTGCACTGTGCCTGCCCGGCTGACCCCACGGCTGGGCAGGGCCATATAAATACTCATTAACCTCCAAATTAATGATGTAAGGCACCCGTCAGATGTACTGTCTGGCGGGTGTCCTTTTTATTATCAATATTTTTTCTCATCTTTTTTTAATTTTTCTCTTGATTTTGCCATAATAGGGTGCTATCCTACAAACAATCAATTATTACAAAAGACGTTGATCGAGAACGAGGGCACGAACCGGTAGCAGAGAGCTGGTGGGTGGTGCGAACCAGCAGATGGACCGTGCGCTTCAATCACTCGGGAGTCGTATGTCGAACGAAGAATCAAGTAGAGCGTACTGGTAGCACCCATTATCGTGCCGGCTAATTGCCGTTTACGGACGGCAGTTGGTTAAGGCGGTTTAATAGCCGTAAAGAAAGGTGGTACCACGCTCAGAGCGTCCTTTTCAGTTCCTACTTATAGGAGCCGGGAAGGACGCTTTTTTATTTCTTCGTCAATCTTAAAGGTGGTGATGGTCATGGCAGACAGCGACATTAGCAACATTCAAATCCAACAACAATTAATCCATGCGCAAAAAAATAAATATTTATGTCGTAGTTAACGATTAGCCCGTTCCAGATCGGGCGAAAGGTAACGGCGGCAAACGTTCAAGGAGGAAATTACAATGACTGAACAACACGTTACCTTAAACCAACAACAAGAAGCATTCGCCCAGGCCCTCGCAAAGGCCTACCAAAGTAAGGAACCGCTCCAGATGGCTGACTGGCAGGGTGTCGTGACCGATGACGATACCGCCTACGCCGTCCAGGACCGCTTCGTCGCCCTCAAGAAACTCCCGACCGGCGGCTACAAGGTTTCCCTAACCTCCAAGCAGACCCAGGACATGTTTGATTCCGACAGTCCCCTCTACGGGCAGCAAGTCGACTCCCACTTTCTGCCTGCCCCAGCCCACTTATCACTAAAGGAACAGACAATGGACCCCCTGCTCGAAGTCGAGCTTGGCTTCCGGGCCACTGAAGACCTGCTGGCGACCGATAGTTTGGACGACCTCCTCCATAAGACCACCGTGTGTGGGACCGTCGAATTGCCGGACAGCCGCTTTGCCGACTGGTTCCCCGACCTCGACAAGTTCAGCGTGATGAGTGACTGCGCGGTCGGCGGATTCGTCGTTTATGGTGAAGAACGCCCAAGCGCTGAAGTCTTCCCAACCGTTGCGGACGCCGCCAACGTCAACGTGACCCTCTACCATGACGGCAAGGAAGAAGCCACCGGCAGCTCCAGTGAAGTGCTCGGCAACCCGTTCGAATCCCTCGCCTGGCTGGTCAAGAAACTCGCCGCCCAGGGAAAGGTTTTCCAGGCCGGCCAGCTAGTTTCCTCCGGGACCTTCCTCCTGCCGCCGCACCTGACCGCGGGCAAGTGGGAAGCCAAGTTTGACCACGGTTTCGGTAACGTCACGGTTAACGTCGTCGACTAATTAAGCACACATACGAAAGGGAGTTTTATTATGACAAGAAAAGTAGCAGTAGTTGGAATGGGCCACGTCGGCGCCACAGTCGCACATTACCTCGTCGCCGGTGGTTTTACAGATGATTTAGCACTCTATGACACAAATGAAGCCAAGGTGCAGGCCGACGCCCTCGACCTCCGGGACGCCATGGCAAACCTGCCCTTCCACACCAACCTGACGGTAAACGACGATTCTCAACTGGCAGACTGTGACGTGGTCGTCTCCGCCCTCGGGAAATCCAAGCTGGTCGACACCCCCGACCACGACCGCTTCGCCGAATTTAAATTCACCCGCACCCAAGTGCCGTTGGTCGCCAAAAAGCTGGTCGATAATGGTTTCCACGGCAAACTGGTCGATGTCACGAACCCCTGTGACGTCATCACCTCGATGTACCAAAAATTAACCGGTCTGCCAAAGGAGCACGTTATGGGAACTGGGACCCTGCTGGACTCTGCTCGGATGCGGGCCCGGGTCGGGGAAGCCCTCAAGGTCGACTCCCGCTCGGTCGACGGCTTTAACCTCGGTGAACACGGGAATTCCCAGTTCACTGCCTGGTCCACCGTCCGGGTTCTTGGCAAGCCCCTGTTAGAGCTGGTCAAGGAACGGGACTTAGACCTCGCCGACTTAGAAGAACGGGCCCGCCAAGGCGGCTACCTGGTTTACCAGGGAAAGAAGTACACCAACTACGGGGTGGCCACCGCCGCGGTCCGTTTAACCAACGCCCTCCTCAGTGACTCACGAACCGTTATGCCGGTTTCCAACTACCGGGCCGAATACGGCACCTACCTTTCCTACCCGGCAGTGGTCGGTCGCGACGGGGTCGTCGAGCAGTTGCAGCTCGACTTAACCGCGGAAGAGCAAGAAAAGCTCGCTACCTCCGCCAAATACATCAAGGAACGCTTGCAGGCGGAAGAAGAACGGGCGGCCCAGGCAGAATAACCGCTTGGCACTTTAGTGAAGTATGACCAACCATAAAACATAGATTAGAATAATTTTTAATTTATGGCTTGCAAAATTAAAACTCTAATGATATTCTAATAAACATCAAGTACACGAAAGGAGAAAGATCAATGTTAATGTTAGTATTTGCTAATCAATTGCAACAATCTTCCTCCTCAGCCTCTAACTCTATTCGAGGCTGAGTGGTTTTAGTGTACCTAAAATAGAACGGTTTAATAAATTACCGGGTTCACTTAATCATTTGGCAATTTCCAGATGGTTACGGGTGGACCCGGTTTTATTATGCCGATTTTGAATTGGAGGAATGGTGATGAATAATCAACCAACAGAAGAACTAAAACGGTCGTTAGGTTTTTGGTCGGCAATTTCGATTGTCGTGGGGACAATTATTGGTTCAGGAATCTTCTTCAAGCAGGGTTCTGTCCTTGATAGTGCCGGTTCGTCAACTCTCGCCATTGCTGCCTGGGTATTCGGGGGAATTATTACCCTAACTGGTGGGTTGACCATCGCCGAAATTGGGGCGCAAATGCCATACACCGGTGGTCTTTACGTCTATATTGAAAATCTCTACGGCCGGATTCTCGGTTTTCTTGCCGGCTGGATGCAGATAATCATCTACGGCCCCGCAATCATCGCTTCGGTTGCCGGGTTTATGAGTATCTTAATGGCTAACTTCTTTGGTCTTGGCACCGCGTGGCGGATTCCACTGGCCGTCATCACCGTTCTGGCAATCGGTGTGATGAACCTTTTTGAAAACAAGGTTGGGGCGATCTTTGCCATCATTACAACGACGGGGAAAATGATCCCAATCGCAGCAATCATTATCTTTGGTCTCCTCTTCGGTAACCAGCACGCCTTCGGTCAAACCGTTACCGAAGTTCAACACGCTACTGGGGGCTTCGGTGTCGCCGTTTTAGCTACCCTCTTCGGTTACGACGGTTGGATCCTAATCGCTAACCTTGGTGGTGAAATGAAGAACCCGCAAAGGCTGTTACCAAGGGCAATCATCTTGGGAATTACCGCTGTCTTAGTAATCTACACGTTAATTACTATCGGAATCCTCAAGTTCCTGCCGGCGAACTTAATCCACCATCTGGGCGAAAATGCCACTGCCTACCTGGCAACTAAAGCCTTTGGCGCGATTGGTGGCAAACTTCTCTCGGCCGGAATTATCATCTCGATGATGGGAACCTTGAACGGGAAAATGATTACCTTCCCGCGGATCGTTTACGCAATGGCGCGCCGGGGCGACCTGCCATTCTCGCGTTTTCTATCGTTTGTTACGCCCAAGGGGAAGTCGCCCGTCATTGCCACATTGTTCATTGTGGCCCTTGCAACGGTGATGATGTTCTTCTTCGATCCCGACCACCTCTCGGATCTCTGTGTCTTCACTGTTTACTGCTTCTACCTGTTAGCATTTTTTGGGATCTTTATTCTAAGAAAGAAAAATAAGGGGAACCGTCCCTTTAGCACCCCTCTTTACCCGCTTGTCCCAATCATTGCGATTGCCGGTGGAATCTTCGTCCTGGTCAGCGAACTGTTCAACGATCCGGCCGGTGTCCTGCTCTTCATCGGAATCGTCATCGTTGGCCTCCCTATCTTCTACGCTGTTAAACGAATGGACGCCAAGCGAATGTAAGAAAGTGCCTTTGCTAAACGCCGAAAGACGAACACCGCAAATTAGCTGCCTGCCAGCCGATTTGCGGTGTTTTTTGACCCATTTTCCGTAAATTCCGAACATTCAACGACGATTTTTAAAATAACGATTGATTTTTAACTATTTTCTTTGTATTATCAAAGCAAAGTTAAACAATATTTGCAATTTCATTTATATCGTTCGTATTTAGGAGGTTAACATGCACTGGTTTGCAGACATTATGGCGGCGCTCGGCGTTGTCCTCAACGGGATTCCCCAGGGGATCATGGCGATGGGCCTTGGCTTTGCCGTTTTTCCCACCACGTTTTCGTTTCTCTTAGTCTCCGGGATTAACCTTGCTTTTAGTTCCGTCGCCCCGGTTTCGTTTCAGGCCGAGTCGCTTGCGTTGACCGGCAATCTGGGGAAGAACACCCGCGAGTATACCTCGATCATTTTTGGTGGCTCGATCATCATGCTAATTATCGGGCTCACCGGGACGCTGACCAGGATCGTGCAGGTGTTTGGCAACCATATCATCACCGGCATGATGGCCGGCGTCGGCATTATGCTGGCTAAAATTGCCCTCAACATGAGCAAGGGCCACGGCTGGACTGGCTGGGTTTCCATTGCGGCAGCCGTCATTACCTACTTGATTTCCAAGGACCTGGTCTGGACAATCTGCCTGTCCGTCATTCTATCAAGTCTCTTTGCGGTCTTCGTTGAGCACTACCAAAACGAGTTGCCCCAGAACGTCACCGTCCGCCGGTTCATTTTCACCAAGCCGCTCTTCAACCTACGAATTCTGCGGGGAGCACTGGGCCTGGCCTGCTTAAATATTGGGGCCAACCTCTCATACGGGTTGATTACCGGACAAATGACCGGGATTAAGCCCAACCCCGTCAACCTGAACCTCTTGACCTCCTCCCAAGCCCTAGCCGACATGGGAACCAGCCTGCTCGGCGGTGCCCCGGTCGAAACAATCATCTCCGCGACGGCGAGTGCCCCAGAACCAGTGATTGCCGGAGTCCTAATGATGCTGATCATGGCCGTGATCCTGTTCGTCGGCTGGCTGCCCAAGATTGGGAAGTACGTCCCCAGCAGCTCCATCGCCGGCTTCTTGCTGGTCCTCGGTCTCTTCGTGACTTTCCCGGAAAATGCCGCCACTGCCCTGGCCGGCAAGGAACAGCTGACTGCCGCAACCACACTGGTGATTACCGCCCTCGTCGATCCCTTTACCGGTTTACTGGCCGGTGGGGCAATGAAGTTTGTCCTGCCACTGCTTGGTCTTTAATTTAAGGAGGCTCACCATGACTAACTATTACCAACTAAAGCTCGGTCCCCTGACGCGCAAACTGCCGATTATTCCCATCAGTGCCGACACGGCCATCGCTTCGTTTGTCCTCCTCGGAGATGATGAATTGTCCCGCACCGCCGCCGACATGCTTAGACCCCAGCTGCCAGCACAGTTTGACTATATCGTGACGGTGGAAAGCAAGGGCATCCCCTTCGCCCACGACCTCAGCCTCGCCACACGGCACCCCCGTTCCTTCGTTATCCGCAAATCAATCAAGGGCTACATGCGTAAACCGCTGGAGCAGGACGTCAATTCAATTACGACTAAGCAGAAACAGGAATTGGTCCTCGACGGTCAGGACGCCCAGCAGCTTCAGGGAAAGAAGGTCCTGCTCGTCGATGACGTGATCAGCACCGGCAGCTCCATTCACTCGGCCGCCACCCTGCTAGAAAAGGCCGGCAGCCACGTTGTCGGCAAGGTCGCCATCCTCGCTGAGGGAGACGCCGCCAAGCGCGACGACATCATTTTCCTTGCTAAGCTACCGCTGTTCAAGCCCGACGGTACTATCAAGGCCTAAGTATTTCCAAGCAGAATTGTGAATGGGAAATAACCTTCTCGACAGGGCGTATGGCTAACCTAGAACGATAGTTGGCACGGCACGGGCCGGCTAGCGTTCGTAGTTAGATACTTATTTCGCACGTTATCTTTATAATAGTTAAGAACTAGCACGAGGCTGGTGAGAAAACCATCGTTTTCTCACCAGCCTCGTGATTATTTCCATCCTACTTGCGCTGGCCCATTAAAGACATAATAACCAGCACTGCACTATTAACCAGAAAGAGGGTCATCAATGGGTAGAAAAGCCAATTGCTGCTGATTTTGTCGTCAAGCCAAATTCCACCCCAGATCAGGATAAAGTTTAATCCTGAACAGGCCCGAACAATTACTTGGGCATTTAATCTCACTAAATATTCCTCCAAATACCATAAGATTTCAGCTGTCCTGCCGCTTGAATCACAAAAGCGCGTGCTCACTTACTAGATTGTGGCAAGGCCAGAAAAACAACCAGCCCGACGGCAAACAGCACTGCTAATGACGTTATCCCGATCGTCGACTTCCCCGTTAGCTGGGTGACCAGGCCGACAACGAGCGGCCCCAGGATTGCCGAAAACTTACCCAAAATATTGTAAAAGCCGAAAATTCGCTGCTTGCTTCCTTCGGGATAAGCTGACCAAAGTAGGACCGGCTCAAAGCCTGCAACCCGCCTTGACTGGTACCGATTAAGATTGCCAGGAACCAGAAATCAAACAAGCTATCGAGCTTCAAGGCATATAAACAAATAAACAAGTAAACGCAAATCCCAGTCAGGACGGCAGCCCGACTGGACGTCCGCCGGGCCAGCCAGCCGTAACAGGAGGGAAAACGGAAAGGCAATTAGCTGGACTACCAATAAGACAATCATCAGCGTGGTAGTGTCAACTCCCATGTCCTTCCCAATCGCGGTTGCCATTGTGAAAATGGTATCGACCCCGTCAATGTAAAAGAAGTAGGCGACCAAAAACCAGGTAACCCGGCGGTACTGTTTGATGTGCCGGAAAGTCATTACCAGCCGCCGCAGACTATCGGTCAGGGGGTTGCGTACCGCCGTTACGCTATAACGCTGGTGCCCGTGACGAAGCAGAGGCCAGGCGAAAATAATCCACCAGACCGCGGCAACGATAAAGCTAAACTGGGCCACGCCATAGCTGGACAGCAAACCGCCAAAGCCGTTGCTCAACTGGGCCGCGAGGAAAATAACAAAGGCCGCGACTCCACCGAGGTAGCCCATCCCGTAACCGGTCGCGGATACCAGGTCCATCTGCCGGTCGTCCGCCACGTCGGTCAGAAAACTATCATAAAAGAGGTTCCCACCGGAATAGCCGATGACGCTCAACACGTATATTCCTAACAGGGCCTGCCACTGCTGCGGTGGCACGACGGCAAGGGCGAAGGTTAAGAGAATCCCGGTCCATGTAAACAGGTTCAGCCAGCAGTGAAGTGCAACAAAAAAGTTAGACAAA
>NZ_AZGE01000002.1 GCF_001434465.1 Limosilactobacillus oris DSM 4864
CCATCAGTACTTAAAATTGTAGAGCCAATGAGATAGATAGACAGTCGTTGATGAAAATCAGCGGCTGTTTTTATTTTTAAATTAGTTAAACGCTTTAACGAACGATTTACTTATTGAAAACCGTTATAGTTCGTGTTATTTTATTAGGTATTGAGAATTGATGAGAGGTAATTAAGAAATGGAAGAAAAAGCACAACTATTAGTTGGACCGGACGAAAAAATTTCGACAACGGAAGCGACCCTGCTAGGACTACAGCACGTCCTAGCAATGGACGTTTACGTGCCGCCAATCATTCTCGCCGGGATGCTGGCAATGGGGGCCGCTGATTCAACTGGTCTCCTGCAAGCAACTTTTTTGGCGGCGGGGATCGGCACGATTTTGCAAACGGCACTCTTTATGAAGATGCCGGTGTCGCAGGGACCGTCATTTGTTCCGCTGAGTGCCGCTGCTGGTGTTGTGATGGCCAGCGGGGGTCTCAAAGGAGCTGGAATGGCGACCTTACTAGGCGCCTTGGTCGTCGGGGCCGTCCTGCTAATCCTTCTCGGACTGAGCGGGGTATTTCAAAAGATTATTAACTACCTGGTACCGGCGGTGGTCGGGGGAACCATTATCACCTGTGTGGGCCTGTCTCTAATCCCGTCCGCCCTGAATGATAATATCTTTGAGGCGGCTGGCAACGTCTACCAGAATATGGAGCTGGCAGCGGTGACCGCGCTGACTCTGCTAATTTGTGTCGGCATTAGTATTCGCTTCCCGAGAGTTCAAAAGCTCTTTAAGGCTGGTTCGATTGTCATTGCCTTATTAGTTGGAACTGCGCTCAGTGCAAGCATGGGCCGCTTTGACTGGCACTCTGTTGCGACCGCCCCCTGGTTTAGTCTGCCCCAACGAACGATTCTCCACTGGGGAATTCACTTTGACCTTACGGCGATTTTTACCTTTATTATTATCTACGCGATTTTGACGACTGAGACAACCGGAACTTGGTTTGCCATGGGCGCCGTCACCAACCATACGATTACGAAGAAGCAATGGAATCACGGAATCGTCGGCGAGGGGCTAAGCTGTCTGATTGCTGCCTTTGCCGGGACAACCCCCGTAACGGGTTACTCCACCAATGCCGGAATTATCTCGATTACTGGAGTTGCAAGCAAGCGGGCCTTTATTTCCGCCGGCTGCTGGTTTATTCTCCTCGGCTTCTTTACTAAGTTGTCAGCGTTTCTGGCAGCGATTCCCGCACCGGTTATTGGGGGAGTATTCGCCATCATTACCGTGACGATCATGCTGAATGGCTTGAACGTCATCCGTAATTTAGATACGGGCGAAAGCGACATCTACGTTATCGGCTTGCCAATTATCCTGACGATTGCCCTGGTTCTGCTGCCTAAGCACGTCCTAAACGCGGCACCGCAGATGTTGCAATACCTGTTGGGATCACCAATCGCGATTGCAGCGATTACCGCGATTATTCTTAATATCTTGATGCCGCGGCGGCAGCACCTTTAAAATCTGGATGAAGGTAGTTAATTTTGTAGAAAACGATGCCGTAGCTGGCTTTTCATCGAAAGTTCAAAACGGCTGTGTTTGATTTTTCCAACCAAACACAGCCGTTTTATTTTTGCGCTCACTTTTTATTATCTTGAAAAAACTTTACAAAAAGATTGCAAAATAAATAAATTGATTTAAACACTTGATATGACTGGGATTCTTTAGTATTATGGATAGGTGCTTGAGCATTGGCGGGCAGTTTTGCCCTGCCCCCATACTGGTTTAAGCTGCGAAGTGTTGATGCGGAAGGTTGCGACACACCCGGCCGCTTTGCCACAGGATGTGGCGGTAATTTCCGCGGAGCTAGTCAAATTTTAAATCTGACGAAGGAGGGAACATAATGGCAAATCAAAAGATTCGTATTCGGTTAAAGGCTTATGAACACCGTATCCTTGACCAATCAGCAGACAAGATTGTGGATACCGCTAAGCGGACAGGTGCTCAGATTTCAGGTCCAATCCCGTTACCAACTGAACGGACTATCTACACGGTTATCCGTTCACCACACAAGTTCAAGAAGTCTCGGGAACAATTTGAAATGCGGACTCACAAGCGTCTGATCGATATCATTGACCCAACACCAAAGACTGTTGACGCATTAATGAAGCTCGACCTGCCAAGTGGTGTTGACATCGAAATCAAGTTGTAATTATTTCTACTTAATTTATTAAAACAATTAAATTGGAGGTGTACTCATGGCCAAAGGAATCTTAGGTAAAAAGGTTGGAATGACTCAAGTATTCACTGACAATGGTGAATTAGTTCCAGTTACTGTTATCGACGTAACGCCAAACGTTGTTATGCAGATCAAGACCGTTGAAAATGACGGTTACAACGCTGTTCAACTGGGCTTCGATGACAAGCGCGAAATCTTGAGCAACAAGCCTGAACAAGGTCATGCAGCAAAAGCAAATACAACCCCTAAGCGCTTCATCGGTGAAATCCGTGACGCTGAATTAGGGGATGACATCAAGGTAGGAGACGAAGTTAAGGCTGACGTCTTCGCTGAAGGTGAAACAGTCGACGTTACGGGTGTTACCAAGGGTCATGGTTACCAAGGTAACATTCACAAGGATAACCAGTCACGTGGACCAATGGCTCACGGTTCTCGTTACCACCGTCGTCCAGGTTCGCTGGGTGCCATCATTAACCGTGTCTTCAAGGGCATGAAGCTCCCAGGCCGGATGGGTAACAAGACTGTTACGATGCAACACTTACAAGTTGTTAAGGTTGACTTGGATAACAATGTCTTGCTCATCAAGGGTAACGTTCCTGGCGCTAACAAGTCATACGTTACGATTAAGAACTCTGTGAAGGCTAACACTAAGAAGAGCCTGAGCAAGCAACACAACAAATAATCAGAAAGGAGGAAGTTAATAATGACTAGCGTTAATTTGTACAAGCAAGATGGTAGCCAAAACGGCACGATCGAATTAAACGCCGCTGTGTTTGGTATCGAACCAAACCAAAACGCTGAATTTGATGCTATCCTGCGTCAACGTGCTTCTTTGCGCCAAGGTACCCACGCCGTTAAGAACCGTTCTGCGGTTAGCGGCGGTGGTAAGAAGCCATGGCGGCAAAAGGGTACTGGTCGTGCTCGTCAAGGATCAATTCGGGCACCACAGTTCCGTGGTGGTGGAATCGTCTTCGGACCTTCTCCACGTTCATACAAGTACAACCTGCCACGCAAGGTTCGTCAACTTGCAATCAAGTCAGCACTTTCCCAAAAGGTTCTCGACAACACATTAGTTGTTGTTGATGCATTGAACTTTGATGCACCAAAGACCAAGGAATTTGCTGGGGTAATGAACAACCTGAACGTTGCTGAAAAGGCCTTGATCGTTGTTACTGACGACGACAAGAACGCTGCATTATCAGCACGCAACCTGGCAAACGCAACTGTTGTTACTCCTGCCGGGGTTAACATCTTAAACGTTGCTGACGCCCAAAAGGTAATCATTACTAAGTCAGCTCTTTCTCAAGTAGAGGAGGTGCTCGCATAATGGAAGCACGCGATATTATTTTACGTCCAGTTGTTACCGAAGCCTCAATGGCCGGGATGGACGACAAGCGTTACACTTTTGATGTTGATTTACGGGCAACTAAGACTCAGGTCAAGAATGCCATTGAAGAAATCTTCGGTGTGAAGGTTGTTAAGGTTAACATCATGAATGTTAAGGGCAAGAAGAAGCGTCAAGGTCGTTACGTCGGCTACACTAAGCGTCGTCGTAAGGCAATCGTTACTCTTTCTGCTGATTCAGATGAAATTAAGCTGTTCAACGACAACAGTGAAAACTAATCATTAAAAAAAGGAGGAAAACATAGTGGGAATTCGTAAGTACAAACCTACTACTAACGGTCGCCGGAACATGAACGGTTACGACTTCGCTGAAATCACGAAGACGACGCCTGAAAAGTCATTGTTGGCTCCATTAAAGCACACTGCCGGCCGGAACAGCTATGGTCACATTACTGTTCGTCACCGTGGTGGTGGTGTTAAGCGTCAATACCGGATCATTGACTTTAAGCGGATCAAGGATGATGTTCCTGCAACTGTTAAGGCCATCGAATACGATCCAAACCGTACTGCTAACATCGCACTCTTGGGTTACGCTGATGGTACCAAGTCATACATCATCGCTCCTAAGGGTCTGAAGGTTGGCATGACTGTTCAATCTGGTCCAGATGCAGATATCAAGGTTGGTAACGCTCTTCCATTGAAGAACATTCCAGTTGGTACTGTTATTCACAACATTGAATTAAAGCCAGGCAAGGGTGGTCAGCTTGCTCGTTCAGCAGGTGCTTCTGCTCAATTACTTGGTAAGGATGAAAAGTACGTCTTGGTACGTCTTTCATCTGGTGAAGTACGGATGGTTCTTGCTACCTGCCGTGCCACTATCGGTACTGTTGGTAACGACGAACACGCCCTCTTAATCAAGGGTAAGGCTGGTCGGACCCGTTACGCTGGTCAACGTCCACACGTTCGTGGTTCTGTTATGAACCCTAATGATCACCCACATGGTGGTGGTGAAGGTAAGCAACCAGTTGGTTTACCATCTCCTCTGTCTCCATGGGGTAAGAAGACCGTTGGTAAGAAGACACGTTCACATAAGGCTCGTTCAAACAAGTTCATTGTTCGTGGTCGGAAGCGCGGTCCACACACTCGTTAATATATTACGTTTATTACCCGAGAGGAGGTACACTAAATGGGTCGTAGTTTGAAGAAGGGACCTTTCGCCGATGCTTCGTTACTGAAGAAGGTTAAGGAGCAGGAAGGTTCTGAAAAGAAGACGGTCATCAAGACCTGGTCACGTCGTTCTACCATTTTCCCAAGCTTCATTGGTTACACATTTGCTGTTTATGATGGTCGGAAGCACGTACCAGTTTACGTACAAGAAGACATGGTAGGTCACAAGTTGGGCGAATTCGTGCCAACTCGTACTTTCCACGGTCACGCAACTGATGACAAGAAGACAGGTAAGTAAAGGAGGGTGAATTAAGAAATGGCTGAAAACATCACTTCCGCTAAGGCAACTGCCAAGATGGTCCGTGTTCCTGCCCGCAAGGTTCGCCTTGTTTTAGACGCAATTCGCGGCAAGAGCGTTGCTGAAGCATTCGCTATTCTGAAGTTCACCAGCCGTGGTGCCGCTTCAGATGTTCAAAAAGTCTTAAATTCTGCTGTTGCAAACGCTGAAAACAACTTTGATTTAGATCGTGCTTCATTGGTTGTCAGCGAAGCCTACGCAAACGAAGGACCAACTTTAAAGCGGTTCCGTCCTCGTGCAAAGGGTTCTGCTTCACCAATTAACAAGCGGACTAGTCACATCACAGTGGTTGTTACAGAACGATAGGAGGAATAAATAGTGGGTCAAAAGATCAATCCTAATGGTTTTCGTGTCGGAGTCATTCGCGATTGGACTGCAAAGTGGTACGCTGATAAAGACTTTGCTAACTACCTGAACGAAGACCTTCGGATCCGTAAGTACATTGAAAAGCGACTTGCTGATGCCTCTGTATCAACCGTTGAAATTGAACGTGCCGCAAACCGCGTCAACGTTTCAATTCACACTGCCAAGCCAGGAATGGTTATTGGTAAGGGTGGTTCAGAAGTTGAAGCACTTCGTAAGGAATTAAACAAGTTAACTGGCAAGCGTGTCCACATCAACATTGTGGAAATCAAGAAGCCAGACTTGGATGCACACCTGGTTGGTGAAAGCATCGCACGGCAACTCGAAGCACGGATTGCTTTCCGTCGTGCAATGCGTGGAGCAATGCAACGGGCTATGCGTGCCGGCGCTAAGGGTATTAAGACTCAAGTTGCTGGTCGTTTGAACGGTGCTGATATGTCACGGGTTGAATCATACTCTGACGGTACTGTTCCATTGCACACTCTCCGTGCCGACATTGATTACTCTTGGGATGAAGCGAACACTACTTACGGTGTCCTGGGTGTTAAGACTTGGATCTACCGTGGTGAAGTTCTTCCTACCAAGAAGAATGAAAATGATGATGAACAAGGAGGGAAGTAAAACATGCTAGTACCAAAGCGAGTAAAGCACCGTAAGGTTCAACGTGGTCACATGCGTGGCGAAGCTAAGGGTGGCAAGACGGTTACCTTTGGTGAATTTGGTTTGCAAGCACTTGATTCCCACTGGATCAGCAACCGGCAAATCGAAGCCGCTCGTATTGCGATGACTCGTTACATGAAGCGTGGTGGGAAGGTTTGGATCAAGATCTTCCCTCAACTTTCCTACACCAGTAAAGGTGTTGGTGTCCGGATGGGTAACGGTAAAGGTGCTCCTGAAGGATGGGTTGCTCCAGTTAAGCGCGGCAAGGTAATGTTCGAAGTAGGGGGCGTTTCTGAAGAAGTCGCTCGTGAAGCTTTACGTCTTGCCGGTCACAAGTTGCCAGTTCGCACTAAGATCGTACAACGTGAGGAAGTAGGTGGACAATCTAATGAAAAGTAAAGATTACGTACAAGAACTGAATGGATTAACCACTGACAAGCTACTTGACCGTGAAAAGGAATTGAAGGAACAATTGTTTAACTTGCGTTTCCAATTAGCTACTGGTCAATTGGAAAACACTGCAAGCCTTAAAAAAGTACGTAAGGACATTGCACGGGTTAAGACAGTTCTTCGTCAACAAGAATTAAACAAATAAGAATACGAAAAGGAGGATTAGCGCATGAGTGAAGAACGTAATGCACGCAAGGTTTATCAAGGCCGCGTTGTTTCTGACAAGATGGACAAGACCATCACTGTCGTAATCGACACTTACAAGAGTGCCCCAATTTACGGCAAGCGTGTTAAGTACTCAAAGAAGTTCTACGCACACGATGAAAACAACGAAGCAAAGACCGGCGACACTGTACAAATCATGGAAACTCGGCCATTATCAGCTAAGAAGCGTTTCCGTCTTGTAAAAGTTGTCGAAAAGGCTGCTACCCTTTAATTAGCAGATAACTCTTAAATTCGTATTCTAATTCTTATTTGTAAATGGAAGGAGGACATTAACCGTGATTCAACAGGAAAGTCGGTTGAAGGTCGCTGATAACTCCGGTGCTCGTGAAATCCTTGTCATCAAGATCTTGGGTGGTTCCCGAGTTAAGACTGGTAACATCGGTGACATTATTGTTGCTACTGTAAAGCAGGCAACACCAGGTGGCGTTGTCAAGAAAGGTGACGTTGTTAAGGCTGTCGTTGTACGGACCAAGCATGGTCTGCACCGTAAGGATGGTTCTTACATCAAGTTTGATGAAAACGCCGCTGTTTTGATCAACAACGATAAGAGCCCTAAGGGTACCCGTATTTTTGGGCCAATCGCTCGTGAACTTCGTGGCGATGACTTCATGAAGATCGTTTCTCTGGCTCCAGAAGTTCTGTAAGATTAACCAAAAATAAGGAGGTGCACAATCAACATGCTCATTAAAACAGGTGACAAAGTTCGCGTTATCGCCGGTAAAGACAAGGGTAAGGAAGGTAACGTTAAGCAAATCTTCGCTGCCCAAAACCGTGTAATCGTTGAAGGCATTAACATGGTTAAGAAACACCAAAAGCCAAGCAACGCAAATCCTAACGGTGGCGTTATTGAAACTGAAGCTGCTATCAATGCTTCAAACGTAATGCTGATTGATCCTTCTACCAACGAACCAACCCGTGTTGGTTACAAGTTCGTTGATGGCAAGAAGGTTCGGGTTGCCAAGAAGTCTGGCAAGACCATCGACTAATCGAGGAAAGGAGGAATAATTACTAATGGAAAACCGTTTAAAAGCTAAGTACGAAAGCGAAATCCGTCCTGCATTGATTGAAAAGTTCAACTACACTTCAACGATGCAAGCGCCAAAGGTCGACAAGATCGTCTTGAACATGGGTGTTGGTGATGCCACTACTAACTCCAAGAACTTGGACGAAGCCGTTGAAGAATTGGGCTTGATTGCTGGTCAAAAGCCATTGATCACTAAGGCTAAGAAGTCCATCGCCGGCTTCCGTCTTCGTGAAGGAATGCCAATTGGTGCTAAGGTAACCTTACGTGGTGAACGGATGTATGATTTCTTGGACAAGTTAATCAACGTAGCATTGCCACGGGTTCGTGACTTCCACGGTGTAAGCAACAAGGCCTTTGATGGTCGTGGTAACTACACTCTTGGTATCCATGAACAATTAATTTTCCCTGAAATTGATTACGATAAGGTTAACCGGGTTCGGGGCTTGGACGTAGTCATTGTTACTACTGCTGAAAGTGATGAAGAATCACATGAATTACTTGCCCAACTCGGCATGCCATTTGCTAAATAAGGAGGTTCCACAAATTGGCTAAAAAATCAATGATTGCTAAGTGCAACCGTCCAGCGAAGTTCTCAAGTCGTGAATACACGCGTTGTGCACGTTGTGGACGTCCGCACTCAGTTTACCGTAAATTCCACCTATGCCGGATTTGCTTACGTGAACTTGCCCACAAGGGACAAATTCCTGGTTTAAAGAAGGCTAGCTGGTAAACAAATCACCGACAAAAGGAGGAAAACATCGATGTCTATGAGCGATCCAATTGCAGATTTCTTAACGCGGATTCGTAATGCTAACATGGCACAACACGAATCAGTTGAGGTTCCTGCATCTAAGATGAAGAAGGACATCGCCGAAATCTTGAAGAATGAAGGTTTCGTTCGCGATGTTGAATATGTTGACGATAACAAGCAAGGCATCATCCGTGTGTTCTTGAAATATGGCAACGACGGTCAACGCGTTATTTCTGGCTTGAAGCGGATTTCAAAGCCTGGTCTGCGGTCTTATGTTAAGGCTGATGCTGTGCCAAAGGTTCTTAACGGATTAGGTATTGCTATTATTTCAACATCTGAGGGTGTTGTAACCGACAAGGTAGCTCGCGCCAAAAAAATCGGTGGCGAAGTTATCGCTTACGTTTGGTAAGATATTATATAAAGCTAGGAGGTGCACGCATGAGTCGTATTGGTTACAAGGAAATTGACTTGCCACAAGGTGTAGAAGTATCCCAGGAAGGCAACGTCGTAACTGTTAAGGGTCCTAAGGGAACTTTGTCACGTGAAATCTCACCTTTGATTAAGATGACGGTTGCTGACAACGTGATTAAGTTTGACCGTGATGATGATTCCAACAAGATGAAGATGATTCACGGTACTACCCGGGCAAACGTTAACAACATGGTTGAAGGTGTTGTTGATGGTTACAAGAAGGTCCTGAAGTTAGTCGGTGTTGGTTACCGTGCTCAATTCAAGGGCAACAAGCTGATTTTGACGGTTGGTTACTCCAACCCAGTTGAAATGGACAAGCCGGAAGATATTGACATTAAGGTTCCTGACAACACTACTATCGAATTAAGCTCCATCAACAAGGAACACCTTGGTGATTTTGCTGCCCAAGTTCGTGCCGTTCGTTCACCTGAACCATACAAGGGTAAGGGTATTCGTTACGAAAACGAACACATCATCCGTAAGGAAGGTAAGACTGGTAAGTAACCTTGAGAGGTTAATCTACCGTCTACGAATTAAACTATACTATTTAATAAGAGGTGACTGTTGTGATTTCTAAACCAGATAAGAACAAGATCCGTCAACGCCGTCACATGCGCGTTCGCGGCAAGATCTCTGGTACTGCGGAGCGCCCACGCTTAAGTGTTTACCGTTCAAACAAAAACATTTACGCTCAATTAATTGATGACGTAAAGGGTGTGACGCTCGCAAGTGCCTCCACAAACGACAGCGAAGTTAGTGGTAAGACGAAGACTGAACAAGCTAGCGGCGTTGGTGCATTGATTGCCAAGCGTGCTGCTGACCAAAACATCACGAACGTTGTGTTTGACCGTGGTGGGTACCTGTACCATGGTCGTGTTCAGGCTTTGGCTGAAGCTGCTCGTGAAAACGGACTTAAATTCTAAGGAAAAGGAGGAATAACCTGCAATGTCAGAATACATTGATCCAGCAAAGTTGGACTTAGACGATCAAGTTGTTGCTATCAACCGGATTACCAAGGTTGTTAAGGGTGGTCGTCGGATGCGGTTTGCTGCCCTTGTTATCGTCGGCGATCGTAAGGGTCACGTTGGTTTTGGTACTGGTAAGGCTCAAGAAGTTCCAGAAGCCATCCGCAAGGCTCAAGCTGCTGCTGAAAAGAACCTGATTACTGTTCCAATCGTTGGTACTACTATTCCGCACGAAGTTATCGGTACTTACGGCGGTGGTAAGATCATGTTGAAGCCCGCCGTTGAAGGTTCCGGGGTTGCTGCCGGTGGTGCGGTTCGTAACGTTATGGACCTGGCCGGGGTTGCCGATGTTACTTCCAAGCGTCTGGGCTCCAACACGCCAATCAGCGTGGTTCGGGCTACTTTCGAAGGTCTGAAGCAATTGAAGAGTGCTGACGAAGTTGCTAAGCTTCGTGGCGTTTCAGTAGATCACTTGGCTGAATAAGGAGGGCACTAATTATGGCTAAAGTTAAAGTTACCTTAATCCACAGTGTTGCCCACCGTGAACCAACCCAACGGAAGACCGTTCAGGCCTTGGGCTTAGGCAAGATCGGCAGTTCAAACATTCTGCCAGACAATGCCGCAACACGTGGTCAAATTTTCAAAGTTGCACACTTAGTTTCAATCGAAGAAGTTAAGTAATTAAAACTAAATAATAAGGAGGTGCCTACCAAATGAAGTTAAATGAATTGAAGCCTGCTGAAGGTTCTCGTTCAAAGCGTCTTCGTAAGGGTCGTGGTCTTTCATCAGGTCACGGTTTCACTTCAGGACGTGGTACTAAGGGTCAAAAGGCTCACGGCAAGACTCGTCTTGGTTTTGAAGGGGGTCAAATGCCACTCTACCGGCAAATTCCTAAGCGTGGTTTTACCAACATCAACCGCAAGGAATACGCTATTGTTAACTTGACTGCCCTGAACAAGTTCGATGACGGTGCTGAAGTTACTCCAGAAGTTCTGGTAGAAAACGGAATCGTTAAGAACTTGAAGAGCGGTGTTAAGGTTCTTGGTAGCGGTAAGCTGGAAAAGAAGTTAACTGTTAAGGCTAACAAGTTTTCTGCTTCAGCGGTTTCAGCAATTGAAGCTGCTGGCGGTAAAACTGAGGTGATGTAATTTGTTCAAAGCCGTCATAAACACGTTAAAGGTTAAGGAGATTCGGAAGAAGATTCTCTTTACCTTATTCGTGTTGATTGTTTACCGAATTGGGGCGGCTATCACTGTTCCTGGAGTTAACGCTGCAGCTTTGCAGGAAATTTCCTCGACCGGGTTAGCATCGATCCTCAATACCTTTAGTGGTGGTGGCTTGGAAAACTACTCGTTGTTTGCAATGGGGGTTTCCCCGTACATCACCGCCCAGATTGTTGTTCAACTGCTGCAGATGGATATTGTTCCGCGGTTTGTTGAATGGAGTAAGCAAGGGGAAGTTGGTCGGCGAAAACTTAACCAGGCAACCAGGTGGTTAACGATTGTCCTTGGATTTATCCAATCAATTGGGATTACCGCCGGGTTCAACGCGTTAAGCACGATTAAATTGGTTAACCACCCCAATCCGCAGACTTACCTAACGATTGGTTTGATTCTGACGGCGGGGACGATGTTTGCTACCTGGATGGGGGACATGATTACCGAACGTGGTATCGGTAATGGTGTTTCAATGCTGATTTTTGCCGGGATTGTTGCACAAATGCCCGGTGCGATGCGGCAACTCTGGGACGATCAAATTGCAGGAGAATCCGGTGCGGCCTTATGGTCAGGAATCGGCTTCATTGCGTTAGTTGTTGTAGCATTATTAATCATTGTGGCGTTCGTAACTTGGGTCCAACAAGCTGAACGTCGGTTACCGATTCAGTATACTCGTCGGACAACTACTTCACCATCAAGCAGTTACCTCCCGTTAAAGATTAACGTTTCTGGGGTTATTCCAGTCATCTTCGCTGGTTCCTTTATTTCAACCCCGCAAACGATCTTGATGGCTTTCCAGCAAAACCATGGTGGTGACACTTGGTATCAAGTACTGACAACGATTTTTAATATGCAATCCGGTCCGGGGATCGCCTTGTATACGTTGTTGATTGTTGTATTTACCTTTTTCTACGCCTTTGTTCAGGTTAATCCGGAAAAGCTCGCAGAAAACTTGCAAAAGCAGGGTTCCTACATTTCTGGTGTTCGGCCGGGAAAAGGAACGCAAACTTTTGTTTCAGGTCTGTTAATGCGTTTAAGTACGGTTGGTTCGCTCTTCTTGGGATTGATCTCCTTAATCCCACTGATTGCCAGCAACGTCTGGAACCTTAGCCAGTCAATCGGCTTGGGTGGGACCAGCTTATTGATCATCGTCCAGATTGCCCTGGATGTTATCCGTCAATTAAACGGGTTAACGATGAAGCGTGAATATATTGGATTTATTCGTGAACCAGAAGGAGGAAATGGCAAATGAGTATGAACCTTGTTTTAATGGGGTTGCCTGGTGCCGGTAAGGGTACCCAAGCGCAAAAGATTGTGGAAGATTTCGATATTCCTCATATTTCAACTGGGGACATCTTCCGTGCGGCAATTAAAAACGAAACGCCAATGGGAGTTGAAGCTAAGAAGTACATCGATAAGGGTGAATTAGTTCCGGATGAAGTGACGAACGGCATTGTTAAGGAACGACTTGCCCAGGATGATACTGCCAAGGGCTTCATGCTTGATGGCTTTCCTCGCAATCTTAACCAGGCTGCGGCTTTGGATAAGATGTTAGCTGAGAGTAACCGGCAATTAGATGCTGTCATCAATATTCACGTCGAACCAGATGTGCTGGTAGAACGGTTAAGTGGTCGGTTTATTTGTCGCAATTGTGGTGCAACGTATCATAAGATTTACAATGCGCCAAAGGTAGAAGGAACGTGTGACGTCTGTGGCGGCCACGAATTCTACCAACGTGATGACGATAAGCCAGAAACGGTCAAGAATCGTTTGGATGTCAACATTAAGTTGAACACCCCACTGGTAGATTACTACCAAAAGCAAGGTGTTTTGCACACGATCGATGGCCAACAGGACATCGATAAGGTTTATGCAGATGTCAAGAAAGTGCTTAATAGTCTCTAAAGATGCTTGATAACTTGCGCTAGACAGCTACTTATGCTAAACTAGGCAAGGTTTATCTAGCTGACAGTGGGGAGTAGTGCGCTTTCCACCGTTTTTACGTAATTTCTTGATTAAGCAAGGAGGAACCGTTTCGTGGCAAAAGCCGATGTGATTGAAGTTGAGGGTAAGGTTACTGAAACCCTGCCTAACGCGATGTTTAAAGTTGAACTGGAAAATGGGGCGGAGATTCTTGCTCATGTCTCAGGAAAGATTCGGATGCACTACATCAAGATTCTGCCTGGGGACCGAGTAAAGGTTGAAATGTCTCCATATGACCTTACCAAGGGTCGGATCACGTTCCGGTTTAAGTAATAATTGTTGATCTAGGAACTCTTAGGAGGATTTTTAAGGATGAAAGTAAGACCATCAGTCAAGCGGATGTGCGAGCACTGCAAGATCGTTAAGCGTCATGGACGTGTTATGGTGATTTGCTCTGCTAACCCAAAGCACAAGCAACGTCAAGGTAAGTAATTTTATTATATAGGAATGGAGGTGCACTAAATGGCTCGTATTGCAGGTGTCGATTTACCTCGTGACAAGCGAATTGTAATCGGCTTAACTTATATTTACGGTATCGGTGATTCCACTGCTAAGAAGATTCTGGAAGCTGCCGGTGTTTCTGAAGATGTTCGTGTTCGTGATTTAACTCCGGACCAAGAAGAAAAGATCCGTGGTCAAGTTGAAAACATCCAAGTGGAAGGTGACTTGCGCCGGGAAGTTTCAATGAACATCAAGCGTCTGCAAGAAATTGGTTCATACCGTGGTATGCGTCACCGTCGTGGTTTACCAGTTCGTGGTCAACACACGAAGAACAACGCTCGTACTCGTAAGGGTAAGGCGGTAACCATCGCTAACAAGAAGAAGTAATTTAATTTTATAAAAAAGGAGGTTAGTACTAGATATGGCAACCAAAAAAGGTACGCGTAAGCGTCGTGCAAAGAAGAATGTTGAAACTGGTGTTGCGCACATTCACTCAACATTTAACAACACTTTGATCATGATTACTGACGTTCAAGGTAACGCCGTTGCTTGGTCATCAGCTGGTGTCTTGGGCTTTAAGGGTTCACGGAAGTCAACTCCATTTGCTGCCCAAATGGCTTCAGAAGCTGCTGCTAAGCAAGCTATGGAACACGGTATGAAGACTGTTGAAGTTGAAGTTAAGGGTCCAGGTTCTGGGCGTGAAGCTGCAATCCGTGCTCTGCAAGCAACTGGTTTGGAAGTTACCGCAATCCGCGATGTAACTCCAGTCCCACACAATGGTTCTCGTCCTCCAAAGCGTCGTCGTGTTTAATGGACATTTGGTGGAGAACCTGTTTTCCACAATTTGTCTTTTGTTAAAAATGCGCACCACGTTTGAAAGGGGTACAGGGATAGAATGATCGAATTTGAAAAGCCAAACATTCATAAAGTTGAAGAAACGGATAACTACGGCAAGTTTGTTGTAGAACCACTTGAGCGCGGTTATGGGACGACTCTTGGTAACTCACTGAGACGGGTTCTCATTGCTTCATTGCCAGGTTCAGCAATTACTACCATGCAAATTGATGGTGTTTTGCACGAATTCAGCACGGTGAAGGGTGTTACTGAAGATGTTACCCAGATTATCTTAAACCTTAAAAAGGTTTCGCTGAAAATCAATTCTGAAGACCAAAAGGACTTGGAATTAGACGTCAAGGGACCTGCTAAAGTAACCGCCGGTGATATTCAAGGTGATAGCGAAGTATCTGTCTTGAACCCTGATTTGCATATTGCAACTGTCGCTGATGGTGCAGAATTACACATTAAGATGACAGCTGATAAAGGTCGTGGTTACCTTTCAGCTAATGATAATAAGGCCCGGATGGAAGATTTGGCCATCGGTGTACTGCCAATTGATTCCATTTATACTCCAATCGAACGTGTAAACTACACCGTGGAAAATGCGCGGGTTGGTCAACGGAGTGATTTCGACAAGTTGACCCTGGATGTTTGGACTGATGGTTCAATTACACCAACCGAAGCGGTTAGTTTGGGTGCTAAGATTTTGACTGAACACTTGGCAATGTTTGTTAACCTGACTGAAACGGCGCAAAATGCCCAAGTGATGGTTGAAAAGGAAGAAACCCACAAGGAAAAGACGCTTGAAATGACGATTGAGGAACTGGACTTGTCTGTTCGTTCATACAACTGTCTCAAGCGTGCGGGAATTAACACCGTTAAGGAACTGACTGATCGGACCGTTTCTGACATGATGAAGGTTCGGAACTTAGGACAGAAGTCATTAGAAGAAATTAAGCTCAAATTAAATGACCTTGGCGTTTCATTCCGCCAGGATGATTAATTGATACCAATTGCAAAGGAGGGAACCAGTTCATGAGTTACCGTAAATTAGGACGTACAAGTTCACAACGTAAAGCTTTATTACGTGATTTAACTACTGATTTGATCGTTAATGGTCAGATTACCACTACTGAAGCACGTGCAAAGGAAGTTCGCAAGACCGCTGACAAGATGGTTACACTTGCTAAGCACGGTGACCTTGCTTCTCGCCGGAAGGCTGCTGCCTTTATCCGTAATGTTGTTGCGGATGTTAAGGAAGACGGCGATGACATTCGGATCCAATCTGCACTTCAACACCTGTTTGAAGAACTTGCACCAAAGTATGCAGACCGGAACGGTGGTTACACGCGGATTTTGAAGACCATGCCTCGTCGTGGTGACGGCGCTCCAATGGTTATCTTGGAATTCGTCGACTAATTACTGACAAACTAAATACGTAATAAAGAATCACTATCATTGATGGCATAGAGCGTTACGATGGTGGGGCGACCCTAGTCTAGCTCGAATGCGGAAACCCCGTGCGCCGCAATGGTAAGTGATTTTTTATTTTAAACGTTTTTTGGAGGCCACTAGCGATGGGTTCGGACGTGCTGCCAGTCGAGGAGACTTTTGGCTGGCAGCAGTTGGGAATGAGCCCCGGTCCCTTAGCTATTTCAAGGATGATAAGGCGGCAGTGCAGCAGCTGACGAGCCAGCTTTTGACCAACTTTCTTCCCCACACAAAAAAGCTCCCCCAAGCAACTAACCAGGTCACTTGGGGGAGTAGGTGGAATTAAATTATCAGGCTAGGCACAGCTCAATACTAGTGGGTAAAGCCGTACTTCTTGAGCTCAGTCCGTTGGTGGCTGACAATGTGGGAGTTATTTAACTCGTCAATTGCCCGCTTCATATCTTCAATGAAGTCGTGGGCCATGTTCATTCCCAGGTCAGCCCGGCAGACAATCCGTTGAACTTCGATGTTGTCGAGGTTTTCCGGCAGTGGGTAGGCTGGTACTTGCCAACCCTTCATCCGGAGACGGTCAGCCAGGTCGTAGAGGGTCCAGTCAACGCCATCGTTAATCTTGTGCTTGTAGCAGACAATTGGCAGTTCGGAACCGTCATTGACGATTTCAAAGTGGCCTAACTTGGCAATTTCACTGGACAGGTAGACGGCAACGTCATGGGTCCGCTTTTGGATTTCCTTGTAGCCATTAAAGCCGAAGCGGACAAAGTTGTAGTATTGACCGATGATTTGCGAGGCACTCCGTGAGAAGTTGATCGCCATGGTCGGCAGTTCACCACCAAGGTAGCTGACCTTAAAGATCAGTTTGTCTGGCAAGAACTGCTTGTCGCGCCAGAGAACCCAACCAATCCCTGGGTATACCAGGCCGTACTTGTGACCTGACGAATTAATGGAAACAACGTTCTTCAGCTGGAAGTCCCACTTGATATCTGGCTCCATGAACGGTGCGTAGAAACCACCTGAGGCGGCATCAACGTGGATGTAAACCTTGTAAGGAGTCGTCTTATTATAGGCTTCGACCAGGTCGTTCAGCTTGGCGATGTTATCATAACGGCCTGTGTAGGTAATCCCCATGATACCAACGATCCCAATCGTGTATTCGTCAACATAGTCCATTACCTTTTCCATGTTAAGCGACTGGTGCTGTTCATCCATTGGGACGGTCCGCAGTTCAATGTCAAAGTAGGTGGCAAATTTTTCCCAGCAAACTTGGTAGCCGGAAGAAATAACCAGGTTTGGCTTGTGGGCGTGAATGTCCAGGCCCAGCTTCTTGGCCCGTTCCCGCCAGGCAAACTTCATTGCCAGGCCACCAAGCATACATGCTTCAGAAGAACCGACCGTGGAAGTCCCCATGTAGTTCTCAGCGGGTTGAGCGTGCCAGAGGTTAGCAATAATGTTAACACAGCGGTTTTCTAGTTCAGCCGTCCGTGGGTATTCTGACTTATCAATGGCGTTTTTATCCATTGTTTCGGCCATGATTTTCGTTGCATTTGGTTCCATGTAAGTCTGACAGAAGGTTGCCAGGTTTTCACGGGCGTTTCCTTCATCCAGAAGTTGGTCCTTAACGATCCGGTAGGCAATCCGCGGTTCCACCGGCTTTTCGTTCAGCTGATACTTTGGAAGAGGGTGATCCGAAGCATAGGAACCAAAAATGGGATCGAGAAAGTTACGATTTTCTTTACTGTTTTTACCATATAATCCAGCCATAAATAGATAACCTCCTAATTTTGATGTGCAGGTTTACTTGCTGTCTCGTTTTCATCTGAAACAGCTTCTGGGACAATGTGATGCTCACCACGAGTAATTGGTGGTACTGCTGGAATGACATCCTGGGCACTGAGGTGCTGGGGATTGTCATTGTGATGGTGGTGCCCCCACTTGTGGTGGAAGGCGTAGATGATAAATGGCAGTATCAGCGCAATAATAAAGCTAATGATTAAGACACCCAGATAAGCGGAATCGGATGATCTTGGCAGCGTGCTCGGCGGAACGAACGAGATACCGAAGGCAAAGAGGGATACTAATAATCCACAGATTGAAACAACGGCCTTGCCAAAGGTTCCACCAGGGATTTCATAGGTACGTTTCAGCTGCTTCTTCTTGAAAATCAAGACGAGGTAGCCAATGAAGAAGAGCAGGTAGCCGACCAGGTAGATAACCACGGTCAGCGACATGGCGGCGAAGAACGAAACGTTATCGCTGCCACCCCCGAAGGTCAGGACCGCGTCCCAGATTGAAACGATGATCCCTTGGACCACGATTAGCGGGATTGGTACTCCCGACTTGTTGGTCTTCCGGAACCACCGGGGAAGAATTCCCTGCTGGGCGGTTGCGAACATCCCCCGGGAAGGGCCAATGACCCAGGAACTAATCTCGGCCATGACCCCAGCGGCAATCATCAACGCAATCAGCTTGACCAGCCAGCCGAGTTGGGGATTGATGTAGAGCAACAGGTAGTTAAAGGCCTGGACAACCCCCGCACTAAGTGAAATTTCCTTGGCTGGGACAACCGCGGCGACGGTAAAGCCACCAAAGGTATCCAGGCAGATTGCGAGGATTACCAGGATGAACATTGCCAAAGGATAATTCCGTTTGGGCCGCTTTAATTCGTTAATGTGCGAAGCTGAGGCTTCGACCCCCATGTAGGCTAAGACAAATGAAACAAAGACTACCAGGGTATTGAGATGAGCGAAGTCAGGGACAAAGGCCCGGGCTGAAAAGCTGAGCTGCAAGGGACCTCCCTTGATGATGTACCAGATTGCTAAAACAAAGAGAATTACTGAAGGAATTAAGATCCCAAGTGAAAAGCCCCACTTGGCGATTCGTGCAGTGTACTTGGTTCCCGCGAATTGTGAAAAGGTCAGGAGCCAGAAGATAATCAGGACCCCAAAGAATTTAATGACGGGAACCTGGTTAAGAGCCGGCCAGTTGAAGACGAATGATAATGCCCCCAAGATGAAGTAAATCATCGTGATAAAACCGACCGTGATTTGAAACCATTGAAAGAAGATGGCCGCAAATCCCCACCGCTCGCCAAGGGTGTGCTTGACCCAGCTGAAAATTCCGCCACCATTCTGGTTCCAACCATTAACGGTTGCCATTTCGGCGGCACAGAGTGCAACTGGCAGGAACCAGAAGATTCCACCAAGGACCAGGAAGAATACCAGGTGCAGCTTGGCGGTAGCAAAAGTTGGGTACTCATACACCGTCAAGACCATTGATGCGGTGAGTGAAAAGAAACCAAATAAAGTTAGGTTTCGGGCGACTTGTTTGCCATTACTATCCATGAGCTTCTCCTTTCTGTTTATGATTTGATAAACACTTTACCCAGGCTTTATTGTTATAAAATCAATTACAATCAAAATGATACTTTTAGTTTAATCATAAAGATTATTAAACTAAAACAGTAACCACGGGAAATGTTTACCTTGCTTATGGTATATCCGGCATTGAACGAAATGTCAAATAATAACCTGATATACGTTTGCCGTATATCTGCTTGATATGAGCTGAGAATTAATTACGGGATTTTGCTTTCGCCTGATAACGAATGGAAAATATATAAGAAATCGGTCCTAAATAATTGCTAAAAGCAGGCAGAGAAGTGAAATATACGGGTGGCGTTTTGGAAAGATTTCCCAATTTACTAACTTTTCCAGCAAAATTCCTGTAACTTAGCGCGGTCTTTGTTAGAATAAAGAAGATTAATTTGGAAAGGAACCGACGGCGTGGACGGGATCAAGTTAGAAAACATTACGTATACATATCCGGGGGCAAGCCAACCGGTGCTCAAAAAGCTCAACCTCCAGCTTCCCCGGGGGCAATGGACGACCCTGATCGGTAAAAACGGGAGCGGGAAGAGTACCATTGCCCGGCTGATCGATGGGCTGCTGGTGGCTGATGAGGGGCAGGTCATCGTCAACGGCCTGACTGTGACCGAAGACCACTTAACGACGCTCCACCGTCAAGTAGGGATCGTTTTTCAAAATCCCGATAACCAGTTTGTCGGGGCGACGGTCGCCGATGACATTGCCTTTGGGCTTGAAAACCAGCAACTGCCACGGGACGAGATGACCAGACGGATTGACAAGGCCCTGGCCCGGGTAGGGATGAGTCAGCTAGCGGATACCGAACCGAGCCTCCTCTCTGGGGGACAGAAACAGCGAGTGGCGATTGCCGGGATTCTCGCCTTAGAACCCCAGGTGATCATCCTGGACGAGGCCACTTCAATGCTCGACCCGGCTGGCCGGCAGACCGTGTTAAATCTCCTGGCCCAGTTGCGGCAGGAGGAGTCACTGACTATTATTACAATTACCCATGATCCGGTGGAAATGACGATGGCCGATAAAATCGTGGTGGTTGACCAGCAGGGAATCGCTGATGAAGGTCCGGCCGGCGAGATTCTCTGCCAAGCCGATCTGCTGCACCGTCTGGGAGTCGGTATTCCCGTGGCTCAAGATTTGAGCGAACGGCTGGCTGCCCTGGGAGTCGCTGTTCCAGCGGGCTACTTAACAACAAACGAAATGGTGGAATGGTTATGCCGGAAATTAAGCTAAATAACGTCGCCTTTGCGTATTCCAATAGTAAGCAGCGTGCTTTGACGGAAGTTAACCTGACAATTCCGGCAGGGAGCTATACCGCCTTGGTAGGTCATACTGGTAGCGGCAAATCAACACTCGTGTCCTTGATTGACGGCCTGTTGAAACCGACGGCGGGGCAGATCACGGTGGGAAAACAGACTGTTGATGCGAGTGCTCGTCGCCAGGACCTGGCTAAACTTCGCCAGCACGTGGGTTTCGTCTTTCAGTTCCCGGAGCAGCAATTATTTGCGGAAACTGTCGCTAAGGATATCGCCTTTGGTCCCGAAAACCTTGGCTGGGGCCAGGAACGGGTGGCTACAGCCGTTCAGGAAGCGCTGAACGCGGTTGGCCTGCCCGCGGACCTGGCGGAACGGTCACCGTTTATGCTCTCCGGGGGCCAGATGCGGCGGGTAGCGATTGCCGGGGTTCTGGCAATGCAGCCGGAGGTCCTGATCCTGGACGAACCGACGGCGGGATTAGATGCCAAGTCGACGGAGCAGTTATTGAACTTAATTGCCACGTTCCACCAGGAAGGCCGGACGATTATCTTGATTACCCACCAGATGGAACAGGTGGCGCGCTATGCCGACCAGGTGGTCGTAATGAACCACGGGCAGCTGGTGACCGCGACTACCCCGGCGCAACTGTTTGCTGATAGCCAGCTCATGGCGGCTAATCAGCTGAACCGGCCGGCCGCGGTTCAGATTGCCCATCAGCTGCGGAAGCGGGGCGTCGACTTGCAGGCAGTGCTGACCCTTGACCAACTAGCGAAGACCCTGGCACCCCGGCTGAAAGGGGGAACGGACTAATGACTAACGCGATTGTTTTTGGTTCCTACGTTCCCGGTGATTCACGTCTTCACCGCCTTGATCCCCGGGCAAAGCTGTTGCTATGTATCGCCTATGTTATCCTCGTTTTCTTTGCCAATAGCTGGGCAACCTGTCTGTTACTGGTAGCTGCACTGCTGGTAACCATGGTGATGAGCAGGGTCAGTTTTCGGCTTTACTGGCGGGGGATTCGTCCCCTGGCATGGATTATTTTGTTAACGGTGGCTTTTCAAGTTCTGTTTAGCACCGGAGGACCGGTTTACTGGCGCTGGTGGCTATTTACTGTGACCCGGGATGGATTAGTCAATTCACTCATTATTTTCTTCCGCTTCATGGTGATTGTTACTGCCTCGACGGTCTTGACCGCGACCACGCCGACCCTGCGGATTGCGGACGCTCTCTCCTGGTTGATGCAGCCGCTGAAGGCCATTAAGGTTCCCGTGAACCAGATTACCCTGATGATTTCGATTGCCCTGCGGTTTATTCCGACCATTATGGATGAGGCGGTCAAAATAGCCAATGCTCAGCGGTCCCGGGGGATGAACCTTGACGAGGGAGGACTGATTCGGCGTCTGACCCGGATGGTTCCAATCCTTATCCCGTTGTTCGTGGATTCCTTTAAACGAGCGGAGGAGCTGGCAACGGCAATGGAGGCCCGGGGGTATGATCCAGCGGCTCCGCGGACGCATTACCGGCAGCTGCACTGGTACCGGCGGGACACGGTCAGTCTGTTGCTGCTGTTGGCCCTGGCAGTAGCGGTACTGACCCTCCGTTTCGTAATTTGACTGTTAGAAAGGAAAAGCAAATGTATCGTTATAAAATTACCTTTGCCTACGACGGGGCGAACTTCTCGGGCTTTCAAATCCAGCCCCACAAGCGAACGGTAGAGCAGGTCCTGAAAAACGCGGTTAATAAAATCGCCAAGTATCCTGACCCGCCGATCAGTGTGATTGGTTCCGGGAGGACTGATGCTGGGGTCCACGCCCTTAACCAGGTCGCCCATTTTGACCTTCCTTACCAGCTGAGCGACGAGTCGATGCGGAAGGCCCTTAACAGTCTGCTGCCCTTAGATATTCTGGTAAAAAAGGCCGAGCGGGTCGACGAAAGTTTTCACGCCCGGTATAGCGCCCACCGAAAAACTTACCGGTACCGGGTCGACCAGGGGGACTTTGTTGACCCCTTCAAGCGTAACTACACGGCGCACTATAAGGTGCCGGTCGATATTGACAAGATGCGCTTGGCTGCTAAGGACTTCATTGGTGAACATGACTTTACGAGCTTTGTGGCCTCGGGGAGCCAGGCAAAGAGCAATGTTCGGACGGTGGAAAAGATTACCGTTGACCGTGATCCAGCGCAAAACGAGGTCGTGTTTGAATTTACTGGTAACGGCTTCTTGTACAACCAGATCCGGATTATGGTCGCCTTCCTCCTGGAGGTGGGCAGCGGCCAGCGCCCGGTTAGCGATGTTAAACGGGTGTTAGCGGCGAAGGACCGAACCCAAGCCCGGATGACAGCCCCCGCTAGCGGCTTGTACCTGGTCAGCGTTGATTACGGTCCTGACGGCAAAAACAATTGACGAACAATCGAGAAGAAGGTATACTAACACTTGGTATTTCTTTTCCATCTAATAACTCGGTACACTATTATATGTAAAAGAAAACAAAATTGGAGGAACTAATCGTGAGAACGACATACATCGCTAAACCTGGTGAAGTTGATCGCAAGTGGTACGTTGTCGATGCTAAGGATGTCCCAATGGGTCGTCTGGCCACCGTCGTCGCATCTATCCTGCGTGGTAAGAACAAGCCAACATTTACTCCCCACGTTGATACTGGTGACAACGTTATCGTTATCAACGCTGCTCAAGTTAAGTTAACTGGTAAGAAGGCATCCCAAAAGATGTACTACCGTCACTCAAACTACCCTGGTGGTTTGAAGCAACGGACTGCCGGTGACTTCCTTGCTAAGGAACCAGAGAAGTTATTGGAAACTGCTATTAAGGGTATGCTTCCACATAACTCCCTTGGTCACAAGATGGGCTTAAAGCTGCATGTTTACGCTGGTGAAGACCACAAGCACGCCGCACAAAAGCCTGAAGCATTGGACATTACAAACTTAATCTAAGGAGGGAATGGAATTGGCTCAAACTGTACAATACAGAGGTACTGGTCGTCGTAAGGACGCTACCGCACGTGTTCGCTTAGTACCAGGTTCTGGTCAGATTACTATGAACGGCAAGGCAATCGAAGACTACATTCCATTTGCCAACTTACGTGCTATTGTTAACCAACCATTTGATGTTACTAAGACTAACGGTCAATATGACGTTATCGCTAACATCAACGGTGGTGGCTTCTCTGGTCAAGCCGGTGCAGTTCGTCACGGTATCGCCCGTGCCCTGCTCACCGTTGACCCTGACTTCCGTGACGCTTTGAAGAAGGCCGGTCTGTTGACTCGTGACCCTCGGATGAAGGAACGTCGTAAGCCAGGTCTGAAGAAGGCTCGTAAGGCTGCTCAATTCAGTAAGCGTTAATATTCGATTGGCGTTTCAAACAAAAAAGCTGGGATTTTGTTCCCGGCTTTTTTTGTTATCACAGATAACAAAGAAAGCAGCACAGTAGCTGGCTGGCAGTTCAGACGCTGATAACTCAGCGCTTGAACTACCCCAAATAGGCGTAGCCATCCTTGCGGGGGTGGGGAAACGAAGTCGCTCACGACTTCTGCCCCACTCCCTTTTGTTTTTAAATCGTAAACCAGTTCCCGCGGGAAAAATGCTATAATCAACATTGGTTATTTTTAAATTATGATTGAACGAACGATTACTCAGGGAGGACACTACCATTGGCAAAGCGGAAGAGAAGAAAATCACGGAAGAATAATTCGGGACTCAAGGTCCTCATCTGGATCCTCGTCATTATCGCGCTCTTCTTGGGCGTTTATGCGGCCCATCACTATTACCGGATCTGGAACCAGCAGCGGATTGAAAAACAGCTGCAGCGCCAGGACCAGCAGGCTAAGCAGGCGTTCATTAAGCAGGTGGCCCCCGAAGCCCAGGCCATGCAGAATTCTTACCACGTGTACGCGTCCGTTACGATTGCTCAAGCAATTCTCGAGTCGCAGTGGGGGACTAGCCAGCTCGCTTCCCAATACCACAACCTCTTTGGTATTAAGGGGACTGACCCGAACACTTCCCGGGTGTTGACTACTAAGGAGTACATCAACGGCCATTGGATCGTCACCAAGGGACGGTTTAAGGTCTATGACAGCTGGAGCGACTCTATCAAAGACCATACCAAGCTGATGTTAAACGGAACTGACACGAATAAGGAAAACTACCAAGCCGTGGTCCAGGCTACCAGCTATCAGCAGGCGGCCCGGGAACTGCAGAAGGCTGGCTATGCGACCGACCCAAACTACGCGCAAAAGTTAATTTCGGTCATCCAGACCTATAAGTTATATAATTATGATAAGTAAAAGTTAAAGGAGCACTTCTTCATGCAAGAATTAAACGAAAAAATCAAGCAGTTTGGGACGGTCCTTCCGGGCAACGTCTTGAAAGTCGACGCCTTTTTAAACCACCAGGTGGATCCGGAGTTAATGTTGCATGTTGGTCAGGAATTTGCCCGGCGGTTTGCTGGTGAGGGGATTACTAAAATCTGGACGGTCGAATCATCAGGAATCGCCCCGGCGGTGATGACTGGTTTAGCGATGAAGCTCCCCGTGATCTTTGCCCGGAAGCACAAGAGCCTGACGCTCAACAATAACATGTACGTGGCGGACGTCTACTCCTATACCAAAAAGACGACTAACCGCATTTCGATTTCAAAGAAGTACGTTGCTCCTGATGATAAGGTCCTAATGATTGATGATTTTCTGGCGAATGGTCAGGCAGTTGAAGGAATGCTGGAAATTGCCGACCAGGCCGGCATCCAGGTTGCTGGAGCCGGAATTGTGATTGAGAAGAGCTTCCAACCCGGCGGCCAGGAACTGCGGGACCGGGGAGTACGGGTAGAATCGTTAGCCCGGATCAAGTCATTGGCTGATAACCAGATTGAGTTTGAAGAAGACTAAGGGGGTTATTAAATGAGTGGGGATGCACTGTATCCAGGAAGTACGCTTGGCATTATTGGAATCAACCGGAACGGCGGGGCGCTGATTGCCGCGGCTAAAAAGGCGGGCTTTAACGTGGGAGTATACGTCGACCACGCTCAGCCGGCAATTACCAAGATGGCCGACTTTACAATCGTTGGTGCCTACAACGATAAGGATAAGCTGACGGAATTTGGCGAAAATAGCGATGCGGTTATTTACCAAACGCCGAATATTGATTCCCGGGTAATCCGTTTTCTGAGCCAGTTTGCGGCGGTTCCTCAGGGGATCAATGGCCTGGAAATCGTTCAGGACCGGCTGATGGAACGGGCCTTCCTGGACCAGATCAACATTAATATCGCTCCTTACGTGACGGTGGTTAGTCTTGACGACGTCTACCAGTCTATTGACTCTATCGGCTACCCGGCCCTCTTAAAGCCGATTCAGCGGGGAATTGGGGAACAATCGATGATGATTTCTCGCCAGTCGGATATTGCCCGGGCGGCGGACTTCATTAGTACGGGGACCTACCTCTTGGAGTCGTGGATCGACCACACCGCGGAGTATACAATGACGGCGGCCACGGATGGGGACCAGGTGGAAATCTATCCCCTAGCGAAGCTGCAATTTTCCGCGGACCGGCAGCTGATTGCCGTTGCCACTCCCGCCGTGGTTGATGATGACCTCTTGACGGAAATGCAGCGGATCGTGAAGAGCGTTGCCAGTTCGCTAGAATACCACGGGGTGTTCTCACTGAACTTCTACGTTACGGCTAATGGCTCCCTGTACGTGAAGAACATTGAGCTGGGGATGACTTCCATTGCCAACGTCTACGACAGCTCCGCTAACGTGACCCAGTACGAGGAACAGCTACGGGCCGCGGTCGGCATGCCATTGCATATTGTGCGGTCGTTGCAGCCGGCCCTCTTGATGGTGATTCGGAAGAAACAGGAGGCCGCAATCCAACGGCAATGGCTGCTCAAGGATAACTGGCAGTTCCGTTTGTTCGACCTGCCAGCGGTTGATGACGATAGTCTGATTGGCTTTGTTTGGGTGACTGGCAGCAGCAGCCTGGACGAGCTGGAGGACCAGGTCGACGACACGGAGGTCTGGGACGAGCCGATTGCCCCGAATGACGCCCCGCAGAATAACGATGACGATGAAATTTTATAAGATCTGAACAACCTGTCAAAAAGGGCCGGACGGCTAGCTAGTCGCGAGGCCCTTGGTTATTTTTCTCGCGGCTTTTTTGTTATAATATTAGCCGATTGAATTTGAAGAGAGGATGGAACGGCGTGAGCAATAGTCAAGCATTATTAGAGGGAATGAACGATAAGCAGGCCGAGGCGGTTCTGACGACGGAGGGGCCACTGCTGGTCATGGCTGGAGCCGGTTCAGGGAAAACCCGGGTGTTAACGCACCGGGTTGCTTACCTGATTGAAGAAAAGGGCGTTTTGCCGTGGAATATCCTGGCAATTACCTTTACCAATAAGGCTGCCAAGGAAATGCAGGAACGGGTCGGCAAACTTCTTGGTGAAGGCGCCCAAGACATCTGGGTGTCAACCTTCCACTCCCTGTGTGTCCGGATTCTGCGGCGCGACATTGAAAAGCTCGGTTATAACCGGGCCTTTACGATTGCCGACACGAGCGAACAGCGGACGCTGATGAAGCAGGTCTGTGCGGAACTCAACATTGACCCAAAGAAGTTTGACCCGCGGAGCATTCTCAGTACCATTTCCAACGCTAAAAATGCTCTGCTGACGCCTAAGGACTACGCCGTCAAGGCCGGCAGTGACAACAATCCCCACAGCATGTACAGTCAGGTCGTGGCTCGGGCCTACAAGCTCTACCAGGAGCAATTAGAGGCCAACCAGGCCCTCGACTTTGACGACCTGATTATGAAGACCATCGAGCTGTTTGAGCAGGACCCGGAAACGCTGGAATTCTACCAGGACCGCTTCCACTACATCCACGTCGACGAGTACCAGGACACCAACGACGCCCAGTACAAGCTGGTCCACATGCTGGCGGACAAGTATGAAAACATCTGCGTCGTCGGGGATGCCGACCAGAGTATCTACGGCTGGCGGGGTGCTAACATTGAAAACATCCTGAACTTTGAACGGGACTACCCCGGTGCCCACACGGTAATGCTGGAGCAGAACTACCGGTCCACGCAGAACATCCTGGATGCCGCCAACGAGGTCATTAAGAATAACAACGGGCGGAAGGATAAGAACCTCTGGACCGAAAACGGGCAGGGAGACAAGATTAGCTACTACCAGGCCCAAAACGAGCATGACGAGGCCCAGTACATCGTCTCCAAAATTCAGGAGGAACATGCCAAGCACGGTTACCACTATAACGACTTCGCCATCCTCTACCGAACCAATGCCCAGTCGCGGGTGATCGAAGAAACCTTCATGAAGTCAAGCGTACCTTACACGATGGTTGGCGGTCATAAGTTCTATGACCGGAAAGAAATTCGGGATATTCTGGCCTACCTGACCCTAATTGTTAACCACCAGGATTCAATGAGCTTTAGCCGGGTCGTCAACACACCGAAGCGGGGAATTGGTCTGACCAGCGTGGAACACCTGCGTGAATTTGCCAACGACAACCACTGGTCCCTGCTGGAAGCCAGTCAAAACGTTGATATTGCCAACACGATTACCGCCCGGACCCGGAACAAGCTGGCTGATTTTGGTCAATTAATCAAGGACCTGGATAAGCAAGCGGAATTCCTGAGTATCACGGAATTGACCGACCAAATTCTGGAACGGTCGGGCTATAATAAGATGCTGCAAAAGGACAATAGTCTGGAGGCCCAGGCCCGGCAGGAGAACCTGGACGAATTCAAGTCGGTGACCCAGGAATACGACAAGCAGCACGCCGACGATGACGTTGATAACCGCCAGAAGCTGGTGAACTTCCTCGCCGACCTGGCCCTGGTGTCCGACCAGGACGACGTTGACGAACAGGCGCCGGCAGTGACCCTGATGACCCTGCACGCGGCTAAGGGGCTGGAGTTCCCAGTCGTCTTCCTGGTTGGGATGGAAGAGGGGATTTTCCCACTGTCCCGGGCCCTGCTGGAGGATGATGAGCTAGAAGAAGAGCGCCGCCTGGCCTACGTGGGGATTACCCGGGCCAAAAAGAAGCTCTACCTAACTAATGCGGTTTCCCGTCTCTTGTACGGGCGGGTGCAGCGTAACCAACCGTCCCGCTTTGTGGAGGAAATTAGCCCCGAATTGCTCGAAGAAGAAGGCAGCGGGATGAATAGCTTTGGCGGCAGCATGCCATTTGACAAGCGGGCAGCCCTCAAGCCGACCTACCGTAGTCAGCAGAAGCACCACTACCGCGATGCCGGCAAGCGGGTGGCCCCCGTTACCAACACCGGAACCGGCGCGGATAAGTTGAGCTGGAAGGCCGGCGATAAGGTCACGCACAAGAAGTGGGGCCAGGGAACGGTTGTTAAGATTAGTGGCACCGGTAACGACATGGAGTTGGAGATCGCCTTTCCTAACCAGGGGGTCAAACGCCTCCTTGCCAGTTTTGCCCCGATCAAAAAGGTGACGGATTAATTAGAGAAGTGAGGCCTAAAGAATGGATAAACAAATACCAGTCGACCAGTTGACGCTGGCGGCGGCCAAGCAGGAAATTGCCCCGCTCAGAGAGCAGCTGACCAAGTGGGGGCGGGAATACTATGAGCAGGATAACCCCTCAGTTGAGGATTATGTCTATGACCGGGCCTACCAACGGCTGGTTGAGCTAGAGCAGCGGTTTCCAGAACTTAAAACTAGCGACTCCCCGACCCAGCACGTTGGTGGGGGACCGACGAGCGAACTGATCAAGGTGACCCACGAAATCCCAATGCTATCGATGGGGGATGTGTTCTCCATCGATGAACTGATGGACTTCAACCAGCGCCAGCAGGATAACGGTGACGTGAGTGTGACCCCCGAGTACAATTTGGAACTCAAAATTGACGGCCTGTCCCTCTCGCTGGTTTACGAAAATGGCCGGCTGGTCCAGGGATCGACCCGGGGAAACGGGAATATCGGGGAAGACGTCACGGCTAACGTCATGACGATCAAATCGATTCCCCACCAGCTCCCGGAACCGTTGAGCTTGGAATTCCGTGGCGAATGCTACATGCCGAAGGAGTCATTCGTCAAACTCAACCAGGAACGCGAAGCGGCGGGCCTGTCGGTCTTTGCTAACCCGCGGAACGCAGCGGCAGGAAGCCTCCGCCAGCTTGACCCCCAGGTAACCGCCCGCCGGGACTTGGCAACCTTTATGTACTACGTGCCGGAGTACCAGAAACTCGGCGTGCGGACCCAGGCGGCGGCCCTTGACCGGATGCGGGAACTGGGCTTTAGCGTGAACCCCCATAACCGGGTGGTGCACAACCGGCAAGAGATTACCGACTATATCGAAGAGTACACCGCTCAGCGGGACCAACTTTCTTATGGGATTGACGGAATCGTGGAAAAAGTTAATGACCTCGACACTGAGAATGCCCTGGGAAATACCGTTAAGGTACCGCGGTGGGAGATTGCCTACAAGTTCCCACCGGAGGAGCAGGCAACGGTCGTCCGCGACATTGTCTGGACGGTCGGCCGGACCGGAAACGTGACCCCGACCGCGGTCATGGATCCGGTTCAATTAGCGGGGACCACGGTCAGTCGGGCTTCACTGCATAATCCTGACTACCTCCGTGAAAAGGACATCCGGCTTGGCGATACCGTTTACCTCCACAAGGCTGGTGACATTATTCCTGAAATTTCCCGGGTCGACTTAAAGAAGCGGCCGGCGGATAGTCAGCCTTACCAGGTGCCAACGACCTGCCCGGTCTGCGGTTCGGACCTCGTTCACCTAGATGATGAAGTGGCGCTGCGCTGCGTCAACCCGATGTGTCCGGCCCAAATCAAGGAGGGGCTCGCTCACTTTGCTTCCCGGAACGCGATGAATATTGATGGCCTCGGTCCAAAGATTATCCAACAGCTCTGGGATAAGGAACTGGTCCATGATGTGGCCGACCTGTACAGCCTGACCCACGACCAATTATTAACTTTAGATAAATTTGGCGACAAATCGGCAGCCAACCTATTGACATCAATTGCGAATAGTCGTAATAATTCTGTCGAGTGCTTATTATTTGGCTTGGGGATCCGTCATGTCGGTGCCAAGGCAGCGCGGCTGATTATGGAGCACTTTCAGAACTTAGACCGCTTGCTGGCGGCTAGTGCCGACGAGGTCGCGGCTGTCGACGGCATCGGTCCGACAATCGGCGACAGTGTCCAGACTTACTTTGCTAACGAGCAGGTGAAGAAGCTCGTTGACGAACTGCGGGCCGTGGGGGTCAACTTTGACTACCATGGTTCGGTAGTGCCGGCAGCCACCGATAGCGAGTGGAACGGCCGCCGGGTTGTCTTGACGGGCAAACTGGAAGAGCTGACCCGGGCGGATGCCAAGCACTGGTTGGAAGCACACGGTGCTAAGGTAACTGGGAGCGTATCAAAGAAAACTGACATTGTCATTGCGGGGACGGCAGCCGGCAGCAAGCTGACCAAGGCACAGGACCTGGGAATTATGGTCTGGGACGAAGCCCGATTTGCCCAAGCAATGAAGGAGGAACAATAAATCGTGAAGCTAACTATCAAGAAAATTGCAACCGCCACAGCGTTGCTGGTGAGCATGGTCGTGCTGGCCTCATGTGGGAAAAATTCGTCGAAGAATTACAGCACTACCGGGTCGGGCAATGGTAACTACCAAGGGGTTATTCAAAACGGCCGTTACAAGACTAGCAAGGCCCGCGGAATTAACGTGGCCCAAAACGATAACCAGCTTAACCAGAAGAGCTTTGAAAGCGGCCTGACTCAGGTTTCCAAGCGGGTCTTTTCACCGAAGAACTATATCTTCCAGGAAGGGCAATACTTGGATACCAGTACCCTGCAAAGCTGGCTAGCACGCAAGTCCGCTAAGAATCCTGAGGGACTCAACCCGGCCCAGGGGAAGAAGAGTGACCCGAATCCTGAGTACGTCCAGCAGATTGAAGAGCAGGACTACATGACGGATAACGGCCGGTCGATGAAGCTCAAGGGAGTGGTGATCGGGGTCGGGATCAACTCCGAGTACAATTACCAAAAGAAGACGGACGGGCCGTCCTATACGAAGAAGATTAGCCAGGACGAAATGGAACGTCAGGGCAAGATTGCTGCCCAGAAGATTTTGACCCGGCTGCGGCAGAAGAAGGCCCTGAAGAATGTGCCAATCGTGATTGCCCTCTACAAGCAGGCTCCAGATGACAGCCTAGTCGGCGGGAGCTTCTTCGCTTACAGCAAGAACAATGGCAACAAGGTTAGCGGCTGGACGAAGCTTGATTACAAGACGATGGTGCTGCCAAAGGCGTCCGCTACGAACGCGCAAAATAGTGCGGACTCAACCGATAACGATAACTTCGCTAACTTCAAGAGCCAGATTCAGAACTTCTTCCCGAACCTGAGTGGGGTGACCGCCCAGGCTCAGTACCACAACGGTAACCTTTCGGGGATGCACATCACGGTAACGACGCAGTTTTACAGCCAGACGGAAATTACCAGCTTTACCCAGTACATTGCCCGGGCTGCTAAACGTTACCTGCCGAGCGGGATTCCGATTGATATCCGGATTCAGTCGGATTCTGAAATGCAGGCAATCGTTTACCGGGATGCCGGTTCTGATACCTTCCGGACCCACATTCTGGATTCATACTAATTCTTAATAGGGGGAGCGTGACAGAAGTCATTTATGACTTCGTCTTCACGCCCCCGCAAGCACAAAGAGGGCTTCAGCGTTCGGCTTTGCCGAGCACTGGAGCCCCTTTGTGTACTGCGCTATTCTCCTTTTATTAAAGTAATCGGGCTTATGTCACAGCCCCTTTGCTATTCCAGCACATAAATCAATAAAAAAATTGCCCATTCTGTGCTAGAATTGTTAAATGTATATATACTTAATTTTGAGAAAAGAGGTCGAAATGATGGCCAGTAAAATCACTGAGCAGGAAGTAAAGCACGTTGCAGAACTTGCTAAGCTGGAATTCCCCCAGGATGAGCTTGAACAATTCACGACTCAGCTGGGAAGCATTATCGATATGTTTGAGGAAATTGCAAACGAAGATACGGACGGTGTCGAGCCAATGACGAACGCGACTGACCGGGTCAACGCCCTGCGCGAGGACAAGGCAGTCAAGGCCAGCAAGGAAGAAACTGCTGCTTTGCTGAAGAACGCTCCGGACGCGGATGACGGTTACATCCGGGTTCCAGTAATCATTGATGAAAGTGAGGATGGCGAATAATGGACTTTTACGAAACTGACCTCAGCCAGCTCCACGATGACCTGGTGAACAAGAAGATCAGCGCCACGGAACTGACCAAGGAAACTTTTGACCACATCAAGGCCAATGATGACCAGGTCAAGGCCTTCCTGACCCTGGACGAAGAAGGGGCCATGAAGCAGGCCCGGGCAGTTGATGAAGCCGGGATCAGCGCTGACCAGCTGGTTGCCGGGATTCCGCTGGCGGTTAAGGATAACATTCTGACCAAGGGCCTGCGGACGACCGCAGCTTCCAAGATGCTGGAAAACTTCAACCCCGTTTACGATGCTACGGTCGTTGAAAAGTTGAAGCAGGCGGGCTACGTTAACGTTGGGAAGACCAACCTGGACGAATTTGCCATGGGTTCTTCTACGGAAAATTCAGCCTTCTTCACCACCCATAACCCATGGGACCTGACCCGGGTACCAGGTGGTTCTTCAGGTGGTTCTGCGGCTGCCGTTGCCGCTGGTGACGTTCTTGGTGCGCTTGGTACTGATACCGGTGGTTCCATCCGGATGCCCGCTTCCTTCAACGGAATTGTCGGCATGAAGCCAACTTACGGGCGGGTTTCTCGTTGGGGAATCATTGCCTTTGGGTCCAGTTTTGACCAGGTCGGCTGGCTGACCCGGTCCGTTAAGGACAACGCCTACCTGACCGCTTTGATTGCCGGCAACGATGAGCACGACACGACCTCCTCACTCAAGGCGGTTCCAGACTGGGCTGCCCAGCTGAATGACTCCACGAGTATCAAGGGCCTCAAGATTGCCGTGCCAAAGGAATACTACGATGGTCTGCGTGCTGACGTGAAGGAAGTTATTAAGGCCGCCCTGGACCACTTAGAGTCCTTGGGCGCGACCGTGGACGAAGTGAGCCTACCTCACACCCACGATGGTGTTCCGGCTTACTACATCCTGGCCTCATCCGAAGCCTCATCGAACTTGCAGCGGTATGATGGGATTCGTTACGGCTACCGTGCTCCAGAAGCGAAGAACCTGGAAGAAGTTTACGTCAAGTCCCGTTCCCAAGGGTTCGGGGATGAAGTTAAGCGTCGGATCATGCTGGGGACCTTCTCATTGTCAGCCGGCTTTTATGACGCCTACTTTAACAAGGCCGCTAAAGTTCGTCGGCTGATTAGTGATGACTTCACGAAGGTCTTCAAAGATTATGACCTGATTGTCGGTGCTACCGGGGCTTCGACCGCCTTTAAAATTGGTGCCGAAATCGACGATCCGAAGACGATGTACATGAACGATGTGCTGACCGTGCCGGTGAACATGGCCGGGTTGCCAGCAATGTCACTGCCGGCCGGCTTCTCCGCTGAAGACGGGATGCCAGTTGGTCTCCAATTAATCGGGAAGCCGTTTGATGAACAGACGATCTACAACACCGGTTACGTCTTTGAACAGACGACGGACTTCCACAAGAAGACTCCACAGTTAGGAGGACAGAACTAAGATGAATTTTCAAACAACCATTGGGCTTGAAGTCCACGTGGAATTAAAGACAAATTCCAAGATTTACAGTCCTTCACCGGTCGAATATGGTGACCAGCCGAACGCTAATACCAACGTTATTGACTGGGGGTACCCCGGGGTACTGCCGACGTTGAACAAGGGCGTTGTCCGTGATGGGATTATGGCCGGCCTGGCCCTCCACGCCCAAATTGCACGGCGGATGCACTTTGACCGGAAGAACTACTTCTACCCGGATAACCCAAAGGCCTACCAAATTACCCAGTCTGCGACGCCAATCGCCCACGACGGCTGGATTGAAATCGAGGTCGACGGTAAAAAGAAGAAGATCGGGATCGAAGAGATGCACATCGAAGAAGATGCCGGAAAGAACACTCACACCAGCAAGTATTCCTACGTCGACTTGAACCGGCAGGGAACGCCGCTGATCGAAATCGTTTCTAAGCCGGACATCGCTTCGCCAGAAGAAGCGGTGGCCTACTTGGAAGCACTCCGGCAACGAATCCAATTCACCGGGATTTCCGACGTGAAGATGGAAGAGGGGTCAATGCGGGTTGACACTAACATCTCGATCCGGCCAATCGGCTCTGATAAGTTTGGAACCAAGACGGAAATGAAGAACATCAACTCCTTCAACTACGTCCGCAAGGCGCTGGCCTTTGAAGAGAAGCGGCACCAGAATGTTTTGCTCTCTGGTGGTCAGATTGCCCAGGAAACGCGGCGGTATGACGAACCGACCGGAACGACGATTTCGATGCGGTCCAAGGAAGGGGCCGACGACTACCGTTACTTCCCAGAACCGGACCTGCCGCCAGTGGAAGTCAGCGAAGACTGGATTAAGGAAATCGAGGGCGAAATGCCGGTAATGCCGGGTGAACGGCGGAAACACTACGTTGACGACCTCGGCTTGTCCGACTACGACGCCATGGTGCTGACCCAGACCAAGGAAATGTCCGATTTCTTCGAGGAAGCAATCAAGGATGGTGGCGATCCAAAGCGGGTGGCTAACTACCTAATGAACGACGTCAACTCCTACCTGAACGACCAGCACGTTGACCTCCAGGACACCAAGCTGACGCCAGCTAATCTGGCTGGAATGGTTAAGCTGATCGACGACGGAACGATTTCTTCCAAGATGGCGAAGAAGGTCTTCAAGGGAATTCTGAACGGGGAAGAACCACAGGCCTACGCTAAGGAACACGGTCTGGTTCAACTGTCTGACCCGGCTCAGCTGCAGCCAATCGTCGATGATGTCCTGGCAAACAACCAGCAATCCGTTGACGACTACAAGAACGGGAAGGACCGGGCTGTTGGCTACCTGATGGGGCAGATCATGAAGCAGACTCACGGAAAGGCCAACCCGAAGATCGTTACCCAACTGCTGATGAAGTCGCTGCAGGCGATGTAGGAGGCTGACGATGCGTAAACGAGCACGGATTATTTACAACCCGACTGCTGGTCGTGAGGCGCTCCGCAAAGACCTGGTCGATATTTTAGATATCTACGAAAAGGCGGGCTACGAAACGAGCGCCTTTGCGACGACCCCGGCGCCGAACTCGGCAAAGAATGAGGCGACGCGGGCGGCCAAGGAAGGGTTTGACCTGATTGTGGCCGCTGGTGGTGACGGGACCTTGAACGAGGTTATCAACGGGATTGCCGGGCTGGAACACCGGCCAACGATGGCAATCATTCCGGCTGGGACCACTAACGACTACGCCCGGGCACTGCGGATTCCCCGTGATGATCCGATTGCTGCCGCTAAGCTGATTTTGAAGAAGAACAAGAAGTTCAAAATCGATATCGGCAAGGCCGGTGACAACTACTTTATGAACATCGCGGCGGGGGGAACGCTGACGGAACTGACTTATGACGTACCGTCGTCGATGAAGTCCCTCTTTGGCTATGCGGCTTACCTGGCAAAGGGGGCCGAACTGCTGCCGCAGATCAAGCCGGTGGACGTTTCAATCAAGTATGATGACCAGGAATACCGGGGCACGGCGTCGATGATCTTGCTGGCGCTGACTAATTCGGTCGGTGGCTTTGAACAGATTGTGCCGGACGCGTCGCTGGATGACGGTAAGTTCACCATGATTATCGTCAAGAAGAGCAGTCTGGCCGACATGCTGGCGCTGATGGCGAAGGCCTTGCAGGGAAAGCACCTCGACGACCCGCGGATTATCTATGCCAAGGCGACCGATGTGGATGTGACCCCATTGAGCAAGGAAGACCGGTTGATGATCAACCTTGATGGTGAATACGGCGGGGACGCACCGATGAAGTTCCACGATTTGAAACAGCACATTGAAGTGGTCGCAAACCTGGATGAAATTCCGGATGATGCGATTACCGATTCAGCCGACTTCCAACGGGTCGAAAAGGACTTCGTGGAAGGTGTCGGCAAGATAAGTGATGAAGATAAGTAATAGAAGTGCGGAGCCAGCTCCTCGACAGAGCGTACGACTAGCTAGAACATTGGTTGGCACGGCAACGGGCCGAGCGAGCATTCACACCTAGGGTACGATCCTGTGCTGGCGAAGCACGTTATCTTGATGAAAGTCGAATCAACAATATAATAACGAAGCCGAGAGAAATGCTGTTTTCTCTCGGCTTTTTGTCTGGGTGCGCCTTTGCTTGAAGCAGTGGGCGGATTTTGTAATAATAGTCATATCGAATAATCGTTAATGGAGGCAAAATCGTGAAAGTAAACGTTCCGGTACATAAAAATGAAGAATACCAGGCCAAGGTAATTGATTTGACCTACGAGGGCAACGGGGTCGTCAAAATTGCTGACTTCCCGGTCTTTGTACCCAACGCCCTGCCGGGGGAAGAAGTGACGGTGCGGGTCACCAAGATGACAAGGAACTTTGCCTGGGGCCGGGTGATGGCTTGGCAGACGAAGAGCGCCGACCGGGTGGACGTAAAAGACAAGAAGTATATCCAGACCGGGATTGCACCACTGGGCCACTTGAAGTACCCGGCCCAGTTGCGCTTTAAGCAGCACCAGATTGAGGAACTATTGGCGAAGGCCCACTTGGATGATATTAAGGTGGCGCCGACGATGGGGATGGAGCGGCCTTACCACTACCGGAATAAGGCCCAGGTGCCCGTCAAGCTGGTCCGGGGCAAGCTGGAAACCGGCTTTTATAAGCGGGGCAGCCACACCCTGGTGCCGATTGAAGACTTCTATATTCAAGATCCGAAAATTGACGAGGCGATTGTCGTCGTTCGGAACCTCCTGCGGAAGTACCACGTGACGCCGTATGACGAGCGGACCGGCAAGGGCGTCATCCGGACGGTGATGGTGCGCCGGGGTTATTACAGCCATGAAGTGATGGTCGTTTTGGTCACGAACACGAAGCGGTTGCCGATGAAAGAGCAGATTGTTGACGGGATCGTGGCCGGGGTGCCGGAAGTAAAGAGCATCGTCCAGAACGTCAATGATAAGCGGACCAATAAGCTGCTGGGCGAAACCAATAAAACGCTGTGGGGCAAGGACGAAATCCATGACCAGTTGCTCGGCATTGACTTTGCAATTTCGCCGCTGTCCTTCTACCAGGTTAACCCGCAGCAGACAGAGCGGCTGTACCAGACGGCGATTGACAATGCAGGGCTGGATGGCGGCCAGACGGTGATTGATGCCTACTGCGGGATTGGGACGATTTCGCTGGCGGTGGCTAAGCACGCCAAGCAGGTCTACGGGGTCGAGATCGTGCCCGCCGCGATTGCGGACGCCAAGCACAATGCCAAACGAAACGGCATTAAAAACACTGAATTCGTGGTCGGAAAGGCCGAAGAGCAGTTTGCCAAGTGGCAGGCGGCGGGCCTGAAGCCGGACGTGGTGATCGTCGACCCACCGCGCAAGGGCCTGGCGGAGTCGCTGATTGAGGCGACCGGCAAGATGGCACCACAAAAAGTGATCTACGTGTCCTGCAACCCAGCCACCCTGGTGCGGGACATTCAACGGTTCGCGGAAGTCGGTTACCACGTCACGAAACCCATCCAGCCTGTTGACCAGTTCCCGCAGACGACGCATGTGGAGTGCGTGACGGTGCTTGAGCGCACAGAAAAATAGCCTATAAGCGCCGGTTTGAAGGTATTCCTGACATATTAAAAGTGTACTAATTCCGCTTTTGACGCTTGGAATTAGTACACTTTTTACTTATTGAGCTAGAGGGTCGAGTGGACAGCGTGCTGGATTTTTGGGTTGTATGTGCAAGTGTCCGTTTTGGAGAGTTGGAGTTGGTTAAGGTGATGAAAGGAGCTGCAATGGTTGACATAACGGGGATAACGCCCGGTGTCAAAACGACTAAATTTAGGTGGCCTAGGTTAAGTGAACAAGTGTACAACAACAGATTATTGACTTATTCCCATATTGTTATGATTTAGCAGGACAATGGCGTACTCGACCTATAATTTAACCGCTAAGGAGAATTTAATATTTATGGATTTAGAAAAATACAAGGTATTAAAAAATAAAAGAATAGCTGAAGTATTAGATGGTGACGAAACATTTGGCGATTTTGAGAGAAACGATACTGGCTCTTATTTTGGTGTTGCTGATTTAAAAATAGCTATGCCGAGATTGAGCGGGCCAGATATTTGTGATGTGGCAAAAACATTTGGCTCGACAACAGAATATACCGGTATAAAGTCTCGATGGCAATATATGTTTGATTTAATTGATTATGGTATTAGTTCGGGAAAAATACCAAGCATACTTGCCTATCTATTTGATGAATCTAATTTTACTAGAGATATTAATACTGAACTAAGTAGGGACGAATTTAAAAAATACTATGAGTTATCTGTTAAAAGTGCACTTGAAAGAATTAACACAATACTTCATTTTGGTGGAAACAAAGTGATTATGGATAATCGAATGGTTTTGATTGTGTCTAATAACACATCAGATCCTGAGATATCCATTAAGAATATAAGAAGCGTAGATCGTGATTATATAAAACTGTTATCTAAGAGAGCAATAGGTAATGTTGATAGTGGAAATTATGATAGTGCATTAACACAAGCTAGAACTATCTTAGAGGAAACCTTTGATTACGTACTTGAAGAGCGGAATATTAAGCCTAGCACTAAAGGTGATATAAATAAACTTTATAAACAAGTTAAAGACGAATATAAAATGCACGAAGATAGAAATGCTGATAAAAGGATCAACCGCTTATTATCTGGGCTAGAAAATATAGTTTCAGCAGTATCCGAAATGCGTAATAAAAATAGTGATTCTCATGGTGTTGGCGAAAAACGGTTGACAATTGATAAACATCATGCACGGTTAGCAGTCAATGCTGCAACAACAATGGCAGACTTTATTTTGTCGGTAGAAAAGAAAGCTAATAGTGAGGATGATTACTAAATGAATAATTTTATAAAACTTCATGTAGAAAGATATAGATTATATCTTCTTGCATTAGGCTTTAGTCTAATAGAATATTCAATAATGGTATATGCTGGAATTTGGGATAAGAAGTTAAATAAATCAATTATTAAAGGAGCGCATGTCTTTTTAAGAGAATATGGTAAATTTGGAGCAATTCCATTAATTGTACTTTTATGCGGATTAATAATCGTTTTGGGGTATTTTATCTTTAAAATACGTATTGCTTCTCGAAGTTATTGGGCGTTAACTCTTATTTCATTAATTGTTATGCCAATAATTTTTTTAGAGTGGCTGAGTAAAGTACACTTAAACTCGCTGATATCTTTAGGAACTGTCATTTGCTTTATATGGGTTTCATATACCGTTATAGTTGGTACTATTTGGTTATATGACTGGATAGTAAAAGATAGTCAGACTATGTTAGCAAAACTTACTTTTATCTGGAGTGTGCTAGCAGCCTTACTTGGTTATAGTATTGGGAGGTCAAAATAATGCGTAAATTAATAATGGAGGATCAACCAATACCTATAATTACAGGGGTAGTCGGGTTAATTGTAAACCTGATTTATTTCTTCAATGCAAATAGTTTTCTAAAAAATTATGGTATTAAAAATTTTAACAATTTTACTGAAGTCGTTCCAAAAATAATACAAAATAATGATGTAGAACGACTAGCTCTACTGGCTGGTGTAGGGTCGGTATTGATTATAGGCCTATTGGTAGTTACATGGTATTGTGCAATTAGGCCGGTCATAGATGCAGTTTTTGAAAATAATGTTTTGTGGTGGTTCACAATATCAATATATATTCTTAATGTGGTAATGACGATAGCTTTGATTAGAGCCGTACTCTTGCTATGGGGTATTCTTGTGATTTGTGGGGTTTATTCTGCGGCAAATTCGAATTCCGCATCATAAAAAAAGACACCCAGCCAAAATAACTGAGTGCTGTCATGCTAAATATTTACATCATAACTTTAATCACTTCACCATCTTTGAACGTGAACTCCATGTAGCGTTGAAAGATGGTGATTTTTTCGATTAATCGGCGAACTAGTTGCGGATCGAATTCTTGAAGACCATGTTGATGTTCATCCACAAAATCACTGACCTGGTCGATATTGTGGAGCCTAACTTGATTTTCGGATTCAATCTCCTGGACCTTTTCCTTTTGTTCACGTAGTTCCATCACTTGCTGCGTGAGGTCGTTGCAGTTTTGATGCTGGTTAGCTGCTTGGATTAGCTTTAACTGCGCCTTTTCTAGTCGTTTATCCAGCTCATCAATCGTAGGACCTTTAGAATTCTTAACGATTTTCATGATATTGGCTTTGATTTGCTTATCCGCCAATTCATGACTTTCGATTAATTGATTGATGGCGTCCAGGGTAGCGGCTTTGAGAAAAGGTTCCTTGATATTGCGGATCATGCAGCGCCGGCCTTTTTTATTGCGTTTGATACGGCTGGCACAGCGCCAAACTGCAACCTTAACAGGGTTGTACCACATATTTCGCTGAAAGATGTCACCGCATTTGCCGTAGTAAACTCGTTGGGAAAAGCAGTACTTGCTGTTGATCCGTCGGTGTTTGCCGTTCTTAGTGGTGATTCCGTTGTGGCGCCGCCGGATCAAATTCTGCACCTGCATAAAGACGGACCTGGGAATGATGGCGGGATGATCGTTCTCAACATAATATTGCGGCATGATGCCATTGTTTTTAACGCGTTTCTTGGTTAGGAAGTCAACGGTGTAAGTTTTCTGTAATAGAGCATCGCCCATATACTTTTCATTCTTGAGGATCAAGGCAATGCCGCTAGAGTGCCAATTAGTTTTCTTGCCACCCGTTAAGGCACCGTCTGCCTTAAGCGATTCGGCAATTTGCTTCATCGTCATCCCTTGCAGGTAGCTGTAGAAGATCCGTTTGACCGTTTTGGCTTCCTCTGGTTCAATCACCAGGTTGCCATCTTTATCCTTGGTGTAGCCGAGAAAGTGATTATGGTTGATCAAAACTTTGCCTTGCTGGTAACGGTATTGCAAGCCGAGCTTAACGTTCTGCGATAACGACTCGCTTTCTTGCTGGGCAAGTGAAGCCATGATGGTGATGAGCACTTCACCTTTGGCATCCATGGTGTTGATATTTTCTTTCTCGAAGAAGATGGCTACATTGATGGCTTTAAGGTCACGAATGTATTTTAAACAATCGATTGTGTTTCGAGCAAAACGGCTAATTGACTTGGTGACAATCAGGTCAATCTTGCCTGCCTTGCAAGCCTTGATCATTTTATTGAATTGATCACGCTTTTTAGTATTAGTCCCCGAGATACCATCATCGGCAAAGATTCCAGCAAATTCCCAGCTGGGGTCTTTTTGGATCAATTCTTTGTAGTGGCTAACCTGTGTTTCATAGGAGTTAGCCTGTTCATCGAGTTCAGTGGAAACCCGGCAGTAGGCAGCAACTCGCAGCCTTTCTGATTGTGGTTCATCTGGCGAACGGTTAATATTGTTGCCGCGTTGCTGATGAGCTGGAATGATACGTACTTTACCCAATTAAATCCACCTCGCTTTTAATGATGCTATACAGATATTCTGCTTGCTTTAATGGTTTGTTAAAACGCTAGCGAATTACCTCATGATAGAAATGCTGGCTGACACGGACTTCCTTTGGCAGGTGTTCAGCTAAATTCAGCCCGCATTTGAGTTGAAAGACAATTTTGTGTTGGCTATTAGCTTTGATGGCCTGAACAAAAGTTTTGAATACTTTAGAATCAAAGTTCTTCATCATTTGTCCTTGCTGGCACCAGCGAAGGAGATCACGAAAATCTTCCAGGCTATTAGCCTTATCAGTATTGTTACTGTTGATTTGCTTGATCCGTTGTTGGCATTGATAGGTACTTTGTTCCAGTTCAGCAGTTTGATTAATGTACATTACCTTATCGATTAAGGCTTTTTCTAATAAGCTCATCAGCGTTTCAGCTTTCTGATCGTTGGCTTTAATTTGCTTAGTTAACTTACCTAGTTCTCCGTCTGGATCATTGAAATGTTCTTTTAACTCTTGTACCAATGGTGAGAGCAAAAATTTCCTGCTGAAAATTAATTTATTCATCATGGTGCAAAAGGCATTTTGAATGTTTTTTAGGAATTGCCTTTACTGGACAGCCCTTTGCTGAATGCAAATGCTTTTGACAAGCTCAGCGATCTTATTAGAACGTGTCTGACGCTTGAAAGTGTAGCCACAATGTTTACAAAGGATCTTGCCGGAAAATAAGTAGTGTTGTTGATACTTATGACTGCCGGGCTCGGTATTTCGCTTCCTTTGTGATTGGAATTAGTACACTTTTCGTGTCTTGTGATAGGGATTGAGCGGACAGTATGCCAGATTTTAATGTTGAGTATACAAGCGTCCGTTTTGGTAAAATAAAGTAAATTAGCAAGTACAACCGTAGGAGAGCATCAAAATGATTATGTGGACCATTCAGCCTTATAGCGTATACCAGCAGTTGGTAAAAGATGGCTACTTTTACTGTGATCCCAACCAATCAGAAAATTTGCAATATTCTGATTTTCGCTTAGCCTATCGATGGATGATCAAGCAGTTAAAGGCCAAGGTAAATCCACCTTGTAATCAAATAACCACACCGTTGTGGGCCTGGTATCGGAGTCATGATTATTGTCATCAACGTCCAGACTTCCGGTGGTCTAAAACTTATTCAGATGAGGTATGTATTGAGTTTGATATTCCGGAAGAGGAAGCCCTTTTAAGTGATTTTGAAGGCTGGCATTTCGCTCTAAATAATTGGTATTACTCGTCGGCGACTAATGATGAAGACTGGGAGCGAGATGAAAAGTGGTTTGCTAATTTAAGCAAGCATAAGCAACAACGTGTTAAGGAAAAGTCTTGGCAGAGAATCTTTGATATTACTCCACGGTATGGTGAGTGGACCAGAAATGGTGACGCAGTTCAAGGGTGTTTTTGGCTATTGCAGATGAACCAGGTGCGCAAGGTGTGGAGACTGAAGAAGGGAGAAAAAGTTCATGAAATTTATTCAGTATAATCTCACCGGGGACGTGGTTGAAGAATACTCGACTGATATTAGTAAATGGTCGGCTTACCCGTTAGGTGAGAAAGTGCGCATCACCACAATTACTGGAAAAGAATATGTCGGCTTTTGGAATACCTTCATAATGGATCATCAATTGCCAACAGAAATTAAAGTTGACTTGGATGAGGAAACGGGGGAACTTAGAAGTAATAAAGATATCGCGGATTATGTGCCCGTAAAGGAAATTGCCAAGGTAGAAGCCATTTTACACAGCAACCCACGGTGGGGGACACGGGCGACAAATGAATTTGTCTTTGCAAAGCCGGTAAAAATAGATCCTGAAATAAGCTCATTTTTTAAAAACTGGCCACAAAAAAGCACCCAGCCAAAATAGCCGAGTGCATATCCCGAGTATTCAAATTCTAACTTTAATTATTTCAACATCTTTGAATTAGAACCCGTGGAATAAAATAAGATAATTTTAGGTAGTGAGCACGGTCGTTATGATTCCGAAAAGTATCCCGATAATCAGAGTAAAAGTGCTAAACTGGTAGAAAAGGTTTGGGAGGCCCAATTTATGCCCAAAGCATTATTAATTATTGACTACACCAATGACTTCGTTGCCGATGACGGTGCGCTGACCGTCGGCAAACCCGCGCAGCAGCTTGATTCTTACCTCACGGAACTGGCTGAGCATTTCTATAAAAATGGCGACTACATTATTTTTCCCACCGACGCTCATCATTTGCACGACCCTTTTCACCCGGAATCTAAGCTCTTTCCGCCACATAATATTATTGGAACGCCAGGACGTACTCTCTATGGTAAAGTTGGCGAATGGTTCCAGGACCATCAGGACAGCGAACGGGTCTACCAGTTTGCTAAAAACCGCTACTCATCTTTTCAAAACACCAACCTGGATAACTACCTGTGCGAGCGCCATATTACCAATTTGTGGATTAGTGGTGTCTGCACCGACATCTGTGTCCTCCATACGGCCATTGGTGCCTACAATCTTGACTATCAACTGACGATTCCAAAGCGTGGCGTTGCTACTTTCACGCCACACGGTGATGAATGGGCCTTTGACCACTTTAAGAACAGCCTCGGTGCTACCATTGTTGAATAGAAGTGAGAAATAGTAAAAGCATTCTAGCTCGAGATATGAAAATCCGGCCATTGATTTTTGGAATTCCAGAAATCAATGGCCGGATTTGTCTTATATTAATTAAAAATAATCCCTGGCCAAAATAGCTGAGTGCCGGATAGCTTAAATGTGTTTTGACAGTACCTTACATTGTAGGGAAATGCTGGAATATTCCTCGCAATAGTGTTCCGAGAATGGGAAGGATGAGGGTATAACGGTGCTTGAACGTAAAACAGCTATTAAAGTAGCACCATTTCTGGACTGCAATAGCATATATTGATTTAAATATTTCTCATAGTTAATTAAAATGGGCGAAATAAAACTTCATAGAAATTAGTTAGGGGGAGGTATATCAGATTAGCAAACTAAATAGAAATTGAGGTATACTTGGAGCAAAAGCTTGATTTGCTGGTAATCTTTTAGTGTATTCCCCATATACGTGGGGGTGATCCCTATTGAAGTCATGCGACGGCACGTTTGAGGAGGTATTCCCCATATACGTGGGGGTGATCCTAAAAAAGAATGGAGATGAAGAGTCTCCTCTTCGTATTCCCCATATACGTGGGGGTGATCCCAGGGGATGCTTAAAGGCACGACGCCACGGGTCGTATTCCCCATATACGTGGGGGTGATTTTTATGCGGTATTCCGTGCCCTATTTTTCTTCTGTATTCCTCATGTGAGTGTGGGCTTCCGTACTTGCCACTTTCTTTCCGGCATTATGTCCTATTCTCAGTGTGTGTGTTATGCCAGGAAGCATTCCAACGGTGCTTCCTTTTTAAGTGCGGAGGAAAATAATCATGAGTAAGGAATATTATTGTCAAGGCGATGTGTTGTACTTTGATTTTGGTACCCTGGAGGGAAATGAAATCGGGGGTATTCGGCCAGCAGTAGTATTATCTACGAATACCTACAATAAGCACACACATTCATTAATTGTGCTGCCAGTTACTACTCGGGGCACTAATTTTAACTGTTATGTACCTTTGTACGGGTATAAGAATGTTCATGGACGAGTTAATACAGCACAGATCTACAGTTTTTCGACAGATCGAGCGAGGTCAATGGCAATTGATCATTTAACATTCGAGGACTTTCGACGTGTCCGTTTAAGAACAATGGAGAATATTTTGTAATAGGTTAGCGCATGAAGAAATTTACTTACTTTTCGTGCTCATGAAAAACTAATCCTATGTAAGAATTAATTATGGTAAACTTGTAACTGGTTTCACAACGACGAAGCCAACCAACGCAATTTGCTACGCTGATTGGCCTCGTCGTTGTCGTATATGTATGTTTGGAGGATATTGTGCTATGGAACTTAATAGTTTGACCTTGATATTATTGGCAGCTGTAATTGTTTGTACTATTGCGACCTACTTGGTATATAAACAGCAAGGGAAAAGCAACTTTGTGTATGGAGTTGCCATTGTAACCGCAATTGTTTTTGTATTATTTTGTGGGGTGGGCCTAACTACTCATCATAAGAACTCAAAATATATCAATGCCTATAATGATATATGCAAACATGCTAAAGCGCTTAATGATATTGCAAATAATGGGTATAGTGCAGCTTCAAAAGAGGATAAAGACCATGGTGTGGGCCATCATTTTGATGCCATGAAGAAAGATCTTAGTGTAATGAAGGAAAATAATACAGGTAAGTATAACTTAATAAGTAAAGCAGAATCAAAACGAGATAAAGCAAGTGAACCATTTGAAGATGGAGAAATGCCAGTGTCATTTGGTTCATCAGCTGGATCATTGGATGATCCATCATTATTTAAAACAGTACAATGAACCGTTTAGAGAGCTAGAAAATATTATTAACACAAAACAAACTGAGTAAAATGACAGTTTTATAAAGAAAATTTCGATGGTAAAATAAAAAAGTGCACTGGTGACCACCAATGCACAAGCCTGATTATAGGAGCTGATCCGATTGGAGAAGTTCTTCATTGCGCTTGGCTGGTGGTGTATGGCAGTACACCAGAATAGGAGCGCTTTTGCTAAACTTATCAGCCCAATTGTTGAAGTAATATAACTTCACTGTGGCTATATCATAGCATGGTTTAGCGACTTGAGCGACCGTTCAGCATTTATGCTGGACGGTTTTTCTGTTATTAGAGGCAAACGAGTAGTGAGCAATCATTACTCGTTTTTTCGTAAAGAAAATTTAGTCGAAATTGTGATCATAAAAACCAAATCAGTGGAAAGAGGTAATCATCATGTCAATTACGATGAAAGATGTTTTTATTACTTGGAATAACTCACTTACGTCCGCGAATACTATGAAGAAATATAACCTATCAGTAAAGCTATATTTCCAAATGGTTCTAGGAAAAGAGCCATATGATATTTCGGAATCAGATCTAAAGAATTTATCGTATGGCGATACGGTAAATAAGTTTGTTGCTCCATTACGAAATAAAGGGGTAAAAGATTCAACGATAAAAAGTCATTTGATTTAATCTTGGCTTATTCGTGCCGAAATTTCTTTTGAAAATAATAATTGCTTTAAAATTTTAAATTCAAGGATAATTAATAGTGGTTTTATTAAAGAACTCACATAGTTTTTTCCTGGTCGTTACCTTGAGAGTAGTGAAACAAGGTAACTGAAATATTGTACTATTATGGCAATAAATTGCAGGTTGTAAGGATATAATAATACTTCCATATGTGTGTGGGAGTGATTTCATGTCCAGTGTCCAGACTCGGAAGTTCTAAAGGTATTTCCCTGAAGTAGCCTCAATTGATTTTTATAATAATTCTGGTAAACGATTAGCGCAAATTAATGTAGGTGGGAGACCACATAATCGATGGGAAAAAGTACTTCTAAATACTCATATAGGTTATTTTCATGATGAAATTGGAGGCACCAGAAAAGTTAATTATTATGAGCGTGGCCTTGTCGCTAAAGTAAAGTGTATATGGAATGAGGACCAGTAGTTTAACAGGGAGAACAAGGCTTCATACATTGATGTGAATTTCGGCTGAAAGAGGTCGAGACACGTATGGTAGTCGGAGGTGTTGGTTCAATTCCAACCGCCCTCACTCTGCATCTGCAATCAGCAGGTGCTTTTTTGTGCCTCAGATTATGTCATTTTCTATGTGAGTGTAGATGGTGATCCTGGCGTATCCTTATTGCAAGACATTATAATGACAATGTTCACATTGCATTCAACCCCTGTACTTGCTAAAATTGCAGTGAAACGTTTTCATGGGGGAATATAAAATGGGTAAGCTGTCAAAACAAGCACTTTCATTGTGGGCAAAGAAGGAAAATCGGGAGGGCCAAGAACTATGGCTTCCATTAGTTGCACACTTGGTTGATACTAAAAATGTTATCAGCTGGTTGTACAGCCATTGGTTAAATGACAGCCAGCGTCAGCTTTTACAACAAGATTTAACAGCGTCTGAAATTGAACAACTGGTTAAATTTGTTGGCTATTTTCATGATATTGGTAAGGCCACTCCAGCTTTTCAAACGAAACCTTCTTATAATCGTGATTACGCTCTTGACGATGAACTGACAGAAAAGCTCTTGCAAAGTGGATTTGAAAAACTTGCTGAATATAATCCTTCTTCACGAAGTAAATCTCCTCATGCTCTAGCTGGAGAGACCATCTTAGAAAACGCCGGTTTGAACACATTTGTCGGTGCTATTATTGGCGCCCACCATGGTAAAACTGTTGGGGAATTTTTTGATTCCCAACGGCAATTTAATACATATACTAGTAATTATCTTCTATCTGATGGCAATGAAAACTTGCAAGCAGAATGGCAAAAAACTCAGCAGGAGTTAATCGACTATGGTCTGTCAGTGACTGGTTTTACCAGTTTAGAGGAAGTTCCACAAATCACGCAGCCCCAAGCAGTTTTACTAACGGGTCTGCTAATTATGGCTGACTGGATAGCCTCCAGCGAGTTCTTAGGTACTGATCAAAGCCAACCGATGTTTCCACTAATTAGTCTTGACCAAGGCTTCACTGATTTAGATATGGAACAGCGTTTTGAACAGGCAATTACTACGTGGGATATTAGTGGTCATTGGACACCTCAAATAATTTCTAACGTTGATCAGCAATATGATAAGCGTTGGCATTTCAACCCACGACCGGTTCAACATTTGATGTCAGAAGTGATTGGTCAAATTGCCGATCCTGGAATTATTATTGTTGAAGCGCCGATGGGAATTGGTAAGACAGAGATTGCCCTAACTGCTGCCGAACAACTTGCTTTCATGACAGGGGCATCTGGACTATTCATGGGCCTACCAACGCAGGCTACGAGTAATGCGATGTTTAGTCGGGTTGACAAATGGGTTGATAAGTTAGCAAAGGAAGAGAACGTTAGTCTGCCAATTCGCTTAATGCACGGGAAAGCCCAGTTTAACCGTGAAATGAAAAGTCTCCCCAACGCTCAAAACATAGATAGTCCAAATTCGGTCGTGGTTAACAGTTGGTTTTCTGGTAAAAAATCAATGCTAGCAGATTTTTCGATTGGAACAATTGATCACTTACTATTAATGAGTTTAAAGCAGAAACATCTTTTTCTTCGCCACCTGGGTCTTAGCGGCAAAATTGTGATCATTGATGAAATCCATGCCTACGACACGTACATGTCCTCGTATTTAAAGCGGGCTTTACAGTGGTTAGGTACATACCATATTCCAGTAATTGCCCTATCTGCGACCCTACCGAAGGAAAAGCGAACTGAATTAGTGAAGGCCTATTATCGGGGGAAATATGGTCATCAATTGGAACAAACGGATAATGCTTGGCGAGATAGCCAAGCTTATCCGCTATTGACTTACCTTGATGGAACGGAGGTAAAGCAATACAACCAGTTCCCTAAACCGACTAAATCCCAGGAAGTTAAAGTTGTTCGCTTGGATTGTGATGATCAACAGTTAGTAGCTAAGGTAGCTGATAGCATTAAGAATGGGGGTATCGCTGGAGTAATCGTCAATACCGTTAAACGAGCCCAGGAACTTTCCCGCTTATTACCAAAGGGGCTGCCACAAATTGTCTTGCATTCCGCCTTCTTAGCACCGGACCGAACTAGATTAGAAGAACGGCTTCAAGCCGCTATCGGCAAGGGAGCTGAGCGCCCAGAAAAGTTGGTTGTAATCGGGACCCAGGTGCTAGAGCAATCATTAGATATAGATTTTGACGTTTTGTTTACCGATATTGCACCGGTTGATTTGATTCTGCAACGAATGGGAAGACTACACCGTCATGACATTCACCGACCAACCGGCCTAGCAACGCCAACTACCTATGTATTGGGGATTAATGCCTTTGGTGATTACGGCGATGCAAATGAAGCAATTTACGAAAAGTATTGGTTGATGAAAACTGATCACTTTCTTCCTGAAACTGTCAAGTTGCCAGCCGATATTTCACCATTGGTGCAGGCGGTTTATGACCCTGTAACTGACAAGGAAGTTTCTGAGATCGAAGAGGCAAGTGCTCAGACGGAACAGGCTGAAAAGATAGCTAAAAGGAAAGCAAGAGTTTACCAGATTGCTGTCCCTAAAGAGCACGAGAATCTCTATGGCTGGCTGGATCGAGATCAACAAGGAATAGCAAATGATGATGCCGCAGCAGAAGCTGCTGTCCGTGATATTAAGGAGACGCTGGAGGTAGTAATGATTAAGCACACTCCGGTTGGCGATTTCTTAGTTGACGGAAGAAACTTGACCGATGTTGACGAAAGTGAAATTGCACAACAAGTAATCCGCCTGCCTAACCGGATAACTCCGGACATTGCGAAGGCAATTGATGAATTAGAGAAGCGGACGGATAAGTATTATCATAACTGGCAAGACAGTCGATGGCTAAAGGGGATGCTTGCTTTACCGTTAGATGAACGTTTAAGCGCCGAACTGTTGGGCTGGCGGCTTAGTTATTCGCCTCAATTGGGCTTGCAGTATGAAAAGGACGAAGAAAATGAGTGAGAAAAGTTTTAATTTGGTGACTGAGCCCTGGATCAAGGTCATCGATGAAGATAACCTTGAGCAGACTGTGTCACTAGAACAATTATTTACAAACGCTGCCCACTATCAGCAGCTTGCTGGCGAGATGAAATCGCAGGACTTAGCAATATTACGGTTTCTATTAGCGATTTTAACCACGGTATATTCCCGCTATAATGCTGATGGGAAACCATATGAATGGTTGACGATTGATGAGCAATCAATGCGACCGGTGTCTTTTGATGAAGATGAATTTGAAGATAGTGGCAAAGACGACTTACTACAAACTTGGAATGGCTTGTACCATGCACAGCATTTTACAGAGATTGTGACCCGTTACCTGCAGAAGTACGCTGACCGCTTTGACCTTTTAAGCTCAGAGCATCCTTTTTACCAAGCTACACGGGCCCAGTACGATTCACTGGTGCCGAAAAATAAGGTTGTTGCTAAGGGAAAAGGAACCGTGGCGGTTAAGCAGATGAACCGGACGATTTCGGAAAGTAATAACAAGCCGGATATTTTCTCGCCTAATACATCACCGCATAAAAATGACCTTTCGCTTGCGGCGTTAGCCCGTTGGCTGATTACTTACCAAAACTTTACGGCGGTCACTGATAAGACCAAAGTAGTTGCTAAGGAAAAATTTTCTGTTTCACCTGGTTGGCTATACGGCCTTAATCCAGTTTTTGCGACTGGGAATAATCTTTTTGAAACGCTGATGCTGAACTTAGTGTTAGTTCCCCAAGGGGTTGATTTAGAAATTGAAACCATTAGCCAGCAGCTAGCTTGGGAGCTCCCAATTGAGGAGTACGTTAAAGCCCGGCTCACGGGGATTGTACCGGGGAATCTAGCTGAGCTTTACACAATTTGGTCACGGGTGATCCATATTGAGTGGGATAATGGGCAGCCGTTGATTTTTAGTGCGGGTTTGCCGAAACTTGATAATCACGAAGCCTTTTTGGAACCGATGACAATTTGGAAATTTAACAAAAAGGACAAGGAGTGGCAACCCAATTTACGTTGGCTGAATTCATTAGGCAAGGCGATGTGGCGCAATTTTGGTCAGTATATAAGTGTTCAACAGGCAGAGAACAGTCAGCGCGAACCAGGAATTGTTACTTGGCTCCATCTATTGCAAAGTAAAAAAACAATTGCAGATGAGACAGCTTTGCGCCTCACTACAGTAGGCTTGATTAACGATGGTAACGCAACATCCCAATCACCCGCTGCCGAATTCGCTGATGAAATGCAGATTAACGCAGATGTTTTGTTTGATCCCAACCCGGAAAAACGCCTTCAGTGGCCGAAACGGATTGAGGACACTGTTGAAATGACTGAAAAAGTTGGTGCACTTGTCTGGTACTTTGCAAATCACATTATGGAACTTCGCGGTGTGAAGGATGATGGTGCGTTTGCCAATCGAGTGTCAGCTCGCTTTTACGAACGGCTAAACCGGCCCTTCCGAGAATGGTTGGCTGGTTTGACCAATAATGACGAACGTGATGAGAAAGTTAACCTTTGGAAACGGACGGCTAAACAGGTCGCCGTGCAAACGGCTGATGAATTATTAAACTCAGCAACTCCGCAGGATATTCGGGGAAGGGTAAAAAATGCTGATGGTGACCAGCACAATATATTTACCTATTACCGGATCTTTAGGGCTTCTGTCAACAAGGTGCTGGGAATCGAAGGAGGAAAGAGCTAATGGCGCGGATTGAAACTGTTACAAGCCGAATTATTCATCAAATTTGGGGGAATGGTAACCCAAACAAGGCGGTGTTAGCAGCACTGCGAAATACCAATGATGTCTTGAACAAAAAAGCAACGGTAGTGTGGCCACTACTATTGGATGCTTTGGCAAAGAATGACCTAAGTAAAACTGGACGACCAACATCAGCTGAACGGGCAGTTTTTGCAGCCTTACATTGTTACGCTGTTTACCAGCAGGGGAATCAAGCCAGCTGTGGATATGCGGACAAGGGCCATGGCGGGAAGCCGCTTTTTAAAGCCCTAGCTGAGCTGCGTAAAGATCCAACAACCCGCGCGGCAATTGATCGTCGGGTGCAAAACGTTCTCGGGAATACTAACCCTGGTAGTGTCATTAACGCGGTTGGCCATCTTACCTCAATCTTAAAGAGTCGCTCATCGCAAGAGGTGATAAACTTTGCTCAACTTGGGCAAGATTTCTACTACCTTCAATTTAGTAATGAGAGCGCCCGCGAGGTTAGCTTAAAGTGGGGGCAGCAATATTACTGGCAGTCGGGAAAGCAAGTAGCTGAAAAAGGAGAATAACTATGAACAAGCCTAATTTATATGTTGATATCAATGTTTTACAATCGGTCCCTTCATCAAACATCAACCGAGACGATACCGGTGCACCGAAAACAGCATATTACGGGGGCGTAGTCCGGTCACGGGTTTCTTCGCAAAGCTGGAAACGCGCAGTCAGGATGTTGTTTAAGGACCAAAGCGCGGATGCGGAATGGCTAGCCGGTATCCGGACAATGCGGGGCCCGCTGTTGTTAGCAAATGAATTGCAAAAGCAGGACTCGAACCTGTCGTCAGATGAGGCAATGGAACAAGCTGTTGCGGTCTTCAATAAGGCTAAAATTAAACTTGATAAGAAGACCAATCAGACGAAGGCATTGTTGATGTTGAGTCATGGGCAGATTGAAAAACTAGCTGAATATGTTCTCCAAAACTCGGAGCTGGATAGCAAGGCGGTAAAAGAAGTCCTCCAGGGTAACCACTCATTGGACATGGCGCTTTTTGGCCGCATGGTTGCTGATGATCCGTCGTTAAACGTTGACGCTGCTTGTCAGGTTGCCCATGCTATTTCGACTCATGAAATTGTCCCTGAGTATGACTACTACACGGCAGTTGATGATGAAAAGGCAGATGATGAATCTGGTTCGGCAATGATTGGGACGATTGAATATGACTCGGCTACACTGTACCGGTATGCTAACGTTAACGTCAATGAGTTAGTTCACAATCTCGGAGATGTCGATACGGCGGTTAAAGGGCTTCAACTTTTTGTGAAGGATTTTGTTCTATCCATGCCGACAGGGAAGCAAAACAGTTTTGCCAATAAGACGGTGCCACAATACGTTCTGGTAACGGTGCGGGAAGATACGCCAGTTAACCTTGTCTCCGCATTTGAAGAACCGGTTCAGTCCCGTCATGGCTACTTACAACCATCAGTGAAGCAGCTAGAAAAAGAATATCAAGATACCCAGCAATTTGTTCAAACGCCGCTTGCTAGTGTTGTGGTGACGAATAAAGAATCAAAAATCAATACGAAAGCGACTGATGTTGATGACTTAGTAAGTAAGGTTACCGAAGTCATTGAAACGAGGGTTAGCGATGAAAACCTTAACGATTAAGCTGACGGGGCCACTACAATCGTATGGTAACGAAGCAACTTTTAGTCGGCGAACAAGTTATCACTACCCCTCTAAAAGCGCAGTTATCGGTTTAATTGCCGCCGCGCTGGGTTACCGACGGGGAGACTTGCGAATCAAACGGTTAAATGAGTTAAAAATGGCGGTTCGGATTGACCAGCCAGGACGGACCTTAACTGATTTTCAAACGATCGAGTATAACCAGAAAAACGGTAAACGAAGCTTGTCCTACCGTGATTACTTACAAGACGCGGTTTTTGTTGTCGCAGTCGCGGGTGAAGACCAGCAAATTAAATTGATTGAAACAGCACTCCACCACCCTAAATTTCAACTATTTCTAGGGCGGCGGGCGAATGTACCAGCAGGACTATTGGTAACGCAGGTTTTTGATGAGGAGAACCCTGCAGTTGTACTTAGACAATATGAATGGCAGGCTGCTAAATGGTATCAACGACAGCAGCGGCAGCCAAAATATGTAGCAGAAATAATTGCAGATGCTGACTTAGCAAAAGCAAATTTAACAACGTTCGTGAAAGATAATGTCGGTAGTTTTAGTCAGGATCACCGATGGCACTCGTATCGGACAATTATTAGTATGGATGTCGAATTGGAAAACAGACAGTATCATGGTCAGGATACCAGCCATGACATAATGGCAAATCTAGAGGGATGATCTATGTATATATCACGGGTAGAAATTGATGATCGGAATCGTCGTAAAATTAACGATTTAAGCCATTTAGGTGCTTACCATAACTGGGTTGAGAATTGTTTTCCAAGTGAAATTGCTCAGCATGAACGACGTCGCCATTTGTGGCGAATTGATCAGTTACATGGTAAACGTTATTTGCTCATTGTGAGCGAGGATAAGCCAGAGGCGACAGGAATGTTAAGGTATGGTGTTGCTGGGACCGCGATGGTTAAAAAATATCAGCCGTTCCTAGAAAAGATTACGTTAGGAGAGGTAATGCAGTTTCGGTTGACGGCTAACCCGACATACCGGACTGATGGAAAAGTATACCCCCACATTACTGTTGATCAACAAAAAAATTGGCTACTACGAAAAGCTGCTGCAAACGGTTTTGAAATTATGAAGAATTCAGATGGTAGTAATGCCTTTGATCCGATTAGTCGAGATTGGCCGGTTCTGTATCATCAACGGCAGGTAAAAATAAGTCGGGTCTCTTTTGAGGGTGTTTTACGTGTTACTGATGTAAATAAGTTTAAGGATGCGTTAACCCATGGAATTGGCCGCGAAAAAGCGTATGGAATGGGGATGCTCACAGTAATCCCCTTGAGGAAGTAATAATGGTTAGTAATTATGGAGCCCCTAAAACGGAATTAGGCGAGCTAGGCCGCGTTCAGGATCGAATTACCTTTTTATATTTAGAACACGCTCGGCTTAACCGCCAAGACAGTGCGGTCACAGTTGTAGACCAACGGGGAACTGTTTATATTCCGGCAGCAATGGTTAGTGTTTTACTACTTGGACCGGGAGTTGATATTACTCACCGAGCAATGGAATTAATTGGTGATTCTGGAGTATCAGTAGTGTGGGTCGGTGAACATGGGGTTCGGCAGTATGCTCATGGCCGCTCCCTAGGTCACTCCGCTCGTTTCCTAGAGCAGCAAGCCAAATTGGTCTCCAATCGACGGTCACGTGTGATGGTGGCACGGAAGATGTATCAAATGCGTTTTCCCGGTGAAGACGTTTCCAAGCTAACAATGCAACAGTTACGAGGAAAAGAAGGAGCACGGGTTCGTCGGGTATATGCGGAGCAGTCAAAGAAAACCGGCGTTGCCTGGGAGAAACGGGAATACAAAGTTGATGATTTTAATGCGTCGACACCGATTAATAAGGCATTGACAGCAGCTCACCAGGCCCTCTATGGCTTGTGTTGTAGTGTGATCGTTGCTTTAGGCGCTTCGCCCGGGTTAGGCTTTGTCCACACTGGGCACGATCTGTCATTCGTTTATGACTTTGCGGATTTGTATAAGGCGCAATATTCAATTCCGGTAGCTTTTCGGATGACAGCTAAGCATGGGAATAATGACATTGCGGACTGGACTCGTCGGGGAATGCGGGATGCGTTTGCTAATGGGAAATTAGTGGTTCAAATGGTGAAAGATTTGAAATTTTTGCTAGAGATTGATGACGAGGTAACAGCGGAAACAATGCACCTGTGGGACGATCGCCAGGGGTTGCAAGAGTTTGGTGTTCAGTATCATGAGTTTGATAGTGAGGATGAGCAAAACTGATTGTTATAGCATTAACGAAAGTGCCAGCAGCTTTACGAGGAGATTTAACCAAGTGGTGCCAACAAATCCAGACAGGGGTTTACGTCGGTAATGTCAATGCACGGGTTCGTGAGCGATTATGGGAACGGATCGTTAAGAATATTGGCCAGGGTGAAGCAACACTTGTCTATAATACTAATAATGAACTTGGCTATATGTTTCGCACAACGCGCAAGGATAAAGAAGTGATTGATGCGGATGGAATTCCACTCGTCAAATCCCTGTTCCAAACTCAAACAACTAAGCATGGTTTTAGTAATGCTTATAAGTATCATCAGGCTAAAAAATTTAGTCACCCGAAGATTAAGGGATTAGACTTTGTTAGCTTAGATTTGGAAACAAGTGGATTGAATCCATCCTCTGCGCAGATTATTTCAATTGGAGCGGTGAAACGAGTAGCTGGGCACACGACAACTTTTTATCGGTTAGTAAAGCTGGAATCGGGCAAGAAAGTGCCGGTGGATATTGCCCGCATGACTGGATTAAATAATGAGCGTTTAGCTGCGGAAGGCGTGTTAGTTAAGGAAGCATTGATAGACTTGCAGGCCTTTACGAAGGGCCTGCCAATTGTTGGTTATAACTTACTTTTTGATGAACGCTTTTTGCAAACTGCAGTTATTAGAACGGGCATTGTTCAGTTTAATAATAAGATGGTAGATGTGTTGCCATATGTTAAGACGACTGATAAGTTTTGCGATAATTATCATTTAACAACTGTCCTAGCCAAGTATGGCGTTAAAAATGAGCAACCACACAATTCATTAGCGGATGCAACAGCGACTATGGAGCTAGTTGATAAACTCATTAAAATTTACGGCTTTCGAATATAAAAACCGCGGCCCATCAGGGATCTTTTAGTGTATTCCCCATGTACGTGGGGGTGATCCCTCGGTGAACCTGTAAATGCAGGGTGTACGTTTGTATTCCCCATGTACGTGGGGGTGATCCCTGTCATGGTGCCCAAGAAAGATGGTACAGAAAGTATTCCCCATGTACGTGGGGGTGATCCCTGACATGGTTAGTCCTCCCTTAAATACTTGTGGTATTCCCCATGTACGTGGGGGTGATCCTCACCTTTATCGAATTTCATATTCCCCTCTTTTGTATTCCCCATGTACGTGGGGGTGATCCCTTTTAGGCGCCTTAGGGCGTCCTGAACTTTATAGTATTCCCCATGTACGTGGGGGTGATCCCCAGTTCGTGAACGAGTGTTTGCTTAACGTGCTGTATTCCCCATGTACGTGGGGGTGATCCTAGTGCCGCAGCCAATTGGGTTAGGCCGAATCAGTATTCCCCATGTACGTGGGGGTGATCCGAATTCGACGGTTACAAGGACCACATGGATGTTGTATTCCCCATGTACGTGGGGGTGATCCTAACCCCCTTTCGTTTAAGCACAGTTTCTACTGGTATTCCCCATGTACGTGGGGGTGATCCTGTATTTTCTACGCCTGACAGGGATGGTCGATAGTATTCCCCATGTACGTGGGGGTGATCCCATTTAGCTCATACCAAGGACTTACTAGCAGAAGTATTCCCCATGTATGTGGGGGTGATCCCATTTTAGAAAGCGCTGGACCGGCCTTTCCACCGTATTCCCCATGTAAATGGGGGTGATCCCGGACAAACTACTTGGCGGGACGATCGGCGGCCGTATTCCCCATGTATGTGGGTGGATCCCATATACGTAGGGCTAAGCTATCGCATTTCTCGTACGGTATGTTGTATAATACAACCATTAACTTTTGGTATTCCCCATGTGTATGGGGGTGATCCTGAAACGATATTCAATGAGATGGATATCCAAGCGTATTCCCCATACTTGTGGGGGCAATTTACTATTAGTACTTTCTTTGATAGTATTCAGTTGCGTTGATATATCAAGGAGTACGTATTTCCTTAATTTGCGCCACTATTGCAGTGCCAGAAAAAGGCGTTGTAGTAGTGGCTTTGCTATTTTTTAAAGAGCAGCCCCATATTTACATTAAGGATTATCAGCAATTTTTCTTGAATAAGGGATAATAATCCTGTATTTATATTAGAGAGCCCCACTGTTTTAAATAGGAATTAGAAGACCAGGAGGTGACCTTTTTGAGAGAATACAAAAATAAGGAAGAACTCAAAAGTGAAATTAATAAGTCATTCGGAAAATATATTTCTGAATTTGAAAACATTCCAGAAGCTATGAAGGATAAACGGGTCACCGAAGTTGATAGAACGCCAGCAGAAAATCTTGCTTATCAAGTGGGGTGGACGACCCTCGTCCTCAAATGGGAAGAAGACGAACGGATGGGTCTCCAGGTTAAAACACCATCAGATAAATTCAAATGGAATCAACTGGGTGAGCTATATCAGTGGTTTACGGACACCTACTCACATTTATCCCTGCAAGAATTGAAAATAAAATTAAATGAAAATATTAATTCTATCTATGCAATGATCGACTCACTGAGCGAGGAAGAATTATTTAAGCCTCATATGCGAAAGTGGGCCGATGAAGCAACTAAAACAGCGGTTTGGGAGGTATATAAGTTTATTCATGTAAATACTGTTGCGCCTTTTGGAACTTTTCGAACTAAAATCAGAAAGTGGAAGAAACTAGCGCTATAAATTTTAAAAGTTTCATGAATCGTTATTAAGTGTGAACACCTACAATCCCCCATATTAAAAACACCTGACATTCAGCTTTATTAGGTTGAGTATCAGGTGTCTTATTTGTGTCACTGCTTCTCTTCTTCGTCAACCTTCTTAATTACCCGTTTAACTTTATCCAGGGGGTAGGGAACCTCGCTGCGTTTATAATAATGCTTACTCGTGACCGTCAGTTCTTGTTCGCTATCACCCTCGCCGACTGGCACTAGGACACTATCCCCTGGTCGGATCGTGTCATCATCAGTCAAGTAGTTATACTCACGGCCGTCCTCGAAGAACTTAACGCCGATGTAAATCACCTCATCCAGGCAGCGCCGCCTCCGCGTGTAATAATTGCTATTTAACAGGGCACCAGTTTGGAATATCCAGCAGCTCGTCAATCGTATGCATCAAATCAGCCCAAGGCGCAGGGAGACAATAGCGCTCGTAGTCCCCGCTAAACCTAACAGCCGGTAATATTCGCCGCTTAATCAGGCAGTTAAAATGCCCCAGTTGCCCATTATCCTCCGCTGCATTGGCCGGGATACCCGGAATAGTAGCCGTAAAATCAACCGGATTAAGACGGTCAAGCAACGGCAGCTCACTTTCGGGCCACTGGAAGGTCGTGGTGACTACCGGTCCGTCGGCAAATTGGCGGCGGTAAGTCACCGCATTAGGCACGCGCGTTAGCACTAGCTGTTCCTGGTACCCGTCGTCTTCCTCATAGTTGACCACGAATTCTTCAATGAAGTCCTCGCGGCCATTACCGTCGAGAGCCATCAAGTCGGCGCGGTTTAAGCAATCACGGATTTCCATTGCTAGCTGGTTGATTACCGGCTCATCGGTTGGGTAATCATTAAAAGTCCAGGAGTCACCGTCACCACTCCAGATGGTGGTAGAAAGCGTGGAACTAGGATTGCTACCGTCCGAGCGGCTGCCAAAGTAATTGAGCAATACCAAAATGCGTTTTAAGAAAGATGCGGCCTTCGCGGGCGCAACCTGAAAATACTCAGTGGGTTGTCCAGCAATCGGCCGGCGCTGGTAATCGTTAAAGACCAGTGACCGAGAAGTGCAGCTGCCGTCGATATTAATCGTCAATTCCTGTCCCCACTTGCCACCAGGAATCTGGCTGTCGTGCCAGGGCATATAAGGATTTCCAAACCAGATTACTGCTTTTTGCGGCTGACCAAAACTCTGCAACAAACTACTTTGCTGATTCTCCATGGAGGTCCCCTCCCTTAGTGAGTTGAAATAGTTAAAGGAAGTATAACTATCTTTGCAATAATTATACTTCCTTTATTTAGTGTCCACGATGCTTATTGCGATGTTTTTGAACGCGCTGTTGGTAACGTTGCTTTTTCAGCAACCGCTGGTGGGCGGAGCGTGTAGCTTTTCGTCTTAGCTGCTATGTGTAAAATTCAAATTTTTCGTTCAGCTCCGCAAAAAAGGTATATGCTATTCAAAAAGCGGTGATTTTAGATGCGGCAAATTCCGGTTAAACAGGCCCAGACAGAGCTGAAACGGCTTGTAAAAGTAAAAACCAATCAGCGAGTTACCTTACTCACAAATAAAAAGGACCGTTCCCTGACGATTACCAGGACGAACGGTCAACTGACCCTTACTGAGCAGGGCTACGTCGACCAAACAGTAACGTATCCCACCAGTGTTGCCAAACACCAACTGATGGCTGCCTTTAAACGGGAATTTCCGCGCAGCCACCAGCTCTATATCAGCCACGAACAGTTATGAATTACTAAGGGGAGCAAGTTAAATGGAAGTTAATTTTTATCAGGCGGGCTGTAAAAACTTTTTCAAAAAGCATGTTCAGCAAACTGACTTAATTAAAAGCCGGATAACGGCCGCAATCGACCAGGAACGACTGACGGGGATGAGCAAGGTTAAGCTCGCCAGCAGGCACCGGGTCAATGGCTGCCCGGTATATGAATTTCGTCTCAATCTAGGGAAAATTGGTTCCGCCAGACTTGCTTTTACAGTCGCAAATGAGCAGGCTACGGTTTACTTTATTAGCAGCAAATTGCAGAAGAGCTCCTTTAGCCACGATGTTGAGCGCATTATTGAGAAAATTTGCTAGCATTGTAAAATTCAATAGCGCAGGAGCTGGGTGTTGGTCAAACGCTGATAAATTAGCATTTGGCCAACACCAAATAGGGCTAGTTTCGCGTCGAAAGATAAACACCAAAAATCAGCTCGTCAGCCGATTTTTGGTGTTTTTTCTCCCTTTAAATTGACTTCGCATTGTTCCACTTGTATGTTTTAGATGCTAGGAAAGCTCAATCCTGGTCAATCCGTTTAATGACCTTCGCCGGACCACCGCCCACGACGACATTCGCTGGGACATCCTTGGTAACCACCGAGCCGGCAGCAATCACGGCCCCGTCACCAATCGTTACTCCAGGGCAGATGGTACTGTGACCACCAATCCAGACATCGTTGCCGATGGTGACCGGCTTGCCGATTGCCAACCGCTCCTGCCGGCCCTTCGCCGTCAGCGGGTGGTTGACGGTGTAAATATCCGTATTCGGTCCAATCCAGACGTTATTGCCAATGTTAACCGGGGCAATGTCGAGGACGGTTAAGTTATAGTTAGCGAGGAAGTTGCCGCCGACATGGATGTTCTTGCCGTAATCCACGTTGAGCCGGCTGTGGACCACCAGGTTCTTCCCGGCCGAGCCAAAGATTTCCCGGGCCTTCGCTTCCTGCTTTTCCGGTTCGTTCTCGGGAATGGCATTAAACTCCTGACAAAGCGCCGCCGCGTTGATCTTTCGACCGGCCACTGCGGGGTCATTGAACTTATACCATTCGCCGTCTTCTAACTTTTGCAATTCGCTTTTTGTCATTTTAAGCCTGCTCCTTACTGATTAACTGCTTTTCTTCTGGAAAATCCGCTGATAAAGAAAGGTTACGTAAGTCCTTGAAGTTTTGCAAAGTTTCCGTGTACTTTTCGATTGCCAGGTCGGATGAAACCTTCCCTAGTGGCAGGCGGGCTGGTAAATTATCCAGATGATTTTGTACCTGGTTGATGATGATTGCGGCCGCCTTAACCGGGTCACCGGGTTCGTGATGGGCGCCGTCAGCCATCTGCTTAATGAAGTCACCAAACTGGTTGTAGTCCTCGTGGGTTGGCATTGTCTTGTTAGAGGAACGGCCAGCCCAGTCAGTCCGGAAGCCGCTCGGTTCAACCAGCATCGTCTTGATCCCGAGGTCCTTAACTTCCTTGGCAATTGATTCGGTAATCCCTTCCACGGCATATTTAGTTCCGTGGTAGAAGGCAAGGGTTGGGAATGAATATAGGCCGCCGATGGAAGAAAAATTGACGATTACACCGGACTTTTGCTTGCGCATAATCGGCAATATTTCCCGGGTAATATCTACTAATCCCCAAACGTTGACGTCAAACATATACTTAACGTCAGCGAGGTTGGATTCCTCAAAGGTTCCGAAGTAGCCGAGACCAGCATTGTTGACCAATACGTCAACCGTGCCGAATGCGGTTACGGCGTCTTTAGCCGCATTTACAACTTGTTCGTGGTTGGTGACGTCTAAGATGACCTTGGCAATCTGGCCGTGGTTGTATTGGTCGAGGTAGTCTAGTTGGCCGAATTTCCGGGAAGTGGCGACTAGGTTAACGTCGTCGCGTTGGGCCAACTGGGTTGCTAACTCCTTACCAAATCCGGTGTGGGTTCCAGTTACTAACCATGTCTTTTTCATCATTAAACTCTTCCTTTCAACTCTTTAGTTTCGAATTTCATATGTTATGATACGAGTTAAACTATAGTTTAAGTCAACAGGGAAAGGGGATTTTTAAATGCGCTATTCAATTGGTCAGGTTGCAGAAAAGTTAGCTGTGCCGACGTCGACCCTCCGCTTTTACGATAAGAAGGGGTTACTGCCGTTTGTCGACCGGGATGAAGCCGGGCGGCGTAGTTTCAAGGACAATGACCTGAACTTCCTGGAAGTTATTGAATGTATGAAGAAGTGTGGGATGACTATTAGTGAAATCCGCCATTTCATCGAACTCTGTATGGCCGGGGACGTTACCCTGGATGCTCGCTATGACCTCCTAGCAAAAGAAGAAGCGGCGGTAACCAAGCAGATTGCGGAATTACAGGAACAACTCGCCTTCCTCCACTATAAGATGTGGTATTTTAAGACCGCCGTAGAAGCTGGGACGGAGAGGATCCACACGGTTGAGACTGACGAAGGTGAGCGGGTGGCACCCGATATTCAAGAACAGTATCGGGCCGCGCTTGCCAAATGTCACGATATCGACGAGCTAATTAAATTGGGGCAAAAATAAACTATCCTGTCTGCCGGCATTCGTGTTGGAAGCGGGAAGTATAATCCGTCGTCAAGACTAGCTAGTGTTTTATTTCCTGGGAAATTCTCCGCCAGGAGCCTGCTTAGTCACTGCTGGTTAATCCATATAACATTTAAGGGGCCAATCAGATTGAATGCAGTGTCAATCTGACTGGTCCCTTGATATTACTTAATCTACTAAATACTGTTTAGCGTTCGTCACCCGAACCAAAAATGTCAAGCAGGCTGACGAAGAGGTTGATAAAGTCAAGGTATAACTGTAAGGCCCCCAGGACTGCCAGTCCATTGACGGAGAGTTCATCCCCGTAGCCGGTATAAATGCTTTTCATTCGTTGGGCATCCCAGGCGGTTAGAATGGTGAAGATAATGACAGCAATAACGGAAAGGACGTAGTTGACCGCGGGGCTATGGAGAAAGAGGTTCACTAGCATGGCAATAATCAGTCCAACCAGAGCGGCCGTCGCGTATGAACCTAACCGTGAAAAATCACGGTGAGAAAAAGTACCAATCAGGGCCATCGTGAGAAAAATTCCCGCGGAGGAAACGAAGGCGGTCGCAATATCGGCACCAGTATATGAGCCAGCAATAAAGGCAAAAGTGATCCCGTAAATAACCGCGGTAATGATTAGCAGGACGAAGCTCACACCGGGGCTCCGGGTAGCGTTAAAGCTGATTCCAAAGGTGAGGAAGATGGGGAGGAGGATGATTAGCCAAATTCCCCACCGGTTATTGGTCAAGAAAGCAGTGAACTGGTTAGCAAATACGTTAGCAACCAGCCAGGCAGTCAGAGCAGAAATTAATACCGCAAACGTCATTAAGCCATACATCTTTGTTAAGAATCTATTCAACCCACTAATATCGGCGACCGGCCGCCGGTCTGAGGGAAATCTATCCATAACTGACACTCCTTTCACAAAGTTAACTCACTATTTATTTATATGATATAAAGAAAGTAATTGAATTGCAATTAATTAGCAGTGATGGGGAAGGGAGAGAGATGAGCTGCTGGCTTATTACGTAATAATTATTTATAATATCGTTAGTCAACGGTAGAATAACGCAATAAATGTGCTAATCCCAGGAGGAGATTTATAAATGACTAACCCAGTAATCGAAGAATTGCGGCGGGCAGGGGTTCAGTATCAGCTGCTCAACCATCCCCCAGTGTATACTGCTCAGGAAGCGGACCGGTACGTACAGGGTCACCAGTTTGCCCGCACGAAAAATCTCTTCTTGCGGGCCAGGCAGGAATTTTACCTGGTAATCGTGGACGAAAAGAAGCGCTTAGACCTACGGGCACTTCGAAAGCAGCTTCACAGTACACGGTTGCAGTTTGCGACGGCAGAACAGCTCCGGGAACGGTTAGGAATTACCCCCGGGGCGGTCTCACCGCTAAACCTTATCAATAACTCAGGCCATGATGTACGGGTGGTGATGGACCGGACGATTGTTGAACAGGAACGACTCATCGGCTGCCACCCCAATACCAACCGGCAGACAGTTATCCTAGCACTTCCCGCTCTTCTGGCGTTGCTGAAACGCTGGGGGAATGAGGTCACTATTTTGGACTTATAGAAAGAGGCTTTTTCAATGGCTTATGATTTTAAGAAGGAACAACGAACCTTATACCGCCCTGGTGAGCAGCCGCTCGTGGTGGACGTCCCGGCAATGACTTTTTTGACTGTTTGGGGGCATGGGGACCCTAACCAGCCGGGAAGCGAATACCAGCAGTCGATTCAGCTCCTGTATGGGCTTGCGTATACTATTAAGATGAGCAAGAAGGGACCCGTTCAACCGGCGGGGTACTTTGATTTTGTCGTCCCGCCGCTGGAGGGCTTTTGGTGGCAAGAAGGGATCAACGGGATGGACTACGAGCAGAAGGAAAAGCTGGCGTTCATTTCCTGCCTCCGGGTTCCTGACTACGTGACCCCGGCAGTCTTTGACTGGGCAGTCAAGGAAGCCACGGCCAAGAAGGGACTTGACTTTTCCCGGGTCAACCTGCAAGTCCTTACGGAGGGAAAGTGCGTCCAGGTGCTGCACCGAGGGCCGTTTGATGATGAGCCCGCGACGGTCAGCAAGCTCCAGCAGTTTATCGAGCAAAATAACCTGCAGCTGGACTACTCTGACCAGCGGCACCACCATGAAATCTACCTCTCCGACCCGCGGCGCACAAAGGTGGAAAATCTTAAAACGGTGATTCGCCTCCCGGTCAGCTAACAGCCGTGGGGTCAGCAGATTCTTTGGATAACAAAGCGCTTACCGTAGCAGCGGTGGACACTTCCGTTAAATAGTTGCTTGAAGCTACACCTTTTGGCGAACTATAATCGACAATATTGGCATAAAAGAGAAAGGAAGTCGCAAGAGGTTTGAAAAAATTAATCCATAATCACTTTTTTGCCCTGCTTGCCTGGGTAGTCATCCTAGTGATCTCCCTGGTGGCGCTGCCAAACGTCAACCAGCTAACGCGGGAACACTCACAGATCACACTGCCTAACAGCACCCAGAGTCAAATTGCACAGACAATTGAACAACAGCACTGGGGACACCACGTTAATAACACCTACCAGGTCGTGGCGGTCTTTAGCAACGGTAACCAAAAGATGTCGGCCGCTGACCGGCAAAATGTCCAGAAAACGGTCGACCGTTTGCAAAAGCACCAGGACGAATACGGAATTAAGGCCGTGATGGGCCCCAACGATAATGCTGCCACCCGGAAACAATTAATCTCTAAAGACCAGACAACCCAACTGGTTCAGTTAAACATCAGTAAAAAGCACGGGACCCTGCAAAAAATTAACCGGCAGCTGTCCACGGCGGTGAAGACCACTGGCTTAAAGACGTACATTACCGGTGCCGACATCTTAAACGATGACTTCTCCGGTGCCGTGCAGCAGGGGATCAAGAAGACGGAAGTAATCTCAGTAATCTTTATCTTTATTGTGCTCCTGATCGTCTTCCGCTCCCCAATTACCCCGCTGATTTCGCTGCTGATGGTCGGGGTTTCCTTCATGACCTCGTTTAGTATCGTTACTAACCTGGTTGATAAGTTTAACTTCCCCTTTTCCAACTTTACACAGGTCTTTATGATCATTGTCTTGTTTGGGATTGGGACCGACTACGACATCCTCCTTTACAACCAGTTTAAGGAAAACCTTGGTAAGGGGATGGAGAAGTGGGCCGCGACGAAGGATGCCCAGGAAAAGGCTGGCCGGACGATCTTATACTCCGGTTCGTCCCTCCTGATTGGGTTTACCTCGCTGGGCCTGGCCCGGTTTTCGGTGTACCAGTCGGCCGTTGGGGTCGCGATTGGGGTCGCGGTCCTCTTGATTGTCCTTCTCACGCTGAACCCGTTCTTTATGGCGGTGCTCGGCAAGAAGATGTTCTGGCCGGATAAGCGGTTTACCGGTGAATCGAGCAGTAAGATTTGGCAGCGAATGGCCAATAATTCCGTTCACCACCCAGTAATCACGTTGATTCTGGTGTTCGCTATCCTCCTTCCCATTGGCTTGGTCAATCGTAACCAGCTGAACTACAACGACGCTGATGAAATCAGCAATTCTACTCCGTCTAAAAAGGGCTTTAACGTGGTGGAAGACCACTTTTCTAAGGGGACTGCCGAACCGGTGACGGTTTATATCAAGTCTAACCACCGGCTTGATAACGAAAAGAACCTGCTGCTAATTGATCGCCTGACGAACCAGCTCAAGGATAGTGCTGACGTGAAGACGGTAACGTCCGTGACCCAGCCAGCAGGCTCGAAGGTTCGTCAGCTGTATGTCAACAACCAGCTCCAGCAGCTGACCGGCCAGCTTGGTGCAGCCCAGAGCAGTCTGTCCCAGTTGTCCGCGGGTTTGACTGGTCAAGCGGCAATGCAGGCTGCGGCGACCGGCAGCGCTAGTGGAGCCGCGTCAGAACAGGCGATGATGGCCGGAATGGGTCAGATGTCGTCGGGCCTGCAAGCTGGCGGTGACTACCTCAGCGGCCTGCAAAAGTCGGCCGCGGCGGATAGCTTTTACATTCCGAATAACCAGCTTAAAAACGCGGAATTCCAGCAGTCAGTTAATAATTACCTGTCCGCTGACAAGAAAACCGCTAAGCTGATGGTAATCCTGAACTCAAACCCGAGTGCTAGTCGGGCAACTACCGCAGTCAACGGTCTGACCAAGATTAGCAAGTACTCGCTAAAGGGGACTGCCCTGGGGCACGCGACGGTGGTCGTTGGTGGTCAGAGTTCCAAGATCAACGATACCAAGACGGTTGCCGGTGGCGACTTTATGCGGACCGCCATTATTATGATTGTGGGGATTGGCTTAGCATTGGTTTACGTTACCAGGTCACTCCTCCAACCGGTTTACGTGCTGGGGACCCTGGTGACGGCCTACATGGCTTCGCTATCGATTACCCACTTACTGACCCGGTTGATTCTCGGACGGCCGATGCTGACTTGGAACACGCCGTTCTTCAGCTTTATCATGCTGATCGCCCTCGGTGTCGATTACAGCATCTTCCTCATCATGCGTTACCGGAATACTGACAACCAGCACCACCTGCCGACGGAGCGGATCGTAATGGCCGCGTCGGCAATCGGAACGGTGGTCATTTCGGCCGCGGTTATCCTGAGTGGGACCTTTGCTTCATTGATTCCATCGGGGATTCCAACCCTAATTGAGGTGGCGATGGCGGTAATTATCGGGCTGATTATCCTGGTAATTATCATTCCACTGGTCGTTCCAAGCACGATCCACCTGACCTACCCAATGCGGTCAGCAATGCGTGATAATCAGGCTAAACGAAAGGGAGCGGAACAGAATTAGTTCTCGTTAACCCGCCCAAAGAATAAATGAGCCCCAGGGATCGGCTTTGCCGAGCTCTGGGGCTCACTTCGTAATAGTCTCAAAAACCCGGTGTGAGCCTTTCGAGTGCTTCACACCGGGTTTGCTGTTTAGCTACTGGTTAATAATTTCCTGGTACTTTTGCGGCACCCAGCGAATCAGTTTGTACAAGCCGTAGAAACTCAGGGCGGTTAAGCCGGTCAGGGAAACGACCAGGAGAACGGTAAACCATCCCGCCTGGTGGAAACTGAGCACTGCCGTGTTGCGTCCTTTTCGCTGGTCAACGGTCGGCGCCCCGACACAAGAGCGCGAGTAGTGGCGCAACTGGTGTCCGTTGACCACTAAACGGGATTCCTGGTAGGTCACGATTGGCAAGCGTACGGTTCCAGCATGGGTGGCCCGCCAAGTCAGTTGGAGCCGGCCGCCCGGCAGGACCGTGTGCTTGAACTCCTTCGAATGGCCGATAATCTGGTCCTGGTAGGCGTAAGACCGCACGTATTTTTTATGCAGGTATTTTTCTGGAATTGGCAGGTAGTCTGGGGCCCGCTTTTCCACCCGGAGGAGGAGCTGCCCGGGGTAGTCATTATGAACCGCACGCCGAATGCTCTTTGTGTTTGGCGTTACCCAGGCAAGGGCGGATGAAGTATTCAAGACTTCGTCCGACTCATAAATGGCGGTGCGTTGGAACACGCTGGTGGTGGTGGGAATCGCCACTTGGAAGAGGGCGAAGAGGAGCAGCCCTGTGATGACTCGGAGCCGGAGTTTATCAGCTTTAGGCGCCATCACGAGCTGCTGGCAGCTGCAGGCGACTCCCGTCAGCAGCAGGGGATAGGCGATTACCGTCAGGCGGTTGGGAAACTGCAGGGTAGTCTGTAAGCCTGGCAGCGCGTGCTGGACCATTGACCAGGGGAACCAGACCGAGCTGATGAAGAGGATTACGGCCCCCATGATAGTAACCGTGGTGTTGACGAGTGACTTGCGGAAAGTCACGAGGACGTACAGTAGCTGGAGCAGGAAGAGGAGCCAGCAAAAATAGATCAGGTAGTCCCGGGTGCTTGAAAAGCGGGAGGCCTTCAGGGCGTTATCGACCATGTCAAACGGCGCTGGCTTGGCAATGTGGTTGTGGAGGTTGAGCATCAGCAGGGCGCCCCAGACGTTGGCGGTCAGGACAATCGTTCCCGCGATTGCCTTGAGGGTCGCCACCAGCATCTGTCCCCGGTGGTTCGTTCGGATTAGTCCAATCACGAAGAAGGGGACGAGGGTGAGCGTGAAGAAAAGCGAACTGAGGAGGTGAATCTGAACAATAATGGTCATCAGGCTCATTAGTGGCAGCCAGTGGACAGGGCGTGCTTGATCCTGGAGCATGGTGATGCCCAGCATTATCATGTATGGTGCAAGCGCCGCCCCCCAGGCATTCATGTTCTGCGCTAGTTCCCAGCGGGGTAGCCAACCGAGGCAGAGAAAAATCATGCTGACAAGGAGGGCAATCCGCCGACTGGCCTTGACCTTGATTGCCAGCTGGTACATGCCCACGCCACCGATGAAATAGACGAGGAAGCTAGAGATGACCTGGTAGCGGAACCAGGTGCCCAGCAGGCCGAGGAGGATCCCGTTAAGGTAGGCAAAGAGGGGACCATAGACGGCATTGATTACCCGGCCACTTTGCTGGAAGGAAAAATTACTTTGAAAATAACTCCAGCTGCCCTGCTGAATTTGCTTGGCAGTATCGTAGAAACGGTTGAAGTGGAAAATTGAGTCAGTACCGAGAATAACCCCGTGAGAAATCAGCTGGGGGTACATAATGATGTAGATCATCGTGGCAATTGCCAGGTAAGGCAGGGCCCAATTAAGCACCTTTTTGCATTTTACTTTCATTATCCATCTCACATTTTACTTTAGTAGTTAACACAATTATTACTATTATAAGCTAATTAGTATTAGGCTGCTGAATGAATTTGAACCGTTTTACCCAAATTGTCGCAAAATCCGCCAACGTGGAATCGCTTTCGGGGTGTACAATAACGGTATCTTATGAGTGAAAGCAGATGAAAAAATGATCTCCATCTTCCTGTCCGCCGTCTCCGGTGTCCTGATTATCCTAATAATGGTCGTCGTCGGCTTCGTGCTGAACGAGCGCGGCTGGTTTAACGAACAATCGCCCAGAATTATTTCCCGGCTCGTCACCCAAATCTCGCTTCCGTGCTACATGGTGACCACGATCATGCACGACTTTTCGGCGGGGCAGTTGAAGACCCTGCTACCGGACCTTCGCTATCCGGTGATTTCCATGCTGATTCTCTTTGCCCTTTCCTTTGCGGTGGCACGAGCAATTGGCATCAAGCGCGCCCACATTGGTCTCTTTTCGTCGATGTTTTTTAATTCCAATACCGTCTTTATCGGCCTGCCCATCAACCTTGCCCTATTCGGCAACTCATCGATCCCGTACGTTCTCGTTTACTACATGGCGAACACGACCTTTTTCTGGACACTGGGTGTCTGGCTGATTCAAAGAGACGGTTTGCACGAGGCCAAGATCGACCCACTCACGGCCCTCAAGAAGATTTTTTCGCCGCCACTGCTGGGCTTTATTCTGGGGGTCATTTTAGTAATGCTCCACGTCAGCCTGCCGAAGTTTATCATGAGTGACCTCTCCTACATCGGCGCCCTGACGATTCCGATGTCGATGATCTTTATCGGGATTGCGATTTCCAACGCTGGCCTCAGCCGGATGCGGCTTTCCCGGGACGCCTGGGGAATTTTATTGGGCCGTTTCCTCTTTGCACCCGCGCTGATGGCCCTGTTGGTATTGCCGAGTTCAATGTCGCCGCTGATGAAGCAGGTCTTTATTCTCCAGGCTGCGATGCCAGTAATGACTAACGCCCCGGTTGTTTCGAAACTCTACCACGCTGACGATAGCTACGCCGCCATCATGGTGACGGAAACGACGGTTCTGAGCGTGATTGTGATTCCAATCCTAATGGTAATCATCAAGACCTTCCTGTAGGATTTCTTGGTAAAGGCAACGAAAGTACGCTATTATTGAAAGGGTAAAGGGAGTGCGAGAATGAAGATGGTAGACTTAGTAATCGTTCGTCATGGTCAGAGCCAGGCCAACCGGGATAACATTTTCACCGGTTGGACGGATGTCCCGCTGACACCGAAGGGAATTGAGCAGGGCGTCGCGGTCGGCAAGGCACTCAAGCGGACCGGCATTCAATTCGCCGATGCCAACACGTCCTACATGGCCCGGGCGATTGTCACGACTAATATTATTTTGGGTGAAATTGACCAGTTATATATTCCGGTCCACAAGACCTGGCGCTTGAACGAACGCCACTATGGCGCCTTGTCCGGGAGTAATAAAGCTGTTGTGAAGGCGGAAGTCGGTGCTGACCAGCTGCACCGCTGGCGGCGAGGTTATACAGAAGTGCCACCGAAACTTACGCACCACCAGCACGACCGCCGTTACGACCGGCTTGGGGTACAAATGCCGTTGAGCGAAAGCCTGGCGATGACCCAGCGGCGCTTGCTGCCGTTTTGGCAAGACCAGGTGGCTCCCCGGCTCCTGGACGGCAAAAACCAACTGATCGTAGCCCATGGGAGTTCGTTGCGGGCCCTGATTAAATACCTGGATAAAATTCCAGACGATGAGATTGACCAGGTTGAAGTACCAAATGGGAAGCCAATCTGGTATCGGTTCGATGAGCACCTGCACGTAGTTAAGAAGACCTTTATCACGACGGAGGATGAATAAGATGGCAATTCATGAGATTGAAAACAATCCAGGGCTGACGGGACAAGTACGCCTGATTGACAACGTTACTTACGCGGCAGTGGATGGGCGGCCGCTTAAAATGGCGATTCTGGAGCCCTGGACCCAGCGCTTCCCCCTCAAATACCATCCTGCACCCCGGCCGCTGATCGTCTTTGTCCAGGGGAGCTCCTGGCGGGTTGGCAAGATGGGGGAACAGATTCCTCAGTTGGTTCAGTTTGTTAAGGCGGGCTATGTTGTGGCGACGGTTCAACACCGGAATACCCTCGATGGCTACCCGTTCCCAGCCTTCCTGGAGGACGTTAAGACGGCCATCCGCTACCTGCGGCGGCGAGCAGTTAAGTTTGCAATCGACCCCGACCGGGTAGCGATTTGGGGGACGTCCTCCGGTGCCAACGCGGCAATGCTGGTCGGCCTGACCGGTGATGATCCCCGTTATGCTGGTCACCTCTATCGAACTGAGTCCGACCGGGTCAACGCGGTCGTCAGCTGTTTTGCCCCGATGGATGTGCTCGACACCTTCGACTACACGGCGGCGGTTCCGGGTAGCGAACTGCTCAAGTTCTGCTTGCTGGGGATGGACCGCAAGAAGTGGCCGGAAATTGCTAAGGAGATGAGCCCGCTCGACCAAGTCAAACCGGGACAGGACTACCCACCATTCCTTCTCTTTCACGGTGATGCTGATAAGGTCGTCCCTTACCAGCAGATGGTCAAGATGTACGATAAGCTGTCAGCGGACGGCTATGATGTCGCTGCTTACCGGGTAAAGGGTGCCAACCACGAAAAGGACTTCTGGAGCGAGCGAGTCTACCAGACCGTCTTGGAATTCTTGGATAAAAAAGTGAAGTAAGTAAAAAAGGAGTGGAAAATAACCTCCTTGACAAGGCGTATGACTAGCCTAGGACGATAGTTGACACGGCACGGGTCGGCTATCGTTCGTAGGCAAATAGCCTTGTGGTTACGACACGCAGTTAGCCTATTGGTTTTCCACGTTATCTTTATAATAGTTAAGAACTAGCAAGAGACTGGTGAGAAAATGAAGTTTTCTCCCAGCCTCTTTTGCTATCTATTAAATTTATTCTTTTAGGCCAGCGTTCCCATTGGGTCCCATGGCTTGAGGACGATTGGCTCTTGAGCCTGTTCCTTCAGCAGCTTGTCAGACAGGTACTTCTTGTTGATGACAACCTGGAAGCAGTACTGGTCCATCCACTCGTCGCTCATGACGAAGTAGCCCTTGTGACCGACCTTGTTGCCCCAGGAGTTTTCGACCTTCCACTTGGTTGGCTTGCCGTCCACAATGTCAACCCCGGTCAAGACCATTGCGTGGTCCATCATGCTCTGACCGTAATCAAGCATTTCTGCCTTGGTCATGTCGAGGTCCACGTCGAAGAGTTCGTCGTACTTGTAGGTGTTGAGGGCCATAATCCCGAGCTTGGTTTCGGAGTACTTAACGACATCGGAACCGAACCAAACGCTTTCGCCGGCCTTTAACTGATCAATTGCCAGTTGCTTGAATTCGTCCATTGGCAGGTTGAGGTGCTTGATCTGGCGACCACCGACCACGTTCCCTAGCATATCAATGGTGTAGGTCTGGTGGTACTTCTTGTCCGCGGTCGGGGCCTGGATGATTGATACGTAGTCGTCCAAGTTCCAGCCGACGTACTTCTTAAAGAATTCCTGCGGCGTGATGTTGGCGTCGCGGTGGTATTCGTTATCCTTCTTGGTCCGGTATTCGAAGTCAAAGTGTTGGACTGGTTCGCCAAAGGTGTAGGCCAACATCCGGTAGACCTCGTTGAGCATCTTCTGCCGGGTGGCGTTTAATTCGTCTTCGCTGGCGTGGTCGTTGTTGATCATCCCCCGCAAGATGACGGCGTCGTGGCGGAGTTTGTTGTTTAAGACGTCGTTGATTCCCCGGGAGTTGCTGGAGTTGAATGATTCTGGCATGGCGGCCTTTGGCATCACCCCGTACTTGCTGATCAGGGCACAGAGCATATCCCATTGTCCACCGTCGCTTTGCGGTGCAGCCATCAGCCAGGATACCTTCCGGCTATCAGTGGGCTTGTTGGCCGTCCGAATAACGTTTTCGTAGAAGTAGTTGGCCTTTTCAAACTTGTCCCAGAAGAATTGGTAGGCCTGGGAAAGCTCAAAGTTGTCGGGCAGGTTGAACTTTTGCTGCATTTCGTGGCGCATGGTGTTAAGTGCGGCAAACATCCAGCAGCGGCCGGATTGCTTTTGGTCGGCCACGTCTCCCGTCTTGAGGTCAATCGAAAAGTGCGGGGTATCGTCAGCAATGGAGTGCCAATCAAAGCTGGCGTTGCGGACCCCGTTTTTGGTGACGGTGCGCTCTAAGACGCGACTGTCCCGCCGGCTGTTGTAGTCGGCCCGGAAATTAGCGATGTCTTCGTCAGAAATGGAAAAACTCATTAAAAATCCTCCTTAGCATTACTTAAACTTTATTATAAAACAAAACGAACAGGGAGTGGGACAGAACTAGCTTGTCTAGTTCGTAGTCCCACCCCCGCAAGGATGGATACGCCGCGCAGCAAGCCTATTTGGGGTAGCTCAAATGCTGATTTATCAGCGTTTGAACTACCAGCCAGCTACTGCGTTGAGGCATTACTAGCTTTAAAATATTAAAAGGTTGGGTTAATTCCCAACCTTATCTAAATATCCGTTACCGGGCGTGCAAAACTTTCGGACCATCCTGGGTGCCGACGATGACGTCGTTGACCCGGTTGAGGAAGAGACCGGTTTCGACGAGCCCGACCATGTGGATCAGTTCGTCGGCCAGTTCTACCGGGTGGTCAATTTCTTCCAGGTGGAGGTCGATGATGTAATTCTTCTCGTCGGTCAGGAACTTGTGGTCACCGTCCATCCGCCAGCTTGGCTTGTAGCCCTTCTTTTCCAGCCGGTTGAAGACCAGTTGGGCGCCAAAGGGGATGACTTCGACTGGCAACGGGAACTTGCCGAGCTTGTGGACCAGCTTGCTTTCGTCAACGATCCAAATGATCTTGTTGGAGGCATTGGCAACGATCTTTTCCCAGAGGAGGGCGCCACCGCCACCCTTGATTCCCTGGAAGTCGTCGCTGACCTCGTCGGCCCCGTCGATGCATAGGTCGATGTGGTCAACGTCGTCAATATCCTTGATGGTAATTCCCAGATCACGGGCCTGCTTAGCTGTCCGGGTGGAAGTCGTAACCCCGATGATGTCGGTGAGCTTGCCTTCCTGGACCTGCTTGCCGAGTTCATCGACCATGTAGCGAACGGTGGAGCCTGTTCCCAGGCCGACGATCATGCCGGACTTAATGTACTTGACGGATTCCCGTCCCGTTTGTGCTTTTAATTCGTCTTGATTCATTTTCATCCTCCTAGTTGAGATTGATCCGATCTTTTGGCAATAGCAGTTCTTGGTATTCCGGATGCTGCTTAAACTGGGCCTTAGCGTAAGGACACATCAATTTGACGGTCCAGTGCTGCTCCTTGGCGTAGTCCACAAAGTGTTGAACCAGCTGGGCAGCGATGCCCTGGCCCTGGTAATCAGGGTGGACAAATACCCGTTCCACCACGACCCGGTCGTCGCTGACGGCGGGGAAACTGATTTCGCCAATCAACGGCTGACCAGGGTCACTGGCAACAATCCGGTGATCTTCAACTTGAAATTGCATCTTAATCACATCCAATCAACTTTAATTTTCAATAAAGTCAGCTGAAAAGTCAAGCTAAGCAATACCATTCACTTTTAATCTATCCTATAATATTAAAAGCACTGATTACGTTAACGAGGTGAATGAAAGTGAAACGTGGATTTAAAATTGTCACAGCCAAGAAGGACCAGGGGCTAACCCTCCCCCAGCGGCAGACAGCTCAGGCCGCAGGGTATGATTTTGCTGCCTCAGAAGATTTTACCTTACCCTCAATTTGGAAGGGGAATTTTCTCAAAGCACTGTGGACCCTTCACCAGCAAAAGCAGCTGGGCGACGCTGATTTTCAGGCGGCGGATAAGTGCCTGAAACCATACCTGGTCCCAACGGGCATCAAGGCCTACATGGGCAAGGACGAGTTCCTCCTGTTAGCCAACCGGTCGAGTGGTCCCCTCAAGCGGCGGCTAATCCTGCCTAACGGGATTGGGATTGTTGATGCCGACTACTATGACAACGAGAGCAACGAGGGAGAAATTTTCTTCCAATTAATTAACTTTGGCTTGAAAGATTACCACATCAAGAAGGGCGAACGGATTGGCCAGGGAATTTTCCTGCCCTACCTGCTTGCCGATGAAGAAACAGCCCCCCAGGCCCAGCGAACTGGTGGCTTTGGTTCAACGAAAAAGTAAGGAGAAATAAGGAATGGCAAAGGTACGGACACAGTACGTGTGTCAAAATTGCGGTTATAGCTCCCGCCGTTACCTTGGTCGGTGCCCCAACTGCGGGGAATGGAACTCGTTGGTAGAAGAACAAGTTCAATCAGAAAGCAAGGCCGCGCCGACGCGGGCAACGACGACCCTGACCGGGTTGGTTGCTAAGCCGCAAAAAATTAGTGAAATTAATAGTAAGGAAACGCCCCGGGTTAAGACCAAGCTCAATGAGCTGAACCGGGTTCTCGGTGGTGGGATCGTTCCTGGCTCCCTAATCCTGATTGGTGGGGATCCCGGTATCGGGAAATCAACCCTCCTTCTTCAGGTTTCCGGCCAGCTCAGTGACGAACACCACCGGGTCCTGTATGTTTCAGGAGAGGAAAGCGGCACCCAGATTAAGATGCGGGCAGAACGCCTCGGCGTGTCCGGGGATGAATTTTACGTTTACCCGGAAACCAATATGGATAGTATTAAGGAAACGATCCGTGACCTCAAGCCCGAATACGTAGTGATTGACTCTGTCCAAACAATGCAGGCAACGGACGTCAGTTCAGCAATCGGTAGTGTTTCTCAAATTCGGGAAGTTACTGCCCAGTTGATGCAAATTGCCAAGAGCAATAACATTACGGTTTTCGTCGTGGGCCACGTGACTAAGGGCGGTGCCTTAGCCGGGCCGAAGATTTTGGAGCACATGGTGGACACGGTGCTCTACTTTGAAGGGGACCTCCACCATACTTACCGGATCCTCCGCTCGGTCAAAAACCGTTTTGGCTCGACCAATGAACTGGGGATTTTTGAAATGCACACCAACGGCCTCAGTGAGGTCCAAAACCCCTCAGAGATTTTCCTTGAGGAACGACTTCGTGACGCCACCGGCTCTTCCGTAGTGGTTTCCCTGGAGGGGACGCGGCCCATTCTGGTAGAAATTCAAGCCCTGGTGACTCCCACGGTCTACGGGAATGCTCAGCGAACTGCTACCGGTTTGAGTCGAAACAGAGTATCATTGATAATGGCCGTCTTGGAAAAGCGGGCCAACCTGATGCTGCAAAATCAGGATGCCTACCTCAAAGCAGCGGGCGGTGTCAAGCTGGATGAACCGGCAATCGACCTGGCAATCGCGGTCAGCATTGCTTCCAGCTACCGGGACAAGGGGACCCGTCCCGCTGACGCCTTCGTTGGCGAAGTCGGTTTGACCGGTGAAATTCGCCGGGTGAACCGGATTGAACAGCGGGTCGCTGAGGCGCAGAAGCTCGGCTTTGAACGAATCTTCATCCCCAAGAACAACTTAAAGGGGTGGACACCACCAACCGGGATTGAGGTCGTCGGGGTTACGACTTTGCGTGAAGCACTCCGGCTGGCCCTCGGCTAGGTTAATTTTAAGGAGGGATGCAATTAATGCTGAAACGAATAATTCGCTTGATTTATATTTTGCTTGGGGCAACGGTTGGTTTTTACTACCTGCCACTGCTCTGGGATGTTTTTAACTGGCAACTTGACCGTTCGCTTTTGTTCTTCATGGATGTTGCCATCGGTGCTATTATTTTTTGGTTATTATCCTTAGCACTCATGAAGCCAACCCTGAACGTGATTCACCAGGTGGAACACGACCTGACCAGCAAGAGCCCGATTTATATCTTCTTTGGGGCCCTGCTCACAATCCTGGGCCTTGTGCTGGCCGTCCTAATTTCAATTCCCCTCTGGCGGACACGGATTCCGGTGATCAACAATGTTTTGCCGATTCTGCTGATGGTCGTCTTCAGTTACTACGGCTTTAAGATTGGGACCTCACGGTTGGATGATTGGAAAAACCTGGCAACCCTGCGCCGTAATAAGGAAGCCGGGGGTCAGCATGAGGTCATCAAGCAACAGGACGCCAACTATCACCATTACAAGATTTTGGACACTAATATCCTGATTGATGGGCGGATCTACGACCTGGTCAAGACCGGCTTCTTAGAAGGAACCCTACTGGTGCCGAATTTCGTCCTCTACGAGCTGCAATACATTGCTGACTCGGGCGAAAGCATCAAGCGGGTCCGCGGTCGGCGGGGCTTAGATATTTTGAATAAGCTGCGCAAGGAAAAAATCGTTCCAATCGAGATGTACGACGGTGATTTTGAGGATATTCCGGAAGTCGATAGTAAGCTGATTGCCCTCGCCAAGAAGGTTAACGGGGCGATCGTCACTAACGACTACAACCTCAACAAGGTCATCCAGTTCCAAAACGTTGATGTCTTAAACATCAATAACCTGGCAAAGTCGCTGCGTCCACGGGTCATTCCGGGCGAAAAGCTCAACGTGGTCGTGGTCAAGAAGGGGACCGAACGCCAGCAGGGGGTTGCCTACCTGGATGATGGCACGATGGTCGTAGTTGAGGATGGCCGTTACTTCATGAACCAACCGATTGAGGTCGAGGTCACCAGCGCCCTCCAGACGGATGCGGGGCGGATGATTTTTGCCCGGCCGGTACACTCCCAAAAGGGAATCAATAGTCAAAACCCTGCCAAGGATAAGAAGGACAAGAAGTAGTCTCAAAATGATGAATTAATAATGGCTAGGTGCGTGACGGCACACAACCAGTCTTTCGAAAGCAAAATGGGCTGTGACATAAGCTCTATTACTTTAACAAAAAGGCGAACAGCGCAGTACACAAAGGGGCTTCAGTGCTCGGCAAAGCCGAACTCTGAAGCCCTCTTTGTGCTTTCTAAAGACTAGCTGCGCGTCTTCACGCTCCCATCTGTGTACTGCGCCGTTGTTTGGCTAGCTAGTACAAAAAAAGAGATAGCTTGGGAGCTATCTCATTAGGGAGTATTACGATAATCTTGGGGGAGATTTCGCAATTTTTATTATTTTTTCGGTTACTATTGGGAGGAGTAATTGAAAAATAATAGGTTTCATTGAATGTAGTAAGGATTGCTCCTTGCTACGGTTATTATAGTAACAATTAAATGTGAAGAAAGTATGACCAAAATTCCAAAAATTGTTTATGGTGAGAAAATCCCGAACCGGTAGGCCGAATGTGTTAAAATTATTGGGAAGATTTCAATCAACGATGGGAGAAGATCAAAATGCTGAAGATATACAATACTTTAACCCGGCAAAAAGAAGAATTTAAGCCCCTCCACCCGGGGGTTGTTAATATGTATGTCTGTGGTCCCACCGTTTATAACTATATTCACATTGGCAACGCGCGTAGTGCCATCGCCTTTGATACCGTTCGTCGCTACCTTGAGTTTAAGGGCTACCAGGTCAACTACGTTTCTAACTTTACCGACGTGGATGACAAAATGATCAAGGCCGCTCATGAGCAGGGGATTACCGTGCCCCAACTGGCGGATAAGTTCATTCAGGCTTTTATGGCGGACACGACGGCGGTTAATATTGAACCGGCAACCAGGCACCCCCGGGCAACCGAAAATATTCCCGACATTATTGCCTTTGTCCAAACACTGATTGAGAAGGGGTATGCTTACGAAAGCGACGGGGATGTTTACTACCGGGCGCGGAAGTTTGCCCACTATGGTCAGCTGTCTGGGCAGTCGATTGACGACCTGGAAGTTGGTGCCAGTGAACACGTCAGCGCCGATGAGATTGGCAAAAAGGAAGACCCGATGGACTTCGCCCTCTGGAAGGCGGCCAAGCCCGGTGAGATCAGCTGGGATTCCCCATGGGGCCAGGGTCGTCCCGGCTGGCACATCGAGTGCTCGGTAATGTCCACGAAGTACCTCGGTCAGACCCTGGATATTCACGCCGGTGGGCAGGACCTTGAATTTCCCCACCACGAAAATGAAATTGCCCAGAGTGAAGCGGCGACTGGCCAGCCCTTCGTCCGCTACTGGATGCACAATGGCTTTGTAACGATTGGCAAGGACAACGAGAAGATGAGCAAGTCCCTGCACAACTTCATTACTGTCCATGACATTATCAAGACGGTCGACCCGCAGGTGCTGCGCTTCTTTATGGCAACGACCCAGTACCGGCGGCCTATCCAGTACAGTGAGGATAACCTGACGGATGCTAAGAATAACCTGGAACACATCCAGACCGCTTATGACAACCTGACCTACCGGCAGCAGGACGCGGCAACGGGAGACGATGCACTGGTGACCCAGCAGTTGGCAGACTTTACCGCGCGCTTTACCACGGCCATGGATGATGATATCAACGTGCAAAACGGGATTGCCGTGGTTTATGAGCTGGTCAAGGCGGCCAACACTTACGCTCAGCAAGCAGCAGTCAAGCAGGGAGCCCTCCAGGCATACAAGGACAAGCTGGCCCAGCTGATCAGCATTTTTGGCATCAAGCTCGTTGCTCATGATAACCACATTGACGACGAGCAGATCAAGGCGCTGATTGAGGAGCGGAACCAGGCCCGAAAGAACAAGGATTTCGCCCGCAGTGACCAAATTCGGGATGAATTAAAGCAACAGGGGATTATCCTTGAAGATACTCCCCAGGGAACGCGTTACAAGAAGGAGCAGTAATAAGCAAAAGTATGGAAGAAGCAAACTACCAGCAGTTGAACGGGATTGCGCTCGCCTACCTTGGCGACGCCGTCTATGAAGTATTTATCCGCCAGCATTTATTAAGCACGGGGCTTAGCAAGCCCACCAAGCTGCAGCACATTGCGACCCACTACGTCTCAGCAAAGGCTCAGGCAGCGCTGATCGACCTGATGAAGGCTGATGAGCTCTTGACCGCGGAAGAATGGGCCTACTTCAAACGGGGCCGCAACGCTAACAGCCACACCCACGCCAAGCACACCTCGGTGCTGACTTACCGTATTTCGACGGGGTTTGAGGCCCTGATGGGGTACCTCCAGCTTTCAGGGCAGCAGGAACGACTGGCTGAACTAGCAGCATGGTGTATTAAACAAGTTGAAGAAGGGCGGACAAAGCATGAAAACTGAAAATACTGACTTTATTATTGGGCGCCACCCCGCGGTAATGGCCCTCAAGGCCGACCAGGAGATTAACAAGGTATTCGTCCAGGCCGGACTGAAAGCGGACGCGATTGCGGAAATCATTAAGCTCGCCAAGCAGAAGCGTCTGGTAGTTTCCACGGTTCCGAAGACGAAGCTGGACCAGCTGACTGACCACCAAAACCACCAGGGGGTAGCGCTGGCAGTGGCGGCTTACCAGTACGCTGACTTGGACGACCTCTTTGCAAACGCCGCCCAAAAGCATGAGGACCCGTTTTTCCTGATTTTGGATGAACTGGAGGACCCCCACAACCTGGGCTCGATTATTCGAACTGCTGATGCGGCTGGGGTGCATGGGATTATCATTCCCCGGCGCCGGGCAGTGGGGTTGACGTCGGTCGTGGCGAAGACTTCAACGGGAGCGTTGGAACACGTACCCGTTGCCCGGGTCACTAACCTCGTTCAGACCGCCAAGGAGTTGAAAGACCGTGGTGTCTGGCTCTTTGGAACTGACATGAAGGGGCGGGACTACCGGACCTGGGATGCCCATGGGGCCGTTGCACTGGTAATCGGTAATGAAGGCAAGGGAATTTCGCCCCTGCTCAAGAAGAGCTGCGACGAGATGCTGACGATTCCGATGATTGGCCACGTTCAGAGCCTTAATGCCAGTGTTGCCGCCAGTCTGTTGATTTACCAGGGCTTTAATTCCCGGCACCCCTTATAAGCCCGGTTAGCTTGCTTTTCCCTGGGGATCCGTGATAGTCTATATTGTACGTGGAGGTGTTAGTATGTCCCGAAAGAAGGTGGCCTTGGAATGTACCAAGTGTGGGGCGCGGAACTATACGGTGGCCGCTAATCCACACCGCCAAGCCCGGTTAGAGCTGCGCAAGTTTTGCAAACATTGCGGGGAATATACATTGCACCGCGAGAGTAAATAGTGGAGGATACTATGCACTTGATTCGATTTATTAAAAGTGTTAATCATGAAATGAAGCTGGTTGTTTGGCCAACGGCACGGGAAAACCGGCGGGATACGACAATTGTTATTTCCCTGACCCTATTTTTCGTCCTGTTCTTTGCCCTCTTCGACTGGTTAATTCAATCATTTATGAAGCTATTTGTTTAACAATAGTGGCAAAACAAATAGTGGTCTGTTATACTAACTGTGATGAGCTTCGTGGAGATACGAAGTTTTTTTATTTTGGCAAAAGTTAAATCAAAGAGGAGGATTCATCGTGGAATCGCATGAAAAACGTTGGTATGTGCTGCATACCTACTCTGGTTACGAAAACCGGGTGAAGAGCAACTTGGAGTCACGGGCCCAATCAATGGGGATGCAGGACTACATCTTTCGGGTAGTGGTTGCGGAAGAAACGGTTCGGGAAGTTAAGGATGGCCAGGCTAAAGAGGTCACTGAAAATACTTTCCCCGGTTACGTCCTGGTCGAAATGATCATGACTGACCAAGCGTGGTACATCGCCCGGAACACGCCAGGGGTAACCGGATTCTTGGGTTCTCACGGTGGTGGTTCCAAGCCAACGCCACTGCTTCCCGATGAAGTAGAACGGATTATGAAGCGGATGGGGGCTGACATTACCGTCAGTGATATTGACGTCAAGGAAGGCGACACCGTCAAGGTAATTGCCGGACCGTTCGCTGACCTGACCGGGAAGGTTACCGAAGTCGACCATGAAAAGCAGAAGCTGAAGGTCAATGTCGAAATGTTTGGCCGGGAAACGTCTGCCGAATTAGGCTTTGACCAGGTCGACACGGTGGAATAGTTGAACTTCGCGAGGGGCCGCCCCATTAGCAGTTGCTTCGCGGAAAGGGCAACATCCAGGCTTGAAATGCCCGCCTAATTATGGTATTTTTTTAAGGTATGCTATTAACATACTGTGGGAGAGGTAAATTTTCTGCCTCATCATGACCACAACACGGACTAAGGAGGTTTTGTCTCGTGGCAAAGAAAGTAGCTAACGTTGTCAAGTTGCAAATTCCTGCCGGTGCAGCAACACCAGCTCCACCAGTAGGTCCTGCACTTGGACAAGCAGGTATTAACATCATGGGCTTCACGAAGGAATTCAACGCACGGACTGCTGACCAAAAGGGTATGCTGATCCCAGTTGTAATTACCGTTTATGAGGACCGTTCATTTGACTTCATTACTAAGACGCCGCCTGCTGCTGTCTTACTGAAGAAGGCCGCTGGTGTTGAACACGGTTCCGGTGAACCTAACACGAAGAAGGTTGCTTCTGTAACCAAGGACCAAGTTAAGGAAATCGCCGAAACGAAGATGCAAGATCTAAACGCCGCTGACGTTGAAGCAGCGATGCGCATGATCGAAGGTACTGCACGGAGCATGGGCTTCACTGTTGAAGGCTAATTGCTCGGCAGTCCGGACGTACCATTAAAGTGGTGCGTCTCCGTGGGAGGTATTAACTCCGCTAGACCACATTTGCAAGGAGGAAAAAACACAAGATGGCTAAGAATCGTGGTAAGAAGTACCAAGATGCGCTTAAAAAGGTTGACACTAAGAAAGCTTACGCTGTTAACGACGCAGTTCAATTGGTAAAAGACATTGACTTTGCTAACTTTGACTCATCAATCGAAGTTGCATTCAACTTAAACGTAGATACTAAGCAAGCAGACCAGCAATTACGTGGTGCCGTTGTTTTGCCTAACGGTACTGGTAAGGACCAAACCGTGATCGTCTTCGCTGAAGGTGACAACGCTAAGGCTGCTGAAGAAGCCGGTGCTGACTTTGTTGGCTCCGATGACTTGGTAGAAAAGATCCAAGACGGCTGGTTAGACTTTGACGTTGCAATCGCTACGCCAAACATGATGCCTAAGGTTGGTCGCCTGGGTCGGGTCCTTGGTCCTAAGGGCTTAATGCCAAACCCGAAGACTGGTACGGTTACGATGGACGTTGCCAAGGCTGTTTCTGACGCCAAGGCTGGTCAAGTAACCTACCGGACTGACCGAGATGGTAACGTTGCTGTGCCATTTGGTAAGGTATCCTTTGACACTGACAAGCTGGTTGAAAACCTGAAGACGTTGGAAGACATCGTTGTTAAGGCTCGTCCTGCTTCAGTGCGTGGTACTTACATCAAGCACGCATCCATCGCTTCAACTTTCGGCCCAAGTGTTACGCTTGACCTGGAAAGCTTCTAAGCATGGGATAATTAAGAGAGGCTGGGAATTAACTCAACCTCTTTAATATTTTGTAGATTAATAATGCCTCAGCGCAGTAGCTGGCTGGCAGTTCAAACGCTGATAAATCAGCGTTTAACTAACCTAGCCATCCTTGCGGAGGTTCGAAGACAAACACCCCAAATCAGCTTGCTAGCCGATTTGGGGTGTTTTTTCTCACTCTCTTTTTTATTTTTTAAATTAATTTACTGATGGTAACGGCCGGTTTGAACCAAATTTAATTTAAATTAGCTTCTTGCAAAATGTGCTTCACAATCGCAACTTTGTATTGTATACTACAAAACAATGATATTTCTATTAGAAATATCTAATTTATTATTAACCACGAATAAGGAGTGACGACAATGACAGAGTTTAAATTTTCTAAACGAGTTCCAGCAGACGGCACGGATGCGGTTGGGGCCATTTTAAAGGCAGCGGCGGATCCGCAAATTATTTCCTTTGCTGGTGGTCTGCCAGCTCCTGAATTATTCCCGGTTAAGGAAATGCAGGCGGCGGTTGACCTGGCTTTTGAAGAACACGGCCAAGAAGCCATGCAATACGGGGCCGCTAAGGGGGTAACCGCCCTGCGTGAACAAATCTTAGAACACGTCAAACAAAAGGAAAACGTGACGGGTGAGTTAGAAAATGTCCTGGTAACCACCGGTTCTGAACAGGTGCTGGACTTAGTAGGGAAAGCGTTTGTCAACCCTGGCGACACCGTCCTGGTTGAGCAACCGACCTACCTTTGTGCCCTAGACGTCTTCAAGTCTTACGGTGCTGATTTCGTCAGTGTCGAGATGGATGATGACGGGATGAAGATGGACGCCCTCGAGGCAGCGCTGAAAGCGAACCCATCGACTAAGTTAATCTACACGGTGCCAAACTTCCAGAATCCGACTGGGCGGACAATGCCAGCGGACCGGCGCCAAAAGCTCGCCGAGTTGGCTGCTAAGTACGATGTCCTGGTGTTGGAAGACAACCCGTACGGTGAGATTCGCTTTGCTGGCCAGCACGTGCCCGCGGTTAAGTCCTTTGACAAGGATGGCCACGTCCTTTACATGAGTACTTTCTCGAAGACTCTGGCCCCCGGCTTCCGGCTCGGCTGGTTAGTGGCCGATGCCAAGGTAGTTGATAAGCTGACGGTGCTTAAACAGTCTGCTGACCTCCATACCGACAACCTGGCCCAGTACGCCGTGGTTGAATTCCTGGCGCATAATGACTTAGACGCCCATGTTAAGGAAATCAGCGCGCTCTATGGCAAGCGCAAGGAATTGATGGTTGAAGGAATCAAGGAATACTTCCCGGCCGGCGTTAAGTACACCGATCCGGAGGGCGGAATGTTCCTCTGGGTTGAAGTGCCGGGGGTTGATGACACGGTTGAGTTATTTAAGCAGTGTCTGGAACACAGCGTGGCCTTTGTCCCGGGCGACCCGTTCTTTGCTGGCAAGCCACAGCCAGGGGCCTTCCGCCTGAACTATTCCAATGCCGAAGAGGACAAGATCAAGGCGGGGATGAAGCAGTTGGGTGAAGCCCTCCAAGAAGCAGTAAAGTAAATTAATTTAATTTATAGAAAAAATGACCTCCAGAGTTGTAGAAAGCTCTGGAGGTCATTTACGTTAAGTTCGAATTATTTTAATTTCATGCTCTCTAATGGTACCAGGTGTGTGTGGTGCCGTAGCTTGTAATAGAAGTAGAAGAAGATAAAGAGCGGGACGGACATGTAGGTAATCAGGATGTTGGACCAGTCCAGCTTGATGAAGGCGTCAACGTTCTGTCCAGCAATCACGATGACGCAAAGGACAAAGGCAAAGATGGGGCCAAACGGGAAAAGGCCGGCGTGGTAATCCAATTCGTCCAACGTATGGCCCTGCCGCAGGAAACCACGGCGGAAGCGGAAATGGGCAATAGCAATCCCCAGCCACTCCATAAAGCCGCCTAAACTATTCGCGGAAATCAGGTAGTTGTAGACATTGGGACCGATAAATTGGAGGGCCCACATGGCGAGGCTAAGCGCGGCCATTGCCAGGAAACTCAAAATGGGAATCCCCCGGCGGTTAACGGCCCGAAATCCCTTCCAGAGGAAACCGTCCATTGACTGGGAGAAAAGAATCCGGGAGATAGCGTACAGCCAGGAGTTAGCCGATGACAGGACCGCAATTAAGATTACAAAATTCATGATGCCCGCGGCGTAGCGCAGCCCCGCATACTGGAAGATCAGCGTGAAGGGACTGGTGATAATGTCCTTGACGTCGGAACTCAATAGGTTCTTATTCGTGTAGGGCAGGATGCAGGCGATGACAAAGATCGTCAGGACGTAGAATAATAAGATTCGCCAGAAGGTTGCGTGGATTGCCCGGGGAACACTGTGCTGCGGATCGGCAGACTCACCGGCGGCAATGCCGACCATTTCGGTTCCCTGGAAGGAGAAACCGGAGACGACAAAGGCACTGATGATACCGGGAATTCCGTTGACAAACGGCGCCTGCTTGTAGGTAAAGTTCTTAAAGCCGAGCGCGTGATGCCCGCCGATTAGGCCCATGATAACTGCAATGCCGACAATTACGAAGATAACTACGGCCGCGACTTTGAGCAGGGCCAGCCAAAACTCGGTTTCCCCGTATGCCCGGACCGAGAAATAGTTAATGATAAAAATAATGACAAAGGCAAGCAGGCTGAAAATCCAGCCGGGAACGTGGGGAAACCAGAAGTTCATAACGATGCCAACGGTTGACAGCTCAACTGCCACGGTAATCGCACCGCAGAACCAGTAATTCCAGCCCATTGCGAAGCCGAGCGCTGGGTCGACGTAGCGGTTGGCGTACTCCGCAAACGACCCGCTGCGGGGATTATAGGTTGCCATTTCAGCTAGACTGGTCATCAAAAAGAACACCATTAGTCCCATAATGGAATAGGCGACGAGGCTGCCACCGGGACCCGCCGTGGTGATAGCTGAACCGGAGGCAATAAACAAGCCGGTACCGATCGTGCCGCCAAGAGCAATCATTGACAGGTGGCGGGACTGGAGCGTGTGCCGGATATGGCCTTGATTATGCAAATTAATCACTCCTTCTTTACGATACCCAGTTTAATGATTTCCTTACTTAATGTAAAATGCTTATTTTAGAAGAATTATAATTCGAAAAAGGAATCGGGATAGATTGCAAAAGGTGCTTTACAGCAAGCCAACGACTATGCTATACTATCAAAGTTGATTAAATATGACTCTGCCTAAGACTCAGGTGGCACCTGCCTTAATATTGCCTGCCGAGGAAGAAATGTAAATTCCTTCTCTATGTCTGCGGTCATAGGGATTTTTTTATAAATCCGATCAAAATACATTGCAGGAGGTGAAAATTCATGAGTGAAGCAGCTATTGCTAAGAAGGCGGAAGTCGTTAAGCAAACCGCTGATTTGATTAACGCCGCCCAATCAGCTATCGTTGTTGATTACCGTGGTTTGACTGTTGCCGAAGTTACTGACTTACGTAAGCAACTCCGTGATGCCGGTGTCAAGATGTCAGTTATCAAGAACAAGATTCTTGACCGGGCCGTTGAAGGTACCGACTACGAAGATCTGCGGTCAACTTTTGTTGGTCCAACTGCTGTGGCTTTCTCCGATGAGGACCCAATTGCCCCAGCTAAGATCTTGAAGAAGTTCGCTGACGACCACGACGCTCTTGAAATCAAGGGTGGCTTCATCGAAAAGAGTGTCAAGACTCTTGATGAAATCAACGAATACGCTACGATGCCTAGTCGTGAAGACCTGTTGTCCATGCTTGCATCTGCATTGCAAGACCCAATGCGGAAGATTGCCCGGGCAGTCAAGGCCGTTGCCGACAAGGAAGACGAAGCCGCATAATTACCGTTTATCGGTTCAATATCAAATCAAAATCAATTACCTAAATATTGGAGGAAATAAACATGGCTTTTGATAAGGATGCTATCATTGCTTCATTAAAGGAAGCATCAATTTCTGACCTTAACGATCTTGTTAAGGCAATCGAAGAAGAATTCGACGTTTCAGCTGCTGCTCCAGTTGCTGTTACCGGTGCTGCCGGTGGCGACGCTGCTGCTAAGGACAGCTTCACTGTTGAATTGACTGAACCAGGTGCCGCTAAGGTTAAGGTTATTAAGGCCGTTAAGGACATCACTGGTGTTGGCCTGAAGGACGCTAAGGACCTTGTTGACGGTGCTCCTTCTGCTATCAAGGAAGACGTTAAGGAAGACGAAGCTAACGACATCAAGGAAAAGCTTGAAGCCGCTGGTGCTACTGTTACCCTTAAATAGTTCTTTAGCGAGGTTGGGTATTAACCCAGCCTCTTTTTTATTTTAAAATTAATTCTGTCACGGCGGAGCTGACTTATTATTAGGAATTGAAAAAAGGGGAGTGAAATGAGGGCGTGTAGCGCACTCCCGCTTTTTTATAGGTGCTGCCTAGAGGTGAATAGATCACCGCACACCTTCAATTCTGTTATCTACTGATTAGCCGTTTAAAAGCCCGCCGGCACTTCTTTCTTATGATTTGATTTTTATTAGTCGATAGTCAAGGAAAGCTACTAGCCATTATCAATCACTAGGTCGCCAAAATATCGATATAAAAAATTTAATCGTCCTTGAAAGTAAGCGCTTTGCGTTGTACACTTAACATGTAATAAGCAATTATTGTTAAACTGTGATAAGTTATTTTGTTTACTGGAGGGGATTAACAATGGATATTGTTAGTTTAGCGCGTTTCCAGTTTGCAATGACGACGGTTTTCCACTTTTTCTTTGTTCCGTTTACTATTGGGACAGGGCTCGTCGTTGCAATCATGGAAAGCATGTATGTCCATACGAACAACCCGTCATATAAGAAGATGACGAAGTTCTGGGGCAATATCTTTATGCTGAGTTTCGCAGTCGGTGTCGTTACCGGGCTGATCCAGGAATTCCAATTTGGGATGAACTGGTCGGACTACTCCCGTTTCATGGGGGACATCTTTGGTGCGCCACTGGCCTTTGAAGCCCTGCTGTCGTTCTTTATTGAGTCTACCTTCATTGGTCTCTGGGTCTTTACCTGGGACCGGATCAAGAAGGGTCTGCACTTATTCTTCATGTGGATGATTGTTTTCGGGACCATGACGTCCGCCCTGTGGATTTTGACGGCGAACTCGTTCATGCAGCACCCGGTTGGCTTTACTGTTCGTAACGGTCGGGCCGAAATGGTTGACTTTGGGGCCCTGCTTTCTAACCCGCAATTAATTTTTGAATACGCCCACGTAATGCTGATTGCCATCTTGACTGGGGCAACCATTATTACCGGTTTGGCCGCTTTCCAATTATTGAAGAAGCGGGCACTATCCGATGAAAACAAGCTGATTTACCACAAGACGATGCGGGTCGGCTTGACCTTGATGCTGATCTTCTCACTGGGTGCCATCGTCGCCGGTGATATGCAGATGCAGTACCTGATCAAGGAACAGCCAATGAAGTTTGCGGCAACCGAAGCGGTTTACAAGACCACCAAGAGTCCGGCACCGTGGACGGTCGTTGGGATTGCCGATACCAAGACCCATCAGGTCAAGGGAAAGGTTGAAATTCCTGGTGTTCTGAGTGTTCTTTCCTACCACAAACTGTCTGGTTCAGTTGAAGGGATGGAAGAAATTAACGCCCAGCTTGAAAAGAAGTATGGTACCCACATTGATGGGCAGAAGATGAATTACTACGTTCCGGTTAACACCCTCTTCTGGAGTTTCCGGGTAATGTGTGGCTTTGGGGCATTGCTTTTCTTGGTATCAATCGTCGGTTTGGTTATGACCAGGAAGAGTAAGCCAACCCTTTACAACCACCGGTGGATGCTTTGGGTCTTGGCAATTTTGACCTTCTCACCATTCTTAGCCAACACTGCTGGTTGGTTCATTACCGAATTTGGGCGGATGCCATGGACGGTTTACGGTCTCTTTACCGTTGCCCAGAGTGTTTCGCCAAACGTTTCGGTTGCGTCACTGTTGACGTCCAATATTGTTTACTTCGTCCTCTTTACCGTTCTGGCAATTATCCTGATTGCACTGATCGTTCGCTTCCTGCGTAACGACCCAGTGGAATGGGATGAGGCCCAGGCAGATAAAAAGGCCACGGATCCATTCGCAAAGGGGGCCTTCTAAATGTCATTTCTGCAAATCTTATGGTTTATCCTGATTGGCGTCCTGTTTGCGGGCTTCTTCTTCCTGGATGGCTTCGATTATGGGGTCGGTATGGCTGTTGGCACGCTTGCCCACAACGAGGGTGAACGGACGCAGCTGATCCGGTCAATTGGTCCGGTCTGGGACGGCAACGAGGTATGGCTAATCACTGCTGGTGGTGCCATGTTCGCGTCATTCCCGTACTGGTACGCAACCCTGTTCTCTGGTTACTACCTGATTCTACTGCTGATCTTGGTCAGCTTGATTCTCCGGGGTGTTTCCTTCGAGTTCCGGGCAAAGAGCTCTGATAGCAAGAAGCCGATTTGGGACCGGATCATGGCCTGGTCCAGCTTCTTTGCTCCTTTCCTCTTCGGGGTGATGTTCATCTCGATGATCAAGGGGATGCCAATTGATGCCGCGGGCAATATCCACGCCCACTTCTTTGACTACTTTAACTGGTTCTCAATCGTTGGCGGGATTGCCCTGGCACTGCTGACCTACCTGCATGGCCTAAACTACATTACCTTGAAGACCAAGGGGCCAATCTCTGAACGGTCCCAAAACTACGCCCAAGCACTCTACTGGGTACTGTACGTTGGTGAAGTAGTCTTCGCACTGCTCCTATTGTTCCAGACCGACTTCCTGGCGGTTCACCCAATTGCCACGCTGGTATGCCTGGTTCTGATCGTCGGCTTCTCTGTTTGGGCCCACGTTTCGACCTTTAAGAACAAGCAGGGGCAAGCATTTACAGCGAGCGGCTTAACCTTGATTGCGCTGGTTGCACTGATTTTCTGTGGACTCTTCCCACGGGTAATGATTTCTTCAATCAGCAGCAAGTTTGATTTGATGATTCAGAGTGCATCCTCATCCAATTACACCTTAATTGTGATGACGATTGCTACGGTTATTTTGGTACCATGCGTCTTGGCATACACGGTCTGGGCTTACTGGATCTTCCGGAAGCGGATTGCGATGCCACGCGTAGGGGAGGCAAATTATTAATGATTGATCGAGAGCTATTTCAACTCGCGGGAGCTAAATCAATCAGTCGAAAGCTTGCGGGACTGGACGTTCTGCAGGCTTTTTTGATTGTTGGACAGGCGCTGGCACTAAGCGCCGTGATCACACAACTGTGGCGGGGACATGCGCTAAACTGGCCGCTGCTGCTGGCGTTTGCGGCGTGCTTCACCGGCCGCCAGCTCTTGAACTGGCTGAGTGAACGCTGGTTAGACCATTACGCGGGGCAGACTGCGCAAGTATTACGCCGCCGGTTGCTGTCCAAGCTCTTCCAACAGGGCCCCGCGCTGGTGCAAGCACAGGGGACGGGGAGCATGATTACGATGGTTCTTGACGGGGTGGCGGAAGTCCGTCAGTACATCAAGCTAATCTTTTCAAAGACCCTGACGATGATGATCGTACCGGTGATTGTCCTGGTTGCGGCCGGCTTCTTAGACCTGCGTTCGGCAATTATCCTGCTGATTATGTATCCGTTGATCGTAATGTTTATGATTATTCTCGGGAAGGCGGCCCAGGCGAAGGCGGAGAAGCAGTTTGGCAACTTCCAGAAATTATCAAATAATTTTATTGATTCACTGCGGGGAATTGCGACCTTGAAGTACTTGGGCCTGAGCAAACGCTATTCCAGGAGCATTTTCAATTCGAGCGAGCACTTCCGGGAACGGACGATGCGGGTGTTGAAGATTGCCATGCTGTCGACCTTTGCGCTGGACTTCTTTACGACCCTTTCGATTGCGGTAATTGCGGTTTACCTCGGTTTTGACCTGATTAAGGGGAAAATCGACTTATATCCCGCCCTCGCCGTTTTAATCTTGGCGCCGGAATATTTCCTGCCGATTCGCAACTTTGCCAGCGACTTCCATGCGACCCTCAACGGGAAAAATTCGTTTAAACGGATTCACCAGTTGATTAACCGTCCGGTGGCGCCGACTGCCGACCTTTCCCTGCATGAATGGCAGGCGGGGGACGAATTAAAGCTGGACCAGGTTCAGTTTAAGTACCCGAATGGGGTTGCCATCGCGCCCCTGTCACTGGGGATTCGTGGCTACCAAAAGGTCGGCATTATTGGGATGAGCGGCGCCGGGAAGACGACCCTGATCAACCTGCTCAGCGGCTTCTTGACCCCTACCGCCGGCCAAATTACCATCCAGGGGCAGGCCGCGACCACCCTTGATATCCCTGACTGGCGCAAACAGCTGCTCTATATTCCACAAAACCCGTACGTCTTTACGGCGACCCTGCGGGAAAATATCGCCTTCTACACCCCGGACGTTAACGATGAGCAGGTCTTGCAGGCAATCAAGGTGGTTGGCTTAGAGGACCTCCTTGCCGACCTGCCAGACGGATTGGACACTGTAATCGGCAGCGGCCGCCGGGTGCTGTCCGGTGGCCAGGCCCAGCGGATTGCCTTAGCCCGGGCCTTTCTGGATAAACAGCGGCGGGTCATGATCTTTGACGAACCGACTGCCCACCTGGATATTGAAACCGAGTTAGATTTGAAGAAGCGGATGCTGCCGTTGATGGATCACCGGCTGGTATTTTTCGCTACCCACCGGCTGCACTGGATGAAAGAGATGGATTATATTTTGGTGATGAATCATGGCCAGTTAGTTGGGCAGGGGACCTTTGCTGATCTCCAGCAGCACAATGAATACTTCCAGCAGTTGATGAAAGAAATGCGGGGTGAAGACTAGATGTTTAAGCGGATTCCCTTATTACGCGCCTTAAAAGCTGACCGCTGGGTGCGGCCCTTTTTGCGACGTTACCGGAAAACGTTGATTTTTGCAATTTCCGTTGGAATCGTTACTTTTATCTGTGGCGCCGGGTTAATGTTCAGTGCCGGTTACTTAATCAGTAAGTCGGCGACCCGGCCAGAGAATATCCTGTTGGTCTACGTACCAATTGTTTTGACCCGGGCTTTCGGAATTGCCCGTCCAGCCTTCCGTTATCTGGAACGGCTGGTGAGCCACAACTGGGTACTCAAGATGACTTCCCGTTTGCGGCAGCGCCTCTACGATACTTTAGAGCATGATGCAGCGTCGTTTTCTAGCAAGTACCAGCTTGGTGACATCTTGGGGCTCCTGTCCGATGATATTCACCACATCCAGAATTTATACCTGCGGACCCTCTTCCCAATGTTCGTGGCCTGGGGATTGTACGCCCTGATTGTGGTTGCCTTCGGAATCCTGTCTCCGCTGATGGGACTGTGGATGTTGCTCCTCTTTGGCCTGATGATCTTTGCCATCCCGCTCTGGTCAGTGTTGGTCAACGGGGCCCGGCAGGAGTACGAGAAGCAGGTTAAGGACCAGCTCTACGTTAACCTGACCGATAACGTTCTGGGAATTGCTGACTGGGTGCTGGCTGGGCGGAGCAATGCCTACCTCCAGCTTCACGACCAAAATGAACAGCAATACCTGGCAACTGCCCGGGCCATGCACAAGTTTGAGCGGCTACGCGACTTCTTGATGCAGGTACTGGTCTTGCTGTTAGTGCTTAGCCTGGTTATCTGGGGTGCGGCCCGGTTCGGCGGTCAACCCGGTGGCCCGGCAAACTGGATTGCGGCCTTCGTTTTAGCGGTCTTTCCGCTGATTGATGCCATCGCGCCCCTGCCTGCCGCAGCCCAGGAGACCAACGTCTATACCAATTCCTTGGTGCGGTTAAACGATCTGCCGGCACTTGCGGAGCGGCTAAGCACGGCGCCAGCTATTAAGGCCCCCTATGAGCTGAAGGTTCAGGATCTCCACTACACTTATCCCCAAACGAGCAAGGAAGTGTTGCGGGGCATTAATTTAACCATCAAGCCGGGGGAAAAACTGGCAATCCTGGGACGGAGCGGCGCCGGGAAGAGCACCCTGGCAGCACTGCTCCGTGGCGACCGGATCCCGTCAGCTGGGAAGGTAACTTTGAATGGGGTCCCGACCGACCAGTTTGGTGACCAGATTGCTGACTACATCAGCGTCATCAACCAGCAACCCTACCTGTTTAACACGACGATTGCCAACAACATTCGGCTGGGAAATGAAGAGGCGAGCGATGATGACATCTGGGCGGTCCTCCGAAGAGTGGGGTTAGCCAAGATGGTGGCGGCCCTGCCCCATGGTTTAGACACCAAGGTTGATGAGGCGGGCCTGCGCTTTTCTGGTGGGGAACGCCACCGGTTGGCTCTGGCGAGGATTTTGCTCAAGGACACGCCAATCATCCTGCTGGATGAACCGACAGTCGGTCTTGACCCGATTACCGAGCAGGCCGTTATCAATACGATTTTCGAGCAGCTCGCTGGTAAAACGCTGATTTGGATTACCCACCACCTGCAGGGAATTGACCAGGTCGACCAGGTAATCTTCATTGAGGATGGTCAGCTTGCCATGCACGGGACCCCGGCAGAATTATGGCAAAGCAACCAGCGTTACCGGAAACTAAAAAAAGCCGACCAGGGACTTTAATCCTGGCGGCTTAGTTGCTGCGCTTTAGTAGGCGGTTCGTCATTTGTTGTAAGAACAGACGTGCTTTTGTGGCCGGAAGTTTAGTCAACTCAGTTAGCGCCCCCTGGGTGAACTGGGTGGCGAGCTGCCGGCTCTTTTCAACGGCGCCCCCGGCAATGACGTCCTGTTGAACCCGCTGGATGTCTGGCGCTGTTAACTGGCGTTCCTTGGCAAGCAGGGGCTTGATTTGCTCGGCAGCGGCCGGTGTTTCCAGGGCCATTAGCAGGGGGAGGGAGTAGACCCCGGTGGCGAGGTCTTCAAGCACGGGCTTATTGAGCTTCTTTCCCCCGGTATAGTCGAGAATATCGTCCAGCATTTGGAAGGCAATCCCCAGCTGCTGACCGAAGGCGGCGGCGCTTGCTACCTGTTCAGTGGTGGCCGCCGCGAAGTAGGCTCCTTCCTGCGCCGCCAGCTTGAACAGGGCGGCGGTTTTCCCCCGCACGTTGGCGAGGTAGTCGTCGAGCGTTTGCTGGAGGTTAAAACGCTGGTCCATCTGTCCCAACTCGCCATCTAGGATCTGCCGCATTGCCCGGGCGTTGACCTGCAGGTAAGGAGAAGCGGGGATGGCTTCCAGGAGCAGGTCGAAGAAGACCGTGAAGAGCAGGTCACCAGCGTAGACTGCGGTGTCCTTGCCAAAACGTGCTTGGATACTGACGGCTCCCCGCCGTTCGGGTGAATCGTCGATGATGTCATCATGAATTAAGGTTGCCATGTGGAGGACTTCGATCGACGCTGCCAGTTTAATTAAGCGTTCATCGTTCCGGCTGCTTGGCGTAAAAATCTGACTGGTCAAGAGGAGGAGGGCCGGCCGGAGGTACTTGCCGCCATTGTTCGCCATGGTCAATAGGGCGGTGTGCAGCTCCGCATTTTGGCAGTCAATGCGTTCTTGGATGCACTGGTTGACGGCTTTGAGTTGGGTGCTGATAAGTGGATAAGTTTGCCAATTGTTATTCATAGTAATGATTTTCCTTATATGCTGTCTTTAGTTATAATTATACCGAAAGGATGTGGTTTAGTGTCGTTAAATGTGTTCTTGGAGCTAGTTGAAATCAAGGCGAAGACGGCGAGTGTGGTACCCTTCCTATTGGGAATGGCGTTTAGCCTGTATTACTTCCACTCGCTGAATTGGCCCTTAGCAATTATCTTTTTCGTGGCAATGCTCTTATTCAACATGGCGGTTGATATGCTTGACAACTACAACGATTATAACCATGCAGTTGATAAGCAAAACTACAAGCGGAAAACGAATATTATCGGTCGTGAGCAGCTCTCCCCCCGACTGGTATTAACTTTATTAGTCAGCTTTTCCGTGGTGGCTGCCCTGCTGGGATTATGGCTGGTTTACCAAGCCGGGTGGCCGGTCCTGTGGATGGGAATCTTTTGCTTTGCGGTCGGAATCCTCTACTCATCCGGGCCGCACCCGCTTTCCAGCTTGCCACTAGGGGAACTATTCTCTGGCTTTACGATGGGCTTTATGATCGTCCTGCTCAGCGTCTACCTGAATTCCTACCAGCAGTTTGAATGGAACTGGGCAACGCTATGGCGGGTCTTCATTGTCGCCTTGCCTGATGAATTATGGATTTCCAACCTGCTCCTGGCGAATAACATTTGTGATGCCCAGGAAGATGAAGATAACCAGCGGACGACCATCGTCCACTTTATTGGTAAGCGCAACGCCCTAATCGCGTTTTCAGTCAAAAACGTGCTTGCGTTTGTCATGATTATTATTTCGCCATTTTTGAAAATTGCGCCAATGACTGTATGGCTGTCACTTGTTATTTTACCGTTTACTTATCACCAGAACAAGTTGCTGATGGAAAAGCAGGTGAAGAAGGAAACCTTTATCTGCGGGGTTAAAATCCTGCTGGTCGGTTCGCTGGCTCAGCTGCTTACCTACTGGCTCGGTGTTTTAATCTAATAAGCATAATTGGAGGAACTGAAAAATGAAAAAAGTTGTTGTATTAGGTGCTGGCTATGCCGGCCTCAAGACCGTCGTTGAGTTGCAAAAGAAGTGTCGGGGACAGCTCGAGATTACCCTGGTCGATGAAAATGACTACCACTATGAGGCAACTGACCTGCATGAGGTTGCTTCCGGGAACCTGCCGGCTAGCAAGATTACTTTCCCAATCACCGATGTGTTAGATCCACGGATGACGACCCTGATCCTGGCTCACGTAGCGCGGGTCGATGAGGAGAAGCACCTGGTAATCCTGGATGGACATGCGCCGCTGGAATACGATTACTGTGTCTTTGCTCTCGGCTTCGTTTCTGAAACCTTTGGTATTAAAGGCGCGGCAGAAAACAGCCTGCCAATGACCGACGTCAAGGAAGCGGAAGCCATCCATGAGCACATCATCAAGCAGATGGAAGACTACCGGCAGACGAAGGACGAAAATGACCTGCGGATAATCATCTGCGGGGCTGGTTTTACCGGAATCGAACTAGCCGGGGCCCTTGCTGATGCCCGGGTGCGCTATGCTAAGCTCGCTGGGGTCACGCCAGACCAAATTAAGATTGACATCATTGACGCTTCCAAGCGGCTTCTGCCAATGTTCAATGATAAGCTCGCCGATTATGGGATCAAGCTCCTGGAGAAGCTGGACGTCAACATCATTACCGAAGCCCTGATTCAGGAAATCCAGCCGGGCGTGGTTCTGTACAAGGGCGCAAATGATGAAGAGGGGACCCCATTGCACAAGATTGTGGGCAACACGATTATCTGGACGACCGGGGTCAGCGGCAGTCCGGTCGTGGCTGAATCACACCTGCAAGAACGGCGCGGCCGGGTAATGGACACAGCCCACCTGACCGCTCCTGATCATGATAATCTTTACATGATCGGTGACGTGGCTGCGGTAATGCCACCTGATGGCAAGCGGCCATACCCAACCACTGCTCAGATTGCCCTGTCGATGGCTAATTACGTTGCCAAGGACATCGCTGCCCGGGTCAAGGGGACGAGCCGTCCGGGGGCCTACACTTACAAGTCCCTGGGGACGGTGGCCTCCGTCGGTAACACTCGTGCCTTTGGTGAAGCTGGGGGCCACTCCTTTAAGGGCTATCCGGCTTCGGTCATGAAGAAGATGATTATGAATAAGTCGCTGATGGAATTGGGCGGCTTCAGAGAACTGTTTGCCAAGGGCCGTTTCGACCTTTACCATTAGAATGATGAAAGAGAGCGTGACTGAAGTCATTTCACGCCCCGTCGTATTTTTTAGAAAGCACAAAGAGGGCTTCAGAGTTCGGCTTTGCCGAGAGCACTGAAGCTCCTTTTTTTATGGACATATTTACGGTTAAATGTTTAGGAGGTTGTTGGTCAATTGTACTATTCTGCGACAAATTAAAGAAAACGCTTACCAACGGCCAAGCTAAATAAGTTAAAATAAAGGTGTCAGCTAAGACAAATTTTAGGAAAGGAAGGTCTAGTTCAATGCTATTTCAAGTTTATGGTAGCCAATCAGGTTGGCAATTTTTCGGTTGGATTCTCGTATTTATTTGCCTGGTGGTTACCAACGAAATCGCCCGGCGGACGAGAGTCGGCGGCCTCTTCTTCTTTGTGGTCCTCCCGATTGCACTGACGATTTACTTTATTGCCATTTACGTCTGTGCTGGGCAGGGGCAAGCCTGGGCGCTGCACAATCCGACCTATGTTCATATGAACAGCTGGTTCCACTATGCCAAGCTCTATGCGGCGACCTTCGGCTGTATCGGTTTTATGATCCTCAAGTACCACTGGGGACACCTGGGAAAGGCTTACTGGTTTAAGATTTTCCCGTTCGTGATTGTGGCGATTAATATCTTTATCGCCGTGGGGAGTGACTTTGAGTCGGCGATTCGGGGGATGCACGCCCTCGAAACGACCGGTAGCCAGTGGTGGCTCTCCTCCGAAGGGGTGTGGCTCTACGGTGGCTGGTGGAACGTCCTCAACGGCCTGGCCGGGATTATCAATGTCTTCTGTATGACCGGCTGGTTCGGGATTTACTCCTCCCGTAATGAGCAGGATATGCTGTGGCCGGACATGACCTGGGAATTTATCCTGGCCTACGATGTCTGGAACTTCGAGTACACTTACAGCAACCTGCCGACCCACTCTTGGTACTGTGGTTTGGCCCTGCTGTTGGCACCAACTTTTGCTGCTGAATTCTGGAACAAGGGTGGCTGGATTCAAAACCGGGCGAACACCTTAGCAATCTGGTGTATGGTTGCCCAAGTCTTCCCGCTCTTCCAAGATCACAGCAAGTTCTCAGTTCTGCCCGTTCTTTACAAGGACGGGGTCATGAACCCGGCAGTTCACCCAACTGCTGCTGGTCCGCACATGATGGGAATCATTGCCGTCTTCTCAATTGTAATTAACGTGGTTGTCTTCACGGATATTTGGAAGCGGGCAATCAAGCAGCACATCAACCCATACCTGCAACCGGTATTCGTTGGTACCAGGGATTACGACGAAGCAATGGCCCGTCGTTAATACCGCTGCTTTAGTAATAGTGGGGAGCGTGATTATCTGCCTCCCATTGACGCGCAGGCTCCAGAGTTCGGTTTTACCGAGCACTGGAGCCTGTTTGTGTTTATTAAAGTTTCCAGCTCCCATTATCTATTCTCCAACAAAGAGAGCTCTGGCTACTGTTGTGAGCACGCAAAAAACAGCATAAGAAAAGACCCGTGAGCGACGGCAACAGCTCACGGGTCCGTGTGATTAACGAAGAACGTGCTTCGTTTTAGTGACTGCCAGCATGGTGAACATTACCAGCAGAGTGGCTCCGGTATCCATAGTAGAATTGGAGAATTGCAACTAAGATGTTGATCCAATTCATTGCGGTAAACCAGCCGTCAATTCCACTTCCGACTGGCCCGGCCATGTAGTAGACACAGAAACCGATAATAATGGCACAAACATTAATCCAGGTGAAGGTCTTTTGCAACTTCTGATCGTCGAGTCTGAACCACATCCAAATGACGTTAATAACGAACCAAATGGCTAGAATCCAAAATACAGTGTTAAACATAAGACATCCCTCCTTAGATCATATTGGTTACCGCGAATAATAAATAACGTTATTTATTATTCACTTTAATTATAACTTCACTTTGCGATAAAGCAAAGCATAACGGTTTTAAAATGATTATTAATGGATTAAAACGAGCAGATTAATCCATTGAGGAACACCAGTCAACTTTTATCCTAGTTATCCGCTTTCCGCTCCTTTAAGAGTTCAGTAATCTCCTTGAGGTATTCGGCTTCCGGCGATGGCTTGGCTGGTGCTGGCGCCTCTTTTTTCCGAAAGCGGTTGATTCCCTTTACCAGCATGAACACTACGAAGGCAATAATCAGGAAGTTGATTACGGCATTCAAAAAGGCACCGTATTTGAACTGGGCGTCGCCGACGGTAAAGACGAGGTTGGAGAGGTCGATTTTACCGACAAAGAGTCCCACCAAGGGGTTGATTAAATTGGTGACGAGTGAGTTGACGATTGACGTAAACGCAGCCCCGACAATGATCCCAACGGCCATATCAATGACGTTGCCCCGGGCGATAAAGTCCTTAAATTCTTTGAGCATAGCATCCTCCTTGATTATTTTAGTAACCATATTGTAGCAAATAGGGAGGGGACTTAGCTATCTTAGGCGCTGAACTTAATTAAAAATCAAGGGAAGGCGCGGAATAAGCAGTGCGGGCAGCTTCTTGGATAAATAAGAGTGAGCAAAAACGCTCAAAATCGGCTAGCAAGCTGATTTTGAGCGTTTGTCTTTCGCTGCGCGGTTAGGTGCGAGGTAGATTGATTGATTTAGGTAATTGGTAATTAGTTAGTTTTCTTCGACACCCGTACCGTTGTAGCAGCGTTCCAGCAGTTCCTTCAACTGGCTAACCAGTGGTTCTACCGGGTTAGTCGTCGTACATTGGTCTTCGTAGGCCAGGACGGCTAATTCATCAACGACCTTGTCGAATTCTTCACGGGAAACCCCGTTCGCCTTTAAGCTCAGGGTAACCCCACATTCATGGGCAACGTCGATGTACTTTTGGGCGTATGCTTCGGCCAGTTCTTCATCCGTGTTGCCTTTAAGGCCGATGAAGCGGGCTAGGTCAGCGTAGTCCTTAGTAGCGTGGTAAGTTTCGTAGTGTGGCCAGAGAGCCAGCTTTTGCGGCCGCTTGGCGTTAAAGCGGATTACCTGTGGCATGGCGATGGCAATCAGCAAACCGTGAGGGAGACCGAACGCCCCACCCATCTTGTGGGCCAGGGAGTGGGTGATTCCCAGGAAGGCCTGTCCGAACGCCATCCCGGCCATCGTGGAGAAGTCGTGCATCTTCCGCCGGGCAAGCTTGTCGCCCTGAACAGACTTCGGCAGGTATTCCATCGCGCCCTTAACGGTTTGCAAGGACCAACCACGGGTGTAATCAGTTGCCATGACGGAAACGTAGGATTCAGTGGCGTGGCAGAGAACGTCTAAACCCGTGTAAGCAGTCGTCTTAGCTGGCACAGTTTCTACGAACTGGGAGTCAACGATGGCGATGTTTGGCGTCAAGGCGTAGTCAGCCAGTGGGTACTTCACGTGGGTCTCGGAGTCGGTGATAACCGCGAATGGCGTTACTTCTGAACCAGTCCCGGAAGTCGTCGGAATCCCGATCAGTTGGGACTTGGTTGGCTTCTTGATCTGGTAAGCCCGCTTCCGGATATCAAGGTACTTTTGCATTACCCCGTACCAGGAAGTTTCTGGGTGCTCGTAGAACATCCACATTGCCTTAGCAGCGTCCATTGGTGAACCACCACCGAGGGCGATGATCGTGTCCGGCTTGAAGTCGTTCATCATTGCGACACCCTTTTCGACGGTGTGCGTCGATGGGTCTTCTTCAACGTCATCGAAGACGAGGAATGGGGTTTCGTTTTGCCGTAAGCGGAGTTGGTCGATGACCCGTTGAACGTAGCCCCGCTTGCTCATTCCGGGACCAGTAACGATGAAGGCCCGGTTAATGTTTGGAATATCGCGCAATTCTTTCAGTGAATTCCGTTGAAAGTATACTTTTGGGGGAATCTTAACCCATTGCCGGTTTTCCCGCCGCTTAGCGATTACCTTAATGTTTAAGAGGTCCCAGTCAGTAACGTTGTGAGAAACGGAGTTACCACCGTAGGAACCAGTCCCCAGGGTCAGGGATGGGGTCATGTTGTTATAGATGTTACCAATCCCACCGATACCTGATGGGGAGTTAACGATAATCCGGGAAGCCCGCATTTCGAGGCCGTACTTGGTTGCCAGGTCGTCATCCAAGGTGTGGATAGCGGCCGTGTGCCCTTCACCACCGTAGTGCAGCAGTTGCCGACAGATGTCAAAGGCATTTTCATGGGAGCTAGCCCGATACATGGTTAGCACTGGTGACAGCTTTTCGGCGGACAGTGGGTAGTCATCACCAACACCGTCGATTTCGGCAATCAGGACCTTAGTGTTGTCAGGGACGTTCTTCAAACCGCACATTTCCGCGATGGCGTTAGCAGAACGGCCGGCGATTGGGCCCCGTACTTGGTGCCGTTGTGGGTCAATGAAGCCGTCGGAGAAGGTTTGCAGTTCGTTTGGCTTAACGAAGTAGCAGTTCCACTTCTGGAATTCTTCCTTAACTTGGTCGTAAATTTCGTCATCAACTACGACGGAGTTTTCGGAGGCACAGATCATTCCGTTATCGAAGGTCTTGGAAAGAACGATGTCGTAAACGGACCGTTCGATGTTGGCTGACTTTTCGATGTAGGCCGGACCGTTACCAGGACCAACCCCTAAGGCTGGGTTACCAGAACTGTAAGCGGCCTTAACTAAGCCGGGACCACCAGTAGCCAAAATCGTGGCGATGTTCGGGTGCTGGAGCAGGGCGTTCGTGTTTTCACGGCTGCATTGTGGGATCCATTGGATCATGTTCTTTGGCGCACCCGCTTTTTCAGCAGCTGCCTGGAGGATCTTCGCGGTCTTTACGGAAGATTCAAAGGCCTGCGGGTGGAACGAGAAGATGATCGTGTTCCGGGTCTTGGCGGAGATGATTGACTTGAAAATCGTGGTGGAAGTAGGGTTGGTAACAGGAACTACTCCGGCGATGATTCCCAGTGGGTCCGCAATGGTGATCGTTTGGTCTTCGTCGTTGTTTTCGATGATGCCAACCGTCTTGTCATGGCGGATGTTGTTCCAGATGTATTCACTGGCGTAGATGTTCTTGATGGCCTTATCTTCGGCAACACCACGGCCAGTTTCATTTGCGGCGCTGACCGCTAAGTCCATGTGATGTTCTTCCGCTGCCAGAGCCATGGCCTGACAGATGTTATCTACTTGCTCTTGTGTAAAGTTACGCAACTGGTCAAAAGCAACTTGGCTCTTTTGAACCAATCCATCGATCAGTTCGTGGGCCGCTTGCTGCTTGTCTTGCTCAGTTTGCTTTTGCTCAACTTGATGTTTCTTTGAAGTTGCCATAATCAAGTTTCTCCTTCGTTTCTTATGTTTTTGTTACCTTTTGAACATGATTAATAGTACACTAGGCGGCCGTTCTTTTCAATAGTCTTGTGACTGATTGCACAATGGTTGATAGGAGTGAATTCGCTTCCAATCTGATGGTAGCAAGGCCGTGGTTGCTACAAAAAAGATTGGTATAAATTTAGTTTAGGTCCAGTTTGCGCAATCGGTTGCACATTTGACGATGATCACTGGTTCACAATTGCTAGAGGACGGGGGAGAAACCAAAAAGAGTTGTGACATAGGTCCTATTACTTTAATAAAAAGTGAACAACGAGGAATGACTACGCTAAGCCATTTTTAGCTTTAAAACAAAAAAGAGACTGAGTTAATTCTCAGTCTCGAATGCTGGTTTCTAACTATTTATAAAGAATCAATCCTTAGGGAAAGGTTAGTCCCGGGAATTCTTATCTTTTCCGGCATTAGGGTCCATGATCCGGTAATCGTCATCCTTCATTGCTTCCACTTCACCAAGCCGGTAGCCGTTACCAACCTGGCTAAAGAAGTCGTGGTTGGAAGTGGAAGTAGAAATCCCGTTCATTACGACGGGGTTGACGTCAGCTGCCGTATCTGGGAAGAGTGGATCCTGCCCCAGGTTCATGAGGGCCTTGTTGGCATTGTAACGGATAAAGGTCAGAACGTCATCGGTCCACCCAATCTTGTCGTACAGCAGGTGAGTGTACTTCTCTTCGTTATCGTAGAGTTCGTACAGGAAGTTGTACAGCCAGTCTTTCATGTCCTGCTGTTGCTTTTCGGTCCGTTCATGCAGACCCACTTGGAACTTGTAGCCGATGTAGGTACCGTGGACAGATTCGTCACGCAAAATCAACTTGATGATTTCCGCCACGTTGTTTAACTCGTTGTGTCCCAGGTAGTAGAGGGGAGTATAGAAACCAGAATAGAAGAGGAAGGTTTCCAGAAAGACGTTAGCAACCTTTTTCTTTAACGGATCTTCCGCCGGGTTCAGGTACATGTTAGCAATCTTCGTCGCTTTGTTCTGCAAGTACTCTTCGGTATCGGACCAGTTAAAGATTTCGTCAATTTGGTCGGGAGTATTGAGTGTGGAGAAGATAGTGGAGTAACTCTTGGCGTGGACGGATTCCATGAACTGGATGTTGTTCAATACCGCTGTTTCGTGCTGGGTCTTAACGTCTTCTTTGAGGGCCGTCAGCCCGGCCTCAGATTGGACGGTGTCCAGCAGGGTCAAGCCCCCGAAGACGTGGCCCACGGTCCACTGGTGGTCTTCATCGAGGTTGCGCCAGTCGTCCATATCATTGGAAACCGGGATCCGGGTGTCCAACCAAAACTGTTCAGTCAGTTTCTCCCACGTTGCCTTGTCAATCATGTCGGAAATCTCATTCCAATTGATGGCCTTATATTGGTTTAATGGTTTAAATTCTTCAAGTTTCATTTACCTAGCCTGCTCCTTAAATTAATCAACCTATAATATTTTAATTGCATTCAAATTTTAGCAATGATTTTTATGAAAATCAAATGACGCAGCTTTCACACTGGTTGGCACCAATCTCGTCATTATCATCCGTAAAGGTCCGGATGTAGTAAATTGACTTGATTCCCTTCTGGTAGGCATAGTGCCGGAGGATATTCAGGTCACGGGTCGTCATCTTGTTGGTCCGGCCATTCTTCCACTCATAGAGGCCTTCCGGGATGGTTGACCGCATGAAGAGGGTCAAGGACATGGATTGGTCAACGTGTTGCTGTGCGGCGGCATAAGTGTCAATGACCTTGCGCATATCGATGTCGTAAGCGGAACGGTAGTAAGGCATCGTGTCATTAGACAGGTATGGCGCTGGGTAGTAGATCTTCCCAATCATCTTTTCTTGCCGTTCTTCGACCCGGTTGATAATTGGGGTCAGGCTGGCAGTGGAGTCATTGATGTAGGAAGTGGACCCGTTTGGTGCCACGGCGAGACGGTACTCATTGTAGAGCCCGTCCTGCATGACCTTTTCTTTGAGGGCTGCCCAGTCGGCTGGCCCTGGGATGAAGATTCCGTGGAAAAGGTCTTTAACGACGTCAGATTGTGGTCCCAAGTCCTTAGTGGTGTACTTATCGAAGTAGGAGCCATCAGCGTAGCTACTCTTATCAAAGTTATGGAAAGTTTCTTGCCGTTCCTTGGCAATTTCGTTTGAAGCGACTAATGACCAGTAGTTGAGCAGCATGAAGTAGACGCCGGTAAATTCGATGGCAACCGGGCTGCCGTACTGGATATGGTTTTTAGCCAGGTAACTGTGGAGCCCCATTGCTCCCAGACCAACGGAGTGGGCGAGGGCGTTACCGCGCTTGATACTTGGGACGACGGTAAGGTTTTCAACGTCACTAATGTGGGTTAAGCCCCGCATCATGGCACGGACGGAGCGGCCGAAGTCTGGACTATCCATCATGTTAGCGATGTTGGTAGAACCGAGGTTACAGCTGATGTCGGTTCCCAGAGTTTCGTAAGACTGGTCATCGGCAACCTTGGATGGGACCTGAACCTGGGCGATTTCTGAGCAGAGGTTGCTCATGACGATCTTACCGTCAATCGGGTTGGCCCGGTTAACCGTATCGATGTTGATGATGTATGGGTAACCCGATTCCTGCTGGAGCTTACTGATTTCATCTTCCAGGTCCCGAGCATTAACCTTTTTCTTGCGAATTTCATCATTAGCGACCAGGTTGTCATACTCTTTGGTAATGTCAACGTAGGAGAAGGGTTTGCCGTAAATCCGTTCCACGTCGTAAGGGCTAAAGAGGTACATATCCTCGTCCTTTTCAACTAACTCATAGAACTTATCGGGAACCGTAATCCCAAGGGACAGGGTCTTTAGCCGGATCTTTTCGTCGGCGTTTTCTTTCTTAGCACCGAGAAATTCAATAATATCCGGGTGGAAGACACTCAGGTAGACCACACCGGCCCCTTGCCGCTGGCCGAGCTGGTTGGAATAGGAGAAACTGTCTTCCAATAATTTCATAACCGGGACAACCCCACTAGCGGCCCCCTTGATCTTTTTAATTGGGGCGCCAGCCTCCCGCAGGTTGCTGAGGTTGATCCCAACGCCACCGCCAATCTTGGAGAGCTGGAGCGCGGAGTTGATAGTCCGGCCAATCGTGTTCATATCGTCAGTAGCCTGGATGGCAAAGCAGGACACAAATTCCCCCCGCCGTTTTCGGCCGACGTTAAGAAAAGTTGGGGTAGCAGGCTGGTAGCGCTGGTGGATGATTTCGTCCGCCAGGTCCATTGCGAGTTCTTCATCCCCATCCGCTAGGTAGAGAGCGTTCATTGCGACCCGGTCAATGTAGTTTTCCAGGTAGTATTCCTTGTCATCCGTCCGGAGAGCGTACTGGGCATAGAACTTGTAGGCTGCCATAAAGGAGTGGAAGTGGAAATCCTGAGCCTTTAAGTAGTCATAGAGCTTGGTCAAAAAGGCTGGGCTGTACTTGTCCACAAAGCCTTCTTCGATGTAGTCATTATCTTCTAGCCACTGGAAGCGGTCCGTTAATGAGGCAAACTGCTTGGTGTTGGGCCGGACATTTTGGGCGATGAAATCCGCCAGTGCTTCCTGGTCCTTGTCCAGTTGGATCTTGCCGTTACGGGGGATATTGACTTCGTTGTTGAGGTCGTAGTATTTAACTTTGGTAATATCAATGTCAGATAAGGCCATGATTAGTAAGTGCTCCTTCTAAAGATTGCTGAAACAATAAGCAAACCAGGCACGCTCATGGGTGCGCCTGGTTTGAAACGGGGTCGGATATCAAATTAGTTAGGCCAGTGCCTGCAAGCGATCCGGCCGGAAGCCAGAAAAAGCACTGCCGTTAGGTAATTTGACTACTGGGGTGGCCAGAAAACCAGCTGCCTTTAGCTGGTCAACGTATTCCGGCTGTTCGTCAATATTGTGTTCAACAAAGTTGATTTGGTGCTGTTGCAAAAACTTTTTGGTCATCTTGCATTGGATGCAGTTGTTTTTAGAAAAAACAGTAACCATAATGAAAACCTCCCAGGAAATTAATTCGTAGTTGATGTTACTAAGTATAGCTGGAATATCGAAAAAATCAATTAAAAAAAGTACCACATATTGTGAATGACAATCAGTGAAACACAATATGTGGTACGGAGCACGCTGACTATTTTAGCGTGAAACTTTTTTATTTAATCACTAGATAAGTTTTCGGAACTAATTTAATATTATACACTGAATTAGGACGAGATGGCGAAAAATTTGAGGAAAGTTTGCAATGGAAAAAGAACAACAAAAATTTATGGCGGCGGCCTTAGCTGAGGCCCGGCAGGCAGCAATCTTAAACGAGGTGCCGATTGGGGCAGTCGTGGTTAAGGATAATCAGATCATTGGACGGGGGCACAATATGCGGGAGCATTTCCAAGACGTCACCTACCATGCTGAAATGTTAGCAATTATGGAGGCCTGTGAACGACTTCATAGTTGGCGGTTGGAAGATTGTGACCTGTATGTGACCCTGGAGCCTTGCATTATGTGCAGCGGCGCCATTATCAATGCCCGGATTGCCAATCTCTATTACGGGGCGGCTGATCCTAAAGCCGGGGCGGTTGATAGTCTTTACCACCTACTGGCTGATTCACGGCTGAACCACCAGGTCCGGGTAGAGAGCGGAATTATGCAGGCTGAATGCAGTCAGGTGCTAAAGGAGTTCTTTCGGGCAATTCGGCGGCGGAAAAAGGCCGCCCGCAAAAAAGGTCGGGCAGGAGACTAGCATTTCCGACTGAAGTAGTGTATTATACTAATTGCCGTAAGGCCTTAGGGCAAGGGTGCGCTTACGAACCGTGTCAGGTCCGGAAGGAAGCAGCACTAAGTTTGATGTGCCTTGTGCTCTAAGTTTGATTGAAATTAAAGCGGGAGAGCTGTCGTTAGCCACAGCTCTCCCTTTTATATTCTTAATTATTCCAAATTTGTTGGGAAGAGCAGAAGTTTTATTATCGAAAATTAGCAGAAAGCTAGTATAATATTTAAGTAATGTACTAAGAATGAAGAAAGGAAGCCACGCGATGAGTTACCAAGCATTATACCGGGTTTGGCGTCCCCAGCGCTTTGACGAGCTAGTGGGGCAGCAGGTGGTCACGCAGACCCTGAAGAACGCAATTGTCACCCACCAGATTAGTCACGCTTATCTCTTTGCGGGGCCCCGGGGGACCGGTAAAACATCTGCCGCTAAAATCTTTGCCAAAGCCATTAACTGCCACCATCTAAAGGATGGCGAGCCGTGCAATGAGTGCGCTATTTGTAAGGCAATCACGCACGGCCAGCTCAATGATGTGATCGAAATTGATGCCGCCTCAAATAACGGGGTGGAGGAAATTCGGGATATCCGGGATAAGGCCAAGTACGCGCCGACCCAAGCGGATTACAAGGTTTATATTATCGACGAAGTGCATATGCTGTCGACGGGAGCCTTCAACGCGCTGCTCAAAACGCTGGAAGAACCACCGGCAAACGTGGTCTTTATCTTGGCAACGACTGAGCCGCACAAGATTCCTTTGACAATTATTTCTCGGGTGCAGCGCTTCGACTTTCGGCGAATTTCTGCCCAGGACGCTTATGAGCGGATGAAGTATATCTTGGACCAAAAACAAGTCCAGTATGAAGAAAAAGCCCTCTGGGTGATTGCTAACGCGGCCGAGGGCGGAATGCGTGACGCCCTGAGTATTCTTGACCAGGTATTATCCTTCAGTGATAACCAAGTCCAGCTCAAGGATGCTCTGACGGTGACGGGGAGTGTTACCAAGCAGTTGCTGGAAAAGTATTTCTTTGAAGTAACGGCTCACAAAAGTGCCGACGCCTTGAACACGATGAAGGACATCCTTAATGCGGGTAAAGACGGGCAACGCTTTATTGAGGACTTGATTTCCTTCATCCGGGACGTACTCCTGTACCAAGAATCACCCCAACTCATCATGGTCGAGAGTACGGGACTGACCGACGAGGACTTCCAGAAGATGAGTGCCGCGGCCCCGGCAACGGTCTTGTACCAGATGATTGACGCGCTTAATGGCATTCAAGAGGAGATGCGGTTCACCACTCACCCCGACGTTTATCTAGAAGTGCTGACGGTTAAACTGGGGCAGATCGATGACCAGTCGGCGCCTGCCACCACCTCGGTGCCAGCAAAACAGCCGCAGTCAACTAGTGCGGACCAGCAGACGATTGCCCAGCTAGAGGCAACGGTTAAACAGCTACAAGCCAAGGTCAGTCAACTACAGGCGGCCCCACCGACGGCCGCCGCGGCAAAGCCCGTTAAGCAGCCGAGCCAGCCCCGGGTTCAACAACGCAACGTGGAGGTCAAACTCAGTCAGATTAACCCGGTGCTGGGCAAGGCGACCCGGCGGGATCTGGTGGAAATCCAGGGGCTCTGGCAGGAACTCCTATCGAAACTCAGCGTTCCCCAGCGGTCGCTGCTCCATGTTTCCAAACCGGTGGCAGCCAGTACCGGCGGTGTAATTGTTGCTTTCGACTATGCCTTCCTCTTTCAGCAGGCGATGGATGACTCGGCCCTCCTGTCCAGTATGGAACAGGGCTTACAGGAACTGACGGGGACCGAACGCAAGGTGGTGTTTGTACCGAAGGATAAGTGGCCGCAAATCAGGCGAGAATATATCCGGGACCACGGACTGGATAAACGCCAACCGGCTAATGAGGCTCCGGCTCCGACGCCAGCTAGCCAGCAGGATTCGGCGGAGGCGGCCAGTGCTGACCAGCAATCCCCGGCAACCGGCGATTCAGCCGGGCCGGCTGATCCGGTCAGCAAGGCGGAAGAGCTTTTTGGCAGCGAAATCGTTAAAGTAGAAGATAATTAATAGAAAAGGAATGATGGATAATGATGCGCGGAATGAATATGCAGCAGATGATGAAGCAGGCTAAGGCAATGCAGAAGAAAATGATGGCCGAACATGAAGAACTGGCTAAGCAGGAATTCATTGGGAAGGCTCCCGACGACATGGTGACGGCGACGTTCACGGGGGATAACACCCTGGTTGACTTGAAGATCAAGCCGGAAGCAGTTGACCCTGACGATGTAGATATGCTGCAAGACCTGGTTGTTGCCGCTATTAATGACGGGATGAAGCAGGTTAATGACGCCACTCAGCAGAAACTGGGCAAGTACACGCGCGGCATGGGGATGTAGGCACGATGCAGTACCCAGAACCACTAGCTAAGTTGATTGAGAGCTACACCAAGCTCCCCGGAATCGGCCAAAAGACCGCGACCCGGCTAGCCTTTTATACTTTGGGGATGCAAGAAGACGACGTGACTAACTTTGCTAAGTCGTTGTTGTCGGCGAAGCGGGATCTTCATAGTTGTAGTATTTGCGGCAACATTACTGAGGATGACCCGTGCCCGATTTGTCGGGACAAGACCCGTGACCAGTCACAGATCCTGGTGGTCGAACAGTCGCAGGATATTATGGCTCTTGAGCGGATGCACGAGTACCATGGCCTTTACCACGTCCTCCACGGGGTAATTTCACCGGTAGCCGGAACGGGACCTGAAGACATTAACATTGCTAGTCTCCTGAAACGGCTGCAAAAGAACGAAGAGGTCAAGGAAGTTATCATCGCGACGAACGCGTCATCTGATGGCGAACTAACGGCCGGCTACCTTGCAAAGTTAATCAAACCGGCTCAAATCAAGGTTACCCGACTAGCCCATGGCTTGTCAGTCGGGGCTGACATTGACTACGCTGATGAAATGACGTTGTTTAAGGCGGTTCAAGGACGAACGGAGATGTGAAAATGCTGTTTAAACGTCAGTCCGACCGGGTTAAGCAGGCCCGAAACCAACACTTGCTGGACACGATTTATGATACTAAGGCGAGCTGGGATCACGCCCGCGAAACCCAGCGGGCCGTTTATGAGGCCAACGTCAGCAGTGAGCTGCGTGACCGGGCAAAGATCCAAGAGCAAAAGTACCTTTACCTATACAACATTGCCCGGCGGTGTAAGGTGCATGGCAAGTTGAATAAGGGGGTCATCAGTCAGTGAGTGCGCAAGTACAGGGAAAATTTATTTCGTTTGAGGGCCCGGATGGAGCAGGGAAGACCAGTGTCCTCCGGGCGATTCAGCAGCAACTGGTTGACCAGCTGGGTGCCGACCGGGTAATGTATACGCGGGAACCGGGGGGCAACCACATCTCGGAGCAGATTCGCCAGGTATTATTTAGTCCCGAAAATACGGATATGGATGGCCGGACTGAGGCGTTGCTGTTTGCGGCCGCTCGGCGTCAACATATCGTTTCAGAAATCGTCCCTGGCTTACGGGCGGGCAAAGTCATCCTGTGTGACCGCTACGTTGATAGTTCGATTGCCTATCAGGGAGCGGGCCGCCACCTCGGCGAGCAAGTGATTTGGCAGATGAACCAGTTTGCAATCGATGGCCTGCTGCCTGACCTGACAATTTACTTAGACGTCGAATCGGAAGTTGGCTTGCGGCGGATTGCCGAGCACCGGGCTGACCAGGTGAACCGGTTGGATGAAGAAAAGCTGGCCTTCCACCAGACGGTGCGGGCCGCCTACCTTCGCCTGTACCAGGCCCACCCGGATCGGATCAAACTGATTGATGCCGGCCAGCCGTTGGACCAGGTGATTGCCGCTGTTGCGCAAACAATTCACCAGCGTTTTCCAGACCTATTTGAATAACAAACATTAGGGGTGAGTACGATGAAAATGATTATTGCAATTGTTCAATCTAAGGATAGCAACCGCCTGCGGAAGGCCTTCAACAAGGCGGAAATCCAGGTTACCCAACTATCCACGACCGGGGGCTTCCTTCGGGAGGGCAACGCAACCTTCTTAATTGGGGTCAAGGATGACCGGGTCCAGACGGTTCTCGACGTAATCAAGAAGAACGCGGAATCGCGGGAACAGTACGTGACCTCTCAAATGCATATCGACGCTGAGGGTGGGTCAGCCTTCCCGGTTAATGTGCGTATTGGCGGGGCGACCGTTTTCGTATTGCCGATTGAGCAGTTTCTTAAATTTTAAGCAGGTGATCTAGGTGGCAGGCAAACAAGCAACGACAGCCCAGGAACTCCAGCCAGGCTTAGTTGAACGGCTGAAGAGGGTAATTGATAACCAGGAATTGGCACACGCTTACCTCCTCGTTGGCCCTGCTGGTTCAGGAAAAAGTGAAGTGGCGCGGTGGTTAGCATTGCACCTCTTTTGCTTGCACCCGCAAAATAACGAGCCCGACTTGACCTGCCCGGAATGCCAACGCATTTTGAGCGGCAACCATCCTGACGTGGTAGTCGCTGCACCAGAGGGCCGGCAAATTAAAGTTGACCGGATTCGTTACCTTAAAAGCGAGTTTACGAAAAGCGCGATGGAGGGGAGTCAAAAACTCTTTATCATCCAAGATGCGGAGAAAATGACCACCAGTGCGGCTAACAGCTTGCTGAAGTTTATTGAAGAGCCGGGGCCGGGAACCTACATTTTGATGTTGACTAGCAATAAGAGTGCCGTCCTGCCGACGATTCAATCCCGGACCCAGGTATTAGAGATGGCCCCGCTAAAACGGGCGGACCTCCTCGGGGTGTTGGCTGACCGGGGGATTAGCCACCGCCTTTCACAAGTGGCGGTAGGGCTGACTGACTCGGTAGCAGCAGTCGAGGCGTGGTGTGCGGATGACTGGTTAGCTAATGCCATCCAGGGAGTGCTCCGGTGGTACCAGCATGCCAGTGCCGGGCAGATGATGGCCTTTGTTGACGTGGCGACGGACCTGGTCAAACTGGCCGGCCATGACCGGGAACACCAGCAGGTACTCTTGGACTTGATTACCCTCCTCTGGCGGGATACCCTATTGGTGGCGAGCGGAGTGACTGAAACGACCCGTTTACATTTTACGGATGAACTGGAGTTGCTTCGTCAGGTCAGTCAACAGCACTCGCTCAAGCAGCTACTTGCGGTCAGCCAGTTAACGTTGGCCACCCGCCACCAGCTAGAACAAAACATTAGTTTTCAAAACGTCAGTGAGCAGTTGACGATTCAAATTGTCCAGACTTTGAACGGGAAAACGGGGGCGCGCGCATGAACGAAAACCAGCAGCAAAATAATATCTACGACAACCTCGCCAAGCTGGGGAGCCACTTGACGGAAATGGGGAACGAACTGGCGGCGTTAAAGTCGCAACTGAACGTGGCTCTGGCTCAGAATGCTGAGCTGACAATTGAAAATCGCCACCTTCAAGAGGCCATCAAGAAGCTCCGGGACCAGCACGGGGAACAACAACTTTCCACGGGGCGCCGGACGTTAAATGAGCTTTATCACCAGGGCTTTCACGTTTGCCGAAAACACTTCGGCGAACGCCTCGCCCCCCATGAAAGCTGTATTTTCTGTGATGAGGCCATTTTTAGTGGCATGGACGAACAGAGTGGAAGACAGGAGTAAGTGTGATGCAGCAGGTAAGCAGTTTTAATAATGAACAGACGGGCCGTCTCTATCTTGTGCCGACCCCGATTGGCAACTTGGACGATATGACCTTTCGGGCCATTAAGACCTTACGGGCAGTTGACTTGATTGCCGCTGAAGATACGCGTCATACCCAGCAGCTGCTCAATCATTTTGAAATTACGACCCGCCAAATCAGTTTTCACGAGCATAATACCGAGCAGCGGATCCCAGAACTGCTGGCTAAGCTCAAGGCGGGGCAGCAGATCGCCCAGTGCAGTGACGCGGGGATGCCGTCGATCTCGGACCCGGGAAAGGAACTGGTCGCCGCGGCAGTGGCTGCTGGAATCCCGGTTGTGCCACTGCCCGGTGCCAATGCTGGCCTGACCGCCCTGATTGCTTCGGGCCTCGCACCCCAGCCATTTTACTTTTATGGCTTTTTGGAGCGAAAACACCAGCAGCAGGTCAGTGAGCTCCAGGCACTTGTCAACCGGCCGGAAACAATGATTTTCTATGAAGCTCCTCACCGGCTAAAAAAAACATTGGCAACGCTGGCCGAAGTATTGGGTGATGATCGGCAGGCCGTCCTAGCACGGGAACTGACGAAGCGTTATGAGGAGTTCAGCCGGGGGACACTGGCTGAATTACGGGATTACTTCATTGACCACCAGCCCCGCGGCGAATTCGTCGTCCTGGTTGCCGGCAATGACCACCCGGCAGATGAGCAAGGTGCGGGCGAAGGGACCCCCGTGGAACAGGTGGACCAGGAAATTGAGCGCGGGTTATCAACGAACGCCGCAATCAAGCTGGTTGCTAAGCGGAACCGGCTCAACCGGCAGGACTTGTACCGGGAATACCACCACATAGGAGAATAATTGTGACAAAGTTGATTCAAAATGCTAATTGCTATGAAATGCAGCACCAGCTGACTTACTATGAGTGCACTGATTCCGGCCATCCCAGTATGAGCATGTTGCTGAGCATGATGACGATGGTATCAGATGCCCATTCGATTTTTGTGGGTTTGGACCGGACCGCGGTTGATAAGAGCGGGGGCGCCTGGGTGATTGTTGGCTATGAGGGACAGCTAGCTCCCCACCAGCCCCATTTTGGCGAACAGGTAATCATTGGCACCCGGGCGCTGGCCTACAACCAATTCTTTGCCCTGCGGGAGTTTTGGCTATCGGACCTTGACCACCAGCAGCAATATGTCCACGTTAAGGCCCTCTTTGTGATGATGGACTTAAAGGCCCGGCGGCTGATGCGGATTCCCGCCGAACTGATCACCCCCTTTGCGTCACCCCTAAAGAAGCGACTGCCGCGGTTAGCTAAGCCGGAGCAGCTGCCCACCAAGTACGCGGCGCGTGACTACCAAGTACGGTACTTTGATATCGACATTAACCACCACGTCAATAATGCCCGCTACCTGGATTGGATGTTGGATCCGCTGGGGCCGGACTTCCTGCGGGGACACCGGCCGGTTGCCTTTAGGATTAACTACGAGGCCGAGGTTCAGGAAGGGGCAACGGTTGAAAGTCGTTACTACCTCAAACGGCAGGAAAAAGGGATCACCACAGTTCATGAAATTTGGGCTGGCGGCCGGTGCTGTACTACGGCCGAACTAGAATGGCAACCAGTTTAGTGATGAATACACGTCTGAAAGTTGGCTTTAGAGTCGATTTTCAGGCGTGTATTCTTTTATCCTCCAGCTAATTCCTGGCGAGCGGTGAATATTAGTTCAGTAATGGATTCCATTTTGGCCCGGCGTAATCATAAGCTATAATGGATTTATAGAGAACTGCGAACCAGATTGAGGAGGGATAGAATGGCCAAATCACTAACAGCAGTAATTTACTTGGAGCCTAACCAGGTAAGTTTACGCATTATTGAACTGCCAAGTCTGAAGGTAGTTAACAATGTTCAGTCTGGCGCCCTGATGGTTGGTACTGAGAAGATTGCCAACTATGCTCAGAATATGGAAGCAATTGTCAACAACCTAGACGGCTTCAAGCAACTGGTCAAGGATTATCAAGTCAAGGAAATATCGTTTTACGGGGCCTTGGAAGACCTGGATGAGGTCACAGCCCAGTACGTGGCCGATCAATTGGAAGTGCGGTCAGGACTCAGAATTCACTGGCTAAACAATAACCAGCTGATGGCCCAATCAATGAGCTGTGTCGTTACCCACTTAGCAGAGTTTAATAAGCTAAGCAAACACTGTCTTTACCTGGTGAGTCTGGGTCTGGATTCGATGACCCTGGCCTTTTTCCACCACGGTAACTTTGAAACTCTGTGGGAACTTGACCTCGGGGGCGCGCAAATCAGCCGCCTGGTGGAGCGCCTGCGGCAAACCACCACTAATCCAGAGGAAATCATCCAGGATTATATCAACAGCAAGCTGGGCTATATTGCCCCAGAACTGATCCAAAAGAAAAAGACGACCCTGCTGATTCAAAATGCGCCGACCCTGGCTAAGCGCTACATTGAGCGCCGGCACCACTTAGGCGAAATCCCTGGGGAAATCTTTAGCAACCCCACCGACCGGATCGACCTGCTGGCACCAAGCCAGCGTCTCTGGGACGAAGAACTGGTCGAGGGGCGCCAACGGGAGCTGCTGGTGCCGAACTACCTGGTAATTGCCCGGGCGGCTGAGTTGATCCACCCGACGAATATTTACGTAACCGACATTTCGGTGATGGACGGGCTGACGAACGGGATTGCCGTTAATAATGACCAGTCGCGTCAGCAGATTCACACCATGATTCGAACTTCGGCCCACGACCTGGCGGAACGGTACGGGGTCAATAATGGTCACCAGCGTTTCGTGACTAGGTTTGCCCTGCAATTCTTTGACCAGCTGCGGCCAATCCACCGGCTAGGCAACCATGAGCGCTTGCTGTTGGAAATTGCCAGCATGGTTGATGATATTGGGAATTTTATCAACCAGAGCGGCCACTACCGCCACTCGGCTTATATCCTGCGGGCGAACCCGCTGATTGGTTTGTCGGACGAGGACAACCGAATTATTGCCGAGGTGGCCCGTTACCACAGTGCGGAGTCACCGACCGCAATGCAGCCGCACTACCGGCACTTGGACGATGATATTCAGCTGACGATTGCCAAGCTGGCCGCGATTTTGCGGGTGGTGGATTCCCTTGATGATTCCCGCCAGCAAAAGATTACGGCGGTCAGCCTCAAGTTGACGAGCGATAATCGCTTGAAAATCAAGGCGACTGCAAACGACGACCTTGTTCTAGAGAAGTGGTCGTTTAGTTCGAAGGCCAAGCTGTTTAACGATGTTTTTGGGATTCAACCGGTCTTAATTGAGAGGGGCAATTAGGAATGTATAAGGACTTTTATAAACCAGAAAACTACGTCAACCGGGAACTCAGCTGGATTGATTTTAATGGCCGGGTTCTCGGTGAGGCGACCGATGTCAGCAACCCGCTGTTGGAACGGGCGAACTTCCTTGGAATCACCCAGAGTAACGTTGATGAATTCTTCATGGTCCGGGTGGCGTCCCTGCATAAACTGGCCGCGGCCAACGTCACGACGACTGATGCCTCGGGCCTTACGCCAGAAGAGCAGCTCAACGCCGTTAACCGCAAGGAACATCGGATGGTCCAGGAGCGTTACGAGATTTACAACCAGCAGATCATTCCCCAGTTAGCCAAAGAGCAGATTAATATCCTCCATATCAAGGACCTGGATCAGAAGCAGTACGAGTTCATCCGGCGCTACTTCAACGATGAATTGATGCCGGTACTGACACCAATGGCGGACGACAGCTCCCGGCCGTTTCCGTTTATCTCCAATAGCTCCCTCAACATTGCCATCAGCTTGCGGCGGGATCCGACCGCCCGGCAGCCTGGCAAGCGTGAAACCCTGGAAGGGGACCAGGAGGTTAATAAGAAGCAAAACGAGCCCCACGATGACCGTCAAGAAGCAGAAATTAAATTTGCGACGGTCCGGGTGCCTGAGATTTACAAGCGCCTAGTCCGTCTGCCGGGTGAAAACAACTTTATTCTGATTGATGAGCTGGTAAAGGAATTCCTGTCCATGCTCTTCCCGGGATACCAGATCTTGGCGACAGCGACTTACCGGGTCATGCGGGACATGGACCTGGACGTGGCGGAAGAAGATACTTCCGACTTGCTGCGGGCCGTCAAGCACCAGCTCCGGGAACGGGAACACGGTCAGGTAATGCGCCTGGAGGTTGAAGATACGATTGATGAGTGGCTGGAGGACCAGCTGATTGATAACCTCCACGTCTCGGAACGGTCAATTTACCGGGTGGACGGGCCAGTTGACCTGACCTTCCTGAAAAAATTATCGGGGATGGTCGATGACCATGCTGACCTGCGCTTCAAACCGTTCAAACCCTACTTAAACCCCCAGCTGGATATGGAGCATAACATCTTCAAGGCCATCCGCCAAAAGGATTACCTGGTCCAGCACCCGTATGACAACTTCGACGCGGTGGTCAACTTTATCCACCAGGCGGCGACCGACCCCGCCGTGCTTGCGATTAAGATGACCCTCTACCGGGTTTCCGGCAATTCACCGATTATCAAGTACCTGGGAATGGCGGCCCAGCAGGGAAAGCAGGTTACCGTGCTGGTCGAGGTCAAGGCGCGGTTTGACGAGCAGAATAACGTTCGCTGGGCCCAGCGGTTGGAACAAATGGGCTGCCACGTCATCTACGGCTTGGTTGGCTTAAAGACCCACTGTAAGGTCGCCCTAGTAATCCGACGGGACGAGGATGGCTTGCGCCGGTACATGCACCTGGGAACCGGAAACTATAACGATGTCACCGCGCACTTCTATACTGACATGGGGCTGTTTACCTGTGCCCATGAATTAGGGGTCGACATGACCAACCTCTTTAACATGCTCTCCGGTTTTGCCCGTCCGCCGTACTTCTACCAGCTGCGGGTTTCGCCAGACGGGATTCGTAACTTCATCAACCAGAAGATTGACGACCAGATTGCGGTCGCCAAGTCCGGCAACCCGGCCCTGATTCGGATGAAGATGAACTCCCTGTCGGATAAGCAGATTATCGCCCACCTCTACGACGCAGCAGCTAACGGGGTCAAGGTTCAGTTGCTGGTGCGGGGGATTACCTGCCTGCGCAACGACCTCCCGGAATTGCATAACAATATCGAAGTCCACTCGATTGTCGGCCGCTTCCTGGAACACTCCCGGATCTACTACTTTGAAAGCAATGGTCACGAGGAAATCTACCTTGCCAGTGCCGACATGATGACCCGGAACTTGAACCGGCGGGTAGAGGAACTGTACCCGGTTACCCAAGCCGATACCAAAGCCCGGGCTATCCAAATCTTTGATATTATGTGGCGGGATAACGTCAAAACGCGGGTCCTGGAAGGAGACCACTATGAACGGCTGGATCGTGACGGTGCGGCACCGTTTAATTCGCAGGAATACTTTGTTCAAGAGGCGGTCCGCCTGAACAAACAGGATAATAAGCAGCAAAAGGCCCGCCGGCACTTCCCAAATGTTTTTGAGACCCTCTCGAAACACGTCCCGAGCCTGCACTTAAAAGAAAAGGATGATGCTAATGGCAAAGACGACTAGACTCGCGGTGATTGATCTTGGTTCCAACTCGGTCCGGCTGAAAATTAGTGAACTGCTCCCGGATAATGAGGCCGTGACCAAGCAATATGTTAAACGCTACGTCCGCCTCTCTTCGCAAATGGGTCCGGAAAAGACACTGAAAAAGGAACCGGTAGAACGAACGCTGGATGCACTGTGGGAATTTCGTACCATCTGTGATCAGTATTCGCGCCTCAAGGTGATTGCGGTAGCAACGGCGGCAGTCCGACAGGCGCAGAACCAGGCGGAATTTCTGCAGCGGGCGAAAAAGGAGACCGGTTTTGACATTCAAGTGATTTCCGGAGCCCAGGAAGCCTACCTCGACTACGTGGGGGTAACCCATAGCTTAGAAATAGACCGGGGACTAATTATTGATACCGGGGGTGCCAGCATGGAGCTGGTCGGTGTGGAAAGCGGGGCGGCCGAAGAAACCATCAGTATCCCGCTGGGTTCGGTGATTTTGTCCCAACGTTACCACCTCGGCGATCAAATTCAGGCTGCCAACCTTTTTGACGCCATGGTTGAAGTTGATGAGGCCCTGTCACATCAGCGCTGGCTTAGTCGCTTCCGGGGCAGCCGAATTATTGCCCTGGGCGGTTGCAACCGGGCCCTGGCCAAGATTTACCGCTGGCGGAACGCGGTTGCTGGCAAGGCGGCCCCCATTCATGGCCTGACGATGACTTCGACAACGGCTTTTCAGATCATGCACGAACTGCTGGAAGGCGACCGGGCAAGCCGGGCGGCCATCCGGGGGGTTACCCGGGAACGGGCCGACGTGATTGTGGGCGGCCTTCTTCCACTGCTAGCCCTAATGCGTCAGCTAGCGATTGATGAGGTCGAGTTCAGCAACAGCGGTCTTCGTGAGGGGCTCCTGTTCAAGTACCAGGAGCACAAGCTGGACTTTGGCTAGTTTTACTTTCTTTTACTAAAATTTACTAATTATTTTAGTAGGTCTGTGCTACAATTTGGGTAAACAGAGTTCAGTCGTCAGTTACTGGCGGTAGTTGAAGCAAGGAGGAAATAAGATGGCAATTCTAGTTGCTGGTGGGGCCGGCTACATTGGCTCCCATATGGTGAAGAACTTGGTAGAACATGGTGAAGACGTGGTTGTCGCTGATAACCTGTCAACGGGTCACCGGGACGCAATTAACCCGCAGGCTAAGTTTTACGAAGGTGATATCCGGGACCGGAAGTTTTTGGACCAAATCTTTGAGAACGAAGACATTACCGCGGTAGTTCACTTTGCGGCCTTCTCAATTGTGCCAGAATCAATGAGCAAGCCATTGAAGTACTTTGATAACAATACGGGTGGAATGATCACCCTGCTGGAAGCGATGCATGATCACGGGATCAAATACATCGTCTTCAGTTCAACTGCCGCGACCTATGGGGTTCCTGAACACATGCCGATCAAGGAAACGGATCCGCAAAAGCCGATTAATCCTTACGGCCTGAGCAAGCTGATGATGGAAGAAATGATGGCCTGGGCAGACAAGGCATACGGGATTAAGTTTGTTGCCCTCCGGTACTTCAACGTTGCGGGAGCGGCCCCGGACGGCACGATTGGTGAAGACCACGGTCCAGAAACCCACCTAGTACCGATTATCCTTCAAGTGGCGCAGGGGAAGCGGGACGAACTAAGCATCTTTGGCGACGACTACAACACCCCGGACGGGACCAATGTGCGGGACTATGTTCACGTCATGGACCTGACTGATGCCCACATTCTGGCAATCAAATACTTGGAGGCCGGAAACAAGAGCAACGCCTTTAACCTCGGCTCCTCAACCGGCTTCTCCAACAAGCAGATGCTAGAAGCAGCCCGGGAAGTTACCGGCAAGCCGATTCCTGCTAAGATGGCACCGCGGCGGCCAGGGGACCCCGACTCGCTGGTAGCAGCCAGTGATAAGGCCCGGGAAGTGCTGGGCTGGAAGCCGAAGTACGATGATGTTCACGACATCATTGCCACGGCCTGGAAGTGGCACTCGACCCACCCTAAGGGCTACGATGACCGGGACTAATTTAAGAGAAAACGTTACGGGCTGAGAAAGTCCGCTGTAAAATAGCCTTCAAAGCTCGGTAAAGCCGAACTCTGAAGGCTGTTTTTGCGTTCTCAAAGAAGGGGGAGCCTATTGCTGCGACTTGCTAGTCCTTAGCGGTGTTATGACCGGGTTTGCTGACCAGTGGAAACCGCTGTCCGTCGCGTAATTTAAGAGTTTTCTTTTTGCGCCCGACTTTCAACCAGCAAAAGCGGGGTGGGTGTGATAAGATGGTCTATGATTGAAAGGATGATCGAAATGAAAGTACTTGCCATTGACACCTCAAATCACCCAATGAGTGTTGCCCTAGTTGAGGATGAGCAGCTGCTCGCCACTACGACTTTGAACATGGTTCGCAATCACAGCATCTACCTGATGCCGACAATTGATAACCTATTTAAGCTGGTTCAGTGGACCCCCGCGGACCTTGACCGGGTCGTTGTGGCCCAGGGACCTGGTTCGTATACGGGAATTCGGATTGCCGCGACGACTGCTAAGACACTGGCGGACACGCTGAAAGTTGCGCTGGTGGGTGTTTCCAGCTTGGAAGTAGTCGCACGCAATGTCCTCCCCACCAGTGACCAGGTAATCGTGCCCTTCTTTGACGCCCGCCGGGGAAACGTCTTTGCCGGAGCCTACCAGTGGCAGGACAGTCGGCTTGTCAACCTGATTGAGGACCAGCACTTGGCAATGACGACCCTGCTGGACCAATTAGGTCGGGTGGACCGGCCGGTGATTTTACTGGGCCACTTGACCAAGCGAATCCAGGACCAGTTTGATGACCTGCCGGCAAACGTGAGCCTAGCACCGCGGGCGTACGGGATTCCATCGACTTATCAGCTGGCACTGGCCGGGGAAGACCGACCAGCGGTCCAAGCAATTGATCCCTTTGTGCCGCACTACCTGCGTATTACTGAAGCGGAAGCCAACTGGCAGAAACTACACCCAGGAGAAAATAGACAAAATTATGTTCGAGAAGTTTAAGTCATGGTACCACTGTACCATTAATGCCCGTCGACAACCGTTCCTGGATTTTAGTCGGCGGCTAGTCATGATTCAGGGCCGCCACTTTACGGTCCGGCAGGCAACTGAACAGGATATTAACCGGATGGTGCAGATTGAAGAGCGGATTTACGGAACAGCACCGTGGAGTTACGCTGCTTTTCAGCTAGAATTACAGCGCCACCATGACCGTCTGTACCTTGTGATTACCAGCGATGAAGAGGTTGTTGGTTTTATCGGGACGGCAGTGGATTGGTACCACTTGGACCTCCACATTACCAACCTCGGGGTGACGCCGGGATGGCAGAAAAAGGGCCTGGGAACGTATTTGATTAAGACCGCGGTAGCCTATGCCCGCCATTTGCAGCTCCGTTCCCTGAGTTTAGAAGTGCGGGTGCATAACTTGGCCGCCCGGCACTTGTATGAACAGTTTGGCTTTCGTGAACAGCAAATCAAACACCGTTATTATTTAGATAACCACGAGGACGCGATTGATATGCAGGCAGACCTTTTGAGTAGAGGAGAATAAGAGCACATGGCAGAACGAAACTTAATTCTTGCCTTTGAGACAAGTTGTGATGAAACAAGTGTGGCGGTTATTGAGGACGGAACGAAGATCCTCTCTAACATCGTGGCCACCCAGATTGACAGCCACCAGCGCTTTGGCGGGGTGGTGCCGGAGGTTGCGAGTCGGCACCACATTGAGTGGATTACCCGCTGTATTGACCAGGCATTGACTGAAGCGGGCGTTGACTACCCAGATCTAATGGCCGTGGCTGTTACCTACGGCCCGGGCTTGGTTGGTTCTTTGCTAGTCGGAGTTACTGCGGCGAAGGTGGTTGCCTGGGCGCACCACTTACCGTTAATTCCGGTAAACCACATGGCGGGGCACCTCTATGCCGCCCGGTTTGTGGGGGAATTTAAGTATCCCCAGATGGCCCTGCTGGTTTCCGGCGGGCACACGGAGCTAGTGTACATGCCCAAGGAACATGAATATGAAATCGTCGGTGAAACCCGTGACGACGCCGCTGGTGAGGCCTATGACAAGATTGGTCGGGTCCTGGGCGTGAACTACCCGGCGGGGAAAACGATTGACGAGTGGGCTGCCCAGGGGCAGGACGCTTTCCACTTCCCCCGGGCAATGGAAAAGGAGGATAACCTGGACTTTTCCTTTAGCGGACTCAAGAGCGCCTTTATTAACACCGTCCATAACGCTGACCAGCGGGGGGAAGAACTCAACAAGTATGATTTGGCAGCCAGCTTCCAGCAAAGCGTGGTTGACGTGCTGGCAGAAAAGACGATGCGTGCGCTTGACCAGTACCCGGTTAAGCAACTGATTCTTGCCGGCGGGGTCGCGGCTAACCATGGCCTACGTGACCGGCTGGACCATGATATGGCTAAGTACCATTCCAACGTGACTATGCTGCAAGCACCGCTCAAACTCTGCGGAGATAATGCCGCAATGATTGGTGCGGCGGCGGCAGTCGACTACCGGCATGGCGACCGGGCCGCGTGGGACTTAAATGCGGTTCCGGGACTGATGTTTGACCGGGCAAAGGAATAGGTTGTTTTCCCGCACTATCTTTATAAGAGTTAAGAAGAAATAACGAAGAGACTGGGCATTAAACCCAGTCTCTTCGTTACTTTAAAGATAACAATACGACGGCGCAGATGGCAGGCAGGTCAAATGGGTTAGCTGCGCGTCGACAGGGTGGGACAGTTCTGTCCGCCGCCCATGTTTAACCATTAGCTTTATTAACCGCGTCCATCACGGCATAGCGAAAGCCGTTTTTTTCCAAAGCTTCGACCCCGCGGATGGTGGTGCCGCCGGGAGAGGTTACCTGGTCACGGAGCTGGGCAGGAGTCAGCCCGGTTTGGAGGGCGAGCTTGCCGCTGCCGTTGACCATGCTAGCGGCGAGCCGGTAAGCAGTCGACCGGTTCAGACCGTATTTAACGCCGGCATCTCCCAGGGCGTCCATCAAGACATCGACGAATGCCGGCCCGCAACCGCCAATGGTGCCTACAATGCCGAGCTGGCTTTCTGGAACCCTGATGATCTCTCCTAGTGGAGTCAGCACGTGGTTGATTTTGTCAAAAGCAGGTGCCATAACGTGGCCTCCTAAGGCAAGGCCAATTGTTCCGGCATTAACTGCTACCGGAATGTTGGGGATGATGGCAGCGAGCGGGTTAGTGGGCAGGATTGCAGCAATGTCCGCCAAGCGAATCCCCGCGGCTGCAGAGATAATTACTGTGTGGGCGGGGAGGGCTGCTAGTTCCTCCAAGACCGCCAAGGTGACCTTGGCAGGCGTGGTAATTATAACGACGGCTGACTTTTTGCTGACTACTTCTTCAGAGCTGTTAACCAGACGGAAGCCGGCCTCCTGAGCAAACTTGCTAACCCGTGGGTTGACCGGGTTCATACCGATAATATCATCCTCGTGCTGGTTCAAGAGCCCCTTGATAATTGCTGAGCCCATCTGACCCACGCCGATTACTGCGATTTTCATTTCATCGTCCTCCTCTGAGTTGTTGCCCCTATTTTACAATAGAAGCGGTGGTTAAAACTTAATTTGGGGAAACAATTGACATTACATTAAAGAAAGATTAAAATGCGATTAATAAGAAATGTAAAACGACGGATGAGTACGTTCCCGTTGGGGCACACAGAGAGCCTCTGAAATGCTGGAAGGAGGTTGCTGACGGAACGAAAAATGGTCTGCCAATTGTTTGCGCTGACGAGCTATTTGAGTGAGTTGGCGCCGGGTGAGTTCCGCTAACAACTCCAAGTGTAGTAACTTAGCAAGGCTGTTGCTGTGAGGCAGCAGTAAATTAAGGTGGTAACGCGGGAGCCCTCGTCCTTTTTGGATGGGGGCTTTTTGAATTTAATGGGGTGGTAAAGGTGAAGATAAAAGTAGCACTGGGACAATTTAATATTCAGTTTGCGCAACCGGCAGCAAACCGTACACGGGTGCGGGAACTGGTTGCCGCCGCAGCAGATGGTGAGGCGGACGTGGTCGTATTACCGGAAATGTGGAATACCGGTTACGCCCTTGATAAGTTGCCGGCGCTGGCGGACGAAGGGGGCCAAGAAACGTTGGCGTTGCTTCAGGAGCTGGCTCGTCAGTACCAGGTGGGAATCGTTGGCGGCTCGGTAGCGGTCAAAATTGGCCCGCACTTTGTTAACCGGACACTTGTGGTTGATCCATTAGGAAACTTGCTGGGACAATACGATAAGGTCCACCTCTTTGGACTGATGGCGGAAGACCAGTACCTGCAAGCTGGCAATCAGGAAAACTACTTCCGGCTGGCCGGGGTCCCCAGCGCCAGCTTCATCTGTTATGACCTCCGCTTTCCGGAATGGATTCGGACTGTTGCCCGTCACGGGACTGACCTTTTGTACTTCCCGGCGGAATGGCCGGCGGTGCGGATTCCGCAATGGGAAATCCTGCTGCGGGCGCGGGCAGTCGAAAACCAATGTTTCGTGGTGGCCGTAAACCGGGTTGGCGACGATCCGGATAACCACTTTAATGGTCACTCTCTGGTAATCGATCCCCTGGGCCGGGTAATTGCCGATGCGGGGGAGCGTGATGGAGTCATCTTTGCCGAGATTGACCTTGACCAATTGGGAACGGTAAGGGGACCGATTCCGGTCTTTGCTGACCGGCGCCCAGAACTATATAAATAAGAGAAAAGGGGAATAAGCATGGAATTTCAACAATCACACTTACTTGATACACTGCCGAAGCAGTTCTTTGCTAACCTTGTGGCAAAAGTAGGCCAAAAGGTTGCCGCGGGGGTTGACGTTATCAACCTGGGGCAGGGGAACCCCGACAAGCCAACCCCTGACTATATTGTTCAAGCGACCCAGAAGTGGGTTGCTGATCCACAGACCCATAAGTATTCACCGTTTCAGGGCCTGCCAGAATTTAAGCGGGCGGCTGCCGACTTTTACCAAGAAAAGTACGGGGCCCACTTTGACCCGGAACAGGAGGTCGCTATTCTTGGCGGTTCCAAGATTGGCCTGGTTGAACTGCCCTGGGCGTTGATGAATCCGGGTGATACCTACTTGCTGCCGGATCCTGGCTACCCGGATTACTTTTCCGGCGCGGCCCTGGGCGGCGTTAAGTTTGAGACGGTTCCCCTGCTAGCGGAAAATAACTTTCTACCGGACCTCCAGTCCATCCCGGAGGAAGTTGCCCGGCGTGCGAAGTTCTTTTACCTCAACTACCCGAATAACCCAACCGGTGCAGTGGCGACGAAGGAGTTCTATCAAGAACTGGTGGCGTGGGCGCAAAAGTACCATGTGGGAATTATTAGCGACTTCGCCTATGGTGCCTTGGGCTTTGACGGGCAGGCACCGTTGAGCTTCATGCAGACTCCGGGGGCCAAGGAGGTCGGAATTGAATTTTATACCTACTCCAAGACCTTTAACATGGCCGGCTGGCGAATTGCCTTCGCGGTGGGGAATCGGGACATTATTAGTGCCCTGAACTTAATCCAGGACCACCTGTTTGTCAGCCTTTTTCCAGCACTGCAAAAAGCGGCAATTGATGCGCTGCGGGATTCCCGGCGGGACGCGGCCATTGCGGAAATCGTTCACCGCTATGAGGAGCGGCGCGACGCCTTCGTTAACGCCGCGGAAAAAATCGGCTGGCACGCCTTTGTTCCGGCTGGGACCTTTTATGCCTGGATGCCCGTGCCGGACGGTTACAGCAGTGAATCCTTTGCCGACCTGCTGTTGGATAAGGCCGGCGTGGCGGTCGCACCCGGAAATGGTTTTGGCGAACATGGCGAGGGCTATGTGCGGATTGGCCTTTTGATCTCGCCAGAACGGCTGGAAGAGGCAGTGGAACGGATTGGCAAGCTAAACCTATTTCAATAAAATGGGGCGGGCTGTGACATTAATCTGGTTACTTTAATAAATGCAAGAACCAACTAAGCTCCAGTGCTCGGCAAGACCGAACTCTGGAGCTTAGTTATACTTTCTAAAAGACTGGCTACGTCCTAGTCACAATTAATTTTCCTGATCAAAGTTTTCCAACTCTTCGGCCGCTGCCGTCCAGTCCAATTCAACTTCTTCGGACTGTGCCTTGAGCTGGTCAAGTTCCTTCTGCAGGTCGGTCAGCTTGCCGATATCGGTTGCCACCTCCGGCTTGCTCATCTCTGCTTCAATATTGGCTTGCTGGTCTTCTAGCTGGGCCATCTGCTTCTCTAAGTCGTCGACTTTTCGTTGCAGCTTGCGCCGGGCCCGTTGCTGGTCCTTGCTTTGCTGGTATGATTGCTTCCCCTGTGAAGAGGCGGGAGAGGACTGGGCTGAGCTTGCTGGATTAGGTGCCGTTGCCTTAGCAACCGTGGCGAGGTAGTCATCGTAGTCACCCTCGTAGTGCTTGATGCCGTCTTTGCGCATATCCAGGATGTCGGTTGCCACTTGGTTGATGAAGTACCGGTCGTGAGAAACGAAGAGGACCGTGCCAGGGAATTCGTTGATGGCACTCTCGAGGACTTCCCGACTATCGATATCCAGGTGGTTGGTCGGTTCATCCAAAATCAGGAAGTTGATTGGCTGAAACGAGAGCTTAGTCAGTTCTAAGCGGGCCTTTTCTCCCCCTGATAGCTCGTGGACGACCTTATAGACGTCATCGCCGACGAAGAGAAAACTTCCCAGGAGGGAGCGAATATCCTTTTCCGGTACTTCTGGATGGTCATCCCATACTTCTTCCAGCACCGTCTTATCAGCGTGAAGTTGCTGCTGTTCCTGATCGTAGTAGCCAACGTCCAAGTTGGCGCCGAATTTAACGCTTCCGCTGACCGCCGGAATTTTATTGAGGATGGTCTTGAGCAGGGTTGATTTGCCAATCCCATTCGGGCCAATAATTCCGACCCGGTGGGGCTTACGAACTGCAAAGGACAGGGGGCCAGCCAAGACTTGATCGTCATAGCCGACCTTGAGTTGGTCAACATCCAGCACTTCATTGCCGCTGGCCTTTTCGCTGTGGAAATGAAAGTGGATGGACTGGTCATCGGTCACTGGACGGTCCAGCCGCTCCATCTTTTCCAGTTGCTTGCGGCGGGCCTGAGCACGCTTAGTGGTCGATGCCCGGACGATGTTACGGTTTACGAAATCCTCCAGTTTAGCAATCTTTTTTTGCTGCTGGTCGTAGTGCTTCCACTCCGCCTTTAGCCATTCCTGCTTGTGCTGGACAAACTGAGTGTAGTTGCCGGTATAGTGCCGGAGGGTGCGGTTGTCTAAGTCATAGACGTCCTTGACAACGTGGCCCAGAAAGTAGCGGTCGTGGGAAACAACCAGCAGGGCGCCCTGGTAGCTCTTGAGGTAGTCTTCTAGCCAGGCCAGCACGTTCATATCCAAGTGGTTAGTTGGTTCGTCTAGTATTAGCAGGTTGGGTGCCTGTAATAAAATCTTAGCCAGTGCCAGCTTGGTCTTTTGCCCACCGGAAAGGGCGTTGACTGGAGTGTCGTAGTATTCTTCGCCGAAGCCAAAGCCGGTGAGGATGCCCCGCATTCGGGATTCATACTCAAAACCGCCCCGTTTTTTAAAATCCCCCTGGAGGCGGTCGTACTGTTCCATTACCCGGCCGTATTGGTCGGTCGTGGCGTCAAGGGTTGCCAGCTGCTTTTCCAGGTCATGGATCGTCTGTTCTTCTCTATGCAGGTCGGCAAAGACGGTATCAAGCTCTGCCCAGATGTTGTTTTGACTATCTAAACCCTGGTCCTGGGCCAAGTAGCCGATGGAAAGGTCCTTCGCCTTGCTGATGGTTCCTTCGTCGGGACTGGTAATTCCCGCAATCATTTTTAACAAAGTAGTTTTGCCGGCTCCGTTGCGGCCAACCAGCGCCGTACGGCCGTGCTCCTGGATTTGCAGGTTAATATTATGGAAGAGAACGTCGGCCCCGAAGCGGCGCTCGACGTCGTTTGTTTGCAACAGAATCATTTTGAAACCTCGCTAATATCATTATGCTAACAATCATTATTTTAGCAGATTTCCCCTTATTTTATTAAAAAAGTGGAATTATTTTGTATACCGCTTCACAAAACGACGGTTAATTGCTAGAATAGTTAGGAACTAAATTTCACAAGAGCGACGTGGCCGTTCAACTAATAAGTTATATCCCAATCACTTTACAGGACACGTCGCAAAAGAAGATGAATAGGGGGATAAAGATGACAACAAAGAAAATACCACGGGCGACGGCGCGGCGGTTACCTATCTACTATCGCTACCTGACGATTTTACTGAACGCGAAGAAGGAACGGGTCTCATCGACCGAACTATCCGAAGCGGTTCAAGTTGATTCGGCGACGATTCGGCGGGACTTTTCCTACTTTGGTGAACTGGGAAAGCGGGGCTATGGATATGACGTAGCGAGCTTGTTAAAGTTCTTTAAGGGGATTTTGCACCAGGATTCACTGGTCAGCGTGGCCCTGGTCGGGGTCGGTAGCCTGGGAAGCGCCCTGCTGAACTTCAACTTCCACCAGGACACGAACCTGCGGATTAGCGCGGCCTTTGACACTAAGCCGGAATTAGCGAATAAGATCAAGAGTGGGATTCCGGTATACCCGGCAACGGATATTAAAAAGCAGCTCCAGGAACAGCAAATTGACATTGTCATTTTGACGGTTCCCGGCGAACATGCTCAGGAGGTTGCGGACCAGCTGGTTGAAGCCGGTGTCCGGGGAATCCTAAACTTCTCACCAGTCCGCCTTTCCGTACCGAAGGAGGTTCAGGTACAAAATATTGACCTGACTAATGAACTGCAAACACTGATTTACTTTATTAAGAACTATTCTGATAATAAGAAATAGTGATATTTCCCGTCTGATACTCTGGGGTGTCAGCGGGATTTTTTATTACCTGAAATAGTCAAAATTAGTCAAACTTATCAGTTGCTTTTTAGGTCAAGGGTGGTGTATAGTAAGAATTGCGGTTAGCACTTAACAAGCAAGAGTGCTAAAAGCAAATTTATTAATTAACAAGATGGAGGGATTGACGTGTTAAAACCATTAGGAGATCGCGTTGTTCTACAAGCTGAAACTGAAGAAGAAAAGACGGTTGGTGGGATTGTCCTTGCTTCCAACGTAAAGGAAAAGCCGACTACTGGTAAGGTAATTGCCGTTGGTGAGGGACGGACCCTTGATAACGGTCAAAAGCTTGCTCCAGCTGTTAAAGAGGGCGACCGGGTACTGTTTGACAAGTACGCCGGCAATGAAGTTGAATACAACGGCGAAAAGTACCTTGTCGTTCACGAAAAGGACTTAGTTGCTGTAATCGACTAGCATAATATAAAGATAGAACATAACACTTTAAAAACAAATTTCTTATTTGAGGTGACAATATAATGGCAAAAGACATTAAGTTTGCAGAAGACGCCCGCGGCGCAATGCTCGCTGGTGTAGATAAGCTGGCTGATACCGTTAAGACAACGATGGGGCCAAAGGGACGGAACGTTGTTTTAGGTCAAAAGTACAGCAACCCTACGATTACTAACGATGGGGTTACGATTGCAAAGAGTATCGACTTGGAAGACCCATTCGAAAACATGGGTGCTAAACTGGTCGCTGAAGTTGCATCTAAGACTAACGACATCGCTGGTGACGGGACGACTACTGCCACTGTACTGGCACAGGCAATCGTTAACGCCGGCATGAAGAACGTTACTTCTGGTGCTAACCCAGTTGGCATCCGGCGGGGGATTGACAAGGCCACCAAGGCGGCTGTTGAAGCACTGAAGAGCATGTCACACGAAGTTAAGACGAAGAGTGACATTGCCCAAATTGCTTCCATTTCTGCTGCTAATCCAGAAGTTGGTAAGCTGATTGCCGACGCCATGGAAAAGGTTGGTCACGATGGTGTCATCACGATTGAAGACTCCCGTGGTGTTGACACGAGTGTTGACGTTGTTGAAGGGATGAGCTTCGACCGTGGTTACATGTCCCAGTACATGGTAACTGACAACGATAAGATGGAAGCCGACTTGGACAACCCATACATCCTGATCACCGACAAGAAGATTAGCAACATCCAAGACATCTTGCCATTACTGCAAAGTGTTGTTCAACAAGGCCGTGCCCTGTTGATCATTGCTGATGACATCACTGGTGAAGCTCTGCCAACCCTTGTTTTGAACAAGATTCGGGGAACCTTCAACGTCTGTGCTGTTAAGGCACCTGGCTTTGGTGACCGGCGGAAGGCTCAATTACAAGATATCGCTGTTTTGACCGGTGGTACTGTTATCTCCGACGACCTGGGGATGAACCTGAAGGACGTTACCGTTGATCAATTAGGTCAAGCTAACAAGGTTACTGTTACCAAGGACGCAACGACGATTGTTGACGGTTCCGGTGCTAAGGAAGCAATTGCTGAACGGGTTGACCAAATTAAGCAGGCAATTGCAAACACGACTTCAGACTTTGATAAGGACAAGCTGCAAGAACGCCTGGCAAAGCTTTCTGGTGGGGTTGCCGTTGTTAAGGTCGGTGCCGCTACTGAAACCGAATTGAAGGAAAAGAAGTACCGGATTGAAGATGCTTTGAACGCTACCCGGGCTGCTGTTCAAGAAGGTTTCGTACCTGGTGGTGGTACTGCCCTGGTAAACGTTATTCCAGCACTTGAAAAGGTTGAAGCCAGTGGTGACGAATTGACTGGTGTCAACATTGTTAAGGCTGCCCTGGAAGCACCTGTTCGTCAGATTGCTGAAAACGCTGGTGTAGAAGGCTCAGTAATCGTTAACGAATTGAAGGGCCAAAAGGAAGGCATTGGTTACAACGCTGCCGACGACAAGTTCGAAGACATGGTTGCTGCCGGAATCGTTGACCCAACGATGGTTACCCGTTCTGCCCTGCAAAACGCAGCCTCAGTTTCTGCCTTGCTGTTAACGACCGAAGCAGTCGTTGCTGACAAGCCAGAACCAGAAGGCAGCCAACCAGCCGCACCACAAGGCGGTGCCGGCATGGGCGGTATGATGTAATTTGAAGTTAAGTTAAAGAAAAAGGGGGCTGGGAATTAATCCCAGCCTCTTTGCTATTTTAAACATGATAAGGCTACAGCGCGGTAGCTGGCCGGCAGTTCAAACGCTGACCAATCTTGAGCTTCCTTAAATGGGCTAGCTGTGCGTCGACGGGGTGGGACGATGAACTGGTCAAGCCGGTTCTGCCCCACTTTTTTGTTTAGGGGGAATATTTCCCGGGAAATATGAGCAATTATGGCGAAAATCAGAATTTTCATCGCCATGGTGATTGAAAAGTAGGATAATTAGTTGTAACATTGTTCAGTCATACGAGGATGATAAAATACTTAATACTTAACTGAGTAGGAGGATAGCAATGTGGCGTTATCTTAAACGTGTATTAATTGGGAAACCATTGAAGACCCTGGATGAGGGGCAAACGCACCTGACGAAGTTCAAGGCGCTGGCTATGCTTTCGTCTGACGCGATTTCGTCAGTGGCATATGGTCCTGAGCAAATTACGACTGTCCTGGTAACACTCTCAGCGGCAGCGCTCTGGTACTCGGTACCGATTGCCGCAATTGTGCTAGTCTTGCTGCTGGCAATTACCCTTTCGTACCAGCAAATTATCCGGGCATACCCGAGCGGCGGTGGTGCTTACATTGTTGCCACCCAAAACTGGGGAAGCAATGGGGGACTGGTTGCCGGCGGTTCGCTGCTGGTCGATTATATGCTGACCGTCGCGGTTTCCACGACCTCTGGGGTTGAGGCGATTACTTCCGCTGTGCCGGCCCTCTATAAATTTTCGATTCCGATTGCGATTATCATTGTCCTATTGATTATGTTCATGAACCTGCGGGGGATGAGCGAGAGCGCTAACTTCCTGACGGTGCCGGTCTACTTTTTCGTTATTATGATTTTTATCATGATTGTGTGGGGAATTTATAACGTGGCGACAGGCCACATTCATTACCAAGCCCCGGCTGACTATGGCACGCCGGTTGCTGGGATGAGCGTTGTCCTGTTTATCCGGGCTTTCTCTGCCGGTTCCTCATCGCTAACCGGGGTGGAAGCCGTTAGCAACGCGGTACCTAACTTCAATAAGCCTAAGGAAAAGAACGCTGCGACGACCCTGGCAATTATGAGTGCTATCTTGGCCTTCTTCTTCATTGCCATTATCTTCTTCAGCTTCTTCATCGGGGTTGTGCCCAATGGCCGCACCACGGTTCTCTCCCAAATTGCCCTGGCGATTTTTGGTGGTCATGGGATGGGCTTTTACCTCTTGCAGCTGTCGACGGCCATGATTTTGGCGGTAGCTGCCAACACTGGTTTTTCAGCCTTTCCGATTTTGGCTTTTAACATGGCAAAGGATAAGTACATGCCCCATGCCTTTATGGACCGTGGGGACCGGCTAGGTTACTCGAACGGGATTATTTCCCTGGCGGTCGGGGCCATTATCCTTATCTTGATTTTCCATGGGCAAACCAACAGCTTGATCCCCTTGTATGCTGTCGGGGTGTTCGTACCGTTCACCCTCTCCCAGTCCGGAATGATTATTCACTGGTTCCGGAAGCGGGAAGGCTGGTGGGTTGGCAAAGCCTGCATTAACTTTGTCGGCGCGGTCATTTCCCTTTCGCTAGTAGCCTTCCTGTTCTGGCAGCACTTTGGCAATGTTTGGCCATACTTGATCATCATGCCACTGCTCCTTTATATGTTCCACAAGGTCCACAGCCACTACATCAAGGTGGCGGCCCAGTTGCGGGTAGCTGAAAAGACGAAGGTTCAGCTCCACGATTACGATGGGGCGACGGTGATCGTCCTGGTTGGTAACGTCACCCGGGTGACCCGGGGGGCAATCAACTATGCACGGTCAATTGGGGACTACGTCATTGCCATGCATGTTTCCTTTGATGAAAATCCGGGCAAGGAACATAAGACGGCCAATGAATTTAAGGCCGAGTATCCGGATGTCCGGTTCGTGGATATTCATTCTTCCTACCGGTCAATTGCCAAGCCGACGTTACGCTTTGTTGATGTAATTGCCAAGCGGGCGGAAGCGCGGAACTACTCGACAACTGTCTTGGTACCGCAGTTTATCCCTAAGCACCCTTGGCAACTAGCGCTGCATAACCAGACCAGTGTCCGGTTGCGTGCGCTGCTGAACTCACGGGAAAACATTATCGTGGCCAGCTATAACTACCACCTTCACGAGTAACGGGGTGTTATAAATGTCAAAACGACAGATTTTAATTGGCGGTGCATTTGCCATCGGCCTGTTCCTAATGGCGGGCTATACAATTGATAACCGGGGCTTCCATTCGGGAATCTACGGAATCCTCGGCAGCATTTTACTTGTGATAGCGTACCTGGGAGCGTTTTGGCCCCAAATCAAGGCCGGCGACCGTCACGCTCGCCGGCTTGCCTGCTGGTTGGCGGCTTTGCTGGGCCTGATAATTATCTTGGATATTGCAGAAGCATTACTTGCATAAAAAGCGGTGTGCACTCATAAAATTAGGAAACGTCCCAAATTGGCTGTTGAGCTAATTTGGGACGTTTGGTGTATCTCATGTAAATTTATTCAGCAGGATTATATGGGATTTCGTGAAAATGACTGCCCATTTTTTGAATCTCTAATTGGTGGTTAAAACGGTTTTGTAGCTGGGCAATTGTGTCATCGGCCGTAGCTTCGTTGATAAAAACGTTTGTGGTGACGTTGACACCATAATCTTCATTGCTGACGGCTAGCTGGTGCTCTTTGAGGTAGTAGAGGAGGGCATCATGCTGGCGATAGCTGACAGTGATAGCGATTTGCAGCTGTTTGATTCGCTGGACGACTCCTGCGCGGTGGACGGCTTCGGTAGTAACGTTGCTGTATGCACGGATGAGGCCGCCCGCCCCCAGCTTGATGCCGCCGAAGTAGCGGGTGACAACGGCGACGACATTATGGAGCTTCGCCATCTGCAGCGACTCCAGGATAGGGACCCCTGCCGTCCCACTCGGTTCCCCATTGTCACTCTCCCGCTGAACCTGGTCCTGGTCCCCAACGAGGTATACAAAGCAGTTGTGATTGGCCTTTCGGTTGGCTGCCTGTACTTCCTTGATGAAGTTCTGGGCGTCTTCTTCACTGCTGATCCGCTGGAGTGAGCAGATAAAGCGAGATTTTTTGATTACTAGCTCGGTTTGGCTAGCGTTGGCAATGGTTAAAAAGGGTGTTGTCATAATTTAAACTTCTTTCGTGAAAAAATATGGTTTATGCGTATTTAAATAGTGAAGGGGGGCATTGAGATGCTGGAAGATTATTATGGCCGCCGGGTCCTGGTGGGACGAGATGAAATAGTGCCCGCACACGTTCAGACCCTACCGACAATCACGGTTCAAACAAGAGAAATCATCTGTCACCGGTGCGGTCAGCGGACTCCTAAGCTGGTTGCAGCACTTCCTAATAACGAGTATTACTGTCCCCACTGTATTAACCTGGGGCGAGTTTCAACACTATGCAAATTTTATCATGTTCCGGAGCCAAATCAATTTACGATTAGTCAGCCGGTCCTGACCTGGCGCGGTCGGCTGTCGCCATTACAAGTTACGGCTGCACAGCGTGTCACTGCTGGTATGGTGGCCCACCAGCGCCAGCTCCTCTGGGCGGTCACCGGTGCCGGCAAGACGGAAATGATTTTCCAGGGAGTGGCTGCCTGTTTGGCACGGGGAGAACGGCTTGCAATCGCCTCACCCCGGGTCGACGTCTGCTTAGAGCTCTATCCCCGTTTGCAGGCGGCCTTCACTAATACGGAAATGGCTCTTCTGCATGGCCGGCAGTCACAACCGTACCGCTATGCACAATTAACGGTGTGTACGACTCACCAGCTGTTACGGTTTTACCATGCCTTTGACAACTTGATCATTGATGAGGTTGATGCCTTTCCGTATGCTGCTAATCCGGTTCTTTTTTATGCTAGTCAACAGACAAGTAAAACGCAGGGGGGTCAGCTTTTTTTGACCGCTACTCCGGGTGAATACTTGCTCAACGAGGTCCGGCACCGCCGCTTGCAAGTGACCTACCTGCCCTTACGCTATCATGGCCACCTCCTGCCTGAAATCAGGTGTCACCTTGCCCGGCATTGGCGACGACAAGTTCAAAGGGGGAGGTTGCCGACAGAGATGTGGCGGCGATTGCAGACCAGTTTACACCAGGGGCACCGTTTCCTGCTTTTCGTGCCCCACGTTGCTGACCTGACGACCGTAGCCCGGGCTTGCACTCGTCACTTCCCTGCCACGAGCTTCACAACTGTCCATGCGCAGGATCCAGAGAGGCTGGAGAAAGTGCAGGGGATGCGTGACCAGCGGTATAGTTTTTTAATTACAACGTCGATTTTAGAACGCGGAGTGACCTTTCCAGAAATTGATGTTTTTGTACTCGGGGCCGATGATGATATCTTTTCGAGCGCGGCCCTTGTCCAGATTGCTGGTCGGGCGGGCCGGTCTGCCAGTCGGCCCGGTGGTCACGTTGACTTTTGGCTGACTGCCCGTTGCCGGCGGGTTAGCAGGGCCATGCGGCAGATTCGGTATATGAATCAGAAGGGGCGGTGCTGTCAGCGTGAACTGTCTGCTATGTAACGGCCCAGTCGCTGCCAAGTTAACGATTCGGGAGCTCATTTGGCCCGGGCGCTTAGTTATGCCGGTAGTTTGTCCGAAGTGCCGCCAACAATTTATGCCTCTTGAGGGCGAACAACGTTGTCCCGCCTGTTGCCGTCTGCAGGATACTTCCCAGCTCTGCCCAGAGTGCCGCTGCTGGCGCCAAATGTATTCCTGGAAGCTAACTCACCAGGCCCTGTACTGTTATAATACGGCGATGAAGGAGTTTATGCACCAGTATAAATTTGCCGGGGACTACCGTCTTCGGGCTGTCTTTGCAGCTGAATTCACGGCAGCAATTCGTCAGAAGCGCGCAGAGGTCGTGGTGCCAATTCCCGTTACCCAGGCCACCATGGCGACCAGGGGATTTAACCAGGTTACAGGGTTGCTTGGCGGTGTTAAGTTAACGCCGTGTTTCCAGCACCGGACACTAGAAAAGACCGCCCAGTCTCACAAGAGCCGCCGGGAACGTCTCCAGACACCCCAGCCGGTTGCCCTTAGCGGTCCGGCAGCTGATCTGGCTGGGAAACGGGTCTTATTAGTCGATGATGTTTACACGACCGGGCGCACTCTCTACCACGCCGCAGACTTACTCTATCAGGCTGGGGCAGCTAATGTTATAAGTATTTCTTTAGCCCGTTAAATTACTTTAAATGATTTGTGAATAAATTTGTGAATTAATGATAAGTACACTATAATATAAGTAGGATATGAGAAGAGTGGTCCTTCTGATATCAGAACAAGCGATTGCTTGGACTGAAAGGAGAGAAGTACAATGTTAAAGTTCAATATTCGTGGTGAAAATGTTGAAGTTACTGACGCAATTCGGGACTACGTGGTGAAGCGGATTAGCAAGCTGCAAAAGTTCTTCGAAGATAGCGTCGAAGCAACTGCCCACGTGAACTTGAAGGTTTATCCAAACCGTACTTACAAGGTTGAAGTTACTATTCCGCTCCCGTACTTAACATTGCGGGCTGAAGAAACCTCTAATGATATGTATGGCAGTGTTGACTTGGTAACCGACAAGCTGGAACGCCAAATCCGGAAGTACAAGACCAAGGTTAACCGGAAGTCCCGTGAAAAGGGCCTGAAGAACCTTGAATTCGTTCCTTCAGATGATGACTCTGCAAGTGATGAATTAAAGATTGTCCGGACCAAGCAAGTCTCACTCAAGCCGATGGACCCTGAAGAAGCGGTTCTGCAAATGGATATGCTGGGTCATGACTTCTTCGTTTTCCAAGACGCTGAGACCAATGGGACGAGTATCGTTTACCGTCGTCGCGACGGCCGGTACGGTTTGATTGAAGCAGAATAAATCATGTCCGGTGAGGATACTCATTGGTAATTGCCTCTAGGATTCGGGTGCCGAGTTCTAGGGGCTTTTTGTCTAGTGCAATTGGTTTTCAATCGCCCGCCAACGTGGTAAAATGTTACAGTTAGAATTAAAAATATAATTGGCTTGAGTAGTACCTTTTATTCAGAACTCAAGCCTGAATTAGGAAGGACGCTTTTATGGCCAACATTTTAAAAAAATGGATTGAAAGCGATCGTCGTGAATTGCGGCGGATTAATAAAATAGCTGATAAGGTTGAGTCTTATGCTAAGGCGATGGAAGAGCTCAGCGATGACCAACTGAAGGCAAAGACGGACGAGTTTCGTCAGCGTTACCAAAAGGGGGAATCACTAGACGCACTCCTACCGGAGGCCTTTGCGGTTGCCCGGGAAGGCGCTAAGCGGGTTCTCGGTCTGTACCCATTTCACGTTCAAATCATGGGGGGGATTGTCCTCCATGAGGGGAACATTGCCGAAATGAAAACCGGTGAAGGGAAGACCCTGACCGCGACGATGCCGGTATACCTAAATGCCATCTCCGGGAAAGGGGTTCACGTTATTACGGTGAACGAGTATCTTTCCAAGCGGGATGCCACTGAAATGGGGCAGTTATACAACTGGCTCGGTTGCAGTGTTGGCATCAACAACTCCGAAATGAGCCCTGACGAAAAGCGCCAGGCTTACCAGGCGGATATTATGTATTCCACCAACAGTGAAATTGGTTTTGACTATCTGCGGGATAACATGGCGGTCTACAAGGAAGATCAGGTTCAGCGGGGCCTGAACTACGCCATCGTCGACGAGGTGGACTCGATTTTGATTGATGAAGCCCGGACGCCGTTGATTATTTCCGGGCCAGGAACGGGAACTTCAAAGCTGTACAAGCAGACCGACCGCTTCGTTAAGCAGCTCAAGAACGAAGTCGATTACAAGATTGACCTGGAATCTAAGACGGTTTCACTGACTGACGAGGGGATTAAAAAGGCAGAAAAATACTTTAACCTGAAAAACCTTTATGATCCTGAAAATACGGCCTTGACCCACCACCTTGACCAGGCACTGCGGGCTAACTACATCATGCTTCTGGATAAGGACTACGTGGTTTCTGACGGTGAAGTGCTGATCGTTGACTCCTTTACCGGACGGGTTATGCAGGGCCGGCGGTTCTCTGACGGCCTCCACCAGGCAATCGAAGCCAAGGAAGGGGTCAAGATCCAAGAAGAAAACAAGACGATGGCCAACATTACCTACCAGAACTTGTTCCGGATGTACAGCAAGCTGGCCGGGATGACCGGGACTGCTAAGACGGAACAGGAAGAATTCCGGGAAATTTACAACATGGAGACCATCACGATCCCAACTAACCGACCAGTTGCACGGAAGGATGAACCAGACCTCCTTTACCCAACCCTACAAAGCAAGTTTGCGGCCGTGGTCAAGCGGATCAAGAGCTTGCACGCCAAGGGACAGCCAATCCTGGTTGGGACCGTGGCGGTGGAAACGTCTGAATACCTTTCCCACCTGTTGGACCAGGAACACATCCCGCACGTGGTTTTGAACGCCAAGAACCACGCTAAGGAAGCCGACATTATCAAGAACGCCGGCCAGCGGGGGGCAGTAACGATTGCCACCAACATGGCCGGTCGGGGGACCGATATTAAATTGGGCCCTGGTGTGCGGGAACTCGGTGGCCTAGCTGTTATTGGGACTGAACGACACGAGTCGCGGCGGATTGATAACCAGCTCCGGGGCCGGTCTGGTCGGCAGGGTGACCCGGGCTTATCCCAATTCTACCTTTCCCTTGAGGATGACCTGATGAAGCGGTTTGGTGGCGAACGAATCAAGGCTTTCCTTGACCGGATGAAGGTTCAGGGGGAGGATGCCGTAATCAAGAGTCGTTTCCTAACCCGGCAAGTTGAGTCGGCTCAGAAGCGGGTTGAAGGGAACAACTATGACTCCCGGAAGAACGTGCTTCAGTACGATGATGTAATGCGTGAGCAACGGGAAATCATCTACAAGGAGCGGCAACAGATCATTACGGAAGGCAAGTCCTTGAAGTGGGTCCTGATGCCGATCTTTAAGCGGACCATCCAACGAGAGGTGGAACAGCATACCCTAGGTGATGAAAAGGTTTGGGACCTGCAAGGAATCGTTGACTTTGCCGAAGAAGTGCTGGTTAAGCCAGACACTGTTTCCGTGAAGGACCTCCAAGGCAAGTCACAGGATGAGATGGTTGACTTCCTGATGAGCTTTGCCGAAAAGGTTTACGATGAAAAGAAGCAGATTTTGACTGACCCGTCCCAGATACTGGAATTTGAAAAGGTCGTTCTCCTGCGGGTGGTTGATTCGCACTGGACCGATCACATCGACATCATGGACCAGTTCCGGCAGTCTGTCGGCCTCCGGGGGTACGGTCAGCTGAACCCGTTGGTGGAATACCAAACGGCGGGCTACCACATGTTTGAGCAGATGGTGGCTGATATTGAATACGAAACTACCCGCTTATTTATGAAGTCTGAAATTCGGCAAAACGTTACCCGCTAAGCGTGGCAACTAAGAACATTACTACAAGGTACGGCAGTTCGGTGACCCATGGCGGTACCACTGCCGTATGTTTGTAACTGGAGGAATTGTTGATGGAATTAAGTGAAGCCAAGAAGAAAATAGAAGCAATGCAGCAGGAAGCTGCCCGCTTCGGGAGGTCTCTTTGACCTCGATGCCCTTGACGAGCAAATCGCGGAAAATGAGCACCAGATGGCCCAGCCTGATTTTTGGAATGATAATGAAAGGGCTCAGAAGCTGATTAACGACAATAACGATTTGAAGGCCAAACGCGACACCTACGTTGCCCTCCGCGACCAGCTGGCGGACTTGGAAACAAACCTGGAACTGCTGGAATTAGAGCCGGATCCGGAGCTGGAAAAGGAGTTTGCGACTAGCTTTGCCCAAACTGAAGAGGCCTTGCAGCAGTACCGGCTTAACCAGCTGCTGAGTGAAAAATATGACAGCAAAAACGCCATTCTTGAAATCCACCCGGGGGCAGGGGGGACGGAAGCCCAGGACTGGGGTGAAATGCTCCTACGGATGTATGTCCGCTGGGCCGAACAGCACGGCTTGACGGTGGAGACGGCTAACTACGAGCCCGGTGAAGTCGCCGGGATCAAGAGTGTGACCCTGCTGATCAAGGGGCACAATGCCTTTGGCTACCTCCGCAGTGAAAAGGGGGTCCACCGGCTGGTCCGGATTTCACCATTTGATTCTGCTGGCCGGCGCCACACCTCATTTGCGTCGGTCGATGTAATGCCTGAACTGGATGATAGTGTCGAGGTTGACATTAACCCGGCCGACCTGCGGGTAGACACCTTCCGCTCCAGTGGGGCTGGTGGTCAGCACATTAACAAGACCGAATCGGCGGTCCGGATCACCCACCTGCCAACCGGACTGGTGGCTTCTTCACAGGCGGAGCGGTCGCAGTTGCTTAACCGGCAGACCGCGATGAATATGTTAAAGTCAAAGCTGTATGAACTAGAAGAGGAAAAGAAGGCTAAGGAGCGGGCTGAAATTGAGGGCGAACAGCTCGAGATTGGCTGGGGCTCCCAGATTCGCTCCTACGTTTTCCACCCCTACACTCTGGTAAAGGATAACCGGAGTGGCCATGAAACCCATAATGGGCAAGCGGTGATGGACGGGGACCTCGATCCCTTCATCAATGCCTACCTGCAATGGAAACTCAGTCAGCAAAATCCGCAATAAAAGCGATTGCAGTTCCGCTGGAAAGTCGTTAAGATTTAAGGTAAAGGAGTGGTTAGATGAGGGAAAGTCGACGGAAACGGTTAACCAGGTCCGGGTCTGACCGGATAATCGCCGGTGTCTTTGGGGGCTTTGGTCAGTACTTTAACTGCTCAGCAAACTTCCTGCGAGTGGCGTATGTGATCCTCAGCATCCTCAGTGGTATTGTCCCTGGCGTCATCATCTACATCATTATGGTGCTGATTATGCCGCCGGATCCCCAGCATCCCGGCTTTTTGGGCTTCATCAAAAGCCTGAGCGATTGGCAGCAGGGAGTAGCCACCAGCCACAATCAGCGGCGCAAGCGGCGGACGCTGACTGATGTAGAAGAAAAAGATATTAAAAGAAATGGAAGATCATCATGACATTTTGGAAGAAAGTGCTAATTGACACTGTCCTGTTTATTGCCCTTGCCAGCTTATTTGTTGGTACGGGGATGTTCTATGTGGGCAGTGCCTGGATGGCCTTACTAGCGGCGTTTATTTTGGCAATTCTTAACGTCGCGGTTAAACCGATCCTATTGATTTTGTCACTGCCAATTAATATTTTGACCCTTGGTTTGTTCAGCATTGTTATTAATGGCTTGATGCTTGAGCTGACCTCCCATTTGATTGGCTCTTACAATTTTGGCTTTTCATCTTTTTGGTCGGCAATGCTCATCGCCATCATCATGTCGGTCTGCAACACGATCATTAGTAGTCATCAGAATAATTATTAAGGAGTGAGCGAGCGTGCCAAACCATGTTACTGTGCAGGAATTAGTTGATAAGGTCCGTCTAAAGGTTTTGCAGGGGGAGGATTACCTTGGCCGCACCATAACGACCAGTGATATTTCCCGGCCGGCCTTGGAGTTTGCCGGTTACTTCAAGCACTATCCGGCCATGCGGATCCAGTTGCTCGGGATTACCGAAATTTCCTTCTCGAAGGACCTTACCCATGACCAGATGGTGGAGTACATGACACGGATGTGTACTCCGCAAACACCGTGCTTCGTCATCTCGACGAACCTACCGATCCCCGCGGAATTGAAAACGGCAGCGGAAGAGGCCCATATCCCAATCCTGGGGACCCACCTGACTTCATCACAAATCCTAAGTAACATGACCTCCTACCTGTTGGGCCGGCTGGCCCCCCGGAAGTCGCTCCACGGGGTATTAGTTGACATCAGCGGGGTCGGTGTCCTGATTACCGGTGACTCTGGTGTTGGTAAGAGTGAAACGGCCTTGGAATTGGTTCGGCGCGGTCACCGGCTAGTCGCGGATGACCGGGTGGAGGTCTACGCGCGGGACGAGCAAACCCTGATTGGGACAGCCCCGGCGATTTTGCAGCACCTGATGGAAATTCGGGGAATTGGAATCATTGATGTTTCGACCCTTTACGGGACCGGGGCGATTATGCCGGTGGACAACATCAGTCTGATCGTTCACCTGGAGACCTGGACACCGGATACCAAGTTTGACCGCCTGGGGGACCGGGGGGATACCCAAACCATTCAGGGGGTTATCCTGCCGAAGGTCTCGGTACCTGTTAAAACGGGGCGGAACCTCGCTATCATCATTGAATCAGCGGCGATGAACTACCGGGCCGAGACGATGGGCTACGACGCTACGAAGACTTTTGATGAAAACCTGAACCGGCTGATCAAGCAGAATTCGGCTCGTGATAGCAAGGAGCAGGGGAAGTAATGGCGGCGGTAGCAGCGGCGCTGAACCCGATTGCTTTTCAGCTCGGCGCCATCCAGGTTCACTGGTACGGAATCATCATCGCCAGCGGGGTTGTGCTAGCGCTGGTTCTAGCGGTTCGCGAGGGCCAGCGGCTAGGAATCCCTGAGGACGACTTTTACGATTACCTGCTCTGGGCAATTCCCACAGCGATTATTTGTGCCCGGCTTTACTACGTAGCCTTTCAGTGGCCGTACTATTTCCGCCACCCGGGAGAAATTATCGCGGTCTGGGACGGCGGCATTGCAATCTACGGCGCAATCATCGGGGGCTTTATCACCCTGGTAGTTTTTTGCCGCCAGCGTCACTTAAAGCTCTGGACCATGCTGGATGTTATTTCACCAACGCTGATTATGGCGCAGGGAATTGGCCGGTGGGGCAACTTTATGAACCAGGAAGCCTTTGGCGGGGTTACTAGCCGGGCAGCCTTGGTTGCCCAGCACATTCCCGCTTGGATCATTAACCAGATGAACATCGGCGGTGCTTACCGGGTGCCGACCTTTCTATATGAGTCACTCTGGGACCTCAGTGGTTTTGTCCTCTTGATGCTTTTGCGGCACCGTCCCCACCTGTTCAAGCAGGGGGAAGTCTTTTTGACTTACGTGATCTGGTATGCCGCGGGGCGATTCGTCATTGAGGGACTGCGGACTGATAGTTTGATGCTGGGGCCAATCCGGATTTCCCAGCTGCTATCCGTGCTTTTCCTGGTCGCCGCACTGGTTGTCATGGTTGCCCGGCGACGGACGAAGAAGTTGGCATGGTATTGGACAAGTAAATAGGATTTTAGTTAAGGAGAATGGTTATGGCAGAAAAAATTGCAGTTTTAGGTGCAGGCTCATGGGGAAGTACCCTTGCTAATATGCTGGTAGAAAATGGTCATTCCGTGATGTTGTGGGCGCGCAACCAAAAACAGGTCGACCGTCTAAACACCGAACATCGCAATCCAGAATACATGAAGGACCTTGTCTATTCCGATCAGTTAGTTGCTACCACTGATATGCGGGCGGCCGTTAAGGATGCCGCGGTTATTCTGATCGTCATCCCGACCAAGGGCCTTCGCCAGGTCGCCAAACAGTTGGATCAATTGCTAGGGGAACTCCAGCAGCAGCCGTTGATCATTCACGCGACCAAGGGACTGGAGCAAAACACCTATAAGCGACCATCCGAAATGCTGAAAGAGGAAATTGCCCCTGAGCACCGGCGGGGGATCGTGGTACTGTCTGGTCCTAGTCATGCGGAGGACGTTGCCATCAAGGACATGACTGCGGTCACGGCAGCCAGCACGGAGATTGATAATGCCAAGGAAGTCCAGAAGCTCTTTAGTAATTCCTATTTCCGGGTCTACACCAACGATGACGTAATCGGAGCTGAATTTGGCGCGGCCTTGAAAAATATTATTGCCATCGGGGCGGGGGCGCTCCAGGGACTGGGCTACCACGATAACGCCCGGGCGGCCCTGATTACCCGGGGACTTGCCGAGATTCGCCGGCTCGGGGTTGCCTTTGGTGCGAACCCAATGACCTTCATTGGCCTGTCCGGGGTCGGTGACCTGGTAGTAACGGCGACGAGTAAGAATTCACGAAACTGGCGGGCTGGCTACCAGCTAGGCCAGGGGCAAAAACTCGCTGACGTGATTCAAAACATGGGAATGGTAATTGAAGGGGTCTACACGACAAAGGCGGCCTACGAGCTGAGCCGGAAGCGCCAAGTCAAGATGCCGATTACCGAGGCCTTGTATGAAGTCCTCTACTCTGGCAAGGACATCAAGGATGCTATTTCCCAGCTGATGAGTCGGGACTTAACGTCAGAAATCGAATAAATATGGTAAAATACTCTTGGAAGACTTTGAGAGAAATTGAAGTTACGAAAGGACTTATATTGTTATGAAACGTGTTCGCAAGGCAATCATCCCAGCAGCGGGATTAGGTACTCGTTTTTTGCCTGCTACTAAGGCATTAGCCAAGGAAATGCTGCCAATCGTTGATAAGCCAACGATCCAATTCATTGTTGAGGAAGCACGCAAGTCGGGGATCGAAGACATCGTCGTTGTTGATGGTAAGAATAAGCGGTCAATCGAAGACCACTTCGATTCCAATCCAGAATTGGAAGATAACCTCCGCTCCAAGCATAAGGATGAGATGCTGAAGCTGGTAGAAGAAACGACGGACGTCAACATTTACTTTATCCGCCAATCCCACCCGCGGGGGCTCGGGGATGCCGTGCTGACTGCGCGGGACTTTATTGGTGACGAACCGTTTGTGGTAATGTTGGGTGACGACTTGAACAACATTAACAACAACGGCCAGCCGCTGACGAAGGAACTGATTGAAAGCTACCAGCAGACTGGCGCTTCGACCCTGGCGGTAATGCGGGTTCCTCACGAAGATACCGCTAAGTATGGTGTGATTAACCCAAGCAAGGAAGTTACCCCGGGTCTGTACAACGTGACGAGCTTTGTAGAAAAGCCCGCACCAAAGGACGCACCAAGTGATTTAGCCATCATCGGCCGCTACGTCTTTACGCCAGAAATCTTTGACGTCTTGGCTAAGACTAAGCCGGGCAAGGGGAACGAAATCCAATTGACTGATGCTATCGATACTCTGAACCAAACTCAACGCGTCTTTGCCCGTGAATACAAGGGTGACCGTTACGACGTTGGTAACAAGTTTGGCTGGGTCAAGACTAACATCGAATATGGGTTGAAGCATCCCCAAGTCAAGGATGAGCTGCGTGAATACATCAAGGCATTAGGAGCCCAACTGACAGCTGAAGACAAGAAGAGCAGCAAGTAAGCACGAATAAGGTACCGCGGCTAATTTGGTCATGGCACCTTTTTCTTATTTTTAGTAAGCAAAATGATAGACAAACTGTTTGTCAACGATTATCATGTGGATAGTAATTCGCTTGAGGAGGAATGAATCATGGCAGAAGAGAAAAAATACGATGTCATTATTATCGGTGCCGGCCCTGGTGGGATGACGACGGCGCTGTACGCTTCACGAGCTAACTTGAAGGTTGTCATGCTGGACCGGGGAGCTTATGGTGGTAACCTCAACAACACTGCTTCAATCGTGAACTACTCCGGCTTCAAGGACGTGCAAGGTCCAGAGCTGGCGGAAAAGATGTACCAGGGAGCAACCCAGTTTGGTGCAGAATATGCCTACGGAACCGTTACGAAGGTTGAAGTCGATGGGGCGAACAAGAAGGTCACGACTGATATGGGGGAAACCTATGTTGCCCCCGTTGTGGTAATTGGGACCGGTTCTGACCACCGCAAGCTCGGCGTACCGGGTGAAGAAGAGTTTGGTGGCCGGGGCGTTTCCTACTGTGCAGTCTGCGACGGGGCCTTCTTTAAGGGCAAGCACTTGGTTGTTGTCGGTGGCGGTGACTCCGCGGTGGAAGAAGGGCTCTACCTAACCCAGCTGGCTTCCAAGGTGACTGTTCTGGTACGGCGAGGTGAACTCCGGGCTCAACCAATGCTCCAGGATGAGGCCAAGAAGAACCCAAAGATGGAGTTTGTCTTCAACACGAGCGTTACTGAGATCATGGGTGATGACGTCAAGGTGACTGGCGTCAAGACCCACAACAACGAAACCGGTGAAGATGGTGAACTGGCAGCCGATGGGGTCTTTATCTATGTCGGTAATATCCCGCTGACTAAGCCCTTTGCCGACCTGGGAATCCTGGACGACCAGGGCTGGGTCAAGACTGATACCGTGATGCAGACCAGCATTCCGGGAATCTATGCCATCGGTGATGTGCGCGAAACGCCGCTGCGGCAGATCGCCACTGCCGTTGGGGACGGTGCCATTGCCGGTCAACAGGTTTTCCAATACATCAAGAGTCAGGAATAATAATCTGATGACAAAATCCGCTCAACGGACAAGATGTTCGCTGAGCGGATTTTATTATTCTTCTTGCCAGGATGACATTTACGCAGCTGATCTGAGTTACTACCCAATCAGTAAGTTTTTAACCACCACTGGCCGCTGCCTGAAAAATTTTCCAGTGCTTTGAATAAAAGTTTAGTAAAACAATGAGTAAAAACGGCACCCACCAGGAAGATGCGGTATACTATGTACAGATTAAAGAAGTAAAGGAGACTTTATTGTGAGCTGGAAAGACACATACCAAGTATGGAAAGAGCGGACTGATTTAGAGCCTAAACTCAAGCAAGAATTAGCCGCCATGACCGATGAACAGGAAATCAAAGACGCCTTTTATGGCCCACTGTCCTTTGGTACCGCCGGAATGCGGGGCTTGATGGGACCCGGAATCAACCGGATGAACGTGTACACGGTTCGGCAAGCAACGGAAGGTTTGGCTACTCTGATGGATTCACTCGGCGATGAAGTCAAGCAGCGCGGGGTGGCGATTGGCTATGATTCCCGGCACAACTCCTACCGCTTCGCCCATGACTCCGCTCGGGTGCTGGGAGCGCACGGGATTAAGGTTTACATCTACGACAACGTTCGGCCAACGCCTGAATTATCATTTGCCGTTCGCCAGATGGAAACTTACGCTGGAATTATGATTACTGCCAGCCACAATCCGAAGGAATACAACGGTTACAAGATTTACGGTGAAGATGGGGGCCAGATGCCGCCGAAGGAATCCGACATGATGACCGGCTACATCCGCAAGATTGATGACATCTTCGACATCCAACTAGCCGATGAGCAGGAAATGCTGGATAACGGCTTGGAAACCATCATGGGTGAAGACGTTGACCATGCCTACCTCCAACTGGCAAAGGAAGTCACGGTCAACCCTGAACTGGCTAAGCAGTATGGCAAGGACATGAAGTTCGTCTTCACGCCCCTGTGCGGAACTGGCCGGATGCTGGGTGAACGGGCCCTCCGTCAAGCCGGCTTTACCAACTTTACGATTGAACCTACCGAAGCCCAACCGAATGGTGACTTTCCTGGCTTGGAGCACCCGAACCCAGAGTTCCCCGAAGCCTTCGTTCGCTCAATTGCCCTAGGGAAGAAGATTGACGCTGACGTCCTGATTGCGACCGACCCAGACGCGGACCGACTGGGGTGTGCCGTTCGCCAGCCAGACGGTGAATACCAGTTGCTGACGGGGAACCAGATTGCCACGATTATGCTGGCCTACATCCTGGAAGCCCGGAAGCAGGCGGGGACCCTGCCAAAGAATGCGGCGGCTGTTAAGTCAATCGTTTCCACCAACTTTGCGGCTAAGGTTGCCGCGAGCTACGGTGTCGATATGATTAACGTCCTGACCGGTTTCAAGTGGATTGCGGACCAGATTCACCAGTACGAAACTGGCAAGGCTGACCACACCTTCATGTTTGGCTTTGAGGAAAGCTACGGCTACCTGATTAAGCCATTCGTTCGGGACAAGGACGCCATCCAGTCACTGACCCTGCTGGCAGAAGTTGCTGCTTACTACCGGAGTCGTGACATGACCCTGTACGATGGCTTACAGGAACTCTTTAAGAAGTACGGCTACTTCCGTGAAAAGACGATTGCCAACACTTACGCCGGGGTCGACGGTCCTGCTAAGATTCAGAACTTAATGAAGAAGTTCCGGGAAGAAGCTCCAGCTGACTTTGCTGGTCACAAGGTGGCAGTCACCGAGGACTTCTCCAAGGGCACGAAGACGACCGCTGACGGCCAGGTCAGTGAGTTGGGGATTCCAGAATCCAACGTCCTCCGCTACGTCTTGGACGACGAAACTTGGATTGCTATTCGCCCATCCGGAACTGAACCAAAGCTGAAGTTCTACATCGGTACTAGCGCTGACTCACTGGACAAAGCCAATGCTAAACTGGCTGACTTTGAAAAGGCACTGCAAGCATTTGCCGAAGAATAAATTAATTTGAAATCAAATGGGGCTGTGAGGTGGCTGAAACCACGTCGCGGCTCTTTTTATAATGGTCAGATTATTAGACGAATGCATGTTTGCATGATACACTAAAATGTGTCTAAATTAGCGGTATGGCGCCGCAATAAGCAACGGGAGGAACAGCTTGTGATTTATCGTCAAGCAGACCGAAAATTTGACCTAGTTTCTGATTACCAGCCGACCGGGGACCAGCCGGAGGCCATTGACCAGCTGACCAAGGGAATTGAAAATGGTGATAAGGCCCAGATCTTGCTGGGGGCCACTGGGACCGGGAAGACTTTTACCATTTCTAATGTCATCGCAAACGTCAATAAACCGACCCTCATCTTGTCACATAACAAGACACTGGCGGGGCAGCTGTACGGCGAAATGAAGAAGTTCTTCCCCCACAATGCCGTCGAATACTTTGTCTCCTACTATGACTACTACCAACCAGAAGCCTACGTCCCATCGAGCGACACCTACATCGAAAAGGACGCCTCCATTAATGATGAAATTGATAAACTGCGAAACGCCGCCACGACAGCCCTATTAGAGCGTAACGACGTGATCGTGGTTGCCTCGGTGTCCAGCATTTTCGGCTTAGGGAACCCAAATGAGTACCAAAATAGCGTCATCTCTCTGCACGTCGGCCAGGAAATCGACCGGGACTTCCTGCTGCGGCAGTTAGTGACCATCCAGTACGACCGGAACGACATTGACTTCCAGCGGGGCCGGTTCCGGGTACACGGTGACGTGGTGGAAATCTTCCCTGCTTCCCACAGCGAAACCGCACTCCGGATTGAGTTCTTTGGGGATGAAATTGACCGGATCCGGGAAGTCGACGCCCTGACCGGCGAGGTGAAGGGCGACCGGGAGGAAGTTTCGATCTTCCCTGCCACCCACTTCATGACCAACGAGGACATTATGGACGTAGCCCTGCCGGAAATCGAGCAGGACATGAAAAAGCAGGTCAAGAAGTTTACCGACGAGGGAAATTTGCTGGAAGCAGAACGTCTCCAGCAGCGGACGACCTACGACATCGAGATGATGCGGGAGATGGGTTATACCAACGGGATTGAAAACTATTCCCGTTACATGGACCGCCGGAAGCCAGGCGAACCACCGTACACCCTGTTGGACTTCTTCCCGAAGGACTACCTGCTGGTGGTTGACGAATCGCACCAGACGATGCCCCAGGTACGGGGGATGTACAACGGTGACCGGGCCCGGAAGCAGATGCTGATTGACTACGGCTTCCGGTTGCCGAGTGCCCTCGATAACCGGCCGCTGAAACTGAATGAGTTTGAGCAGCACGTCAACCAGGTCGTCTACATGTCGGCCACCCCGGGTCCCTACGAGCAGGAGCAGACTGACCACGTGGCTCAGCAGATCATCCGGCCGACCGGTTTGCTTGATCCGACGATTGAAGTCCGGCCGGTAATGGGACAAATCGATAACCTGGTTGGTGAAATTAATAAGCGGATTGAGCGGCACGAACGGGTCTTTGTGACGACTCTGACCAAGAAGATGTCGGAGGACTTGACCGATTACTTAAAGGACCTCGGTCTCAAGGTCAAGTACCTCCACAGTGATATTAAGACCCTAGAACGGACGCAGATTATCCGTGACCTGCGGCTGGGAAAGTTTGACGTCCTTGTTGGGATCAACCTGCTCCGGGAAGGGCTAGACGTGCCGGAAGTTTCCTTGGTGGCAATCCTCGATGCCGATAAGGAGGGCTTCTTGCGCAACGAGCGCTCACTAATCCAAACGATTGGCCGGGCGGCCCGGAATGAGCACGGGGCGGTCATTATGTATGCCGACGAGGTTACGGAGTCGATGCAAAAGGCGATTGACGAAACGAAGCGGCGGCGGTCAATCCAGATGAAGTACAATGAGGACCACCACATCACGCCTCATACAATCGTTAAACCGATCCAGGAAGCCATTTCGGCGACGAAGGAAACGGCCGATACTGGCGAGCAGGCAGACAGCACGGAATTTACCACGAAGGACTTTGCCAAGCTGTCTAAGGATGCCCAGGCAAACATGGTCGATGAGCTGACCGAGCAGATGCGGGCGGCGGCTAAGCGGCTCGACTTTGAACAGGCGGCCACCCTTCGTGATACTGTTATGGAATTAAAGGCGCAAATGACCGGCAAGAAGACCAAGCCGGGACGGAAAGTGAAGTAGAGGAGGGATAATCCGTTGGCAAACGATAAGATTATTATTCACGGGGCTCGGGCCCACAACTTAAAAAACATCGATGTTAAGATTCCCAAGAACAAACTGGTGGTTATCACCGGCCTGTCCGGGTCCGGAAAGAGTTCACTGGCCTTTGACACCCTGTATGCCGAGGGACAACGCCGTTATGTGGAAAGCCTCTCCGCCTATGCCCGGCAGTTCTTAGGTCAGATGGACAAGCCCGATGTTGACTCCATCGACGGCCTGTCTCCGGCAATTTCCATCGACCAGAAGACAACCTCGCATAACCCACGGTCGACGGTGGGAACCGTCACGGAAATCAATGACTTCCTCCGGCTACTGTGGGCGCGGGTCGGCACACCAATCTGTCCAAACGACCACATCCCGATTACCAGCCAGTCGCCGGACCAGATGGTCGACCGGGTGCTGGAATTACCCGAGCGGACCCGGCTGCAGATTCTGTCGCCAGTCGTCCGTTCAAAGAAGGGGACCCAAAAGAAGGTCCTGGCAACGATTAAACGAGAGGGCTTTGTCCGGGTCCAGGTGGATGGTGAAACCTACGACCTCGATGAAGTTCCGGAACTAAACAAGAATCAGGAACACACGATTAACGTGGTTATTGACCGGATTATCGTCAAGGAGGGGGTTCGGTCCCGGCTCTTTGACTCCTTTGAAGCGGCCCTCCGCCTCAGCGATGGCTACGCAATTGCCGACGTGATTGGCGGCGAGCCAATTCCCTTCTCCGAAAAGTATGCCTGCCCAATTTGTGGCTTCACGGTTGGCGAACTGGAACCGCGGCTCTTTTCTTTCAACGCACCGATGGGGGCTTGTCCGGTCTGTGAGGGCCTGGGTTCCAAGCTGGAAGTTGACGTTGACCTCGTGGTGCCCGACCGCAGCAAGACTTTGCGTGACGGGGCGATGGCACCCTGGAACCCGATCTCGTCCCAGTACTACCCACAGCTCCTAGAACAGTTCTGTCAGTCAGTTGGCATCGACATGGACACGCCGTTCAATAAGTTGCCGAAGAAGCAGCAACAGCTGGTCCTCTACGGCAATGGTGACCAGACCTTCCACTTCCACTACGAAAATGACTTTGGCGGCGTGCGGGACGTCGACGTACCCTTTGAGGGGGTCGTTAACAACGTTAAGCGGCGTTACCGGGAAACCAATTCTGACTTCACCCGGGAGCAGATGCGCAAGTACATGACCGAGCTGCCGTGTCCAGCCTGCCACGGCTACCGGCTGAATGAGCGGGCGCTGGCTGTAAAAATCTCTGGTCAAAACATCGGCCAGGTATCTGACCTGTCCATCAGTGATGCCATTGACTTCTTCAAGCAGGTACAGTTGTCCGAGCAAAACGAGCAGATTGCCCGGCCGATCCTCAAGGAAATCCTCGACCGGCTGACCTTTATGAAGAATGTTGGAGTCGAGTACCTGACGCTGAGTCGGTCGGCCCGGACCCTGTCCGGTGGGGAAGCCCAGCGGATCCGGCTGGCGACCCAAATTGGTTCTAACCTTTCAGGGGTGATGTACGTCCTTGATGAACCATCGATTGGGCTCCACCAGCGGGATAATGACCGTTTGATCTCGTCGCTCAAGGCAATGCGGGATCTCGGCAACACTCTGATCGTGGTGGAACACGATGAAGATACCATGCGGGCTGCCGACTACATCATTGATATTGGTCCTGGCGCCGGCGAGAACGGTGGTCAGGTGATGGCTGCCGGCACACCGAAGCAGGTGATGCGGTCCCGGAAGTCGCTGACCGGCCAGTACCTTTCCGGTAAGAAGTTTATCCCGGTTCCGGCAGAACGGCGGTCCGGGAATGGTAAACACATTGTAGTTAAGGGGGCCGCGGCGAATAACCTGAAGCAGATTGACGTCGACTTTCCACTTGGCAAGTTTATCTGCGTGACCGGGGTTTCCGGTTCCGGCAAGTCGACCCTGGTCAACCTGATTCTCAAACGGATTTTGGCCCAGAAGCTCAACAATAATTCTGCCAAGCCGGGGAAGTATGCTTCCATCAGCGGGGTCAAGAATATCGAAAAAGTCATCGACATTGATCAGTCACCGATTGGCCGGACACCGCGTAGTAACCCGGCCACCTACACCGGGGTCTTTGACGATATTCGGGAGCTTTTCGCCCAGACCAACCAAGCTAAGGTGCGGGGCTATACCAAGGGCCGCTTCAGCTTCAACGTTAAGGGCGGCCGCTGTGAGGCATGTCATGGGGACGGAATTCTTAAAATTGAGATGAACTTCCTGCCCGACGTGTACGTCCCGTGTGAGGTTTGCCACGGGACCCGCTACAATTCAGAGACCCTCGAAGTGGAATACAAGGGCAAGAACATCGCGGAAGTCTTGAACATGACCGTCTCGGAGGCTCTGAAATTCTTCAGTGCCATTCCAAAGATCCGGCGGAAACTCCAGACAATCGAAGACGTGGGCCTCGGCTACGTCCACCTGGGGCAGCCGGCGACGACCCTGTCTGGTGGGGAAGCCCAGCGGATGAAGCTGGCGGCTGAACTGCACCGTCAGTCCCACGGCAAGAGCTTCTATATCCTGGATGAACCGACGACGGGGCTGCACATGGACGACATCAAGCGGCTCCTCGGCGTCCTTCAACGCCTGGTCGATGCTGGCAACACCGTCCTGGTGATTGAACACGACCTGGACGTGGTGAAGTCTGCCGACTGGCTGATTGACCTGGGACCCGAAGGCGGAGATGCTGGCGGAAACGTTGTGGCGACGGGAACGCCAGAGGAAGTCGCCCAGGTCAAGGAAAGCTATACCGGCCGGTACTTGAAAGAGATGTTGGACCGGGACCAACAATGGGCGGCGGACCGGGCTGCTAAGAAGAACAAGTAGATAGTTAAAACAGCTAGGAGTAAACTCAGTTTCTTAACTGTTTTATAGATAATAATGCCTCAGCGCAGTAGCTGGCTGGCAGTTCAAACGCTGATAAATCAGCATTTGACCAACCCCAAATAGGCTTGCTTCGCGTCGTAGCCACCCTTGCGGAGGTTCCCAGAGGCTAGCTTCGCGTCGAAAGACAAACACCGAAAATCTGCCAGCCGATTTTCGGTGTTTTTTCTCACTCTCTTAAATTAAATAGTACTATATTTACATTTAATATTATACAAGATATAATATAGTTGAATTAAGTGAGGTGAACAGGATGAAAATACAAATCACAGCAGAGTTGCTCGATGGGGTGGTGCTGGCGATCCTTAAACAAGATGACTACTATGGCTATGCACTGACCCAGCGTGTGCAGTCGGTTATTGATATTTCGGAGTCGACAATGTATCCGGTCCTGCGCCGTTTGAAGAAGAGCGGGGACCTCACGACCTATGACAAACCGTACCAGGGCCGTAACCGGCGCTACTATCAGCTCACGGCGGCTGGTGAGCAGCGCCTAACGGAAATTTTGTCACTTTGGGAGCAGTATAAGGGGAACCTGGACCGAATTTTTTATCAGCGAGGTGAGGAATAATGAACGCACGGGAGAAATACATCCAAGAATTAGAAAAATATTTAGTTACTTTGCCGGCAGCAGAGCGCGCGGATGCAGTTGACTTTTACAACGAGTTTATCGAGGACGCTCACTACGATACGCGGGAGCAAATCGTCGCTGAGTTAGGAACGCCACGGCAGCTTAGCCACCAAATTTTGGCGGACTACTCGATTAAGGCTAACGAGAAGGACGGCGGGGCAGGGAAACCGGCCTCGACCAAGTCCAGCTGGCGGGTGTTTTGGCTAGTCCTGATTGCCATCGTGACCTCGCCAATTACCCTGGTCCTCAGCGTCGTAGCGTTTGCTATCCTGATTACGGCCTTAGGGGTCGCCATCGGGATTATCATTGGCCTGCTCGGCGTGATCGTAGGGCTGCTGGTGACGGCGGGAGCGATGCTGTACCTGGGCTTTGGCCTGCTGGTAGCGGCACCGATGACCGGGATCTTCTACCTGGGAATTGGCCTGGCAGTGCTGGGGGGCTTCCTGATCTTTATTCCGTTAGGCTACTGGATTATCCGCCTGTTGGCACAGGGAATCGCGAACCTTTCTAAGTTTCTTTACCAAAAACTCCAGGGAAGGAGGACAAAGTAACCATGAAGAAGTTATTTAAAATTAGTCTGGGACTCCTGATTGTTGGCTTGATTCTGACCGCAATCGGCTTCTGGGGCCATGGCGCCCGCGACGTCCATTTTGCCGGCCCCAAACCAGTAATTACCAAGAACGTCAGCAAGAGTTTAGTGACGAACCAGCACTTTGACCGCCTCGACATTAACGCCGCTACGGCGGACATCAGGGTTAGAACTGGTCGTGAGTTTAAGGTGAGCTATCAGGGAAGCAGTGCTTTGCAACCGAAAGCAGCCATTACCAACCAGCTGGTGACGGTTAAGCAAACGCAGGCCGTTTACGGGACTATCTGGGGGAGCAATAGCAGTGCGGACGTAATTACGATTACCGTCCCCAGGGGAACCAAGCTCGCCGGAACGATTAAGACGACCAGCGGCGACGTCACGGTTAACGGGGTCGACCTCACTGGAGTAACGATTGACGCTCGGGACGGGGATGTTGACTTGCGGGATTTGACGGTCGAAGGCGGCAAGGCCCGGTTGGAGTCTGGCGACTTTACCAGTCGAAACGTTACCTTCCGGGGCAACTACTTTGTAAACAATAGCGACGGCGATAATGAGGTCGTTGACGCGCGCGTCGATGGCTACTTCCTGAAGACGACGGACGGTGATAACGAAATTGACGGCGCCGACCATGACAGCGGCCAGCAGTCAGCCAATGAGAATGCCGCGAACCTTCTCCACCTGACGAGCGAAGACGGTGACAACACGATCAAGAATATTCAAGCAGTTGAATAAGTCCATGGCGGTTGCCGGGAAAAGTTCCCGGGCCGCCTTTTTGCTGTCGTGGTAAGATGGGAACAGAAAGGCGGCGGTTTCTGATGATTTTATTAAGTTCCTGTTTAGCAGGTTTCAACGTTCGTTACGATGGTGGCAATGCCCGGCGGCCACTGGCGGTCAAACTTCTGGCAATTGGGGCTGCCATCACGGTTTGCCCGGAAATCATGGCCGGCTTTACCACCCCGCGGGAACCTGCGGAAATTCAGGGAGGAACGGGAGTTGATGTCCTGGCAGGCCGGGCGCGGGTGGTAACCAAATCTGGAGCTGATGTGACAGCCAACTATCTGATGGCGGCGCGGCAAGTCCTCGCAATTGCCCAGAAACACCAGGTGACAGTGGCCTACCTGAAACAAAAGAGTCCGGCCTGCGGAAGCAAGGTAATCTATGATGGTAACTTTGCTGGTCAACAGATAGCCGGTCAGGGGGTGACGGCCGCCCTCCTGCAGCAACACGGGATCCGAGTTTTTGGCGACGAAGAGCTGACTAAAGAGCACGTCGCGCCCTTTTTATCACCGGCAGTGGTCAAGTTATTAGACAAGCACAATCTTGTGGAATGATTACTGGGAAAAGACACGCCCGGCATAGTTGTGGTACAATATTAAAAAAGTTGTCTGAGAAGGAGAATTGGTGATGACGGAAAAAATGAAAGTGGTAATTATCACCGGCATGAGCGGGGCCGGGAAAACCCTCGCGGTCCACAGTTTTGAAGATTTGGGCTATTTCGTGATTGATAATATGCTCCCCAACTTAGCGGAGAAGTTTGTCGACGTCATTGAGGAGTCCGGTGAATTTAAGAAGATTGCGATGGTGATGGACTTACGGTCACGGGGCTTCTATGACCAAGTCCTGCCGACTCTGCACAAACTGAAGGAACGCGCGGACCTTGACGTCAAGCTGCTCTTCTTAGACGCAAATAACGTTAAACTGGTTTCCCGCTATAAAGAAACCCGCCGCCTGCACCCATTGGCACGGCAGGGTCGGATCCTGGACGGGGTGGAAATGGAACGGCAATTGCTGAGTGAGCTGAAGAGCCGGGCGGATGTGATCATTGACACCACCGATTTGACTCCCCGGAACCTCAAGCTGCGGATTGACAAGCTCTTTAGCAATGGTGAAGAAAGCAACTTCTTTGTTGAGGTAATGTCCTTTGGCTTTAAGTACGGCCTCCCCCTGGATGCCGACATCGTAATGGACGTCCGCTTTCTCCCCAACCCCTTCTACCTGCCCGAACTAAAGTACCTGACCGGGAATGATGCGGCGGTGCAGGAGTACGTTATGAAGAGCACGGCGGCGCAAGAGTTTTACGCTCATCTGCGGTCGTTGTTGGAAAACGCCCTGCCTGGTTATATTAAGGAGGGCAAGAGCAGCTTAACGGTAGCAATTGGTTGTACGGGTGGACAGCACCGGTCGGTAACGATTGCCAACAAACTGGCCGCGGGGCTTAAAAAGGATGGTTATAAGGTTAATCTCTACCACCGTGACATCAGTAAGGCGCAGTAAGAGGGGAGTGAACGTGGATGATGCATAAGCCGAAAATAGTTGTTATCGGTGGTGGGACTGGCCTGCCAGTCGTTCTCCGGGGGCTTCGTGACCAGGATGCCGACGTGACGGCAGTCGTGACGGTTGCTGATGATGGCGGCTCGTCGGGAATCCTGCGAAATTACATTAACGTGGTGCCGCCGGGTGACATTCGTAATGTCCTGGTGGCCTTATCAGAAATGTCACCATTAGAATTAGATGTCTTTCAGTACCGTTTCAAGAGTTCGGACCAGTTTTTCGCGGGACACGCTATCGGCAACCTGATTATCTCAGCCTTGTCTGAAATGCGCGGCGGAATTTTTCCGGCGGTCCAGGAACTCTCCCAGATGATGAAAATCCGTGGCCATGTGTACCCGGTCGCTAACGAACCACTGACCCTCAACGCGGAATTTACTGATGGGTCAACAATTAGCGGAGAAGCTGAAATTACGGCGGCTCACCAGCGAATCAAGCGGGTCTGGGTAACGTCAGCAGACGGGGCGGATGGTGACCAGATCCAGCCGGTACCGGAAGTCCTTCAGGCAATCAGAGCGGCTGATCAGATCGTGATCGGCCCAGGAAGCCTCTTTACCAGTATCCTACCGAATTTAATGATTAAAGCGGTCCGGGACGCGGTATGTGAAAGCAAGGCGGAAGTTGTCTACATTTGCAACATCATGACCCAAAAGGGCGAGACCGACCACTTTACCGACGCTGACCACGTGCGCGTTCTCAATAGCCACCTGGGACAGAACTTTATCGACACCGTCCTGGTCAATATCCAGCCGGTACCGAAAAACTACCTGGACTTTAAGCAGTGGAACGAGATTTCTCAGCCAGTGGGGCACGATTTCCAGGGCTTGCGAGACCTAGGCTGCCGGGTTATCAGTGCTAATTTTCTCCGCTTGAAAGACAACGGGGCTTTCCATGACCGTGATCGGGTAGTAGCCGAATTGATGAACCGCCTCCACCAGGTCCACGAATAGAGGAGGAGAGAAATGTCCTACGCGAGTGAAGTTAAAAAGGAACTGACGGCGATTAAAGTCCACCAGAAGAACGCCCAGGCGGAACTGATGGCGTTAATCCGGATGAACGGCAGTATTGCCATTGCCAATCGCCAGTTAATTCTTAATATCCAAACAGAAAATCCGGCGATTGCCCGCCGGATTTATTCGCTGCTGAAAGAATTTTACAATGTGGAAAGTGAAATTGTGGTGCGGCGGAAGATGAAGTTAAAGAAAAACAACCAGTACATTGTTCGCCTGCGCTATTCTGCCCAACGGGTCCTTGATGACCTGGGGATTTTGCAAAACTTCCAGATCAAAGAACAGGTACCGTTAGACCTGCTCAAGGATGAGTGGATGGTCCGCTCTTACTTACGGGGGGCTTTTCTAGCAGGGGGGTCCGTTAATAATCCGGAGACCTCCAGCTACCACCTGGAGATTTACTCCCTGTACGAGGAGCACAACGAAATGATTGCCCAGATGATGAACCAGTTTGGCCTCAATGCCCAGACGACGGCCCGGCGCAGTGGTTACATTGTTTACCTCAAGGAAGCCGAAAAGATTGCCAACTTTATGTCATTGATCGGGGCGACTAACTCGATGCTCCAATTTGAAAACGTCCGGATTGTCCGCGATATGCGAAACTCGGTCAACCGGCTGGTGAACTGCGAGAATGCCAACATGAACAAGATTGCCAACGCCTCAACCCGGCAGATTGAAAACATCAAGCTGATCGAAGATACCGTTGGTCTGGCAAGTCTCCCGGATAAGCTGCGTGAAATTGCTCAGACCCGGCTGAACCACCAGGAGGTTAGTCTCAAGGAACTTGGCCAGCTTGTCCCGGGTGGGCCAATTTCTAAGTCGGGCGTCAACCACCGCTTGCGGAAACTGAATGCCTACGCCGATGAACTCCGCACGAGCAAAACAGTTTAAACTAAAAAAAGAAGCTGCGAATTTTCACAGCTTCCTTTTTAGTACCCGCGCTTACTTTAAGCTCGAATTGTTTTCCATGATGCCATCCAGCAGACCATAGTCAACCGCTTCTTGAGCAGTTAAGTAGTGGTCCCGTTCGGTATCACGGTTAATCTTTTCAATTGGCTGACCGGAATTCTTAGCCAGAATTTCGTTAATCATCTTCCGGGTCTTCAGAATTTCAGTAGCAGCAATTTCGATTTCAGTTTGTTGACCTTGCGCACCGCCAGATGGTTGGTGAATCAGCACTTGGGAGTGTGGTAAGCCAAACCGCTTACCCTTGGTCCCGGATGAAACTAAGACACTCGCCATGGAAGCGGCCATCCCGATAACAATCGTCTGCACGTCGGACTTGATGAAGTTCATCGTGTCGTAGATTGCCATCCCAGAGGTAACAACACCACCAGGAGAATTGATGTAAAGGTAGATATCTTTAGTTGAATCCTGCGCGTCCAAGAAGAGGAGCTGCGCAACGATTGAGTTTGCCATTTCGTCTTCGATTGGACCAGATAACATGATAATCCGGTCCTTCAGAAGCCGTGAGTAAATATCATAAGCACGTTCACCGCGTGATGACTGCTCAATGACAGTAGGAACTAAGTTCATTATGTGGCCTCCTTGTAATTAGCACTCGTTAGCAATCATTGCTAACTGATATTAATACTATACTCGGTTGGTCAAAAAAGGTCAAATATTTTATCTCCTATTGGCTAAAAAAGAAAGAGGGGATGACAGCCTATTTGACCTGCCAGCCGCCTACTGCGTTGCTGTATTTTGGGTTTTAAAATAGTAAAGAGGCTGAGTTTATTCCCAACCTCTCTTCAATATTATTGATTTTAGTGGTTGATGTCCGTGCAGAGCAGGGCTAATTCAGTTGCAGCACTCTGCCGGTCTAAGGCACGCCAGTCAGCGGTCGTAATAAAAACGTTCAATGATTTCGTGTTAGTCATAATAATGCCCTCCTGGAGCTAATTGCTTTTTTATTTCGTAGCTCTTAATCATATCTTGTATACTACACTCGATTGGTCTATAATGCAAGACCTAATATATCAGTATTTAAAAGCTGATAATATCGAATTGGTCTAGTCATCTTTGCGGATGCAGTGGCGGAGTAGGCTTCCACTTGCTAGTAAAATGTCATAGTAAAAGGAAGAATTTAGTAAATTTTTTGGCAGAAGAAGTTGAAATGAGCCCGCTTGTAAATGCTTTTTGACCAGGACTTGCTTTTTATTAGCTGGCCCGGTATAATTGGAACGTTAATTAATTTACGTACACAATAAGGAGGCATATTAGCTATGCGTAAAGCACACCCATACGGCGTTCAGGGCCGTCGCCCAATTGCTCCTAAGTACAAGCGAGCATTAAAAGAAAAGAAGATTGAAGCTATTCGCAAGTGGGCTAAGGAAAAGCCAGCTGACGAAAAGTAATTCATAAAATAAAGGAGACCGGGAGTGACTCGGTCTCCTTATTTTTTTGCCGTAGTGGGGAACGGGGATAGTAAGTGGAGGTGGAAATTATGGAAAAATTAATGAGGCGGCTGACTTTGTGGTCCGGGCTGGGCTTCCTCGTGACGGGGGCCTGCTACGGACTTTACCCCCAGCGTTTTCTCCTAACAATCGTGATTACATTATTGGTTCTCTTTTACCAGCTTGGAATGCGCCTGATAGTTGGCAACTGGCTCGAACCGCGCCTGCAGCTCAGACCATCTGCGGCTTGGTTTAAGGTCGGGGCCGGTGAACGACGCCTTTACCGATTACTCAGGGTGAAAAGGTGGAAGAAGTGGCTGCCAACGTATTCACCGGCAAAGTATGACGTTCGCCAGCATTCCCTCGCAGACATCATTAAAACGATGACCTATGCGGAGGTGGACCATGAGTTAATGCTGCTCCTCAGCTATCTTCCCGTCTTGCTAGTCATTCCCTTTGGCGATCCGGTGGTCTTCATCATCAGCTCGGTCGCTGCCAGCCTGGTCGAAGTGCCATTTATTGTCCTCCAACGCTATAACCGGGCCCGGTTAGTTAACGTCCTTCGCCGGCAAGCAAAGCGTCGTCCGCAAAATAAAATGTAGTTAATATGGCAGTCAAAGTAAATAAGGATGGCAAATTTTCCCCAGATTAAGGTACTATATCTGCTAACAATGACCTCCTGATTTGGGCTAGTTGAGCTTCAAATCAGCCAAGGGTAAGAATTGAAGAGCGAGGGAGCGGGCGAGAGTGGTCACTACATATTTCGCCTGCTTTTTGATTATCAAATAAACAAAAAAGGCTTGGAAGTCGGAACTTCCAAGCCTTAAATTATGCGCCCCCCGAGAGTCGAACTCGGATCTCGAGAACCGGAATCTCACGTGCGATCCATTACACTAAGGGCGCGTCATCAATCGACAAGTAATATAGTATCTTATCCCTAAATGGATTGCAAGCATTATTTGAAATTTTTAATCGAAATAGCGCTTACACCATAAAATTCGAAATTTATGAGTTGATTGAATAGACAATTCCCCAGAAGATGAGTATTATAAATGTCGTAAGGTTTTGTACCCTGTTTAACAAGCTAGCTTGGCTGACTTATTGAATGAGGTATTTACTCAATTTTGTTTTTCCTAAAGGAGGAAATTGCAGTATGACTGTAAAGATTGGTATTAACGGTTTCGGTCGGATTGGTCGCTTGGCTTTCCGTCGGATTCACGAATTGAACACTGACGAAATCGAAGTTGTAGCCATCAACGACTTGACTACTCCTTCAATGCTGGCTTACTTGCTGAAGTACGACTCTACTCACGGCAAGTTCCCTGGTGAAGTTTCATCAACTGACAACGCCATCGTTGTTGATGGCAAGGAATACCCTGTATACGCAGAACGCGATGCACGGAACATTCCTTGGGTAAAGAACGACGGTGTTGACTTCGTTCTTGAATGTACTGGTTTCTACACTTCAGCAGAAAAGTCCCAAGCTCACTTGGACGCTGGTGCAAAGCGTGTTCTGATTTCTGCACCTGCTGGCAACATTCCTACTGTTGTTCCTGGTGTTAACCTTGACACTTTGAAGGCTGACGACAAGATCGTTTCTGCCGGTTCATGTACCACTAACTGTCTTGCACCAATGGCTTACTTCCTGAACAAGAGCTTTGGTATCAAGGCTGGTACTATGACCACTGTGCACGCCTTCACTTCTACCCAAGCTATCCTTGATGGCCCTCGTGGTAAGAAGATGCGTAACAACCGTTCTGCAAGTGTTAACACTATTCCTCACTCATCTGGTGCTGCCAAGGCTATCGGCCTGGTTATCCCAGAACTGAACGGTAAGCTTTCTGGTCACGCTCAACGTGTTGGTGTTGTTGACGGTTCCCTGACTGAACTTGTTTCCATCATGGACAAGAAGACCACTGTTGACGAAATCAACGACGTTATGAAGAAGGCTACTGAAGGTAACGAAGCATACGGTTACACTGAAGACCCAATCGTATCAACTGATATCATTGGCTCTACTTACGGTTCCGTATTCGACCCTTCACAAACTGAAATCATGGAAGCCGATGACGGTTCACAATTAGTTAAGACTGTTGCTTGGTACGACAACGAATATGGTTTCACCAGCAACATGATCCGGACTCTGCTTCACTTTGCAACTCTGTAATTCATCCCTGACCAAGGAAATGAATTAATGGCGGGAGGAGGAAACTCCGCCCGCTTTTTTAACAAGAAGGAGGTAAATACTCACATGGCTAAATTAACTGTTGAAGACCTTCCTTTAGAAGGCCAAAAGGTATTGATGCGGGTTGACTTCAACGTTCCAATTAAGGACGGCGTTGTTGGCGACGACAACCGGATCGTGGCAGCACTGACAACGATTAGGTATGTGATTGACCATGGTGGCCGGGCAATCCTGTTCTCCCACCTGGGTCGGGTAAAGAAGGAAGAAGACAAGCCGGGCCTGTCCATGCGTCCAGTCGCTGAACGGCTTTCGAACTTGCTGAACAAGCCGGTTACCTTTGTTCCCGTAACTGAAGGCAAGCAATTGGAAGACGCCATCGACAACATGAAGAACGGTGATGTTTTGCTCGTTCAAAACACCCGTTACGAAGATGTTAAGGACGGCGAATACGTCAAGCGCGAATCCGGCAACGATCCTGAATTGGGCAAGTACTGGGCTTCACTGGGTGACGTCTTCGTTAACGACGCTTTCGGTACTGCCCACCGGAAGCACGCTTCCAACGTTGGGATTGCTACTAACAAGCCGGGCAAGGCTGCTGCCGGTTACCTGATGGAAAAGGAAATCAAGTTCTTGGGTGACGCCGTGGACAACCCAGAACGGCCATTTGTTGCCATCTTAGGTGGTGCCAAGGTTTCCGACAAGATCGGCGTGATCGACAACCTGCTCGACAAGGCCGACAAGATCATCATCGGTGGTGGGATGGCTTACACCTTCTACGCTGCCAAGGGGATCAAGGTTGGTAACTCCCTAGTTGAAAAGGACAAGATCGACGTTGCTAAGCAAATCCTGGACAAGGCCGGTGACAAGCTGGTTCTGCCAATTGACAACGTTGTCGCTGACAAGTTCAATAACGATGCTGACACTAAGGTCGTTGAAGGCGACATTGATGACGGCTGGATGGCCCTCGACATTGGTCCAAAGTCCGTGGAAGAATTCGAAAACGTTCTGAAGGATGCTAAGACCGTTGTTTGGAACGGCCCAATGGGTGTCTTTGAAATGCCAAACTTCGCCAAGGGAACGCTGGAAATCGGTAAGTTCCTTGGGACTTTGACTGACGCTACGACCATTGTCGGTGGTGGGGACTCTACTGCTGCCGTTAAGGAATTGGGCGTCGCTGACAAGCTGACCCACATTTCCACTGGTGGTGGTGCTTCACTGACTTACCTTGAAGGGAAGACTCTGCCAGGAATTGCTGCAATTTCTGAAAAGTAATAATAATTAGTTACGAAGAGGACGGTAACCGTAGATACGGTTTCCGCCCTTTTTAGGAGGAATTAAGATGCGTATTCCGATTATTGCCGGCAACTGGAAGATGCACAAGACGGTAGCGGAAGCGGTGGCTTTTGTTAACCAGGTTAAGGATCAGCTACCACCAGCTGACCAGCTGCAAACGGCACTGGCGGCGCCCACCCTTTCCCTGGTTCCGATGGTTCAAGCAGCTGCCGGGTCCCCGCTGAAAGTAATGGCGGAAAACTGCTATTACCAAGACGAGGGGGCCTATACTGGCGAGACGAGTCCCTACGCTCTCTACCAGGCGGGAATTCACCACGTGATCTTAGGCCACTCGGAGCGGCGGAACTACTTCCACGAAGACGACGAATTAATTAATAAAAAGGTAAAGGCGGCCCTCCGCAACGGCCTGTGTCCAATCGTCTGCTGTGATGATACGATGGCTCGGCGAATTGCGGCTGATGATAAAATCCACTGGGCAGTCAACCGGATTTTAGCTGACCTGAAGGGGCTGAGCGAGGCGGATATCTGTAATGTCACCGTAGCTTACGAGCCTTCTTGGGCGATTGGCAGTGGTCAAAGCGCGGATTCCGATCAAGCCGAGGAGGGTTGCTACCTAATTCGTCAGACTATCAATGATATGTACGGGGAGGACGTTGCTAATAATGTTCGGATCCTCTATGGCGGCAGTGTGACGCCGGCCAACGCCAGGGCAATGATGGCAAAAAGCGATATTGATGGCGTTCTGGTAGGCACTGACAGCCTCGATCCCCGGACTTTTTTAGAAATAGTTAACCATTAAATGCTTGTTTTTAGTTGTGCAAAATAATACAATATTACTTGTAGTAGCGCGATTGCTATCGAATTTAAGACAGAGGAGAGATTCATCAAAATGTCACTTATTACAGATATTTATGCACGTGAAGTTCTTGATTCACGTGGTAACCCAACTGTTGAAGCAGAAGTTTACACTGAAGCTGGCGGTGTTGGCCGTGGAATCGTTCCATCAGGTGCTTCAACTGGTGAACACGAAGCCGTTGAATTGCGTGACGGCGACAAGGACCGTTTTGGCGGCAAGGGTGTTTTAAAGGCCGTTGCCAACGTTAACAACGTGATTGCCAAGGAAATCGTGGGGATGGAAGTTACTGACCAAATCGCCATCGACAAGGCAATGATCAAGTTAGACGGTACTCCTAACAAGGGTAAGCTTGGTGCCAACGCTATCTTAGCTGTTTCACTGGCTGCTGCCCGGGCTGCTGCTGATGAATTACAAGTACCTCTTTACAACTACCTTGGCGGTTTCAATGCTCACGTATTGCCAACGCCAATGATGAACGTTATCAACGGTGGTGCCCACTCTGATAACAAGGTTGACTTCCAAGAATTCATGATTATGCCAGTTGGTGCGCCAACTGTTCGTGAAGCTATTCGTTGGGGTTCAGAAACTTTCCACGCCTTGAAGAAGGAATTGGAAGCTGCCGGCAAGGTAACCTCTGTTGGTGACGAAGGTGGATTTGCTCCTGACTTTGCAAACAACGCAGAACCATTCGAATACCTGATCAAGGCCATCAAGGATGCTGGTTACAAGCCAGGCAAGGACATTGCCATTGCCTTTGACGTAGCTGCTTCCGAACTGTGGGACGACGACGCTAAGAAGTACAAGCTCCGTTGGTCCACTGGTGAAGAATACACCACTGAAGAATGGATTAAGTACCTTTCTGACATCATTGAAAAGTACCCAATCGTTTCTGTCGAAGACCCAATTGACGAAAATAACTGGGATGACTGGGTAACCCTGACCAACGAACTTGGCAAGAAGGTTCAACTGGTTGGTGACGACTTCTTCGTTACTAACACTGACTACCTGAAGAAGGGGATCAAGATGGGGGCTGCTAACTCCATCCTGATCAAGCTTAACCAAATCGGTACTTTGACTGAAACTGTTGAAGCCATCGAAATGGCTAAGGAAGCGGGTTACACTGCCATCGTTTCCCACCGTTCTGGTGAAACTGAAGACACGACCATCGCTGACCTGGTTGTTGCTACGAATGCCGGACAGATCAAGACTGGTTCCATGAGCCGGACTGACCGTCTTGCTAAGTACAACCAACTGATGCGGATCGAAGACAACCTTGGCGACGTTGCCCAATACAAGGGTATTCACTCATTCTACAACCTGAGTGAGCAAGCTCGTCAAGATATCGAAAACCGTTAATTCTCAGCCAGAATTAATGAGCAAGGGCGCTAGGCAACCGACCATTACTCGGACCTAGCGCCTTTTTGCTATCAAGGGTTGAAAACGCTTTGTTTTCTGGCAAGAGGAGCTATATAATATTAGCGAAACCGCCATTAAGCAGGACGGAACGAGGAGGAAGAGTGATGGCAAAAGAGATTAGAGGGATCGCCGCAAGTGAGGGGATTGGCATTGCCCCGGCTTACCGACTGGTGGAGCCAGACCTGCATTACGAGAAGCGGCGGATTGCAAACCCGATGGTCGAGTACAAACGTTTCATGCAGGCCGTCGACGCGTCAAGCGCTGACTTGCAGCTGTTAAAAGACCGGGCAGCCGGTCGGTTGACGCCGGACGACTTAGCGATTTTTGACGCCCACATTGCCATCCTTTCTGATCCGGAGCTGTTAAAGCAGGTTAAGCAGCAGATCGACCAGCAAATCTGTGCTGAGGAGGCAGTCGATACCGTAACGACCCGCTTTGCCCGCACCCTAGCCCAACTGTCCGACCCCTACATTCAGGAACGGGCGGGGGATGTTCGGGACGTTGCCAAACGCCTGCTCAGCCACCTCTTGGGAAAGCACCTGCCGGATATCGGGGCCATTAACCAGCCAGTTATTATTGTGGCGCACGAAGTTACCCCCTCTGATACCTCACAGATGGATACCCGGTTTATAAAGGGCATCGTGACCGACCTGGGAGGCCGGACTAGCCATGCCGCAATTATGGCCCGGACACTGGGAATTCCAACGGTGGTCGGAACTGACCACATTACGCGGGCTACGAAGGATGGGCAGCAGCTCGTTGTCGATGGCCTGCAGGGAACGGTGGTGGTAGGGCCAGCCGCGGACCAGGTCGACCACTTTACCGCCAAGGCGCAGCAACTGGCGCGGGAACAAAAAGAATGGCGCCAGCGGGTCAACGCGCCGTCAATTTCTAAGGACGGGCAACGGTTTGAAATTTCCGCCAATATTGGCAACCCGAATGACGTCGCCGCGGCAGTTCAACAGGGGGCTGATGGCGTGGGACTCTTTCGGTCCGAATTTCTCTACATGGGCAGTGACCATATGCCGACGGAGGATGAGCAGTATCAGTCTTACCGTCAGGCCCTAATTGGGATGCAGGGGAAGCCGGTGGTCGTCCGGACGCTGGACATCGGCGGGGACAAGCCCTTGCCTTACCTGCCGCTTCCCCGTGAAATGAACCCTTTCCTGGGCTACCGGGCAATTCGAATCAGTCTCAAGCATCCGGCCATCTTTAAGGCCCAACTGCGGGCGCTGATTCGGGCGTCCGCCCATGGTCCGTTGTCAATTATGTTTCCGATGATTGGAACCATCGCTGAGCTGCGGGCGGCGAAGAAAATTTTTAACGAGTGCAAGCGTGAGTTACAAAAGGACCAGCCCGGCCTGGGAAACAGTATCAAGCTCGGGATGATGATTGAAGTCCCGCTGGCGGCGATTAATGCCGAGCAGTTTGCGAAGGAAGTCGACTTCTTTAGCATCGGGACCAACGACCTGATCCAGTACAACTTCGCGGCCGACCGGGGCAATGATGAGGTGGCGTACCTCTACCAGCCGCTAAACCCGGCCTTCCTTGGCTTGCTCAAACACGTCATCGACGCCGGACACCGTCATGATACCAAGGTTGCCATGTGTGGCGAGATGGCGGGAGATAGTATCGCCTTGCCGCTGCTGATGGGGATGGGGCTCGACGAGTATTCAATGTCTTCATCATCGATCCTGCGGACCCGGACCTTAATGAGCAAACTTGATACGAACGAGTGCGCCCGGCTAGCAGATGAGGCCATCAACCAGTGTGTGACCGCCGGGGAAGTCCGGGCCCTGGTTAAGGAACGCCTGGGCGAAATCAACTAGCAGCAACTGGTGCTTATTAACCGGTGGAGAACGAAAGAAAACATCGTTCTCCACCGGTTTTACTTTAAATTATTAAGTTGATCCCGGTAATTCGGCGAAAGAATTAAAAAAAGATTAGAAATCCGTGGAAATCAAAGAAAATTTATAATATACTTTGAAACTGATAAATGAAAAGAGAAGGGAATCTGATTGGATATGAAGAAATCTGCACCAGAATTACGGCGGTCAATGACTGCGGGCCAAATGGAAATGATTTCACTTGGTGGCGCCATCGGGGTCGGCCTTTTCATGGGGGCTACCTCGACGATTAAGTGGACGGGGCCGTCAGTTTTACTTTCCTATGCCTTTGTGGGCTTAATCCTGTATATTGTCATGCGGGCTCTGGGAGAAATGATTTACGTCAACCCGGGGACTGGCTCCTTTGCGGATTACGCGACCGAGTATGTCCACCCGCTGGCTGGTTACCTTGCCAAGTGGGCTAACGTGTTTGAGTACATTGTTGTCGGGATGTCTGAAGTGGTGGCGGCAACCGAGTATCTCAAGTACTGGTGGCCGCATATGCATACCTGGCTAGCCGGAATTATTATCATTATCTTCTTGGTTCTTGCCAACCTCGCCAGTGCAAAGGCCTACGGGTCGCTTGAATTCTGGTTCGCGATGATCAAGGTCATCACGATTATCTTTATGATTTTACTGGGCTTTATGGTAATCTTCTTTGGCTTTGGCAACGGTGGTCACCCGACTGGTTTTAGCAACCTGTGGTCCCACGGTGGTTTCTTCACCGGTGGGGTGTCCGGCTTCTTCTTCTCCATGTCGATCATTGTCGGTTCCTATGAGGGAATCGAACTCCTGGGAATTTCTGCCGGGGAGGTTGCCGACCCGCAAAAGGCCATTGTCAAGTCGGTTAAGTCAGTACTTTTCCGGATTTTGATCTTCTACATTGGCGCGATCTTCGTGATTGTCACGATTTACCCTTGGAACCAGCTGAGCAGCGTCGGCTCACCATTCGTTTCTACCTTTGCCAAGGTTGGGATCACTGCCGCAGCGTCCATTATTAACTTCGTGGTCCTGACGGCTGCCCTGTCCGGTGCTAACTCGGGAATTTACAGTTCCAGCCGGATGCTCTTTAAGCTGGCCCATGAGGGGGACGCGCCAAGTATCTTTGGACGCCTTTCCAAGCGGGTGGTCCCCCATGCGGCAATCCTGGGGATTTCCGGCGGGATTTTGATTGGTTTCATCATCGATATCATTGCCTCGATTTACAGCAAGTCCACGGCGAACATGTTCGTGGTCGTCTTTAGCTCGTCCGTCTTGCCGGGGATGATTCCGTGGTTCGTCATTCTACTGGCCGAATTGCGTTTCCGGCACAACAACCCGGACTTGATGGCACAGCACCCGTTCAAGCTGCCCCTGTACCCGTTCTCCAACTACTTCGCGTTTGTAATGTTAATCGTGATTGTAATCTTTATGTTCATCAACCCTGATACCCGGGTTTCCGTGATTGTCGGTGCGCTGGTTCTGATTTTCGCGGTGGTCGTTTACCTGCTTCGGCACGGCTTTGACCGGCAACGGGGCTAAGCGATAACTGAATAATGCCTAACCGGCTAAGGAAGTTCTAGTGTTCCTTAGCCGGTTTCGTAGTACAATGGGGTAGTTTAAGTTTAGTTGAAAGGAATTATCTACATGCAGAAGGGTGAGTTTATCCGTCAACATAACCAGCTAGTCCAGGTCGGGCGGGCAATTTTGATCGGCCTGTTGACCGGCCTGGTCGTCAGTTTGTTCCGCCTGGCGATTCAGAAACTATTAAACCTTGTAACAACCTGTTTTCAGTACTTTCACCAGCATCCGGCCGGCTTGATTTTCTGGGCGCTTGGTTCAATTATCCTTGCCCTGCTGTTGGGCTGGTTGACCCAGCGGCACCCTAACATTAAGGGGTCAGGGATTCCCCAGGTTGAGGGGCAGCTCACCAGCCAGTTTGAGGAAGAATGGTGGGCGGTTCTTTGGCGGAAATTCTTTGGTGGAATTCTGGCGATTGGTTCGGGGCTCTACCTTGGACGGGAAGGACCGTCGATTCAACTCGGGGCCACGATCGGTCAAGGGGTTGAGGAAAGCCTGCACGCGGGCAAACTGAACCGCCAGGTGGGCATTGCCAGCGGAGCGGCTGCCGGGCTCTCCGCCGCCTTTAACGCACCGATTGCAGCCACGATTTTTATCCTAGAGGAGGTCTACCATAACTTTTCGCCGGTCATCTGGCTGGCGACTTTCGTCAGTGCCCTGTGTTCCAACATGGTTTCCCTCACGATTTTCGGTCTCCACCCGGTTCTGGACGTGCCCTACCGGTATATGCTGCCGACCCGCTACTACTGGCACTTAGTGGTGCTGGGGCTGGTCCTGGGCTTACTGGGCCGCCTCTACCAGCTGGTGATCCTCCGGCTTGATTCGTGGACGGCGAAGCTCACTTGGCTGCCCCCGTTTGCCTATCCCGTTGTTCCCTTCCTGCTGGTAATCCCGATTGCCTGGTACCTGCCGGTCACGTTAGGTGGCGGGAACCGGCTCATTGGTGAGCTGACCAGTTTGCCCTTCTCGCTCAGCCTCTTTGCGGGCCTCTTCCTCCTCCGCTTTGTCTTTTCAATGGTTAGTTATAGTTCACAGCTGCCCGGGGGGATTTTCCTGCCGATTCTGACCCTCGGAGCTGTTCTGGGGGCGGTATACTGCGCGTTGATGGTGCGTTGCGGTCTCTTGCCCGCCCAGTACCTGCCAAACTTTATTATCTACGCCATGGCCGGCTATTTTGCCTGCATCAGCAAGGCCCCCTTTACCGCCATCCTTTTGATTACCGAAATGGTCGGGTCGCTTGCCCATTTAATGCCCCTGGCAATTGTCGCGATGGTGGCTTACTTGGTAGTGGATAGTCTCCATGGGGAACCAGTCTATACCGCGATGTTCAACAACTTTATTGGTAAACACCAGGATAACCACCCCCAGGAAGTCGAAATGTCGGTGACGATTTACGCTGGGGCACGTCTGGACGGCAAGCGGATCATGGACTATGACTGGCCCGCTAATAGTATTGTCACGAGTGTTTACCGGGGTGAGCAACGGATTATTCCAAACGGGCAGACCAAACTGGCGGCTGGGGACACTCTGATTATTCAAGTCTGTCAGAGCAGGACTGGCAAGGTTCTCGGCCAGATTTCCCGGGCGGCGCATTATGCGGATGTATAGAAATTACTGCTTTAGTATGATATGATATTCAAGATATAGTGGGTATAAATTAGGAGGAAATTTCCTTGTATAATACTTTAATGACAATTTTTCTAATCGTATGTGTGATTCTGATTGCGTGTGTAATGATGCAACCAGCCAAAAACGATAACGATGCGATGTCAGCCTTGACCGGTGGCGCGGGCGACCTCTTTTCCCGGCGGAAGGCCCGGGGATTTGAGGCGGTCATGCAGATTGTAACGACTATCTGTGGGGCGTTATTCTTCATTCTGGCATTGGCGCTGGTTTACGTGTCATCACATTAACTTGATTATGCCCCCTGCTAGCTATGCTTCAGGGGGCTTTTTGTTGGGAGTGGGGTAAAGATGAAGACCTATACTGGCGAAACCTGCTTTTTCCCCCATAGCGGCAAGCGGGGAGTGATCCTCCTGCACGCCTATACTGGGAACAGCAATGATGTTCGGATGCTGGCCCGCCACCTGAATTGGGCGGGGTACACCGTTTGTGCGCCCCTCTTTACGGGCCATGGCGGCGATCCCCGGAAAATTTTGCAAACCGGCAACCCCGATGAGTGGTGGGATGATACCCGGATGGCAATTTTTCGGCTTAAAGATTACGGCCTGACCCAGATTGCCATTTTTGGCCTATCACTCGGCGGACTTTTCGCAACCAAGGCCCTGGAAGAGGATCCTAGTTTAGCCGGTGGCGGCGTCTTTGCGTCACCGATTACCAGTTGGGGCGCGACTAACGTTCCGGAATATTTCCCCCGTCTGGCTGCCAAGTATTACCGGCAGCATGGCCTGGCGCCAGATTTGATCCAGGAACGCCTAAACTGGTTAGACGCGCGGCTTCCCCAGCAGCTAGGGGCAATTCAGCAGTTGACCAAGGAGCTGGATCAGCGGCTCGGCCAGATCAAGCGGCCGTTTTTCATCGCCCAGGGCGGGGCCGATGAGATGATTGATCCGCGTTCGGGAGCTACCCTGCGGGATAAGCTGCAAGCTCAGGGAACCCCGGTTGATTACCACTATTACCCAACGGCAACCCACCTGTTGACGGTCAATTCTGCCCACCGTCAACTGTTTAACGACGTGGAACACTTTTTAAATAACTTATTTGAGGTACAAAATGACAAGTAATAGTTTAAACTTAAAAGATGAAATTAGCGCCTTCTTAACGAAGAATGCCGGGATTAGCTATTCGGCGGAACGGATTGCCCATGCACTGAACATGGACAACGCCGACCAATTTACCCCGATCATCCAGACCCTGGCGCAGCTCGAACGGGAAAAGAAGGTTCGGGTGACCGACAAGGGCGAGTTCGAAGCGGTCATTAAGCAGGAACCGATTACTGGGACTTTTCATGGCAACGATAAGGGTTTTGGCTTCGTAGAATACGATCCGGACTTGCCGGATATGTATGTTAACCCTGACCATACCCTGCACGCCCTCAATGGCGACACGGTGGCGGTCAAGGTTCTGCGGCCGGGAGATCCAGCCGCGGGGCAGGGGCCAGAAGCTCAGGTTACTAAGATTATTGACCACAATTATGAACGGGTCGTGGGGGAATTTAAGCAGGAAACGGTCGGCAACTACATCGGCGAAATCCTGCTCAAGGACAAAAAGTTATCCCAGTACCGTTTCTTCGTTACTGATAAGGGGTTAAAGCCCATGGACGGCGAGGTCGTGACCGCGACCGTTACGACCTACCCGAGTGACGAATCACCGCAGGCAATGACTGGTGCGGTGACCGAGGTCATCGGAAACAAGGACGAACCGGGGATTGATATCCTGTCGGTGATTTACGCCCATGACGTTCCGCATGAGTTCCCCAAGGAAGTAATGGACCAAGCCAACAAGATTCCCCTGCACGTTCTGCCAGAGGAAAAGAAGGGCCGCAAGGATATTACCAATCAGCCGCTGGTGACGATTGACGCCATCGAGTCAAAGGACCTTGATGACGCCGTGGTGGCCTGGAAGATGGACAATGGTCATTACCACTTAGGGGTCCACATTGCCGACGTCAGCCACTACGTCCAACCGGGGACGCCGCTGGACAAGGAAGCCTTCAAGCGGGGGACTTCCGTTTACCTGACCGACCGGGTGGTTCCAATGCTGCCGAAACGGCTGTCTAACGGGATTTGTTCTCTGAACCCGGGTGAAGAGCGGCTGGCGATGAGCTGTGAGATGGAAATCGATGAGCAGGGCCGGGTCGTTAAGCACCGGATTTTCCCAAGTGTGATGAAGTCCCACGCCCGGATGACCTACAAGGCGGTCAACCGGATCCTGGAAGCCCATGACCAAAAGACGATCGACCAGTATAAGGACCTCGTGCCGATGTTTGAGACGATGGGCGAACTTCACAAGATCTTGCTCAAGAGCCGGAAGCGGCGGGGAGCAATTGACTTTGAAGCTCCTGAAGCGAAGATCATCGTTGATGACAAGGGGCACCCGATTGACATCCAGCTCCGTGACCGGGGACTGGCGGAACGGATGATTGAATCCTTCATGCTGGCGGCCAACGAAACGGTGGCGGAACACTACTTCAACGAGCACGTGCCGTTCCTCTACCGGATCCACGAAACGCCGGATAAGGACCGGGTGAAGGCCTTTGTTGACTTCCTGAACGTCTTTGGCATTGATGTCCACGGCGACATCAACAACGTCAAGCCGAAGATGCTGCAAAAGGTTCTCAAGGACGTCGCTGGGAAGCCTGAGGAACAGATGGTGCAGGTGATGATGCTGCGGAGTATGCAGCAGGCTAAGTATTCTGACGAGGAGTTAGGGCACTTTGGACTGGGGGCAAAGTACTACACCCACTTTACTTCACCGATTCGGCGGTACCCTGACGACACGGTGCACCGCCTGATTAAGTGGTACGACCAGCATGGCAAGGGTGAACGTGCTAAGGCAGCCTGGCGAGACCAGCTGCCAGAAATTGCCGAACACACCTCAGTGACTGAGCGGCGCGGTATTGATACCGAGCGGGATGTTGATAGTATGAAGAAGGCCGAATACATGGAGGACCATGTTGGCGAAACCTTCGACGCGGTGGTCAGCTCGGTCATGAAGTTCGGTCTCTTCGTGGAATTGGAGAACACCGTTGAAGGGTTAATCCACATCAGCGTGATGAACGATGATTACTACGAATATTCTGAAAAGCACCTGGCCCTGATTGGGCGGAAGACGCACCGGATTTTCCAAATTGGTCAGCCGGTGAAGGTACGCTTGAAGCGGGTTGATAAAGACCTGCGGGAAGTTGATTTTGAACTCGTCAATCCGCAGGACGCGCCGACGACCAAGATTCGGGTACCGCATGAACATGACAACCGTCGTCGTGGCGGCGGCCGGCGTGGGAACCACGGTCACGTTAAGCGCCACGATCGTCGGCAGCATAACGGCAACGTTAATAACCGTCAGATCAACCGTGGACAGACGCGCCACCACAACAATTCCCGTGACCACCATTCACAGGGACGGCGCCACTAATAACTAATGGAGGGATAAAATGGCCAAAAAATCCCCACAAAAGAATAACGATAACTTAATTGCCCAAAACAAAAAGGCCCGTCACGACTACTTCGTGACGGACACTTACGAGGCGGGACTGGTCCTGACCGGGACTGAGATCAAGTCGGTTCGGGCCCACCGGGTCAACCTCAAGGACGGCTTTGCCCAGATTAAAAACGGCGAGGCCTGGCTGATGAATGTTCACATCAGCGAGTATGATAACGGCAACATCTTTAACCAGGATCCTCTGCGTAACCGGAAATTGCTGCTCCATAAAAAGGAACTCCACCGGTTGACCGGGGTCTTACAGGATAAGGGGGTTACCCTGATTCCACTGAAGATGTATATTAAGCACGGCTATGCCAAAGTCCTGCTGGGAGTTGCCAAGGGGAAACACCAGTACGACAAGCGGGAAGCAATCAAGCGCCGGGAGCAGAACCGTGAAATTGAACGGGTAATGAAGCATTATTAGCAGAAAAACGGCAGCGTTGTGTCACGAAACGGGCATGACGCTGCCGTTTTGACTGAGACAGGCTGGCCAATCATTTGCTAGGATAGTATAATTGGAGCATTAAAATTGAAGGAGCAAGCTAAGCAATGAAAAAGGGACTTGACGCACCGCTGGTACCAATTATTTTCACGGCCTGTGGGCTGGTGGGGATGATTCCAGCCTGGAACTCGCACCAACTGTATAACTTCTTTTTCCCGGTATTGATGCTGGTCCTCGCGACTATCTTTGTCCACACCAGTTACTGGGGGAAGTACGCCATTATCCGGCAAACGGTCGCGGCATTAAAAATCCCCCAAAATAGTCAGGTGCTCGACCTGGGGACTGGGCACGGGACGGTTTTATTAGCGGTGGCGGGCAAACTTCAGCGCCCTGGCAAAGTGGTGGGGATCGACCTGTGGAAGTCTGCTGACCAGTCGAGTAACTCCCTTACCGCGACACAGCAAAATATTGAAGCAGCCGGGGTCAGTGATGTTGCCGAAATCAAAACCGCTGATATGACTAAACTGCCCTTTGACGATGAAAGTTTTGATTATGTTTTTGCTAGTTTAGCGATCCATAACGTCAAACCCCAGGCGCAGCGCGAGCTAGCTCTCCGGGAAGCATTGCGGGTCCTCAAGCCGGCTGGCTACTTGGTTATTATTGATTTGGAACATGTCGGCGAATTTAAGCGCTACTTAAACGAGCAAAATTGCCGCCAGGTCAGTGTTAAGCGAGCCGGGTTTAATGGCCTGTGGGGCTGGCTGCCGACCCGGATCCTGGTTGCCGAGAAGTAGGCGGAGATACGGGAGCAGGCCGGTTGTGGAGAAGCGTGACTATAATTGAAAAATTCAGAGAATGAAACAAACACCGCCAACCGGCTGACCAGCTGATTGGCGGTGTTCGTCTTTCTGCGTTGTTGCAATAGCTAAGAGGCTGAGATTTCTCCCAGCCTCGTCTTAACCTTACTGTTTGATTTTAAAGTTCATTTCCAGATCGCCTTCAAGTGACCGGTTGGTAAAACCGACGCGCTGCTGGTTAACCTGTCCACTGCGGGCCCAGTGGTCCAGCACACTGGCAATTAAAATTGCTAGGGGTTCATCTGCTTCGCGTTCCACCTGGAGCTCATGGTAGTAGGTGCCGGTGAGCTGGACAGGTTTGATAGCAAAAACGAGCCGACCGCCGCCAAAGACCCGGTAGCGGTTGCCCAGCGGCGAGCCGACAATAATCCAGTTTAGGCCCCGAATGTAAATTACCTGGCGGACAAAGCCAAAGGACTTCCCAACGGTGCCGACCCGCTGGCGGTGCTGATAAAGGGCAAACTTTGGCAGTAAGCCGAGCGAAAGCTGCTTGACTTCAGCGAGGAGGGCCCCATTGATTGCATAGAGGGAGAGAACATCATGGTGCAACCCCCACTTGCCAGCGAGAAGGTACCGGGACTGCCCCTGCTGGTCCTGAATGATCGTTGTTCCATGAAGGTCCGTCGAATGATCTCGAAGATACAACTGCCGCACGAAGTCACCACCATCCTTGATTAATTATTAAACCTATTCTACCAGCTTGGTCAGCAAATGACTAATCTTGACCCTCGCAAAAGCGTTTTCAGTTCCACTGTTACCAGTAAATCAGATATGATAAAATAAAAAGCGAGGTGCAAAATAGTCATGAAACAATTAATCCACAATGACTGGTGGGATGTTTTGAAGCCCCAGTTTGAAAGCCAGTCCTATTCACAGCTGCATGATTTCTTGAAAACGGAGTACACGCACCGGACGATTTACCCGGAGATGCACCATATCTTCGAGGCGTTCGAGTGGACTCCCTTTCACAATGTCAAGGTCGTGATTTTGGGACAGGATCCCTACCACGGTCCCCATCAGGCCCATGGTTGTAGTTTCTCTGTCTTACCGGGGGTGGCGGTTCCGCCCTCGTTGCAAAACATTTATAAGGAATTGCAGAGCGACGTTGGCTTTCAGCCGGTGAACCATGGTTACCTCAAGCACTGGGCTGACCAGGGCGTGCTATTGCTCAACTCCGTCTTGACGGTTCGGGCGGGGCAGGCATATTCTCACCGGGGACACGGCTGGGAACAGCTGACGGACGCGGCAATTCACGCCCTGTCTGAACGGCCCCAGCCGGTTGTCTTCATCCTGTGGGGCCGGGCCGCACGGGACAAGAAGAAGCTGATTAATACGAACACCAACATTATTCTGGAGTCGCCCCACCCGAGCCCGCTGTCGGCTAACCGCGGATTCTTTGGGTCACGACCGTTTTCCAAGACCAATGAAGCACTTCAGGCGATGGGAGAAAAGCCGATTGATTGGCAACTGCCGGCAAACCCGGAAGTTGATGAAGGCCCAGCGGATCAGCTGCCGAAAAATGCTTAGGATCAATTGAGGAGGTACTTGCATAATGGAATTATTTGAAGAGATTGCTGCCAAGGTAAAGGGACAAAACAAGACGATCGTTTTCCCAGAGGGGGAAGACAAACGGGTCCTTGGTGCTGCTGTTCGTCTGCAACAAGATGGTCTGCTCAAGCCAATTTTACTCGGCAAGCGGAGTGAAATTGAAGCAACTGCCAAGGAAAATGGTTGGGATATTTCTGCCCTGACGATTTTAGACCCTGCTGAGTACCCGGCAGCGGACAAGCAAGCAATGTTTGATGCTTTGCTGGAACGGCGCAAGGGCAAGAACACTCCTGAGCAGGTAGAAGAAATGCTCAAGGACGTTAGCTATTTTGGAACCATGCTGGTTTACATGGGCAAGGCTGACGGGATGGTTTCCGGGGCGGTACACTCCACCGGTTCGACTGTTCGTCCAGCTCTGCAAATTGTAAAGACGAAGCCTGGTTCTCACCGGATTAGCGGGGCTTTCTTGATGCTCAAGGGCGACCAACGGTACATCTTTGCGGACTGTGCGATTAACATCGAATTAGATGCGCCAACGATGGCTGAAGTGGCCGTCCAGAGTGCCGAAACGGCTAAGCTCTTTGGGATTGACCCTAAGGTGGCTCTTCTGAGCTTCTCTACCAAGGGTTCGGCCAAGGGCGACATGGTTACCAAGGTTGCCGAAGCCACGGAGAAGGTTCATGAATTGGCACCAGACCTTGCTGCCGATGGTGAATTGCAATTCGACGCGGCCTTTGTACCGGAGGTCGGTGAATTAAAAGCACCTGATTCCAAGGTTGCCGGTCATGCCAACGTCTTTATCTTCCCAAGCTTGGAAGCTGGGAACATTGGCTACAAGATTGCCCAGCGCTTTGGTGGCTTTACCGCGGTGGGTCCAATCCTGCAAGGACTGAACGCCCCAATTGCCGATTTGTCGCGGGGCTGCAACGAGGATGACGTTTACAAGGTTGCCCTGATTACGGCAGCTCGGGCATAAATAATAACTAATATTTACAAAGCTCAGAATTACGGAAATTATTCCCAATTCTGAGCTTTGGTGCTTTATTAATAGCGTTAATAGGCCTGCCAGCCTAGCACGAGGGCTAAGATGATTGCCACGGCGCCAACCACTTTTTTGATTACTTTTTCGGGAACGTAGCGAACGATTACGGGCCCAATGTAACCACCAATAAAGAGGCCGATTAGCAATGGCCCAATCACGCTCCATTGAATTGGCAACAGGCAGATGAACATGATTCCAGACACGCAGTTGTTGCAAAAGGAGGCAAAGTTGCGAATAGCGTTGTAGGTGGCGTACTTGCCGCCAATCACTTTTGATAAGACCGCAATCATTAATAGTCCCGACGCGGCGCCGAAGAAACCATTGTATAAGCCAATCAGCATGACACTGAGCCAGTTGACCGTGACTATGAAAGTACTCTGTCGTAAATTCGACCGAGGTTCCTTCTTGTTTGGTCGCAGAAGCAGGATGCCAGCTAACAGGATGAAAAAGGGAACAATCCTTTTAAAACCGGTGTTGGAACTGTGGATGAGAATCAGGGCGCCTAGGATACTTCCACCGGTGCTGATTAGGGCAACTAGGATGGCTGTTCGCCAATGATTTTTGAGTTCTCGTAGCGAGGAAATGACGGTCCCAAGCCCGGCACCAACTGTTGCGACGGTGATCGTGGCATTAGCAGTGACGGGGGCAATCCCGATTGAAATTAGGACCGGGTATAAAGTGAGGGAGGCCATGCCGATAATTCCCGTTAATATTCCAGCTAGTAGACTCATTGATAACAAAAAAGCCGTTGAGAGCATAAAAAATCCTTTCTCAACGGCACAATTTTGTTTCGGGTACGCCTGCACTTACCGATTAATTTAATTCTCCAATAGCATAGCCAGTTCCCGTTGGAATGTCAACCCAGTCTTAGAAAGTCCGGGGCGATAGCTGTCCTTTGTGTTCCCATTACCGATAGGCTACAATAGGGACAAGCAATAACTTTACTGAGGTGAGTACAATGCAGACAGTTGAAATGGACAGCCGGGAGGCCACGATTGCGCTGGGCAAAGCGATTGGCGCACAGCTGGCCGCTGGCGATGTCCTGGTGCTCGATGGTGACCTGGGTGCTGGCAAGACCACTTTTACCAAGGGCCTGGCCCAAGGATTGGCGATTCCGGATATCATCAAGAGCCCGACCTTTACGATCATCCACGAATACCACGATGGGCGCCTGCCCCTTTACCACATGGATGCCTACCGCCTGGAAAACGGTGGTGGCGAAGACCTGGGTTTGGAAGAATACTTTGACAGCGATGGGGTCAGTGTTGTTGAATGGGCTGAATTTGTTGAGGATGAATTGCCAGACGACTTTTTAGCGATTCATTTTAAGCGGACGGCCGACGAAAATAAGCGGGTCCTGGAATTTGAACCCCACGGGGCCCACTTCCAAAAGCTGCTAGCTGATGTGGTGGCTTAAATGGCTGATGAAGTGCACATCAAACTGGCGACGGCCGACGATGCGGCAAAGGTCCTCGACTTCCTCCGCCAAGCAGCTACGGAGAGCGATGCCGTATTAATTCCGCACCTGGCCGATGTAACAGCAGAGCAGGAACGCCGCAATATTGAAATGATTAACAGTTTTGACGACTGTGTGATCATGCTGGCAATGTTAGGAAACCAGCCAATTGGGATTGTGACGGTCATGGTCTTGGAAAAGCAGCCGAATGCTGGCGAACTCGGCGTAGTGGTTGCTAAACCATACTGGCGCAATGGTATTGGCCAACTATTAGTGGGGGAGGCCGAATACTGGTTCCAGAATTACAGCAGCCTCCAGCGGCTGGTGCTGACGGTATTTGCTGAAAACGTTCCGGCAATCCGCCTCTACCAAAAACTCGGCTTCCGGCAAACCGGGCAACACCGGGACGGCCAGCGGAAAGTCTTAGAAATGGAATACCAAAATTAGGAAAACGAGAGAGTGAGAAAAGACACCCAAAATCGGCTAGCAAGCTGATTTTGGGTGTTTGTCTTTCGACGCGCAGCTAGCCTATTTAGGTTGGTCAAATGCTGATTGATCAGCGTTTGAACTGCCAGCCACTGCGTTGTTGCATTTTTATCTTTAGAATAGTAAAAAGACTGAGTTAATTCTCAGTCCCTCGTGGTAGGTACGAATGTTTGACAATATCACGTGACCGCCCTGGAAGCTGAGGGGCTAGTGGCGGTTAAACATCTGCTTGATGTTCCGCAAGAAGGAACCCCGTTCCTGCATGTCGTCGACCGGCTGGGTGACTTCAACGCAGCCGATGTACTTGCCCTGGTCGTCGTGCAGGGCGTAGAAGGCGATGCTAATGGGACGCTTGTGGTAGTGAATCAGGATCTTGATGGAATCACGGTCACCACTGTGCATTTCATGCAAAACCTGCTTGACCCGTCCCTGGCTGTGGCCGGGTTGAACCTCCAAGACGTGCTTGCCGAGGTCATCATCGGTTCGTTTGAATAATCGGTGCCGGTTTGCCGATGACCAGCGGACAATGTCGTTTTCGTCAATGAAGTCGAATTCGACCGGGATCGTAGTAAAAATGGCGTTGAGCTGGGTGGTCGTTAAGGCCCCGCCATGTAATGGAATTTCTGCCATCGTAATCATTCTCCTTTATTATTCTAGCCAACCATCTTGATGAACGGCCGCAGGCGCTGGCTACCAAAGTGCTGTCCCTGGTACAGCAGGATATTAGCGCAGGCCTGCGCGTCATCGAGTGCGTTGTGGTGGTGATGCAAGTCAATGTTGAGGGCATCGCAGACTGTGTTGAGCTTGTAGTTGCTCAAACCCGGTAAAAGCCGCCGGCTGCTGACAACGGTGTCCAATGTTTGGTAGGCTGGCGGCTCAATTCCGTAGTGCTCAAGGGTGCTCTTGAGGACCCCGTTATCAAAGCGGTTGTTATGGGCAATTACCAGCTTTTCGGGGGTGTAGAAGCCCTTGATGTGTTCCCAAACCTCGGGGAAGGTGGGAGCGTCAGCGACATCGCGTTCGTGGATGCCATGAATTTGGACGTTGCGCCAGAAGAATGGGGTTTGGGGGTTGATGAGGGTGTAGAACTCATCGGCAATTTGATTGTCACGGACAATGGTCAGGGCGAGTGAGCAGGCACTATAACGTTTCGCACTGGCCGTCTCAAAGTCCATTGCAATAAAATTCATTCAATTCTGCCTCCTTAGTAGACCGTTAATAGCTTAATTGTACAAATGGCCGCCTGCTTTTGCAATTAAATGATACAATATCAGGGTAAGCAAATTTATGAACTAGGATGAGGAATAATAATGGCTAATATGATGACAGAGTTCCCGGAGATTGAAATCAAGCAGGACGAACCGTTAATGCACTACACGTATACCCACACTGGTGGTCCGGCTGATTGGCTGGCCTTCCCTAAAAATGTGGAAGAGGTCCAGACACTGGTGGCTTATGCTAATGACCACCAGTTACCGCTGACCGTGCTTGGCAACGCCAGCAACTTGATTGTTCGTGATGGTGGAATCGAGGGCCTGACACTGATTTTGACGCGGATGAATAAAATCAGTGTGTCGGGTAACCGGGTCACTGCCCAGGCCGGCGCCGCCTACATTGAGACCACAATTGCGGCCCGGGACCACAGTCTGACTGGGCTAGAATTTGCAGCTGGGATTCCTGGCAGTATCGGTGGGGCCATCTTTATGAATGCTGGGGCCTACGGTGGTGAAACCAAGGAGGTCGTGGAGAGTGCCACCGTGCTGCTGCCCGACGGCACGGTTAAACGGCTGAATAATGAAGAATTAGACTTTGGCTACCGGCACAGCAGTGTGCAGGATAACCATGGGGTCGTGCTCGACGCCACCTTTAGTCTCCAACCCGGTGACCACGATGAAATCGCCGCAAAGATGGATGAATTAAACGCCCGTCGCGCTGCTAAACAGCCCCTGGACCTGCCATCCTGCGGGAGTGTTTTCAAACGACCCACGGGCTACTTTGCCGGTAAGCTGATTCATGACGCGGGCCTGCAGGGGTATACGGCAGGTGGTGCCCAGGTATCGACCAAGCACGCTGGCTTTATCGTTAATATTGACCACGGAACCGCGAATGATTACGTGGCGGTGATCCACCACGTCCAGCAAACGGTCAAGGAAAAGTTCGGCGTGAGCCTGCAAACTGAAGTCCGAATTATTGGCCGCAATTAGATAACAATCAAGTGCGACGGCTGACCATTATGGCAGCCGGTCGCTAGCAAAAATGACCCCCAGGACCTGGCTTTTGCCCGGTTCTGGGGGTCATTTAGCTTAAAATATGTCGGGAGTTAGATCATTTTGCTTGCCTGCTGGGTAAGTTTGAGGAGCCAGTAGACAATCAGCTGCATTCCCGTCAGGATTAAAATAAATTCCACCGTCGGCCAGGACCAGATCCCCCAGAGCTGCTTGAAAAACCAGGAGGGGGTAAACAGGAGGTAGATGGAGTGGAGGCGCAAAAAGCGGCCGATGTAAATGCCCGTGCTGGCGGTCAGCATGAAGAGGACGAGCCAGCAGTATTGGAGGCGGGGATGGTGCGGGCTGGTCAATTGGGTGAGCTGACGGGTGGTATGGTCGAGGCTGATGGTACCGAGAATCAGACAGGAAAGCGCGCAGACCAGCATCATGGCAAAAATCAGCCACATGACCGGGTCGGTTTTGAGAATCCCGGTGACGTTGGTGTGGGGATGGAGCCATGAGAGGTGGAAGAGGTCCGTCGAAACGTAGGGTGCGTTAGGATAAAAGAGGAGCCAGATGACTAAAAGCACCCAGAAGGCCAACGCGCGGCGGTCATTGAATCGGCGCAGCAGCATCCCGATTTCAATTGGCAGGTAGCCTAGAAAGGTGTTGAAAGCCATGAAATCATAGGGTGGTTTGACGAAGACTGCTAATAAGATTATCAAGGACCAGAAATAAAGCCGGATAAGCCAGCAGAAAGTGGACTGTTTCATAAGGATGCTCCCTTTGCTAAGTTGATACTTCCAGGATAACAGATTTTTATCCCTTAAAATGATATAATATGAACGTGAATTTAGAGGATGGTGAAGATGCTATGCAGTTTATTGTTTCACTTCTGACGTGGCAAAACTTAATTCGCCTGATTGATATCCTCGTAATCTGGTTTTTGATTTATGAATTGCTGATCTTAATTCGGGGGACCCGGGCGGTCCAGCTCTTCCGCGGGATTCTGATAATTATCCTGGTAAAGGTAGTCAGCTGGTATGTCGGGTTGAGTACCGTTTCCTGGCTGATGGATCAGGTCATTAACTGGGGGGTAATTGCGATTGTGATTATCTTCCAGCCAGAAATTCGGCGGGGACTTGAGCACTTAGGACGCGGGTCGTTCTTTACCGCTCACCAGACGACTAACGAAACGGAAGAAGAGTTGATCAAGCAGCTGGACCAGGCAATCCAGTATATGTCAAAGCGGCGGATTGGGGCGCTGATCAGTATCCAGATGAATACTGGCCTGGAAGAATATATTGAAACCGGGATTCCGCTGGACGCCGATATTTCTGGGGCCCTGCTGATCAACACCTTTATCCCTAATACACCGCTGCACGACGGGGCGGTCATCATCAAGGATAACCGGATTGCCGTCGCGGCCGCCTACCTTCCCCTCTCGGACAGCAAGCTGATTCCCAAGGAACTGGGAACCCGGCACCGGGCCGCGGTCGGAATCAGCGAGGTGACGGACGCCCTCACGATTGTAATTTCTGAGGAAACGGGTGAAGTTTCCATCACCAAGGATAATGAATTGATTCGCAACATGTCGCAGAGTGACTACCTGAAGTTCCTGCGGGCCCAGCTCTACAAGCACGAGCCCCAGCACAGGGATAATTTGCTGACTAAGCTCTATGCAAAGTTTGGACGTCGGGGAGGTGGCCGTCATGAACAGAAATAATGATGGAATCTTTAGCCGACGGTGGGTGCTGCGCTTGCTCTCGCTGATCCTGGCGATTTTCCTGTTTATTTACGTGAACGGGAGCAAAAACGGTTTTCTCCGGCAAAACACCCGGGATAGCAATGAAAATAGTGCCTTGATGTCCAACCGGACAGCTAGCATTCGAATGCCGCTCAACATTACGGTTGATAACGACCGCTACGTTGTGACCGGCTACCCCCAGTACGTGAAGGTTAAGGTCAGCGGGCCGTCCGCCTTAGTCACGACGACGAGCAATACCCAGAATTTTCGGGTGTATGCTGACCTGAATGATCTCGCACCAGGTGAACATCGGGTGGCGGTGAAGACCAGCGGCCTTAATTCAGACTTGCACGCGGTGACCGAGCCACGGTATATTAAGGTTAATATCCAGCCCCGCAAGACAATCAATATGCGGGTGGACGTCCGGTTGAGCAACCACGACCTCGAAAATGGCTATACGGTTGGCCGCCCACGGATTGATACTGACGTGGTCCAGGTAACTGGCTCGCGGGAAGAGGTCAACCGGGTCAGCCGGGTAATTGCTTTCGTGGCAGTTCCAAATGACGCTAAGGGAACCTTCCAACGGCAGGTGACCCTGCAGGCGGTTGATAAGAACGGCCAGACGCTGAACGTGGTTATCATGCCGAAGGTAACTGGCGTCACGATTCCAGTTAGCCGGGGGAATGATTCAGCATCGAGCAGCGACAGCACAAGCGACTCCCGGTCGAGCAATTCAGCTTCGACTAGCCGGGGAAATAATCAGACTGCTGACAGCGATGCCGACAGCAGTTCGTATTCAACAAACGATTAAAGGAGAAAAATGATGAAACTTAAATATTTTGGTACAGATGGTGTTCGTGGGGTGGCAAATAAAGACTTGAGCCCCGAACTGGCCTTTCGGGTTGGCCGGGCGGGCGGTTACGTCTTGACCCGTCATTCAGACCGGAAGCAGCCCCAAGTCCTAGTGGCACGGGACACCCGGATTTCTGGTCAAATGCTGGAAAATGCCCTAGTCGCCGGCCTGCTATCCGTTGGGATTGAAGTCCTCCGGCTCGGTGTAGTCACGACTCCGGGAGTAGCATACCTGGTTCGGGCTCAAGATGCGGACGCGGGGGTCATGATCACCGCTAGCCACAACCCGATTAAGTACAACGGGATTAAGTATTTTGGTGGGGACGGCTTTAAGCTGTCTGATGAACTGGAATACGAGATCGAACAGCTGCTTGACGCCCCGGAAGACACCCTGCCACGGCCGTCTGATGAAGGCTTGGGAATGGTGGCCGACTACCATGAGGGGGCATTGAAGTACACTTCCTTCCTGGAACAGACTGTTTCGACCGATTTGAGCGGCCTCAAAGTGGTCGTGGACGCTGCTAACGGGGCCACGAGCGGGTTTGTGCCGAACCTCTTTGCGGACATGAACGTTGACTTCGTTCCCATCAATGCCCAGCCGGATGGCCTGAACACCAACCTGCACTGCGGGTCGACCCATCCTGAGGGCCTGCAAGAAGCTGTGGTGGAAAACCAGGCGGACCTCGGAATTGCCTTTGATGGTGATGGGGACCGTTGCATCGCCGTTGATGCTGATGGTAACATCGTTGATGGCGACAAAATTATGTACATCTGTGGGAAATACATGGATAGCAAGGGGCTGTTGAAGAAGGATACGGTCGTAACTACTGTGATGAGCAACCTGGGAATGTACAAGGCGTTGGAAGCGCACGGGATGAAGAGCGTTAAGACTAAGGTTGGCGACCGCTACGTCGTTGAAGAAATGTTAAAGAGCGGCTACAACCTCGGTGGCGAGCAGTCGGGCCACATTATCTTCCTTGACCACAACACAACTGGTGATGGGATGCTGACCGCCCTTCAGCTCCTCTCGGTAGTGAAGGAAAGCGGGAAGACCCTGGCTGAATTGGCGAGTGATGTTACCACTTACCCACAGGAACTGTTGAACATCAAGGTGGCCGACAAGGGTGCCGCCATGCAAAATGACAAGCTGCGGGCAGTCATTGGCGAAGTTGAAACGGCGATGGCTGGCAACGGGCGGGTCCTGGTCCGGCCAAGCGGAACTGAGCCGTTGCTGCGGATTATGGCGGAAGCGCCGACTAAAGAACTGGTTCACCAGTACGTGGAAAAGATCGGCGACGTTGCCCGAGCAGAACTGGAAGTTGAATAATAGTTAAAACTAGCAAGAGACTGGTAAGAAATTTCTTCCAGCCTCTTTGCTATTTTAAAGCTCATTGTGTCCCGGTATGGGGCGGATTAGGGAATTCCAGCGGAGCTAGACCAATTAAGTGCAACCGATTGACAAATATTTTTAAAACTTGTACTATACAATACAGTTACGCGAAAGGTAGCTATTTCGGAGATATCTATACCAATTCAACGAATTAAATGCTAACTAAAAAAGGATGGAATTAATATGTGTGGAATTGTTGGAGTTACAGGTACTGACAACAGTTTATCAATCTTGATTGAAGGGTTGAAACGGCTGGAATATCGTGGTTACGACTCCGCTGGGGTCTACGTCAACGACCAGAATGGCCATGACTACTTGGTCAAGCGCCCGGGACGGATTAGCAATCTGGAGGCGGCACTGACGGATGACGTCCATGGCTTAGCCGGGATTGGTCACACCCGCTGGGCAACCCACGGGGAGCCAAACGAGGCCAACGCGCACCCGCAATACTCTCAAGATGACCGTTTCTACCTCGTTCACAACGGGGTAATCGAAAACTATGCTCAACTAAAGAAGGAGTATTTGGCGGACGTCCACTTTGCTAGTCAGACTGATACCGAAGTGGTGGTTCAACTGGTTGACAAGTTTGTCGTGCAGGACCAGATGACGACGGAAGCGGCCCTGCTGAAGGTGCTGCGCCTGATCAGTGATGATTCTTCCTATGCCTTTGTCCTGATGGACCGGGAACAGCCGGATACCCTGTACGTGGCTAAGAACAAGAGCCCGTTGCTGGTTGGTCTGGCTGATGGCTACAACATGGTCGGCTCTGACGCGATGTCGATGATCAAGCAGACCAACCGGTTCATGGAAATTGAAGACCACGAGCTAGTGATTGTTAAGCCGGATCACGTTACCATCAAGGACTTTTCCGGGAACGAAAAGCAGCGGGATACCTTCACCGTGGACATGGATGAAAACGCGGCTGATAAGGGGACTTACCCATACTACATGCTGAAGGAAATTGATGAACAGCCTGCCGTAATGCGGAAGCTGGTTCAGGAATACTTTGGCGATGATGACCAGCCTCACATCGACACGGAGTTACTGAAGGCAATGGCGGAGGCGGACCACCTCTACATCATTGGTGCTGGAACCAGCTACCACGCCGGTTTAGTTGGCGCCCGGATTTTTGAACGTCTCTGCGGGGTTCCAACGACCGTTCATATCTCATCTGAATTTGCCTACGAACAGCCGCTGCTGTCAAAGAAGCCGTTCTTCATCTTCCTCAGTCAAAGTGGGGAAACCGCGGATAGCCGTCAGGTCTTGGTAAACGTCAATAAGAATAACTGGCCGAGCCTGACCATTACGAACGTGGATAAGTCAACCCTCTCCCGGGAGGCGACCTTTACGGAACTGCTCTACGCTGGTCCTGAAATTGCCGTGGCTTCTACTAAGGCCTACACGGCACAAATCGCCGTGGAAGCCATCCTCGCCAAGGCCCTTGGTGAATACCTTGGTAAGCAGGCGGCGAAGGACTTTGATGTTAAGCACCAGCTGGGCTTAGTTGCTAACGGGATGCAATCCATTACCGATAGCAAGAAGACGCTGGAAGAGGTGGCGGCCCGCTACCTGTCAAAGCCACGGAACGCCTTCTACATTGGCCGGGGTATTGATTGGACCGTCTCCCTGGAAGCTGCCCTCAAGCTCAAGGAAATTTCTTACGTTCAGGCAGAAGGGTTTGCTTCCGGTGAGCTCAAGCACGGGACGATTGCCTTGATTGAAGACCAGACTCCGGTAATCGGGATTATTACCCAGGACCGGACCGCGGGCTTGACCCGGAGCAACCTGGATGAAACCAAGGCGCGGGGTGCAAGCACGATCACGATCGTTGCTCGCCACCTGGCCCAGGAAGATGACACCATCGTCCTGCCGGATGTTGATGAGGTGCTGACGCCGTTGCTGAGCGTCATCCCGGCACAGCTACTAGCTTACTACACTAGCCTGGGGAAAGGACTGGATGTGGATAAGCCCCGGAACCTTGCCAAGTCCGTTACTGTTCAATAAAAAATTAAGAGAGTCGGTGAAGGTGCTGTTTGACAGCGCTCTCCGGCTCTTTATTGGTTTAAAAACGGTTCTTAAATTGACATTTTTAGGATTTACTGTTGACTTATTACTGTGTAACCGCTATCATAATAGTTGCAAGGTATTAAGTATTTACCTTCTAATCAATTCTCTTTCTCTCTTATGCCAATCACCGTCATTTTGACGGTGATTTTTCGTTTTAAAGTCCCTATAATGGTTAAGAGAAGGGAGAAGGACGTCTTGGAAAAACAACAGCAAGTATTAACACTGATTGAAGAAATTACTCGCAATGATGGGACGAGCTACTATGAGATTGGCAACATGGTCCATAATGGCCGGGCCGAACTGGCAGCCGAACGGGGCTTTATTAAGCAGGTTCGGATCCTCCAGCTTAATATTCCCCATTCCCGGAATGTGATTAAGTATGAGGACTATGTCAATAGCCACTACCAGATGCAGGATGAGTCGATGGACCACTGGGAGGAGTGGAAGCGAACCCCAGAAATGGACCAGGTCGTGGAAGATATTCTCAAGGAAAACCACGTCGGCTAGGAAATCATTAACCAGCGACCAGAGAACCGCTGATGGCTTTCAGTGCTTGTGTCCAGCCTGCGGTTAGGTTTACAGGCTCAACGGAAATGAAGTGGTGGGGAGCGTGACAGAAGTCATTTACGACTTCGTCTTCACGCCCCCGCAAGCACAAATAGGGTTTCAGAGTTCGGCTTTGCCGAGCACTGGAGCCCATTTGTGTACTGCGCTGTTCGCTTTTTATTAAAGTAATAGGACTTATGTCACAGCCCTTTACTGTTTTAAAAATAAAATACAGCAGCGCAGGAGATCGCTGGTTGGGGTACAATGAACCGGGTCAGCTCATTCTACTTCATTCGTCGTTTTTAATCGGAAAAAAGGCTATACAGTCGCTGGTTAAGCCAGTATAATTTTATGAGGAGTAAGAGAAAAGTGGAGGTTTTTGGAAGATGAGAGCAGCAATGCAGAGGCGCAGTCAATATATTACAGGTATTGATGGCCTGCGTACTTTAGCGGTACTAGGAGTGATTATCTACCACCTATTACCGAATGTACTTCAGGGGGGCTATCTGGGGGTTCCTCTTTTTCTATTGGTTTCGGGTTATTTTGTTACATATCAAGTCACGAAGCACTTTGATCGTGACGGGTCCTTCGATATTCGCGGTTTTTACAAGCGGCGGTTTAAGCGCCTGTATCCGGTAATGATTGCGATGCTGGTACTGACCACGGCGTATATCACCCTGTTTGCCCGTCCCCTGCTGCACCATATCAAGGCGACGGTCATTACCAACTTGCTTTGGGTTTATAACTGGTGGGAAATTAAAAATGGTCAGTCCTACTTTGACCAGTTTGGGGGCGCGTCACCATTTACCCACCTCTGGACCCTCGGCGTGGAGGCCCAGTTTTACCTGCTGTGGCCAATCATTCTCGTGTGGATGCTGCACCTGCTCAAGCGGCGGACGGTCAAGTGGCTGGTTCTGCTCTTGGCAATTTTATCAGCTGTCGAAATGGCAATTCTCTATGACCCGCAAAACATTAACCGGGTGTACTACGGGACGGACACGCGGGCCTTTTCCCTTTTGCTGGGTGCCTGGCTTGGTTTGACTTGGCCGCTGGATAAGCTGCCGCGCAACCTGATCCGCTCGGACGTGGAAAAACTCAATGGAATCGGGATTGCCGCAATTGTCCTTACGGTGATTGGCTTCTTCACGCTGAACGGCCAGAACCCGGCCACCTACCGCGGAGGGATGTTCTTTTACAGCATCGTCGGGATGGTTCTTGTGGCAATGATTTTACATCCGGGCGCTTCACTGAATGGCTGGCTGACGAACCGGTTCTTTTCCTGGGTCGGCAAACGGTCCTATGGGATTTACGTCTACCAGTACCCGGTAATGATTTTCTATGAGCGGTGGGTTCACGTGGGTTTGCACCCGCTGATTAACGCGGTGATCGAACTGCTGATTATTGCCATTATCAGCGAGCTGTCTTACCAGCTGCTGGAACGGCCGTTAGCCCACTATGATTGGACAAATGTCCGCCAGGATTTGTGGAATTTACGGTCCGTCACTTGGCAAGGAGGAATCAAATTGGCATTTAGTATTTTGACACTCGGAATTGCGCTGTTCGGCTTTAGTCAGCCGGATCACCAGCCAGCAAAGAACGTGGTTCAAGCGCAGATTGAACGCAACCACCAGCTGGCGGCGCAAAATAACAAACAGATTGCGGAGGGCAAGAAGGCCTCAACGGCTCAGCCAACGAAGCTGGAGAAGGAATATAACCTGACCAGCGACCAGGTCAAAAAACTGCAGAACGTTAAGATTACGGCAGTCGGGGACTCGGTGATGGCGGATGCCGCTAGCAGCATTCAGAAGCTGATGCCGCAAGCATACGTTGACGCCCAGGTCGGCCGGCAGGGAGCTGATACGCCGGCCGTGATTGACCAGCTCAAAGCCCAGGGCCACCTTAACAAAATCGTGGTTCTCAACCTGGGAACTAACGGTGCGATGACCAAGGAGACCATTAACCAAATCCTGTCGGGAATTGGGGCCGACCACCAGGTCTTCTGGATTACTGCCCATGTCCCGACGCGGCCATGGCAGCAAACCGTTAACCGGCAGATTAAAACGGCCGCTAAGCAGCATAAGAACGTTCACGTCATCGATTGGTACCAGGAGAGCAATAATCACGCTGACTGGTTTGCCGCTGACAATGTTCACATGGATGAACAGGGGAACGTCCACTATACCCGGATGATTGCCAAAGCAATTTTGAATAGTAAATAGGGGTGGCTTAATTGGTAGATGACGACCAGTTATTGGACCAGGCGGTAGATGTTTACCTGACCGGGTTGAAGGGCCTCGGCAACTTTATTTCTCAACCGTCTGCTGAGTACTCATTGTCGTTTGAGCAGTACATGATTTTACGGACGATTAGCAAACAGCCGGGGATTAAGCTGATGGAGATTGCCGAACAGCGCCAGGTGACCAGGAGCGCAGTTTCGCGCCAACTGCGGGTTTTGATGGCGAATGAGTACGTGCGTCAAAAGCCCGACCCGCGTGACCGGCGGCGGCAGTCTTTGACGGCAACACCGCTGGGAAAACAAGTTGAAGAGAGAATCAGTACAAAGGTCCAGCAACGGTTCAGCAGGTGGGTCAGTGTGTTTGGCAGCGACCGCGGCAAGCAGCTGTTGGACCTTCTAGCTGAATTTAACAAGCAGATCGTGCAAGGGGAATTGGATGAAGGTAAGGAGCAACGAGCAAATGATTAAGATGATTGCCTTGGACTTAGATAACACTCTTCTGAACAGCCGGAAGGAGATTTCAGCACGGAATGAGGCGGTGCTCAAGAAGCTGCATGAACAGGGGATCCACGTTGTATTGTGTACCGGGCGGCCGATTAACGCCATCTGGCCCTATATTGAGCAGCTGGGGCTGACTGCGGCAGAGGACTATACGATTACCTTTAATGGTGGCCTGGTAATCAACAACCTTACAAAGGAGCACCTGTTTGAGCGTGGAATGGCGAAGCAGGATCTCCAGCCGTTGCTGGGCTTCGTGGAAGCAAACGAAATCCCGCTGAATGTTTTGGACTTCGACCGGGTATACGAGCTGAATGATTTTCCCGGTTCGATTTACCGGACGGTCCTAAAGAACATCAAGTTTGAAAGCATCGCCAGCCGTCACCTGCCGGAAAAGGTATACAGCAAGGCCGTGATGGCAATCACCCCTGAGGAGTTGGCGCCAATCATCAAGCACCTGCCGGCCAGCCTGAAGCAGAAGTACCATGCGGTGCAATCGCAGCCGATGATTATGGAGTTCCTGCCGCTGGGCGTTAATAAGGCGGTGGGTCTCAAGGCCCTGCTAAGTCACTTTGGTGAGGACTTCAGCAACTTGATGAGCTTCGGGGACGCGGATAATGATTTGGAAATGATTCGGGCGGCGGCCCAGGGGATTGTCATGAAAAACGGCCTGCCTCAGGTAAAAGCGGCCGCGACGGCAATTACCGATAGCAATAATAATGACGGAGTTGCCAAGTATTGTGAGCGGTATTTTGCAACACAATTGTAATAAAAAGCCGGTTTAGCAGGCATAAAGGAAACGAATTTACGGGAATTTATTAAGAATTTCTTGTAAATTCGTTTTTTTAGTGGGGCCTTGTTCAGTAGTTATCACACTCGCAAAGGAATGTAATCCCAACGGGCAGTAAGGATTACTGGCTGCTGATAATTGGGTCGAACATAAGATTACAGTAGATTAACAAGTTCATGCCGAAAAAGGGGAAAGAGAAAAGAAGCTGTTACAAGATGGTAAAGTTCGCCGTGTAGTATAGAGAGCGTTGAACGAATAATCAGATTAATAAAGGATGGTTGTTTTACATATGAATACTAAGAAAAACTTAGTTAAAGTCTTTACTACTCTTGGGGTGGTTGCATTAGGAGTTAGCACGACTGCTGTGGTCGCTAACGCCGACATGGTTTACACCGTTCAAAGTGGTGATACCCTTTCGAGTATTTCTTACAAATTCGCCAAGGACAACAGCTTAATTAATGAAATTGCTAAGGACAACAACCTTAGCGATATTAACCAGCTGCACGTTGGCCAAAAGCTCCTGATCAAGGGCAACGGTGAGATTGCGCCGTTGAATGATAACGATCAGAATGCTGCTAGCCAAAACAGCAATGAAGACAAGGACGCGGCGCAGAAGACGAGCCAGTCCGCTAATCTCAGCAGCAGTGAACAGGCTGCCAAGGAATGGATTGCCCAGCGGGAATCTGGTGGCAGCTACACCGCGCAAAACGGGGTTCACTATGGTCGTTACCAATTAGACCTGGCTTACCTCGGTGGCGATCTCTCGCCGCAGCACCAAGAAGAAGTCGCCCAACAGTATATGCAAAACCGTTACGGCTCCTGGCAGGCCGCCCAGGCCCACTGGATGGCTAACGGTTGGTGGTAAACGGCCGACGAGCATTTCGGTAAATTTAGAAGTGATAAGAGAGTGGGAAATAACCTTCTCGACAGGGCGTATGGCTAACCTAGAACGATAGTTAGCACGGCACGGGCCGGCTAGCGTTCGTAGGCAAATAGCCTTGCTTCGCGGCGTTAGACACTAGCCCTGTGGTTACGACACGCAGTTAGCCTATTGGTTTCACACGTTATCTTTATAATAGTTAAGAACTAGCAAGAGGCTGGGAGAAAACCATCGTTTTCTCCCAGCCCTTTAGCGATATTCAGGGCAAAATTGATGCACGGGGTGGCCGAGTATGTTATGATACATAACGTACCGGGGATGTTTTTTGGATTCGACAGGTATAGGTCGAGTTTCAACTGCGTTTCGAAGGTTGCGTCTTCGTAAAAACGCTCAGTTTTAAATTATAACTGCAAACAATAATTCAAACTCTTACGCAGTTGCTGCCTAACAAGTAGCACGCGTAAATCTACTTCGGGTTCGTCCATGATGCGAATGTAGGTTTCATATCTTAGTGGACTACGCTCCCTGTTCCCGTTTGAAGCAGTGAGAAGAGATCAATCAAGCTAGCTAGTCATGGTGGCCCTGATCAACGGCGTTTTGGCTAGTGAATCCTAAATAGTTGAGATACGAACGTAGAGGTTGAAATGGCGATATGCTTGGACACGGGTTCGACTCCCGTCATCTCCATTTTAAAAGGCGTGGCTGATTGTCAATGGTGTTAAACGTTGACAATCAGCTTTTTATTTTCCTCCCGAAGTTGGCGGCGAAGCCCTTGGGAACAATCCACGGCCAATTTTCCTTTCCTGCTAGTGGCGGTACGGCTGGCTTGTTTTCCGCTACCGCTGTTCAAAGGCTAAATTGTCTAATCTCCTTTTAAATTTTCACGGGAGAAGTATATAATGATGAAAGATTAACTAAAGGGGGCGGGACGTCGTCGAAACTAAAGCAAGTATTATCATTGAGGATTTTTCAGCGCTCGGTCAGATTTCACTGGTGGCCGCAACGACAATTCTTCAAGCAATGGGGATTACGACCGCTCTCCTGCCCGCTACGGTCCTGTCCACCCAGACTGAGGGCTTTGCCACCCCAGTCGCCTTGGACACGACCAACTGGCAACAGGCGACTGCCCGGCATTGGGCCCAGCTCCAGTTGCCCTTCCAGGGGGCCCTGGTTGGTTACCTCGGTAGCGCCCAGGAAGTTCACACCGTCCGCCAGATCATCCACGATTTGGCCCCCAACCAGCTTGTGGTCGACCCGGTGATGGCGGACCAAGGCCGCCTTTATCCGGGCTTGCAGGCTACGTACCCCGCAGCCCTCTGCGACCTGTGCCGGGATGCGACCGTGCTGACCCCCAACTGGACCGAACTGTGCCTACTGACCGGGCAAAGCGTCAGTGAGCCCAACCCGGAAGACTGCCTGCACATGGCGAAACTGCTCCATCAGGGCGGCATTACCGGTCAGCTGGTCGTTACCGGGATCCACCAGGATGGCCGAATTGGCTCCTGGCTGGTCCACGGTGACCAGCTGCTGTTTAGCGGGACCGATTATTTCCCGGGACATTTTTATGGAACCGGGGACTGCTTTGCGGCACTCCTTTACGGCTACTTAACGCGGGGCAGTGGGTTGCGCACTGCCGTTGACCAGGCTACCCAGGCCCTCGCCGTCGCAGTCGAAGAGACCGCGGCCGTACCTGCGGGTGAGCGTTTGCTGGGAATGCAGCTCAAGAAGTTAGTGACTTATTTAACGAGGGAGAAATAGCAATGCAAAAACAAGTACAAACTAAAAAAATGACCTTGGCGGCAATGCTCTTGGCGCTGGCAATCGTCTTCGGCCGCCTCTTTTTAATTCCGTTACCGTGGACGCGGGGCAACGTGAACCTTTGTGATGCCGCCATTTTTATTGGGGCCATGCTGCTCGGTCCCTGGTATGGAGGTACGATCGGGGGCTTTGCCGGCCTCTTCTTAGACCTGATTTCCGGCTTTGCTCAGTACGCTCCGTTTTCGTTTATTGCCCACGGACTAGAGGGCTTGCTGACCGGCCTGGTAATGCGCTGGCTGCCAGGGCGTTGGGGCCGCTTTCTGGGCCTTGCAGTTGGAATTATTGTGATGGTGGTCTGCTACTTCTTTGCCGACTCGTTCCTGTACAATTGGGCGACCGGGACACTGGGGGTTATCCCTAATACCATCCAGGGACTGATTGGAGCATTGATCGCGCTCCTGTTTGCTAAACCCCTGCGGCGGCGCCTGAATATTTCACTTAAATAGAGTTAAAGGAGGATCATTGTGAATATACTGATGATTGAAGACAACCATTCCGTCTGTGAAATGATGGCAATGTTCTTGAAAAAGCAAAATTGGCAGTATGAGTTTGCCTATGACGGGGTGGAAGCGGAGGAAAAGTTTAACGCTGCCCCGGACAAGTGGGATGTCATCTTGCTGGACCTTAATTTACCCAAGAAGGATGGGATGCAGGTGGCTGCGAATATTCGGCGGGTTTCGCCGACGGTACCGCTGATCATGCTGACCGCCCGGGATACCGAGAGTGACCAGGTGCTTGGCCTGGAAATCGGTGCTGATGACTACGTTACCAAGCCCTTTAGCGCGATTACACTGATTGCCCGTATCAAGGCCCTCTATCGCCGGAGCCAGCTCGCTAAGCAGCCGGCAGAACAGCCGGGGACTGCTGACCGTGATTTTGATGTTAAAACCAAGAACTTCCGGATGAACACTAAGACCCGGGAAGTCTTTCTCTATGACCAGCAAATTGATGACCTGACACCAAAGGAATTCGACCTTCTCAAGACGCTGGCTTCCAAGCCACGGCAAGTGTTTACCCGGGAGCAGCTCCTCCAGCTTGTCTGGGACTATGAATACTATGGGGATGAACGGACTGTCGATGCCCATATCAAGAAGCTCCGGCAGAAGCTGGAAGACTTGGGACCACAGGTAATTAAGACGGTATGGGGAGTAGGCTATAAGTTTGATGACGAAGCTGACTAAAATGAAGTTAATGTACCGGCTGATGCTCAGCTTTTTCACCATCATCGTAATTTTGATGGTGATTTTAAGTATTTCCTTTATTAAGGTGACTAACCAGTCGATGTACCAGGATACCTGGCGGCAGCTCCGGCAGGATGCCGATAGTTTGGTCGAGGATTCAATTCGCTACGACCCGGTTGACCACTCCTTTGCCGGTTTTGTAACTCCTGCCCTGCATTCGGATGCCCGCTTGCTGAGCCATCAGGACGTTCATTTTGCCATTTATGGACGGGACCAGGAACAACTCTTTGCCAGCAACGGCTTTACCCCAACCATTACGGCTGCTAAGTGGGCTAAGCTGGAAAAGGGGGAGACCATCTACGTTAAGATGACCACTCCCCGGCTTTCCAAGCAGGTTGCGGCAACTAATATGCCCCGAATGACCGAAATTATCCGCCCTTACCGTAACAAGAACAAGCTGGTAGCTGTAGTAGCGATTGCGACCTTTGTGTCGCCGATTGAACGGAATATGCACCAGATCAAGCTGAACTTGTTAGTAGCGCTCCTCTTCGCCGGCTTGATGACATTGCTGGTCAGCTACTTCTTTTCCCGGTCAATTACCGTTCGGATCAAACGACTGCGTGAGCTGACCCACCAGGTTGCTAAGGGCAATTACGATGTCCGTCTGCGGATTTTGGGTAATGATGAAATTGGTGACTTGGGGCGGAGCTTTAACCAGATGACGGCCTCACTACAGAGTTCGCACGAAGAAATCCACTCCCAGGAGGAGCGGCGGCGTCAGTTTATGGCCAATGCCGCTCATGAAATGCGGACCCCGTTGACGACGATTAACGGAATCCTTGAGGGACTTCAATACGACGTGATTCCAGAAGAAGATAAGCAGCATAGCATCGAACTGATGCAGAATGAGACCAAGCGGTTGATCCGCCTGGTCAACGATAATTTGAATTACGAAAAGATTCGGACAAACCAAATTTCGATGGAACGAAAGCTGTTTGACGCGTCTGCGGTTCTCCAAAACCTCAAGGAGCAGTTAGGAAAGAAGGCCCGTGCGCAAGGCGACCAACTGGAATTGTCAGTGCCAGACGGTCTCTTGGTATATGCCGATTACGACCGCTTCGTGCAAATTATGTTTAATATTATCCAAAACGCAATTCAGTTCACGGAAAATGGTGTGATTAGGATCAGCGGTCAACAGCGAGGACACGGGACGCAGTTTGTCGTTCAGGATAACGGTATCGGGATGACAGCTGAGCAGCAGGACAATATCTGGGAACGCTACTATAAGGCCGACAAGTCGCGGATGAACACCAAGTACGGGGAGTCCGGGCTGGGACTGGCAATCGTTCACCAGCTGGTCCAGCTCCATGGCGGTAAAATCACGGTAACAAGTGAATTGGGCAAGGGGAGTACCTTTACAATTTTCTTCCCCGATAGTCAAACCGCCCTGCGTAACCAGCAAGCGAAAGATGAAAATTAAAGGTTTGTTCCAATAAGACCAATTTTTTATCAAAGGTTTCACTTACTATTAGTGCCAGCATTTTAACCGGTAGACCAAAATTTCCGGACTTGTGCAAGCGTTTCTAGTGTGATAGATTATCATCTTGTAGATTGATTGATAGGAGAGAATTGTTATGGTGTTAACTTATCTACTTGCATTGGTGCCGGCTGTCGGTTGGGGGATTATGCCCCTGATTACCGGTAAAGTTGGTGGCTCGACGATTAACCAGACCTTTGGAATTGGTGCCGGGGCCACAATCATTGGTTTGATTGCTTTCCTAACTGCACAGCTATCGGGTAACCCCGGTGCCGTGGTCGTTAGTGCTCGCGGCTTCTGGATTTCCGTTATTTGTGGGGCGCTCTGGTCGACTGGTCAAATTGGTCAGTTTGTGTCCTTCAAACGGATGGGCGTTTCTAATACTATCCCGCTATCGACCGTATTCCAACTGATTGGGAATTCCCTAATTGGGGTCATCATCTTTGGTGAGTGGCATTCTACGGCGGCCCGCCTGATTGGTTTTGGTGCTTTGCTTGTCGTAATCATTGGTGCCCTGATGACCTCCGTGACCGACGAAAGCTCTGGTAAGCGGGTAACGGTTAAGAACTTCTTCTTCCTGCTGTGCACGACTTTTGGTTACTGGGTTTACTCCGCCTTTCCAAAGATTCCATGGCTTAAAGACGAAAAGTCGTTGGGAATCTTTCTGCCAGAGATGATTGGGATTTTGATTGGTGCTGTGATTTACACTTTTGCTTCTGGCAACGCGAAGGCCTTTAAGCAAAAGGAGCAGTATTTAAACATCTTCGGGGGCCTTTCCTGGGGAATCGCTGCCCTAGCCTATATCTTTGCTGGCCGGGCGCTTGGGGTCAATGTGGCCTTTGTCTTTACCCAGATGAACGTGGTAATCGCCACTATCGGGGGAGTGTTAGTATTACATGAACACAAGACCCGCCGCGAAATGGCCTTTACGATTGCCGGAATTATTTTGATTGTCGCCGGGAGTATCTTGACGGCATTTGCCCACTAAATAATTTCCCGGGAAATCAATAGAAATAAAACAACTAAGAGGCTGAGAATCAACTCAGCCTCTTAGTTGTTTTAAAGGTGATAATACTAGAACGCATCAGCGGCGGTGGGACGCTTTAATATGGGAAACTGCCTAGGTTATCGTCTTCAGTGATTTGACGGACTGCCTTGGCAGGAACACCGAGTACCAGCGAGTTGGCCGGCATATCCTGTGTAACGACGGCGCCTGCGCCGATGACACAGCCGTCGCCAATTGTGACCCCTGGGCAGATTGTGACGTTGGCAGCTAGCCAGCAATTGCTGCCGATCGTAACGGGTTTGCCGTACTCGTAATCAGCAAAGCGGCCGTCTGGAAGCTGTCGTGGGTTACGCTGCTGGTAACGGAGCGGGTGCATGGCGGTAATAATGGAGACGTTCGGGCCGCACATGACGTTATCGCCAATGGTGACGGGACAGGTATCGAGAATCGTTAAATTGGCATTGGCGTAGAAATTATCACCAAGCGTTGTAAAACGCCCATAGTCGACAAACATGGGACCCTGAATATAGGTGCTAGCACCATGGTTGGGGAATAGTTTTTCGATAATGGCTGTTCGTTCGACGGTATCTTCATCCGTAGTCAACGTGTAGTCACGGCACAGGCGGTGAGCGAAGTGGGCGAACGCGTCTAACTCCGCAGTGGCTGGGCAATAGGGCTTGCCCGCCAGCATTCTCTTGGTATTTTCTTCCATCTTAATTCACTCCTTTACTGTTCTAAATACTATTATGGCAGTGTTTAGGAGCCTCTACAAGCACTAAACAAATTTGCCCTTTCCGATTGAAACCGACTACATTATCCGCTATTATGATTAAGTAAAATAATTTATTTTAGAAAGAAGCGCTTATAATGACACAGGTAAAATTCGATAGCAGTGCTTTGAAACAATTTGTTCATGACAACGAACTCGGTGAAATGCAGGCAATGGTCAAGGCCGCGGATGATGAACTCCGCAACGGGACCGGTGCCGGGGCCGCTTACCGCGACTGGCTCCACCTGCCAAGCGAGTACGACAAGGATGAATTTGAGCGGATCAAGCAAGCCGCTAAGAAGATCCAGTCCGACTCCGACATCCTGGTTGTCATCGGAATCGGGGGCTCCTACCTCGGTGCCCAGATGGCAATCGACTTCCTCCACAATACCTTCTACCAGGCGCAGGACGCCAAGGACCGGAAGTACCCACTGGTCATCTTTGCCGGGAACTCCCTCAGCTCGACCTACGTTCACGACCTGCTTCAATTGATCGGTGACAAGGACTTTTCCGTCAATGTCGTTTCCAAGTCCGGGACGACGACCGAACCGTCCATTGCCTTCCGGATTTTCAAGAAGAAGCTGATTGAAAAGTACGGCCTGGAAGAAGCTAACAAGCGGATCTACGCCACGACCGACAAGGCCAAGGGCGCATTGAAGACCGAAGCCGATGCCAACGGCTACGAATCATTCGTCATTCCTGATGGGGTCGGTGGTCGTTACTCCGTTCTCTGCCCGGTTGGTCTCCTGCCAATCGCCGCTTCTGGTGCCGA
>NZ_AZGE01000020.1 GCF_001434465.1 Limosilactobacillus oris DSM 4864
CATCAGTACTTCTTGACGAAGAGCCTTAAAATAGCAAAGAGGCTGGGAATTAACTCAGCCTCTTATAATCTATAATTTTGCAAGTTCGTCAGCGATGCTCTCTTCGTTGAGCTTCCCGTGACAGGCGATACTAAGGCTCTTCGCCACTTCGAGTGCCTGCTTGGCCTTCTCCTTTTCACCCATGGCGATGTAGGCCCGACCAACGTACAGGTATAATTGATCAAGGATAAAGAGTGAGTCCCGGTCCCGGCAGAGCTGAATTCCCCGCTGGGCACTTGCCAACGCCTTTTCAGGCTCACCTAAGCGCCAGTAGAGCTCGGCAATCTGGCAGTTAATTGAAGCCCACTGGTGCAGACTCCCAATCAACTTCTTGTTGTCAATTAGCTTAACCGCCCGGTCAGTCAAACGGACAGCCCGTTCATGGTCATCCCGTTTCAGGTAGGCCAAGGCCATCCCCGCCGTGGTCATTGCCAGGTAAATGTTGGCGCTGGTCGTCGCAAATTGAGTTAAAACAAGTTCAAAGTTGAAAATCGCATCATCAATCTGGTCCTGACTAATCTGCACCATCCCGAGCAGGTAGTAGTACCGTTGCTTATCAAAGTCACTATTCAAACTTTTAATGCTAATCTTTGAAATGAGTTGCTTTGCCAAGTCATACTCTTGGTCTGTCAAGGCGTCGATAATCTGGTTAAAGGTATCGTTAACGCCACTCACTTCATTTTCCACGATCCGGTCCGGTTGAATGTTGAGACGTTCGCAAATCGCCGTCAAAATATCCATCTTGGGCAACCGGTTCTGTTTCTCCATTAAACTAATCGTCGCTTGGGTACAAATCCCTTCAGCTAATGCCGTCTGCGATAACCCCCTCTTGCGGCGAATTTGTTTTAACACATCTCCACGTAGTCTCATTGGTTACCATCCTCGATTAATTATTATTTTTATTGTCCTTTTAATCCACTAAACATAATTGTTCTGCTATTACTTTACTAATTATTATAGCACTAGTTGTAATAATTTCCGCAAAAAACGCTTGTCCGCTTTTCAACCACTAACTGTAAAAGGGTAAGCAAGCCATTTTTTATTTTATAACTATTAACCGTTTTGTCAAATCAGCATTAGTATCTTGACTAAAAAGACGATTTATGAGTTAGTCGTTGTATTTCTTCTGACCAACATGCTCCGTTCCTAATTCACGGAAATCATATTTAATTTGACTGTTTCGTTTAAACTCTGCTAAACCAAGTTCAATCAGGCGGTCAATCAGGTCTGAATACGAAATGCCAGAAACTTCCCACATCTGCGGGTAGAGGCTGATGTTAGTAAAGCCAGGCAGGGTGTTCGGCTCGCTCAGGTATGGAATATTGTTGGAATCAACCAGGAAGTCAATCCGTGAGAGTCCCTTCATGCCCAGAACCCGGTACGCTTTCAACGCCATCTCCGTAATTTCGTCAGTTAAGTACTGCGGTAACTTCACCGGCAGTTCAAAGACCACGCCGCTGGCATCGACAAACTTGTTTTCGTAGTCATAGAAAGGATCGCTTTCAGGTACCCGAACGGCCCCCAGCTTAGAGGCTACCGGGTGCTCATTGCCTAAAATAGAAATTTCAATTTCCTGTGGCCGGTCAAGCCCCTTCTCTGCTAAAACCTTAAAGTCATACTTGAAGGCATCTTTAAGCGCCGCGGCGTACTCTTCAGCGTTCGTTACCCGGTGAATTCCCACCGACGATCCTTGCCGGGCTGGCTTGATAAAGATCAGGTTGCCGAGTTCTTCCTCTAACCGTCCCCAGGAATATTCGGCCTGGTTTTCCGGTGTCAGCAGGACGTACGGGGTATTCCTGATTCCAGCCTCGTTTAACATCTTCTTGGTCAGGTCCTTGTCAAAGGAAAGGGCACTGGCAGAAATACCGGACCCGACGTAAGGCTTCTTCAGCAGTTTAAACAGGCCCTGAATAGTCCCATCTTCCCCCAGGTTCCCGTGAATGACCGGGTAGAAGAAGTCGACCGCTTCCAGCTCGTTCAGCGCCATAATTGGGGCCAGCGGCCGGTCGAGGTCCATGTGCTGGTAAGCATCCGCTACCACCTGGTCTTCGGGTTCCCCATCAAAGATTCGTTGGGAGTAAGCATTATCCAGCAGGATGCCATCCTTAGTGAACATAAAGAGGCTGACATCATACTTGTCCTTGTCCATGGCATCATAAATATTATGTGCTGACCGTTTAGAAACATCATGTTCAGATGAATTGCCACCAAACAATAAAGCAACACGTAATTTCTTTGTCATTTGAAATACCACCTTAATTAAATATTATTATAACTTCAAACCGATTTCCTCGAACCATTAGTATAGCATGAAACAGGTTCCAGACCAAGCTGTAATATAACTGGCGGTAAAAAAATTCCAAAATTCCTGGACAGGAATCTCAGAGTTTTTACTTCAAGGCTGGTTACTTCACCGTCACGATCCAGTTTTGCTGGTCGTCACTGCTCGAAAGGTCTTCCGGCTGGTCAGCCAGCTTTTCGTTGACGGCAACGATTGTCCCCGCGACTGGGCTTTCCAAGTCGGTAACGGCCTTTTCAGCTTCTACGGAAATAAACTTTCCCCCGACTTCTAGTTCCGTGCCGGCTGCCGGCAGGTCGATAAAGCTGACTTCTCCCAGGTCATCGCGCCCCTGGTCGTTTAAGCCCACCTGGGTCGTCCCATCAGCCTGCTGCTTCGTCCAAAAATACGTATTCTTTGTTGCCATTGTGCAATCTCCTTATCTAAATTCCTGGTTGCTGCTAAACATGTAGGAATGGTGGTGGTACCGCATCGACATCACCATTCCGATCCCAATCAGGTTACCGATCAATGATGACCCCCCGGCACTGATGAAGGGCAGCGGGATCCCAGTCAACGGCAGTAAACCGATGTTCATCCCGATGTTTTCAAAAACGTGGAAGAGGATCATCATAATGACCCCGGTTGAGATATAGGCGTAGAATTCGTTCTTCGTATCAAAGGTTACCCGGATCATCAAGTAAATCAGCAGCAGGTAAATCAAGATCAGTAAGACCCCGCCGATAAAGCCGAAGTTTTCCCCAATCACCGAGAAAATCATGTCGGATTCTCGAACCGGCACGTACACCTTGGAATTGTTAAAACCCGTCCCGGTAATTCCACCGGAACCGACGGCCTTGATACTCTGCCACAGCTGGTAACCCTGGTTAGTCGTATCCTGTTCCGGGTGCAGCCAGGTGTCAACCCGGTCAAACTGGTAGGCTTGGAAGCCAATGTGCTCCAAAATGGTCCGACCGACTGTACTGGTAACCATCGCCAGTACGGCGCCACCAACCGCACTCACCCCAATAATTGCTGGGGCTAAGATTCGCCAGGTCACCCCGGAGACCAAAACCATCCCCGCAAAAATAGCACAGAATACCAGCGCGGTCCCAAAGTCGTTTTGAAAGTGAAGGGAGATCAGGACCGGCAGGAGCCATAGGAACATCGTCCCAATCAGGCGCCAATCGGATTGGACGGTGTGGACAGGATAACGGTTATTATGAGTTGTAATGACCCGCCCCATCATCAGGATGTAGGCTGGCTTCATAATTTCCGACGGCTGGAAAGTAAACGGCCCGATGGCGAACCAACTCTTGGCCCCGGTATTAACGTAGTACGACCGGCTATAAAATACCAGGATCGCAAACATCAGAAAAATACTGAACCAGTAGACAATCGGTGCCAGTTTCCAGAGCTGCTCCGAGTCAAACTGCATAATGACCACCACCAGGATGGTCCCAATGATGTACCAGACCAGTTGAGTAATTACCTGCCGGGCGACACTGGTCGGCTGCTGGTCGTGAACCGCCGCCACGTAAATCGACGCGAGGCCGATCAAGGCAAGCATGAGCACACAGAAAATAATTCCCCAGTCAAGCCGACTTTCCTCATCATTTTGCGAATGTTGCATTACCTAACTCCTTTATACCAGATTTTTTCACAAGAAAACTTGCGACCATTAACCTACCGCTGGTGGAGATGGTATTGCTGCAGGACCATTTCCAGGCCCTCTTCTTGTGAGCGGACGTTGAATTCACTCTGGTCGGCCACTAAGACGGCCTTAAACCGTTCATTGGCGGTAACGACCTCCCCAATCAGTCGTCGGCCGATGAAAATCTGCTGGACCGGCTGGTTGTGTCGTTCAATGTCCTTAACGCTTACTTCAATCTTTTTATCTTTCTTTGCCACTTTTTCACCTTTTCATTAATGCTGCCGCTGAAACGTAAAGTGTTCCGGCACGGGGTCATAGCCACCCCGGCAAAACGGTTGACACCGCAGGAGCCGGGCAATGCCCAGTAATAGTCCCTTGAGGCCAAAGCGCTGCAAGGCCTCTATCATATACTGAGAACACGTAGGAGAGAACCGGCAGACCCGGTATGGGCGGCGCGCCGAAACGCCCCGTTGGTACCAGCGGACGAGGTTACATAGTAAGTGAACCATTCACATTACTTCTTTTTGCTATCAGTCTTTTGCATCCGTTCCAGCATCTCGCCGGCCCCCTTGGCAACGTTATCCAGTGGGTCCTGAGAAACGACTACCGGAACCTTGAGGCGGGAGCTGAAGAGTTGGTCAAGTCCGTTTAGGAGCGAGGTCCCACCAGTGAGAACGATTCCCCGGTCAATGATGTCACTCGCCAGTTCAGGCGGGATGGTTTCCAAAACGTTGATTGTGGCCGTGACAATCTGGTCGAGGGTATCGTGGAGGGCTTCTTCGATTTCGTTTTGGTTAACAGTGATCTGCTTTGGCATCCCACTGGCAACGTCCCGACCACGAACATCCATCTCCTTGGGGTCGTCGACCTGCAGGGCCGTCCCGATTTCCATCTTGATGTTTTCAGCGGTGTGCTCGCCAATTACCAGACCATGCTTGTCCTTAATGTAGGCGGCGATGTTACTGTTCATCTTGTCCCCGGCGAGACGGATGGATTGACTAGCCACAATGTCCCCCAAGGAAAGGATGGCAATGTCACTGGTTCCCCCACCCATATCGATGACCATGCTGCCGCGCGGCTTGAAGATATCCAAGCCAGCACCGATGGCCGCTACTTTCGGCTCGTATTCCAGGTAGACCTTGCCGCCACCAGACTGCTCAGCCGCTTGGATGATCGCCTTCCGTTCGATTTCAGTAATATTAGTTGGCGCACAGATCATGATATTCGGCTTCGACATGAACCCCTTAACACTCAGCTTGCCGATGAAGTAGGAAAGCATCTCCTGGGTAACGTCAAAGTCTGAAATGACCCCGTTCTTGAGCGGACGAATTGCCCGAATGTTGCTGGGAGTCCGCCCCACCATCCGGTACGCTTCTGAGCCGACCGCTAGTACTTTATTGGTCTGGGTGTCAATTGCGACAACAGATGGTTCGTTCAAGACAATGCCCTTGCCCTGTACATAAATCAGAACGTTGGCCGTCCCCAAATCAATTCCAATATCTTTAGCCATTCAACTTATCTCCTTTGTGCTTTAACTTGATGTTACTCCCTGGCAATAGTTGCCAGGTAACTAGATTGACAATATCGTTGGTATTATACCACAAATTTACTCCGGCTCACTGCCCTTGTTTTCTTGACGCGGCTGTTCTGGCTTGATTTTAAACTTCTCTTTAACATCAAACCGGTCAATCTGGGCACCCAGCTGGTGAAGTTTCTGATAAAAATCGTAGTAGCCCCGGTCCAGACACTGGGGATTGCACACCTGGGTAATTCCCGTCGCTGCTAAACCGGCTAGGACTAAGGCTGCTCCAGCACGGAGGTCCGTTGCGGCCACCTCCGTCCCGCTAAAGCGGGTCGGGCCGTCAAGGATTGCAACCGAGCCCGCGATTTGGAAGTCCGCATTCATCCGGCGCAGCTCTTCTAAGTGGTTAAAGCGCTGCTCAAAGACGTGTTCTTCCATTGTGCTGGTACCATTTGCCAGCAGTTGGAGAACGGTCATTTGTGGCTGCAAATCGGTTGGAAATCCCGGATAGGGCATTGCCTTAACACTTGCTGGAATCAGGACAGACGTCCCCAAGACGCGGATACCGTCTTCCTGCTTAATCACCGTCACGCCCATTTCTTCCAGCTTGGCAATCAAAGAGGTATTGTAGGCGGCAGCCGCGTTTCGCACGATAACGTCACCATTGGTTACCGCCGCGGCCAGCATCCAGGTCCCCGCCTCAATCCGGTCTGGTGCAACTGTATATTCCGCACCGTGGAGGTAGTAGACTCCCTGAATCCGGATAACCTTGCTCCCGGCTCCGTGCACCCGGCCGCCCATCTTATTAAGCAGGTTAGCCAATTCCACGATTTCCGGTTCACAGGCGGCGTTTTCAATGGTCGTAATTCCCTCGGCCATTGTCGCCGCCATCATCAAGTTTTCCGTTGCCCCCACACTAGGAAAGTCGAGGGTAATCCGTGAACCTACCAGGTGGTCACAGCGAGCATCAATAAAACCAGCATCCTGCTTGATGGTGGCCCCAAGTTTGCGCAGCCCCGCCAGGTGGAGGTCAATTGGCCGCGCACCGATTGAACAGCCCCCCGGCAAGGCAATCCGGGCCTGCCCGGTTCGAGCCAATAGCGGTCCCATTACCAACAGCGACGCCCGCATCTGGTTAACGTATTCAAACGGGGCTTCCGAGGACAGGGGGACACTCCCGTTGATGACCAGTTGGCGCTGCTTTTCCCCGTAAGCCGTCTTGAGGTTGAGGAAACGAAGCAGGCGGTTCATCAGCTGGACATCGGTGACCGGAGGAACGTTATTTAAGGTGACGGTTCCCTGAACCGCCAGGATTGCCGCCGCTTGCAGTGGCAATACAGCGTTTTTTGAGCCCTCAACAGTGACCTGCCCCCGTAATGGTCGGCCACCCTTAATGATTATCTTTTCCATTTTCTCCTCCGTCCCCCTCAGCGAACCAAGTAAGTCAAGTTACCAATTGCCGTTAAAATCCCCAAAAAGAAGTTGGCACACAGGTAGCCAATTGCAGTTGACAATAGCACAATCGCTAACGGCAGCGTTCGCGGCGGCCGCTTAAACAGCCGCTCGACATGAAAGCCTTGGATTGCCGTAAATGCCAGCCAGATAAAAATAAATTGCACAATAATTTCCAATAGAGCGTGGATCCCCGTCATCTGCACTTGATCGCCTTCTTTATAGAATAAACTAAATTGTATGATAGCATACGGGCAGGGAAAAAAGACCGTTCCCGCCAAAGTTTAACTTTTTATTAAAAGCCGCCATCCTTTAAGGGCATAAAAAAAGCGGCTGTTAAGTAAGCACTTAGCAGCTGCTTTGTTTTGCTAGGAGCCGGCACGCCCCTACCATGACTAATCAAGATAGCCAATTATTCTTTATTGCTGTACTTTGATGCGTTCAAACGGTTAATTGCCCGTTTAAGGTGGACTTCCGCCCGCGCCAGTTCGTCACTATCATGACGAGCCTTGGCTTCCTTAATAGCTTCTTCTGACCGTTCCTTCGCACTTTGGGCTCGTTCGACATCAATTCGTTCGGGCAATTCAGCACTATCCGCGGCAATCAACGCCTCGTGACCATCAAACTGGATGATCCCGCCGTTGACCGCTGCGACTTCGTCTTCGCCTTCAGCATGCTTAATCCGAACAACACTGATTTCCAGAGAAGCAAGCAATGGCACGTGGTTCGCCATGATTCCCATTTGCCCACCAGCGGTGTTCATGACAATCATCGTCGCCTCGTCATTGTTGTAGACGGTGCCATCAGGAGTAATAATCGTGACCTTAAATTTACTATCAGCCATCCGTTATCCCTCCTTAGTTGTTTGCGTCGTCTGTGTCAGCGTCTGCCTTTAATTTCTTTGCTTTTTCGACAGCATCATCAATCGTTCCGACCAGCCGGAATGCTTCTTCTGGCAGGTCATCGTACTTACCATCAAGAATGGCCTTGAAGCCCTTAACAGTATCCTTTAATGGAACGTACTTACCGGGAGTCCCCGTGAACTGTTCAGCGACACTGAAACTCTGGGAAAGGAAGTTTTGAATCCGCCGTGCCCGGGCAACAATCGTCTTTTCTTCATCGGACAATTCATCCATCCCCAAGATAGAGATGATGTCTTGCAATTCATGGTACCGTTGAAGAACGTGTTGAACCTGGGTGGCAACTTCGTAGTGTTCCTTACCAACGATTTCTGGAGTCAGCGCAGTTGAGGTTGATTCCAGTGGATCCACGGCTGGGTAAATCCCGATTTGGGTCAGCCGCCGTTCCAGGTTAGTCGTAGCGTCCAAGTGGGCGAAAGTCGTTGCAGGAGCTGGGTCGGTGTAGTCATCGGCAGGCACGTAAACGGCCTGGATTGACGTAATGGACCCCTTCTTAGTAGAAGTAATCCGTTCCTGCAACTGTCCCATTTCAGTAGCCAGCGTTGGTTGGTAACCAACGGCAGAAGGAATCCGCCCCAGGAGGGCAGAAACTTCTGAACCGGCTTGGGTAAACCGGAAAATGTTATCGATGAACAAGAGCACGTCTTGGCCCTTCACATCACGGAAGTATTCCGCAATCGTCAAACCAGTCAGGGCAACCCGCATCCGGGCACCAGGTGGTTCGTTCATCTGACCATAAACCATGGCCGTCTTTTCCAGAACCCCGGAGGCCTTCATTTCGTAGTACATATCGTTACCTTCACGGGTCCGTTCACCAACACCCGTGAAGACAGAAATACCATTGTGGCCTTGGGCAATATTGTGAATCAATTCCTGAATCAAAACGGTCTTACCAACACCGGCACCACCGAACAGACCAATCTTACCACCACGAACATATGGAGCCAGCAGGTCAATAACCTTGATCCCGGTTTCCAGGATTTCCGTGTTGTTGTTTAATTCGTCGTATTTTGGTGCGTCACGGTGAATAGGCATCCGCTTTGCATCAGGGCCAAATTCCGGTCCATTGTCAACTGGTTCACCTAAGACGTTAAATACTCGTCCCAGAGTATCATCACCAACTGGCACACTAATTGATGCGCCAGTGTTTTCTACTTCCATGCCCCGTTGCAGACCATCGGTTCCGTCCATGGCAATCGTCCGCACGACACCGTCACCCAATTCCAGGGCAACTTCAGTCGTTAAGGTCTTGTCATCACTTTCCTTGATCTTTAACGCGTCATTAATTTCAGGAAGTTTTCCGTCTAAGGGGAATTCAACATCGACAACAGGTCCGATAACTTGTACAACTTTACCAGAACTCATGTTGTTTCCTCCTACGTTAGAAATATTATTCTTGGGCAGTCATCCCACCGGTAATTTCGGTAATTTCGGTGGTGATGGCTGCTTGCCGTGCACGGTTATACTGCAATTCCAGCGTTGAAATAATGTCATCAGCATTATCAGTAGCGGAACGCATTGCATTCGCACTTGAGGAATGCTCGGATGTCTTGGCATCCAGCAGTGCACCATAAATCAAGCTTTCTGCATACTGGGCAACCAGTGCAGAAACAATCACCGTATCTGACGGTTCAAACTCGTATTCAGCTGAGACGTGGGCAGAAGTAACGTCACTGTTATCCAGTGCGGACTTCTTATCTGGCAGGTTGCCCGCCGCATCCAGCAGGGAGTCTTCGGTAATCGGTAAAACCTTGTGCGCAATGACCTTGGATGAAATCCGGTTAACGTAGTGACTGTAAACCAGATACATTTCATCAAATACTTGGTCATTGTACATTTGGACTGCGGTCCGGACAATCGGCAAGGCTTTGCGGAACGTCGGCACATCGGTCACCCCGGTGTACTGGTAAATAATGTTCATTCCGCGCTTCTTGAAAAATTCCGTCCCGGTTTTACCAATTGTCAGAAAAACGGTGTTGTCCTTGTTCAGCTTGTGTTCATCCATCAGTGCCAGGGTTTGCTTGATAATGTTACTGTTATAGCTCCCTACCAAGCCCCGGTCTGAGGTGACCACAAAGATTCCAGTCTTCTTTACTGGACGCTTTTTAAATAGTGCAGCGTAAACATCGTCCTGCGAGGCGGCAGATGTGGCACTGTGAGATTTAACCAGATCAGCCAACATCTGCTTAACCTTCTCCGCATAGACTTCGTAGGTTTGAGTATGGTGTTGAATTTGATTCAGTTTGGCAGTTGAGACCATCTGCATGGCAGAGGTGATCTGCCGGGTACTCCGTGTCGACTCAATTTTATGTTTAACTGCAGCAAGTGAAGCTGGCACTAAATCTCACCGTCCTTTCGACTAGTATTAATCAACATTACTTTTCAGCAGCTTTTTGCTGGTCATCACTGGTCTGGAAGGACTTGGTGAAGTCAGCTACCGCGTTCAGCAGGTCATCGCCTTCTGGCAACTTCCCGGTCTTTTGAATACTGTCGTAAAGGTCCTGGTGATTGGCGTGCATGTACGCAGCTAATTCGCTTTCGTAACGCTGAACGTCTGCCAACGGAATCTTATCAATGAACCCGTGTGACAGGGCAAACAGGGTTACAACCTGTTGACTAACCGTTTGTGGTTCGTGCAGGCCCTGCTTCAGGACTTCCATCGTCCGTTGACCACGGGCCAGCTTAGCCTGGGTCGCTTCATCCAGGTCAGAACCGAACTGGGCAAAGGATGCCAATTCGTTGTAGGAAGCGATATCCAAACGCAAGGTCCCGGCAACCTTCTTCATTGCCTTTACTTGAGCGTCACCACCAACCCGGGAAACGGAAGTCCCGGCATCAATGGCTGGCCGCTGCCCGGCGTAGAATTCATCGGAATCCAAGAAAATCTGACCATCGGTGATGGAAATAACGTTCGTTGGAATGTAGGCGGAAACGTCCCCCGCTTGGGTCTGAATGATTGGCAGGGCAGTCATTGAACCACCGCCAAGGTCATCTGACAGGCGGGCAGCCCGTTCCAGCAACCGTGAGTGGGTGTAGAAGATATCACCTGGGTAGGCTTCACGACCTGGTGGCCGCCGCAAAATCAGGGAAAGTTCACGGTAGGCATCGGCCTGCTTGGAAAGGTCATCATAAATGATCAGGACATCCTTGCCGCCGAACATGAACTCTTCACCCATCGCTGCACCGGCATATGGCGCAATGTACAGCATTGGTGCTGGGTTCGAAGCACTGGCGGAAACAACGATCGTATAGTCCAAGGCACCGTAACGACGCAGGGTTTCTACGTTTGCCCGGACAGTTGATTCCTTCTGACCAATGGCAACGTAAATACAAATTACGTCCTGGTCCTTCTGGTTAATGATCGTATCAAGAGCAATCGCGGTCTTCCCGGTCTTCCGGTCACCAATGATCAACTCACGCTGACCCCGACCAATTGGAACCAAGGCATCAATCACCTTAATCCCGGTTTGCAGAGGAACGCTAACACTCTTCCGCTCCATAACCCCTGGAGCCTTCCGTTCAATTGGACGCGTCTTGGTCGTCTTGATTTCACCCAGGCCGTCAATTGGACGACCAAGGGGATCAACAACCCGTCCCAGTAATTCATCACCGACGGGCACTTCCATGATTCGACCCGTCCGTTTAACAGTGTCACCTTCACGAATGCCGCTGAAGTCACCTAAAATAACGATACCAACATCATTACTTTCGAGGTTTTGGGCCATCCCGTAAACACCGTTGCTAAATTCGAGCAACTCACCAGCGATGACGTTTTCCAAGCCGTCAGCACGAGCAACACCATCACCAACGTAGGTTACCATCCCAGTTTCTTCAACGGAAACTTGGTTTTGGTAGTTGGCAAGCTGTTTCTTGATGAGTGAACTGATTTCCTCAGTTTTAATGCTCATAAAGGTCTCACCTCTTTAACAAAAGATCTAAATTATCTAACTAGTAAACGACGAATTTGCTTAATCTTTGAGCTGAGACTACCGTCAAGCGTCTTATGATCCGCGTGGACGATAACCCCACCTAAAATTGCAGGATCGACATGCTCGTTTAAGACAACCTCGTTCGCGCCGAAACGCTTGGCCAGGTTATCCGCGAGCTGGTCCCGTTGTTGTTTATCGAGTTGGATCGCTGTAACAACGTCGGCATGCATCCGCTTGTTACGCTGGTCATACCGCCGTTCAAACTCATCAATAATTGCGACCAGGCAATCAATGCGGCCGTAATCAAAAAGCATCTGAATCAGGTTTTGCACGTACTGGGAAGCTCCCTCTTGCAAAGCATTGACCAGGGCTTTTTTATCGGCGAAGGACATTTGGACACCCGCTAAGGCCCCCTCTAATCCCTCATTGTCCTCAAAGACTTGGCGTAAAGCAATCAATTCTTGATAAGTCTGATCGATTTCGTTGTCTGCATCGACCAATTCAAACAGTGCCCGGGCATAGCGGCGGGCGACCGTCTTCTTATCAAGACTCATGATCTACCAACCCTTCGATGTAGGAGTCGATCAATTCTTTTTGATCGTCTGCCTTTAATTCTTTTTGGATGAGTTTGGAAGCAATCTCAATAGATAAGTTTGCAACGTCATCCTTAGCACCATTCAACGCGTCACGCCGCGCTTGTTCAGCATCTTGTTGCGCTTGTTGTTTAAGTGCTTGAGCATCGTTTTGTGCTGCCTCAACAATTTGTGCTCGTTGTGTTTCAGCCGACTTCTTGGCATTGTTGACAATGTCAGCAGCTTCTTGACGTGAATTTTGCAGTTCTACTTGGCGCTTAGCGGCCATCTTTTCCGCACTCTCGCGGGACTTGGCAGCATTGTCGATATCACTGGCAATCTTGTCAGCCCGCTTCTTCATCATGTCAGTAACTGGGCCCCAAGCGAAGTGCTTGACCAGCAACATCAGGATAATGAAGGTGACAATGTAGAAGATCAGGTCACCAACGTATAAACTGTTTGATTCAGCTAACACATTGTTCACAAACATCTATTGACACCTCCTTGTCTAAATAAAAAATAAGTGATTGCAATAATTACTTGTTCATAACAAGGAAGCCGATAACGATCGCAATGATCGGCATGGCTTCAATCAAACCAACACCGATGAACATCGTTGCTTGTAAACGACTTTGTAATTCTGGTTGACGAGCGATACTGTCAACAGTGTGACCGATTAAGATACCATCACCAATACCACCACCGATAGCGGCACCCATAGCAGCGAGTCCTGCAGCAATTGCACCTAATGCCATTTTAAAATTCCTCCTTAGAGATTATTATTCGGAAACCTTCCGAGAAATATAAACCGTCGTTAATGTTACAAAGACATATGCCTGGATTGAACCAATGAATACCGAGAAACCTTGCCATGCAAGCTCCAACAGCAATCCGGGAATAATTGTCAATGCACCGTGTGAAAAGGCCATGTTGGCAATTAAACTCATTAAAAGTTCACCAGCAAAAATGTTACCAAAGATACGGAGACCCAGCGTCAAGAAGTTAGCAAAGTCTTCAATGATGTTAACCGGCATCATCAGCAAGAATGGCTTCGTGTAGCCCTTCAAGTAGCCACCCAGACCGTTGTGAGCCACACCGGCAAAGTGGGCTAAGGCCATTACCATCAGTGAGAACGTTAACGTGACAACAGGGTCCGCCGTTGGACTTCTAAGCACTTCCGCACCGTTCCAGTGAAACTGGAAGATCAGACCGAATTGGTTAGCGAAGAAGATGAAGACAAAGAGAACGAAGGCAAAGAAACTGTAATGGCCCTGTTCTGATGCCGGCATCTGGCTCCGGACAATCCCGTTGGTAAAGTCGACCAGCCATTCAAAAACGTTTTGCGCACCGGTCGGCTTCATTTTGATCTTTCGTGACATCCCGTAAAGAGTGAAGAACACGATTGCGTAGATAATCAGTCCAGAAACGATGTTCGTTGTATTGAACGTGAGTCCCCAAAGCTTAAAAGTTAAAGCATCACCGCCCATTCATATTCCACCTCTTTCCTTATAACAATAATTTGGCTGTAAATTGGAAAACGTCGCAAAGAAAACGAATTAGCCCAAGTTACGATAGTTAATATATCATTATTTGCCGTAAATTTCAAAAAACATTAGACAAATAGGACAAATCTGATTAACTGTTTGGCCGCGTCATGACGCGCTTTCGATGTTGTTTCGGCGCTTGTTGGAATTGGTTTATTAATCATACTAACTGAATTTTAATCCGTTCCATTATCAGGATTTAACCCAGTCAGGAAGTCAAACCCGGCCGATCCTAGAGAGATTCCCGTGACGAGCTGCGGGGTTAAGTAAAACACCCCCAATCGGCCGGCAAGCTGATTGGAGGTGTTTCTTCAAACCTTCACGGGGATGGCAGTTTTTTTCTTTTACTCCGGGGTGACTTTTCCGCGCCGCTTGGTCATTATCCAGGCCGTCGTGGGGACCGTCAGCAGGACCCCGATAAAGGAAATTAGGACTTCTATCATCTCAGCTACAAAAATTTTATTATTCATAATCGTCCCCAGCGAATAGTGCAAACCGGCAAACCAGATGAAGAGGGCCAAAAAGCCGCCAAAGAAGCCGAAGAACAAGGTATTGAGCGTAGTCCCGATAATTTGACGGCCAATCGCCATCCCACTCCGCAGCAGCTGCTGGTTGCTGACATCCGGGTGGTTTGTGAGAATCTCCGTCAGGCCTGCCGCAATTGCCATTGCCGCTTCAGCAATCGCCCCCAGCGTGCTGAGGGTCGTTACCGTGATCAGCACCTTGAAGTAGCTGATACCAATCAGAATCGACATTCCCTCCAGGTCATCGCTGTCCTCAGTTCCGAATCCCTGGACCAAGGCCCAGTGTTCAACGAGGAAGATCAGAAGGATCAGAACCGCGGTCACGATGAGCGAAGCGTAAAAGGCCGTCACCGTCGTCCGCAAGTCGTCTTCCCCCATAAAGATCGTTACCGCGAGGATAATAATCCCGGTCGTCACCGTCACGAAGAGCGGCGGCACATGAAAAGCAATCAAAATAATTGCAAAGTAAAGGAAGCCAAAGTTCAGCAAGAGGCTCAAAAAGGCTGTCCACCCCTGCTTGCCCCCTACCAGCACCATCAATACCAGCAGTACTAACCCTAAAGCTGTAATTGTACTCATTTCGTCGTCCGCCTCCCTAGTAAAAGTGCTCCAAAGCCGCTGACTAATGGCACGGCCAAGACGATCCCAATCCCGCTCACTAAGCTCTGGACGGTACCAAGGCTCATGTTCATTGCAAAGGTATAGCCCCAAGAATTACCATTTTTAATGTAGAGCAGGCTAGAGGTAAAGGTTTCCGCCATAAAAATCAGGAAGAGCACGTTCACCAACGGTCCCATAATTGACTTCCCGACGCTGCGTCCCGACAGGAAAAGCTGAAGCCGTGAGACCGTCGGGTTGAGCTGCTTCAGCTCAAAGAGGGTGGCAATAATGTCACTGGATTCATCCATTACTGCCCCCAGAGAGCCCAGTAAGGTTTCTGCCAGGAAGAGCGGCCGTGGAACCTGGGTCACATACTGCATCGATTCATAGTAGATTCCCCGCTCGTGGGTCCAGGCGAAGACCAGCAGGCTCACCCCTAAGGCGGTAAAAGTACCGATAATCGTCGCCGCTGTGGTTGCCAGCATTTTCTTGGTCGGTCCTAGAATTAGCAGGAGGCTGACCACGGTAAAAATAACCGCCAGGCTCCCGAAAATCAACATGACGTGCTCACCGTTATTTTTCAGGTCAATTATAATTGCCAGGATAAAGAGCAGCGTGTTGACCAGGACGCTGACCAGGGCCAGGGCTCCCGCGCTCCCCATCATCATTAGCAGGAGCAGGCAGACCAGCCAAAAAAGAAAGACAGTGACCCCGTCACGCTTATAGCCCGCGACGTTAGCACTCAGGTGACCGTGGTGCTTTTTCAGCTGGTTCAAAAAAAGCTGGTCCCCCCGGTGGTAGCGAAGGTCCATTGGCTGTGAATCACTATAAGTATTGGTAACCGTTAGCCGCTGGCCGCGCTCCGCCGTGTTCAGGAGCCGTACCGTCAAGGTCTGCTGGTGTTGGTGGTCGACGTTTTGAAACTGGTCACTGGTCCGGCGAACCGCTCCAGTCTGAACCCGTTCTACCCGGGCAATCGGCCGCTTGTAAAATTGCTGGTTATGGCTGGTAAAGAATAAGGCCGCCACCCCTGCTATGATCAGGACCAGCAGTAAAACTAGCCGCCCCCGCGACCAGTAGTGCTCTAACATCTTGGGCATCCCCTTCATTTCAAACTAATTGTCATTGTACCCTTTTCTGAACAATAAAAAAGCAACCGTCCGTAAGTTTTACCTTTTCGTAACGGTTGCTTTCTTTCACATTGAACAGTCTACTTGGTTCCGAAGAGCCGGTCACCGGCATCCCCTAATCCTGGAACAATATAGCCATCAGCGTTGAGGTGATCATCCAGGCCCGCGGCGTAAATATCCACGTCAGGGTAGGCTTCCCGAACCGCCTTAACCCCTTCAGGTGCAGCTACCAGGCAGGCAAACTTCATGTTCTTCTCCTGGCAACCCCGCTTCTTCAGGGCTTCAATGGCCATCATGGCAGAACCACCGGTTGCCAGCATCGGGTCGACGATGAATAGCTGCCGCTCAGTAATATCGTTGGGCAGCTTGACAAAGTACTCGTGCGGCTTGAGCGTCTTTTCATCCCGATACATTCCAATAAAGCCAATCTTAGCTGCCGGAATCAGGTCCGTCATCCCATCAACCATGCCGAGCCCGGCCCGGAGGATTGGAATAATGGCAACCTTTTTCCCGGCTAGTTCCTTCTTAGTGGTCTTGGCAATTGGTGTCTCGACCTCAACGTCTTTGAGCGGCATATCCCGTGCCACCTCGTACGCCATCAGGGTTGAGATTTCCTTCACCGTTTCCCGGAAAAATTTTGTTCCGACGTTCTTATCACGAATCATCGTCAACTTATGCTGGATCAGTGGGTGATCCATAACTTCGAATTTACCCATGCCAAAAACACTCCTTTGAATTTCTCCACTATTTTACCAAAAAAAATGAGAAGTTGTTAGCTCCTCACCAGATTTTTTCGTTTCTTTGCTCATTATTTTACTTGCGCCGGGTCAAAGTGAACCCCACCGGCCGACTTATTGAGCCGGTTCATGTAGGCCCGGCCCAGGTTCTTCGCGGTAAAGGCCTCCGTGACGATTGCCTTGACATTTGGCTGGTCATCAAACCCCCGCAAGCCGTCAAATAGACGGGCACTGGCGTCTTCAACCCCGGTTCCCAACGAGAACTGGACGGCATTCATCGGCAGGGTCAGTTGCTGAAGGATTCGTTCTTCAGCCATTACCCCAACGTCAAACGGTTGTTGGGCAACCCACTTGGCAACTTTAGCCCAGTCAGTCCCCTCGTCGACAATGTAAACCTGAGCGCTCGGGGCGTAGTGCTTGTACTTCATTCCGGGAGCTTTCGGTGTTTCGTTCTTGCCAACCTTATGGTGGTTAAGGTCGATTGACCCGATTACTCCTTCGATGTCCTGCTTGGTAACGGCACCCGGCCGTAAAATTACCGGGGTCGCAGTGGACATATCCAAGACCGTCGATTCTACCCCAACCCGGGTCGGTCCATCATCCAAGATTCCAGTGATCTTACCATTCAAGTCATGGTAGACATGCTGGGCGGTCGTCGGGCTCGGTTTGCCCGAAGTATTAGCTGACGGGCCCACAATCGGGACACCGGCTTTGCCAATCAGGTCGAGCGTCGGCTGGTTATCCGGGAAGCGGAAGGCAACCGTAGACAATCCGCCGGTCACCGTCTTGGAGAGTGCGCCCTTCTTGATTTTCAGAATGATCGTCAAGGAACCGGGCCAAAACGCGGCCATCAGTTTGCGGGCGTTGGCCGGAATTTCTGCCGCGTACTTTTCCACCATCGCCACCGAATTTACGTGGACAATCAGCGGGTTGTCGCTTGGCCGTCCCTTAGCCAGGTAAACATTCTTTACCGCTGGCTCGTTCGTGGCGTCAGCACCTAAGCCGTAAACCGTCTCCGTCGGGAAGGCTACCAGCTCCCCCCGCTGAATGGCGGCAGCGGCTTCGTCAATTTGGTTTAGCTGATAAATCTTCGTATTCATTCTTGCTAATTTCCTCCTGTGCCAGAAAAATCCCATGCGTGTATCATCCTCATTTTACCGGCCACATCATGGCGTACTGCCAGCTGGGCCTGTTGATCACACTGCTTCAACAGTGCTTGAATACTCTTTTCTTGGTCATAACCCGTCTCACCAAAGAGCTGTCCGCCCGGCCGCAGGTAGTTGCCAGCAAGCTCAAAGAGCCGGCGGTAAAAGCCTAAACCGTGTTCATCAGCAAAGAGGGCAATTGGCGGTTCGTGGTCCAGCACTGCCTGATCCATCACCGCCGTGTCGACAGGGTCAATGTAGGGCGGATTAGTCACGATCAGGTCATAGCGCTGGCCTGCCAAGTTCGTAAAGAGGTCGCTCTCCACCAGTGGCAACGACAACTGGTGCTGTCGAACATTTTCCCGGGCCACTGCCAGGGCTGCCGATGAAATATCGCTCAATGTTACCGACCAGCGGGGGCGTTCCAAAGCAAGGGTGATCCCGATTACCCCGCTACCAGTCCCCAAATCCAGCACGCGCAGCTGATGGTCGGCGGGCTGGCTAGCAAGGACCCAGTCGACCAGTTCGGCCGTCTCTGCTTCCGGCACCAGAACCGCTGGTGTGACCTTGAATTGGCGTCCATAAAACGTTGTCTGCCCAACGATGTACTGGGCCGGAACGTGGTTGAGCAGTTGGTCAACTGCCGTGCGGAACCATTCGGCCTCCGCAGCCGGCATTACGTCCCGGTTATGCAGTAGCAAGTGGGTAGTGTCCCAGCCATGCCGCTGTTCTAGTAAAAACTGCGGTGCATGCGGGTCAATCTCACTCGCCGCCAGCTGTCTGGCTGCCCACCGCTGGGCGGCAAAGTATGTCCAAGGCTGGCTATTCATTCCGCAGCTGCTCCAGCTTTTCGGCCTGGTCTGCCACGATCAGGGCCTCGATAATTTCATCTAATTCCCCCGCCATGATCTTATCCAGCTTGTTGAGGGTCAGGCCAATCCGGTGGTCAGTTACCCGGTTTTGCGGGTAGTTGTAAGTCCGGATCCGTTCGGAACGGTCCCCCGTTCCGATAGCATTCTTCCGCTGTTCATCGTATGCACTTTGTTCTTTTTGCTGGTAGTAGTCATAGACCCGCGACTTCAAAATCCGCATCGCCTTGGCCCGGTTTTGCTGCTGGGACCGCTCGTCTTGCATGGCGACCACGATTCCAGTTGGCAAGTGGGTCATCCGGACCGCGGACGAGGTCTTGTTGACGTGCTGACCACCGGCACCACTGGACCGGTAAACATCAACCCGAATATCCTTTGGATCAATATCCACATCCACGTCCTCAGCTTCTGGCATCACCCCGACGGTTGCAGTGGAGGTGTGAACCCGGCCGGCGGACTCAGTTACCGGTACCCGCTGGACCCGGTGCGCGCCGTTTTCAAACTTCAACTTGGAGTAGACATTATTCCCGGTAATCATCAGGGCAATTTCCTTAAAGCCGCCGACTTCGGTCTCGTTTTTATCGACCACTTCGACCTTCCAGCCCTGCTTTTCCGCGTAGTGAAGGTACATATTATAGAGGTCGGCCGCAAAGAGGCTGGCTTCGTCCCCACCGGCAGCTCCACGGATTTCCATGATGATGTTCTTATCATCATTCGGATCCTTAGGAATCAGCAGGACTTCCAGTTCCTTTTCCAATTGTTCTTGCCGGTCCTTGGATTCCGCCAGTTCGTCTTTCGTCATCGCCGCCAGGTCCGGGTCGTCGGTCTCCCGAAGCATTTCCTCGTCATCCTTGATGGTTTGGGTAACCTGCTTATATTCGTTATACTTTTCAACGGTTTCACGCAGGCTCCCCTCTTCCTTTGATAACTTCATGAAGCGTTGGGAATCCGCGATCACCTCTGGGTCGCTGATCAGTTCGTTTAGCTCATCGTACCGGTCAGCAACCGCCTGGAGTTTATCGAAGATTTCTGAAATTTCCATTGGTTAATCCTCCTCTTTCTTCTCTAATACTGGGTGAAAGTAGTGCTTACGGCAGACCGGATAGTACGACTCATTCCCGCCAATCTGGACCTGCTCACCCTCGTAGACTGGCTTGCCATCATGAATCCGCAGGTTCATCGTTGCCTTGTGCGGGCAGAACCAGCAAATCGTTTTCATTTCCTCAATCTTATCAGCGTAAATCAAAAGGTACTTCGAGCCCTCAAAGAGCTCATTGCGGAAGTCATTCTTGAGGCCAAACGCCATCACGGGAATGTTGAGGTCATCCACAATCCTGATTAGCTGTAAGATATGCGCCTTTTTTAAAAACTGGGCTTCATCAATCAACACGCAATAAACGTGGTGGTCAATATTCTTAACATAATTATAAATATTAGTGTCATCCATGACTGGCTGCACCCGGCGTTTCAGGCCGATCCGACTGGCGATAATCCCTTGTCCAGAGCGGTTATCGACCCCACTGGTCATCAGTACTACCGGCTTACCCTGCTCCTCATAGTTATGGGCAACCTTGAGGATGTCAATGGACTTCCCCGAATTCATTGCACCGTATTTGAAAAATAGCTGTGCCACGTCTACTTGCTCCTTTTTTCGCATAGTAATTTCATTATATCTGAAAGACCGGGGCTTTTAAATACTTCCCTCATCCCGTGCCCCATTCTAACTTAATCACTTTTATTTTTCGAACAATAAGGTTAGAATAAGGAATCATTATTTCCTTTGGGAGTAGGAAGGAGTTAATTTAATGTCTATTCGCAGTACAATTGCCGAAACGGTCGGCCGGTCCAGCTACTGGTTCCTGCACCGCTTTCGCAATGGAGGCAGTTCACTGCCTGGTCAACTAACTTTACTGATTGATCCCCATATTTTAAGCAGTTTTAGTAAACGCTACGACCTGATCATCGTTACCGGGACTAACGGCAAGACCCTCACTACAGCCCTGAGTACCCGAGTCCTGCGCACGAAGTATGAACAGGTTTTGACTAACCCGACCGGCTCTAACATGGAGCAGGGAATCGTTACGACCTTTATTACAGCCCCCCGCCCCCACCGAAAGGGGCTCGCAATCCTCGAGGTTGACGAGGCCAACGTGGTGAAGGTGACCCAGTTTATTAAACCCGTGGCCTTCGTCTTTACCAATATTTTTCGTGACCAGATGGACCGTTACGGCGAAATCTACACTACCTATGATAAAATCCTCGCGGGGGTACGGCGGGCACCCCAGGCGACTGTGATTACCAATGGTGACGAGCAGCTCTTCCACAGCCGCGACTTGCCAAACCCGGTTGTCTACTACGGTTTTGCCCATGAACACCGGGAGGCCTTTGATGCTCCGGCTAATACCGATGGGCTGCTCTGTCCAAAGTGTCAGCACATCCTCCGCTACCACCTGCGAACATACGCTGGTTTAGGGGACTACTTCTGCCCCCACTGCGGTTTTCACCGGCCACAGTTAACCTACGCGGTGACAAAGCTGGCTGAACTGACCCCCACTAAATCAACCTTTGAAATTGACGGTCACGAGTACACCATCAACGTTGGTGGCCTTTATAATATTTATAACGCCCTCGCGGCCTATGCCGTCGGCCGGCAGTTTGGCGTCAGCCCCCAGCAAATCAAGGAAGCCTTCGAGCGTGATGAACGGGTCTTTGGCCGCCAGGAAGTGATTGATATTGACGGCAAGGAGGTTAACCTGATTTTGGTTAAGAACCCGGTGGGTCTCAACCAGGTCCTCAATATGATTGCTACCGACCGCGAACCATTCAGCCTGGGTTTCCTCCTCAACGCGCACTATGCCGACGGAATCGACACCAGCTGGATCTGGGACGGCAACTTCGAGCAGTTCGCTCAGGCAGACGTCCGTCAGTACCTGGCAGGTGGCGAACGGTACCGGGATATCAGTACCCGCTTGGAAATGGCCGGGGTGACTAAGCTCTGGGAAGAGCCAAACCTGGAACAGGTGGTTCAGAAAATCAAGGAAATGCCGACAAAGCGTGTCTACCTTCTGGCAACCTATACGGCGGTTATCCAGCTACGGAAACTGCTAGCCGAGCAAAAGTATATCAAAGGAGGAATGGACTAATGGCAAAGTACCACTTACGTCTTGCCCACCTCTACGGCAACCTGCTGAATACGTACAGCGATGTGGGCAACATTATTGCCTTACGCTACTACGCCCAGCAGATGAACGCTGACATTGACGTCCAGGTCATCAGCATTGACGATCACTTTGATCCTGATCACTTCGACCTCGCCCTGTTTGGTGGCGGCCAGGACTACGAGCAGGTCGTGGTTGCTAAAGACCTCCCCCAGAAACGGGCAGCAATCAAGAAGTTCATTGATGACAATAAGCCCCTCCTGGCAATCTGTGGTGGCTACCAACTGTTGGGCCACTACTACATCGGTGCCAATGGCGAAAAGATTCCTGGCTTGGGTCTGCTGGATCACTACACGCTTAGCCAGGACCACAACCGTTTCATCGGTGATATCACCATAAAAAATGAGGAGAACGGGCAAGAGTACCATGGCTTCGAGAACCATAACGGGCGGACCTTTCTTGGAGAGGGCGAGCGGCCGCTGGGCACCGTGGTCACTGGTAACGGCAATAACGGTGAGGACGGAACGGAAGGTGCGATTTATAAGGAAGTTTACTGTTCCTACTTTCACGGGCCAATCCTGACCCGGAACGGTGAAATTGCCAAGCACCTCCTGCTGACGGCCCTGCAGAATAAGTATCCGGAAGCGGATTTGACAGCTGCCAAGTCCTTACAAATCAAACCAACATTTTAAAATGACAAGCGGCCTCGAGAATGATTCTCGAGGCCGCTTTAATATTATTATATCCATCTAGCCTAGCCATTCATGTGGTCCATGATCAGCTGATATACCTTCTGTGCGTCCTCCGGGGTCTTACTGATTAGGATCAGTGTATCATTCCCCGCCAGGGTGCCAATTACCTCCGGCACGTCCAACTCATCAAACATCCCGGCTAAAATAGTCGCATAACTCGAGTTTAGTTCTGTTTTGACCACGTTGATAAACTGAACCGTCTCAATCGTCCGCACGTTATTGCGGATACCTAGATAAAGACGGTCATAGTTATGTGCCGGATCCTTTTGCAGTTGGACGTAGTAGGTATGACCATTGGCGTCGCTGGCCTTGACGATATTCAAGGTATGGATATCACGCGAAATCGTCGCCTGAGTAGTTTCAATTCCGGCGTCGGTAAGCAGCTGCAGCAGCTCATCCTGGGTTTCGATTTTTCTCTCATTAACTAACTGTACAATAAAGCGACGGCGCTCTTTGCGGTCCATATCAGCTCCCCCTCCTTGGCTTGAGCTTTTTTATTCATACTAAAGATAATTTATTAAATATGATAAACACTTCGCTAATGCTTGTCAATGGCCAGCAGTTCCCACTACCGGCTGCTTATGGCTTTAACAGCGGTGAATAAAAATTAGGCCGTTTGCATTTCCGCCAAGTAGCTTGCAAAGATGTGGTCCCGACGGTCAAGGTAGGCCTGGTTCTTCGCGGTAGGGTGCACCCGGTTGGTGAGGACGATCATTCCCTGGTCGGTCTGCCGGTCCAGAATCATCCAGGTCCCCGTAAAACCAGTGTGGCTGATTAACAGGTGGCGGTCAGCTGCACGCGAATGCAGCAGTTTCCAGCCAAAAGACCGGCTGTGGGGGCCAGAAAGCGGTGTTTGATCACGGAAGAGGCAATCAACGGTCTTCGACGTAAGCAATCCCGCCAGGTTGGTTTCAATCAAGGCGTGGCTGAATTGTTCCAGGTCCTCCATGCTTGCAAACAGGCCCGCACAGCCACAGTGCGCGCCTAAAATAAAGGCCTTAGGATCATGGACGCTCCCGCGAATTAGCCCCCGGCCGGGTTGAATTTCGGTGGGGACGCACCGGTCGGCAGCCGGGTGGAAGGTCGCCCCGGCCAGCCCCAGCGGACGCAGGACCCGCTCTGTAATCACAGTTTGAACTGGCTGGCGGCAGACCGCCTCGATAATCCAACCGAGGTACAGAAAATTAACGTCGGCGTAGCGAATCTGACGGTTAAACGAACTGTCCACCCGTTGCTGACTGAGAAAGGCCTGCTTCAATTCCTGCGGGCTCAACTGGTCACGGTGCGGAATATAGCCGCTGATCCCGGAAGTATGGGTCAGCAGGTGACGGATCGTCGGCCGGGCATCCCCAAATTCGGGCAGGTACTTCTGAACCGGGTCATCAATTGCAATTTTCCCCTCCTGGACCAGCATCATAATCACCGGCACCGTCCCTAGCACCTTAGTGAGGGAGGCGAGGTCATACTGCATGTCCGGTGTCAATATTTCAGGAACGGGCCGGGTCTGGGCGAACCCCCTGGTCTCCCGAATACTCTCTTGGCCCTGAAAAAGCAGGTAGTTGATTCCGGGAACAATCCCGTCATCAGCCAGTGCGTTCAGTTGGGCCACCGTTTTGGTAAAATGCTTCATAGTTATTCCCTTCTAAAATAGAGGCTAGGACTTTTCCCAGCCTCTTATCTGTTTTTTAAAGTATAGTAATACAGCAGCGCTGTCGCCGGCCGGCAGTTCAAGTGCTGATGAGTCGGCATCCGCCCTGACACGCCAGCTGTGCGGCGATGGGAAAGAGACAGCAAACTAGGCAAGCTCGTTTTACCGCTCTCCCCATATTACTTTTACTAAATATTATTACCAAGGAACTGACTATTGTAAAGGTCAGCATAAAAGCCGTTTTTTGCCATCAATTGGTCGTGGTTCCCGGTCTCAATGATGTGCCCGTGGTTTACCACCACAATCTGCTCGGCGTTGCGAATGGTCGACAGGCGGTGGGCAACCACAAAGCTAGTCCGGTTCTTCTGCAAATCATTCATTGCCGTCTGGATCAGTGCTTCCGTCCGGGTATCGACCGAACTGGTGGCCTCATCCAAAATCAGGATTTCGGGGTTTGCAAGGAATGCCCGGGCAATCGTCAGCAGCTGCCGCTGACCCTGTGAAATATTGGAGGCCGACTCGTTTAGCACGGTCTGGTAGCCATCCGGCAGCTCCCGAATAAAACTGTCGGCATAGGCCATCTTGGCAGCCCGATACACCTCTTCAGCGGTTGCATCCTCACGACCGTATTTGATGTTCTCAAAGATGGTGCCAGTAAACAGCCAGGTGTCTTGGAGGACCATCCCAATGTGCTTGCGCAGGTCATCCCTGGTCATGGACCGGGTGTCCCGGCCATCGAGGTAGATATGGCCCCCTTGGACCTCATAGAAGCGTTCCAGCAGGTTGATGATTGTCGTCTTCCCTGCTCCGGTCGGGCCGACGATCGCCACCATGTGGTTGGTCTGCGCCCGTAAGTTAAAGTCCTCAATCAGCGGTTCGTCGTTATAGGAGAAGCGGACGTCTTTAAATTCAATCTTGGGAACCGGCTGGCCGCTCAGTGGCTGGCTGGCAACCAGCTGGTTATCCATCTCCTCGGCGTCGAGCACCTCAAAGATTCGCTCCGCTGACGCCACGGTTTGCTGAATGGTACTGCTCAAGTTGGCAATTTGGGTAATCGGTTGTGAAAACTGGTTAGTATACTGCAGAAATGCCTGGACGTTACCAAGGGTAATCTGCCCGCGGATGACTGCCAGCGCCCCACCAACGGCCACGAGGAGGTAGCCAAGGTTTCGAATAAAGTTCATCAAAGGGAAAATCAGGATGGAGAAGAACTGCGCCCGCCAGGCAGCCCGGTAGTAATCATGGTTCTTCTGGGCAAACTTTTCTTCCTCATCATGCTCCTTATTGAAGGTTCGAACGATTGTGTGCCCCGCATAGGTTTCCTCCACTTGTCCGTTAATCTTCCCTAAAGCTGCCTGCTGGCGGCTAAAGAGTCGTTGGGCGGTCGGGGCAACAAAGGCGACGACCACTAAACTGAGCGGAATCATTACAAAGGCCACCAGGGTCAGCTGCCAGCTAATGGACAGCATTAAAATTAACACCCCGACAAAGGTAATGACACTTGTTAGGATCTGAATCAGGCTCTGTTGGAGGGTCCCGGCAATGTTATCCATATCGTTGACCATCCGGCTCATGATATCCCCATTGCTGTGGCTATCGTAAAATTTCACCGGTACCCGGCTGAGCTTCTGTTTGAGGTCCTGCCGTAGCTTGTAGACCACCCGCTGTGAAATTCTGGTCATGATAACCTGCTGGGCAAAGCTGAAGAGACCGGAAAAGACGTAGAGGAGGATTACGATAATCCCGATTTGCAGAATCCGGTGAAAGTCAATCGGCAAACTGGTTAAATGCTGTCCCATTCGCATTTCATGGTAACCCTTCATGACCCCGTTATAGATGACGGTCGTGGCTTCCCCTAAGATTTTCGGTGCAATAATCGACAGAATAACGGAGGTGATGGCGAGAATAATTGAGAGGACCACGCCGACTTTCCACGGGCGCAGGTAGGCAATCAGACGCCGGGTCGTGGGCCAGAAGTTTTTGGCCTTGCTAATCTTTTTGGGTCCGCGATGCACGTTCCTCATCCCCTTTCTGAATTTGCGATTCAACAATCTGCTGGTAGGTCTTATTTTCCGCCCGCAATTCATCGTGGGTACCCTGACCGACGACCTCCCCTTCATCTAGTACGAGGATCAGGTCGGCGTCGGCAACTGTTGAAACCCGCTGGGCAACGATTACCGTTACCGCCTGTTGGATCTGTGGATCATCGCGCAGTGCTAAGCGCAGTTTAGCATCCGTTTTGAAATCCAGTGCGGAGAAGGAATCATCAAAGATGTAAATTGAAGCAGGCTTAATCAGCGTTCGGGCAATGGCGAGCCTTTGCCGCTGGCCACCAGAAAAGTTGCTTCCGTCCTGTTCAACCGGTGTGTCCAGGCCCCCTGCTTCTTTGACAAAGTCCGCCGCCTGAGCGACTTCCAGGGCGTGCCACATCTGTTCATCAGTGGCTTTTTCGTTGCCGAACTGCAAGTTAGAACGAATCGTGCCTGAAAAGAGAACCGCCTTTTGCTGAGTAATTGAGATTGCGTTATGCAGGTCGTGCTGGCTTAACCGCTTAATTGACTGGCCATCAACCTTAATCTCGCCGCTTTCAATGTCAAACAGTCGGGGAATCAGGTTAACCAGGGTTGACTTTCCGGAGCCAGTACCGCCAATAATCGCCAGGGTTTGTCCCGCCTTCACCCGAAAGTTCAAGTCGTGCAAGGCTAGCTTTTCGGCACCCTCATAGCGGAAGTCAACGTGGTCGAAGCTCAGACTTGCCGGTTGCCCAGCGGGAATTTGCACTTGCTGGTCGGCAGGAACGTTAGCGACTGAAATTGGTTCTTCAAGAACGGCATTGACCCGTGCAGCCGACGCCGAAGCCCGTGGAACAAAGACGAAGATCATCGAAAGCATCATAAAGCTGATCATAATTTGGGTTGCGTAGGTCAAAAAGGCAATCAGATTTCCGACTTGCATGGTCATCCCCGCAATTAAGTGACTACCAAGCAAAATGATCCCAACGTTGGTCAGGCTGAGAATCAGGGTCATGACTGGGAAAAGGAAGGAGACCAGTGTAAAGGCTTTGATTCCAGTCTGGGTGTAATCCTCGTTGGCCGCTTGGAAGCGAGCCTGTTCCCGGTGCTCCTCGCGAAAGGCCCGGATGACCCGGACTCCAGTGAGCCCTTCCCGGAAGACCAGGTTAATCCGGTCGGTCTTCTTTTGAATACTCTTGAAGAGCGGCACTGCTAAGTACATTACCACCAGCACGACAACTGCCAAAATCGGCAGGCTGATTAAGAAGACCCGGGTCAACCGTGGTTCTCGGACATAGGCCAGGACACAAGCCGCCACCAGCATGATTGGCGACTGGAGCATCATTCTGAGGACTTGGACCATGACGTTTTGGATTTGAACAATATCGTTAGTGGAACGGGTTATCAGTGAGGAATCACCAAACTGGTTAATTTCCTTACTGGAGAAGCGTAAAATTCGGTGGAAGATTTGCTGGCGAAGTTTTTCACCCACCTGCATTGCCTGAGTAGCAGCAAAATAAACATTCCCTGCCGCGGCTGCAAGGCCGATTGCCGCGACCACTAACATGTAAATGCCGTCTTTCCAAATATAGGCAAAGTTGCGTTGCATGATCCCCTTATCCACCAATTCAGAGGTTACGGTCGGCAGGTAGAGATCACACGCTACTTGAATCAGCAGGAAAAGTACCGCTAAGGTGGTCGCCCAGCCAACGAGGTTCTTTCTTGCAATTTTAATCAATCTTTTTCACCATCCTTGCAGTGTTTCGGCATTAGTTCGCCATAGTGGGTTGTCATTTCACGATGAATTTTTTGCAAGACCTGGACAAAGGCCGCCCGTTCCGTTGCCGAAACGTTTCGCAGGAGTTGTCGCTCGAACTCTTGCCGGGCCCGCAAGTTCTTTAGGTGCATTTGTTGCCCCTTTGCGGTTAGCTTTACGCGGACAATTCGGCGGTCCTGCTGGTCGCGCCACCGCTCAACGAGCTGGTCTTTTTCAAGCCGCTCAAGGACTTCGCTAATCGACCCTGGTTTGACACGGGCCAAGGTCGCGAGTTCCCGCTGCGAGACCCCCTCATTATTAGCAAGTAAAAAAATCAGGCGTCCCTGTCCGCGAAAGGTGGCCTGTTTTGCAAGCTGGGTTTGCGCGATCTGGTGAAGTTCGCCAATGACGCAGTAAAGCTGCTTAAAAAATTGGTCATCCGTTATTTCCACGTCCATCCTCCTTATTAGTTTGGTACATAATCGTTAGGTGCTTAACGATTATGTAGTTTACTCCCTTTGGCGAAAAAAGCAAGAATTTTAAAATAACGTGACTAAACTATTACATAATTGTTTCAAAAGTATTACAATATACATGTAAAGAAATTATTAATTAACTATCAGTTCAAATTCTAAACAATAATAGCTGAGAGAATTGGGGGTTGTAATCATGATTACAATGAAGAAAAAAATTATCAGTGGTTCATTAGTCGCTTTGATGGCATTGGGGTTAGCAGGTTGCGCTAATAATAGTGCTGCACCGAGTTCAAAGGTTAACCACCCCCAAACTACTAAACTTGCACAATCCTCCAATAAAAAGGCAGCCAACTCCAGCAGTGCCAAGGCAGTCAGTGAGAATCGTGCCGTTCAGCCAAGCGTTGCTAGTGCAAGTTCACAGACTACCAGTAATAGTCAGGTAGCTAGTGTCAACACCAAAGCAAGCTATGCTGGGCAGGCAAATGCGTACACCAATGCTCCGGAATCAGACATTGTCAACCAGTTTATCAAGGCAAGCGGTGTGGACAACGCTCGGGGAACCCAGTACATGATCAGCCCGGCAAATGCTCAAGGTGAATACCAAGTAGAGGTGCGCAACAGTAATGGTGATCCAAACATCTCTCACCTTGACGGGATGTACAAGTTCAATCCAGCTACTAACCAGGTTCAAAAGGCCAACCGGATTACCGGGGAATATGAAAAGTAAAGGAATTAACTAAAGAAAACCGTAATGTACAATACAAAATAAGCCTTCAAGTTCGAATAAACTTGAAGGCTTATTTGCATTTCTCTTTGCATTACGGAATCATAATAACATTTATTTATCAAATACCTGAGCATACTTTTTCGTATATAACATATAGATAACCAAACCTACTGCTATCCAAATAACATAGCTCATCCAAGCTGTTACTGAAATATTTACTAGCAAAATCAGACAAATAAGTACTGATAGCGTTGGAATTGTTGCTCCACCAGGGATCTTAAAGGGACGCTCCAACTCTGGTGACTTTTTGCGCATGACAATAACAATTACTGAAATTAGTAGAAATACTAATAATGAACCAACGTTGGCAATCAACGCCAGATAATGCAAATCAAATTCCCCTGCTAAAATCGCTGCCAAACTACCGACTAGCCAAATGGCTCGATTTGGACTATAGGTTGCTTGGTTAACTTGCGCCAGTTTACTAGGTAAAAACTGGTTACGACTCATTGACTTAATAATGTTTGAGCCAGCATAGATAAACGCAAACACTACTGCCATAATCCCTAATATTGCACCAAATGATACTATTTCTGCAATAAAAGTATGCCCTTTGGTTAACAGAACGTAAGACATTGCTTCAGAAACATTAAGGTATTTATATTTGACAACACCTGTCATAACTAAGCCGACTACAATATAAAGTAATGTAGACAATGATAACGAAATCAAGATAGCTCGTAGTAATGTTTTGTTCACATTTTTAGCATCTTCTGCTGAGGTTGCTAAAGCATCAAAGCCTAAAAAGGAAAAGAATACTGCTGAAGCACCTCCAAAGACTCCACTAACGCCATACGGGAAAAATGGTCGATAATTGGCTAAATTTATATCACGAAAACTAATGATAATAAATAACAAAATAATGGTTAATTTAACACCGACCAAGATATTATTAACAATTTTGCTCTGACTAGTGCCCCTAGTTAGCACAAAAGTAATTAATAATACCATTAAAACTGCTGGAAGATTTATAATTCCACCATTGCTAGGGGCTGCCAGCATGCTTTGTGGTAGTTTAACGTTTAATTCTCCAAGGAAAGAACTAAAATAACCGGTCCAGCCATTTGCCACTGTCGCAGTAGTAGTAATATAGACGCCAATTAATGTCCATCCTGCTAAAAAGGCCGCAAAGTTACCCACGGAAACCCAAGCATAGAAAAAGGCACTCCCTGAGTTAGGCAAACTGGTGGCCAGCTCTGCATAACATAAGCCGATTAGCCCGCTAGCAACAGCGGCAATTAAAAATGATAAAGTAACTGCTGGTCCCGAATCTTGTGCCGCTACAATTCCGGTTAAAACTAAAATTCCCGTGCCGATAATGGCACCGATTCCTAAAATTGATAAATCAAATAATCCTAAAGTTTTTTTCTTTTTCGGTATGTCGTCTTTCATACCAAATTAGACTCCTTTCGATAATTACGTTTACTCAGACTATAAAAAAAGCATTTATGGATAGCAAAAACTTTACTCACTGTTCAGAATATCAACTGCTTCTGTTGCGTAAAGAAATTGTTTCTATAAATACTTTTAAGTCACTGTCCAAATGGCAAGTAATATAATGCCTGAAACTACTGCAATTACTTCAGTAGTCAGTCATCGTGAAGTTCAAAAAGTAATCAAGTAACCCTGGTAGTTTAATCCAGGTTATAATGCCCTCTAAGTATACAGAT
>NZ_AZGE01000021.1 GCF_001434465.1 Limosilactobacillus oris DSM 4864
TTTTGTCTAACTTTTTTGTTGCACTTCATCGCTCGCTGGCGACTCGGGTTTTATTATTTTTCCCAAAGGAACTTAATCAGCGCCCGGTCAACGGCCGGATTGCTGTGGAGCTTGGAGTGCTGGGCGTTTTGACCGTGGAACACCTTAACCTGGTATGATTTGGCCCGGCTAGCCACCAGGTACTTGAGGCTAAGCGATGACACGTTGGGAACCGTCCCGTCAGTACCGTGTCCAGTATCACCAACAATATTCAGTACGGCAACCTGGCCCTGCGGATAAGCCTGCCGGACCTTAGTCATTTCCCGGTAAGTTGCGTTCATCTTATTGGGCTTGCCATCCTTGGCTAACTTTAGACCTTGGGGTTGGCGAATCGCGGCAGGAAGCCCAGCAAAGTTTAAGCCCGCAAAGTGCCCCGCAATATCAACCTGCTTTTGCAGCTGGGGCATCCGGGGATTCCGCCCGTTTTGCAACTCATAATAGATAATCGAAATATTTCCCAGGGAATGACCTACCATGTTAACCTTCTTAATTCCGTACCGTTGCTGCAGGGCACGGACCACGTTTCCAGCCCACTCTCCATGTTTTTGGAAGTCGAGCTGGCGGTTGTTCTGGTAGTTAACCTCAACGATCGGGTTAATGGCATGCCGCTGCATTGTCCCGTGCAGGGTTACCTGGCCGCTCTTGCTAACGTCGGCCCGGAGAACCGTTTTGGTAACCCCCGCCTTCTTAGCGGCGTTAACCATGTGTTCCTCGGCATGGTAAGAAGATCCGCCACCGTGAAAGAAGAGGGTTGGGGTCGTCGACTGAATAAAGCGACTGGTTCGCCGCTGGCTATACCAGGCGAAGGCACCGATCACGACCAGCGCCGCAATCACCAGGGCAGCTGCCCACCGCTGCGTATTCTTATTCAATTCACTCACTCCTTTATGACTTTACCTGCTCCTGTAAGCGAAAACAGGCCTTCAGAGCTCACTTTTACCGAACTTTGGAGGCCTTGTTATTCGCTTTTATTTTATTACCATCCCACTATTAGATGTTAGTCGTTCAAATGGGCCTTACGCGCCTGCTCAATGTCAAATTCTGGGAACCAGATGCCGATTTCATGGTTAGCACTCTCCACCGTATCTGACGTGTGAATGATGTTCCGCAGGTTGCCATCCGGCCATTCCCGGCCGTAGTCACCACGGATTGTTCCCCATTCAGCCTCACCAGGGTTAGTTGCCCCAGCCATGTTGTGAATGGCTTGAACAACGTTAGTCCCGGAAACAACAATCCCAACGATCGGGCCTTCCGTCATATATTCCAACAACTCTGGGAAGAAAGGCTTATCAACCTTGTCAGCATAGTGCTGGCGCAGCTTTTCTTCGGTTGGGATAATCATCTTGAGTGCCTCAATCGTGTAGCCTTTCCGCTCGATTCGGGTAATAATATCACCGATATGGCGGGTCTTAACACCATCTGGCTTGACTAACACTAACGTATATTCATCTTTTACCATCGGGAACATCTCCTTATAAATCACTAATGATAGCGTAACATATCGCCCATTATCATGAAAGCGTTTTATTATTTATCTGTAAATTCATGTTCGATCACCAGTTGCTGACTCGCGGCAGAATTAATTGCTGGCGTCACCGCCCCCTTGCTTAACAGGGTCAGACTGTGCATCGCCCGGGTCGCCATCGTGTAAACCATCCCGACAGCATCCACGTTCTGCAGGTTGGCGGTGGAAACATCCGCGGCGATGACCGCGTCGAACTCCAACCCCTTAGCGAGGTACACCGGCAAAACCAGAATTCCCGCTGGCAGGTCACTATCCCGGGCGGTTAACAGGTGCAAATCGCCCAGTTGACGCTGGTGCAGGAAACGGTAGATTGCCTGGGCCTGCTCCCGGTTCTTAGTCAGGACCGCGACCGTTTCGTAGTCCGCTCGCTGTTGGACGATGGTTTCCACTAGGGCCTGATCAAAGCTGGCCTCGTCATACCGCACCAGCAAACGGGGCTTTTCACCATGCCGAGTAAAGGAAACGATTTGCTCGCCGTCCGGCAGCAGTGCCTTGGCAAAATCGGTAACTTCCGCGGTTGACCGGTAGCTGCGGTTAAGAGAAATCAACTGCGGGTGTTTGGCATCCAGCACCGTCCGCAGTTCCTTCAACATGGCCCCGGGGAGCTGGAGGGGCTTAAACAGGGCCTGTTCACTGTCGCCGAGCACGGTAAACTTGGCCCGGGGAAAGGCGTGGCGGAGGTAGACCAGGGTTGCCAGGGGGTAGTCCTGCATTTCATCAATAAATACGTATTGGAAGGAGCGGTTCTGGCCGCTGCCAGTCATTAAATCCCGCAAGTACAATAAGGGCGCAGTGTGCATCAACTTAATCCGGTGGTATTCGATTTCATTTTGGTAGTCAGTAAGCACCCCGATCCAGTCCCGGTTGCTAATTGTTTGTGGTAGGTCCACCTGCCGCAGGAACCGTTCATACTGGTTGTAAAAGTCGATGAAGTAGTTATTGTAGATGGCATCCGCAACTACCCGCAGGCGGCGCTTCGCCAGTTTACGGGCCAGGTAGGCATATTGGGCCTCTTCGTCCTTGAAATCGTCGACAGACCGTTGACCGTAGAGGTTATGCAACTGCTGAACATCTAACTCGTCAAGGGCCTTGGCAACCCAATCCTTCTTGGCCTCCTCCCGAACCCGGTGCTGAAGTTCACGAATCAGCTTGTTTTTCAGCTGGACCAGCCGGTCAGCTGCCGACAAAGAGGCCGGCAAGCGCTGGTACAACTCCCGAATGTGGTCCGCACTGAAGAAGACCTGGCTGTTAAAAGTCAGGTTGGCAAACTGTACCTGGTCAACCGGCAACTGGTGAACGTACTCGCGCACCGCCGTCATCACCGTGGCACTTTCGAGAAAGTCAGCCGCCGCGTGCGCAGCCGTTGCTTCCCTTTGCCGTTCTTCATAGCGGTCAAAAAGGGTTTCCACTTGCAGCCCCTCAAAGCGGCGCCGCAAAAAGCCCGCCAGCGTTACCTGCCGCATGTTCCGCTCTCCCAGGCTTGGCAGGACCTCTGAGATATAGTGGCTAAAGAGGTTGTTGGGACTGAATAAAACGATTTGGTCGGCGTTCAGGTCAGCCCGGCTGTGGTAAAGCAGGTAGGCAATCCGTTGTAAAATCGCCGAGGTTTTCCCGGAACCAGCAACCCCTTGCACCAGCAAGAGGTCACTGCTCGTGTTGCGGATAATGTCATTTTGCTCCTGCTGAATTGTTGCCACGATGTTGTGCATGTACTGGTCATTTTGGGCTCCCAGCGCTGCCTGAAGCAGCTCGTCCCCTACCGTTTCATTGGTATCGAACATATTAGTGATCCGCCCGTTTTTGATGGTGAACTGCCGCTTTTTAACCAGCTTGGTCGACTGTGTACCAGCTGGTGTCTCGTACTGCACCTTGCCCAGGGTCCCGTTATAGTAAACTCCGGAGATGGGCGCCCGCCAATCATAGATCAAAAAGTCCGTCCGGTCGCTGTTCATGAGGGAGGCAGTCCCGATATACAAGCGTTCCGGTTCATCTTCACCCGGGTCAAGGATGTCAATCCGACCAAAGTATGGCGACCCCTGAAGATTTTGCAGGGTCCGCAATTGGTGTTTGATGATGTTTTCATTTTCCGCCGCTTGGGAGACCAGCCGCCGTTGCTGTTCCAGCTCCGACCGCGATTCGGCAATATCATCGACTTCGTAGCGGTTAATCGAGGCGTTTTCGCTATAATTCTTTTCTACTGCCCGGGTTTCCTGGTGGGCTTCGTCAACTGCCTGTTCAGCCGTGGCGACCTGGCGCTTGATCTCCCGCTCGACCTGGTCCACCCGCGCTTGCTCCGCCCGTTGTTCTCCTGCTTCCATTCAAGCCCCTCTTTTCTCAATTTTTATGACTATCCATTTTAGCATTTTATCGTTCCTAACCATAACGTTTCGCATAAATAAAAAAGAGGCGGCGTTTTCGCCTCACCCCTAAACTAATCCGCAGCTGGCGCCGTGGGTAGCTTTTTTAATGAATGCTTCAAAATAAATGGTGCTAAGACCGTCGCCAGAATAATCACGGTGATAACATCAGAATAGTACATCGACGACAGCAAGTGGGCCTCGTAACCAATCTGGGCCGTAATCAGGGCCATTTCTCCCCGGGCGACCATCCCACTGCCGACAACGTAGGAACTGGTCATGTTAAAGCCGGCCAGCCGGGCGCCGGCCCCACAACCGACGAGCTTCGTCAGGCAGGCCAAAACAGTCATCACAATCACGAACAGCAGTGACCGCTCAATGTTGTCAAAGCGCATGTTCAAACCAACGCTGACGAAGAACAGAGGAATGAACAGGGCGTAGCCGATCGGTTCAAAGCTCCGGTCAATCGTTTCTTTCCGGTGGGTATTAGCGACCGCAATCCCGGCGAAGAAGGAGCCGACCGCCCCACTTAGGCCGACGTAATGGGCAATCGCGGCCATCCCCAGGCAAATAATCATTGCCATGACGGACGGGGCCGCCTCAGTCAGCATATGTTCACTAATCCGCATCAGGTATGGTGCCAACCAGCGAACCAGGAGGTAGGTGCCCCCAAAGAACAGGACCTGCAAGCACAGCGCCAGCCAGAGGGGCAGGCTACTGTGGGCATTGCCACCCTCGCCGTTAATAACACTGATCATGACCGACAGCATCATCACGCCGATAATGTCATCTGCTACCGCGGCACCGAGGATGGTTGCGCCCTCCCGGCTGCTCAACTGGTTAAACTCCCGCAGGACCGCCACGGAAATGCTGACGGACGTGGCCGCGAAGATGACCCCGATAAAGACTGACTCTGTTTTAGTAAAACCAAAGAAATAGCTGGCCGGGGCCATAACCAAGACCGGAATCAACGCTCCGGCTGCTGCCACGAAGAAGGCCGGCTTGAGATACTTCCGCAGCTGGGACAGGTCACTTTCCAGCCCCGCAATAAACATTAAAATAATTACCCCAATTTCCTGAAACTCATTCATCATGGCATTCAGGTGCACCCAATTAAGTACCGCCGGACCAACGAGGATCCCTACGATGATCTGCCCAATTACCTCGGGAATCTCGATCCGCCGGCAGTAGTGCGCCACAACTTGGGTTAGCAACAGCAACCCTGCTAGGGTGGCAATAAACTCCATATCTAATCCTCCACTTGTGTATTAAAATTACCATGTCCTATCATAGCATACCTTGGATTCGAATTAACGGCGACACTCTTGATAATTAACGTTATAATAAATAATGGGGAAATGGAGGCCTTGTGAGCACTGCAAACTCCTTAACCACAAAACCGCTCACTCTCCGTCCAGGCACACGGCGAGCGCTTGCTTTTTCATCCAAGCCCAAGCAGTCCCCGTTTTCAAAGACGCACCACCCCTACCGGGAAGATTAAGCTCGCAGCCACCTGCCTGCACTGCCAAGCAGCCGGTTGTCACACAGTGCGTCGCCCCGTTTAATCTCTATCAAAACTCAGTTTTATCTTAAAGGTCGTGAAATTATGTCAAGCAAATCGGCTACCGTCAAGCGTTCAGCGGACATCCTCCGCCGGCCGTTTACCGCGCCGTTCCTTAATTACGTGGGCGCCGGGATCCTCGTCGGCCTGGTCACCGGATTGGTGGTGGGCGCCTTTCGCTGGATTATTGACCAAACCTTGAAACTACTAACAATCATCTATCCCTGGATGGCGAGCCACCCCGTATGGTTAATCCCCTACGTCCTCGGCAGTCTCGTGATTGTCTTCCTGATCGGGCAAATCATCAAAGTCGACCCGCTAGACCTTGTCGGCTCCGGTGTTCCCCAAATCAAGGCCATCCTCTTGGATAAGCACCACATGAACTGGTGGCTAGTCCTCTGGCGGAAATTCGTCAGCGGGCTGCTAACCATCTGTCCCGGTCTTTTCCTAGGACGGGAAGGCCCGTGTATTCAGATTGGGGCCTGTATCGGCCAGGGCTTTTCCGAGCGTGTTTTCAAGCCCAGCAAGAAAGACCGGCACCTCCTTTTACAGTGCGGCGTTGCGGCGGGACTATCCGCTGCCTTCAGCGCCCCATTAGCGGCGACGGTTTTCCTTCTCGAAGAGTTGACCCACACCTTCCAAATCAAGGTCTGGGTATCAGCGTTTGTCGCGGCAATCGCCAGTGACCTCGCAACCTTCCTTTTCTTTGGGACCAGGCCCTGCCTGTACCTGCCATTCAAGGCCCAAATTCCGGCAAGCGCCTACCCCTGGCTCCTCTTGGTCGGGGTTATCATGGGCCTCTGCGCATATGCTTTCCAGTACATCCTCTTCAACCTTAAATGGTGGTACCAGAAACTGACGGTCGTTCCGAAGGAATACCACTGTCTCCTTCCCTTTATGCTGGTAATCCCGGTTGGCCTGTGGAACCCCCACCTCCTCGGCGGAAGTCATGACTTGATTATGTACGTCACGCAAATGTTCAGTCGGGGAAACTGGCTCTCCATCGCCGGGCTGCTGGGAATCTTCCTGGTGCTGCGCTTTGCGGGAACCATGATTGCTTACGGCTCCACCGTCCCCGGCGGGATTTTCATGCCGATCTTTGTCTTAGGCAGCATTCTTGGTGCCCTGGCCGGCGTGTTAATGATTCACGCCGGGGTCCTGCCCGCCTCCTGCTGCCTGAACATGGTCGCTATTGGAATGGCAGCTTACTTTGGTGCGGCGGAGGGGGCGCCATTTTCCGCCATCCTGCTCGTCACCGAAATGGTCGGCAGTATCAGTCAGATTTTTCCGATGGTCCTGTTAACCTTCGTTGCCTACTACACCAGTATGCTGCTCGGGGCGCGGACGTCAATTTATGATGGGCTGCGTGAAGAAATGGTGTTTGAAAACTAATTAAACCGCAACATAAACAAGGCTCCAGAGTTCGGCTTGACCGGGCGCTGGAGTCTTGTTTTGTCATTTTCTAAATTTACGGGTGTTTTCTGCTAGGTGAACCAGGTTACGTAAGAAGTCATGGGTCGTCGCCTCATAGTTATACTTCTTCCCTAAATCGTAAATGTAACCGTTGATATAGTCGACCTCGGTCGGCCGGTTCTTGCTCATATCCTGGTACATCGATGGATAGTGGAGGGGGTTAGTGACCTCGCTGACGTACTTGATGGTCTGCCACTCCTCTTCCCGGGTGCTGAGCAACTGAATCCCGGCCCGTTCAGCCACGTCAAAGGCTTCGTTGATTAGCTGCTTTCCTAGTTTTTCCGCGCCATCATAGTCGATGAACTGGCCCATTTGGATTTCAAACAGGGTACAGATGGTGTTGATGACGGAGTTAAAGACGACCTTCGTCAGTAACGTCCCGTAGAAGTTATCGGTTAAGTGGGGATTGATGTTTGCCGCGGTAAAGTCGGCCACGATTTCCTTGACCCGGTCATCGGCAACCCCTGTCTGGGCCGCCATGTTAATTGAACCGGCGCCGGACTTACCGATAAAGTCCACGTCCCCCGCCTTATTCAAAACAGTCCCGATCAGGCAGGTCCCCGCTACTACGTGTTCCTGAGGGAAGTACTGGTTGATTTTTTCAATATGTCCCATCCCGTTCATCCCCGAAAAGACATACTGGTGGTCGGGATGGAAGAAGTGGGCACTCCGCTCCAGCAGGTCCTGCAACGTCATCTGCTTAGCAAAAACAATAAAAACGTCCGGATCACCCGCGTATTCTTCGGGAGAATAGATATTGATGGGAACCAGGTGCCGTCCCTCGTGGTCCCGGGAAACGTAAACGCCGCCCTGCTGCTTATTTGTGTCCACCTGCGGCTGCCAGTTATCCACAAAGTCGACCTGCGCGTGAGCCAGTTCCTGTAATAAGACCCCAAAACGCAGGCCCATCGCGCCAGCACCTAAAACCGTGTACTTTAATGCCATTGAAGAGGACCTCCTTGTTAATGTTAAGAGGATTCTAATCTTATTTTAATTTAAAGTCAACGCTATTTTAATGTTATCGCTATTTCCCATCTCCTCCCATATTAATTTAATATTAAACCAGCAGCGTGAATTACCACTTTTATCGCCGTAAATGCTAAAATAATATTATTGAAGAATTAATAATTAGCAGGAGGGATTTACATGAGCTTCTTAAAAGGAAAAGTCGCTTTAATCACTGGGGCAGGCCGCGCCGTTCTCGCTAACGGAAAAAGCGGTTCGATCGGTTACGGGATTGCAACCGCCTATGCTAAAGAAGGGGCAAACCTGGTGATTACCGGGCGCAATACCAGCAAACTGGCCGCGGCAAAGGAGGAACTCGAAGAGCAATATGGCATTCAGGTTCTCACCGTCCAAGCGGATATTAACCGCCAGGCGGATAACCAGGCCGTCGTCCAAAACGTTGTCGACCAAATTAAACAGGAATTTGGTCAGCTGGACGTTTTGATTAACAATGCTCAGGCTTCGGCTTCCGGCGTCACCCTGGCTGACCACACTAGCGACCAATTCGACCTCGCCATTTATTCTGGCCTCTACGCTGCCTTCTACTACATGCAGGCCTGTTATCCGCTGCTCAAGGAAAGCCAGGGTTCCGTAATCAACTTTGCCTCTGGTGCCGGGCTTTTCGGCAACTACGGGCAAAGTGCCTACGCGGCGGCAAAGGAAGGGATTCGGGGCTTGAGCCGGGTCGCCGCTACCGAATGGGCTAAGGATAACGTCAACGTAAACGTCGTCTGCCCACTGGCCTGGACGGCGAAATTGGAACAATTCAAAGAAGCCTTCCCGGACGCCTTTAAAGCCAACGTCCACGTTCCGCCAATCGGTCACTTCGGTGATGCTGAAAAGGAAATCGGACGCGTCTGCGTTCAGCTGGCGTCCCCTGATTTTAAGTATATGACGGGTGAAACCCTCACCCTCGAAGGCGGGTTGGGGCAACGGCCATAACGATGAGTGACATAACCTAGAACGCTCGTTGGTACGGTCCAGGCCGGCTAGCGTTCGTGGGCAAATAGCCTTGTGGTTACGCCACCTTATCTTTGCAGATAGGTAAGAACTAGCAAGGGAGTGGGACATCAGTCCTATTACTTTAACAAAAAGCGAACAGCGCAGTACACAAAGGGGGGCTGGGAATTAACTCAGCCTCTTCAATGTTTTAAAGTTAGTAATGCCTCAGCGCAGTAGCTGGCTGGCAGTTCAAACGCTGATAAATTAGCATNCTCTTAGTTACTTTTAAAAATGATAAGACGGAGCCGGGACGACCTGTCCCACTCCCTAGCGCTTCAATAATCCGAAAACCTTATCCGCCAAGGCCGGGTAAGCCGGCAGCACCTTCCGTTGCCACTCACGGCTGCTTGGCTGGAGGCCAATGACCGGCACTAAATTGTTGATATCATCAGCCGCGGTAGCGCCAATCTCGCTGGCGCCGACCAGTCGCTGGTCCCGGTCATACACCACCGTTAACTTGGCACCTTGTTCATTCAAACCGGCATAAAAACTGCCGAACGACAAGTCATGTTCCACCACCTGATAACGGGAATCATCCACTGCTTCTTCCGGATTCACACCAGCCTGGGCAATTTCTGGAAAGGCAAAGGCCGCGGTTCCAATTGTCGGGTAACGGAGCGGCTCCTGGCCGCCCCTTACTAGCTGGCGGTACAGGTAATCGGCTTCCAGCTCCGCGACCGTCGTCAGCTTTGGCACGGGTTGGCTGGTAATATCACCAATTGCATAAACTCCCGCCACGCTCGTCTGCAGGTGATCGTCGACATCAATCCCGCGCCGGGAATACTTGATTCCGGCAGCCGTCAGCTTCAGCTTTTCGACATTCGGCACCCGGCCGCTGGCATCGACCACGTAATCAGTGGTTAACTGTTCGCCGTGGTTAGTGGTAACGGTAACCCGCCCGCCAGTCTTGGCAACCGCACTAGCCGTCGTTTGGAAGTGAAATGTAAGCCCCCGGGCCGTCAGCTGGTCAACCATCTCCTGGGCATACTTGCCGTAAAAGCCCCGCAGAATCCGTTCGGACCGAATGAGGAGGTCAACTTTGGTCCCCGCCGCGGCTAGGAAAGTAGCCAGCTCGATAGCAACATAACCGCCGCCGATGAAGACGGCATGGTCTGGCCGGTGGGACAATGAAAGGACGTCCGTACTATCATGAAGGTATTCCTTACCGGGAATGTCCAGCCTATGCGGACGGTGGCCCGTTGCAATAATAATGTGGGTACCATGATACTGGTGGCCGTTGACCTGAATGGTGTGGGCGTCCACGAATTCCCCGTAGCCGACCGCCACGTCACACATTTTTTCGTAAATCGCCTTCGTCTCAGCTGGCCAGGAGTCAAAGCGCGCCTTCTTGACCGTCATTAGCTGGTCCCAATCCACCTGTGCTGGCTGAGCAATTCCACGACCCACAAGTTGCTGGCTTGCCAACGCTGTATGAACGGCGCCAGACAAGAAAATCTTTGGTTCACAGCCGACGTTGGGGCAGGTACCGCCAAATAGGCCACCCTCGACTGCCAAGAGCGACTTCCCGGTCTTAGCAAGTAATTGGACCAGTTTGTACCCCGCGGGGCCCGTCCCCAGGATGATATAATCGTAATTTTTCATAGAAGCCCGCCTCCTTATAAGCTATTCCTATAATACGGCGAGCAAGCGGATTCCCCAACTGATTTGCCTTGCCGGAAAAAGCAGCCAGCCTAGCCTTGAACCGAGGAATCCAAGTAAGTAGTAAACAGTTTAGTATACAAGTCGATAAAGTTCAGGTACATTTGGCGGTCAACGTACTCGTCGACTTGGTGGGGCGTGTCATTGCCCGGCCCAAAGACCGCTAGTGGAAACTGGGGACCCTTGTCAACTACCAGGTTAGAAGCGTCCGTTACCGGGTTGAGGGCAAAGGTCGGCACAGCCTGACCGGCGTACTGACTGCCAATTTGTTGGGCCAGGTGGACAAAACGCGAATCACCGGTTGTCTGAATTGACGGCTGGGACATGTAAATATCCAGCTTGAGTTTTGCTCCCGCCTGGTTAGCAGCAGCCACCATTTTCTCCAAGCGGTCCGCCACGAGGTCATTATTGAATTCCGGGATCGTCCGCACGTTGACCTTAGCGCTTGCTTGAGCCGGAATGGAATTAACCTGGTCGCCGCCGTTAAAGACGGTGGTATTAAAGGTCAGGCGGCCCAGCTCGGTGTTAGCCTGGTCGGTGTTCTGGAAAGTTTGGTTAGCCTGGACGAGCAGCTTCATCAACGGGTCGACAGCATTATACCCCTGCTCCGGCATTGAGCTATGGGCCGCGATGCCATGCGAAGTTAGTTTGATGTCCATCGAGCCCTTGTGCGCCGTTGCAATCCGGTAGCCTGTCGGTTCGGCAATCAGCAGGGCCGCAACATCATCCATGTAGCCCTGGTCCTTTAGATAGCGGGAACCCTGCTCACCAACTTCTTCACCCGCGGTCGCCATCAAGCGGATGGTCCCCCGCTTCAGCAGGTGATTTTGCTGGATGGTAATCATCGCAATCACTAATGCCGCTAGCCCCGACTTCATATCGGTTGCCCCGCGGCCGTAAAGGTGACCATCCCGTTCCGTGAGCGTAAACGGGTCGCTATGCCACTGGGTCAACTCGCCAGCGGTCACCACGTCCATGTGACCGGACACGCCCAGGACCGGGTCCCCGCTTCCAATTTCCGCAACCAGGTCCGCCCGGTTAGCAGCAAGCGGTAGCAATTTGGCCGTTATCCCATACTTAGCAAATAAGCGCTGCAAGTATTTGGCAACCTGCAGTTCATGGTCATTGACCGATTTAATGGCAACCAGGTCGGCTAAAATTTGAACCTTTTCCTGGTCAGTAAAAATTTCTTTCATCAAGCTCGCTCCTTTCAACAGCATTTTACGTTAGGTGGGTGGCCGCCGTATAAAAAAGGCTTGCTAAATTATCGTTAGCGAGCTTAGACAGACTAGCGCCACGCCCGGTTAACTTTCATTGTAACAGAGATAATATTCTGCAGCCGGTAAATCGCTTTCTTTAAAATGAAATCCCACAGCAAGCCTGAAAACTTACTGTGGGATTTTATTTAGACTTCCAGCGATTCAAATCTGCAACACGTTAAAATTGCCATGTTGCATCCCTGTGACAAGTTATTTGAATCATGTTCAGTTATGTTAAATCCATATCGACACTTTTACCGTTATATCAACATATTAGAAACTTAACTCGGCATATTTAAGCCGTCTGGCAGAGTTGAACTGCCGTACCACCCTTACCATGGATGTGCTCTACCTATCTGAGCTAAGACGGCACTTAAATTATAACTGAGATTGATCTGCACAACAACCGGCAACACTATAAAAGCCAGCTCCATCCGAGCTGGCTTTTATAGTGATTATTTATCTTTCTTTTTGGCTAGGAAGGAGTGGCGAATCCCGTAAGCAAAGTAGATGACCAGGCCAAGGACAAACCAAATTCCCGCGTAGAGCTTTGCTTGGTAGTCCAACCCCATGAACACCAGCAGGGAAGCCAAGAAGGCCAGTGCCGGCATGACCGGGTAGAATGGCATCTTGAATGACGGGTCCGCAATGTCCTTTCCTTCACGCTTACGCAGGGCGTAAATTCCCAGTGAAACGAACATGAAGGCAATCAGCGTCCCCGCAGAAACTAACTGGGACAGGAAGGCAAATGGGAAGAAGGCCGCGATTACAATCGCCACAATCGTCAGCGTCCACAGTGCCCGGTTCGGTCGACCATCCTTGTCAACTTTCCCCAGCCACTTCGGCAACATTCCGTCACGACCGAATGAGTAAATCAACCGGGACCCGGCTAAACTCATCCCGATCAGGGCGGTGAACATCCCGACAACCGCGATCGACTGAACAACGACAGCCACGCCACCGTGACCAGCCGCCCGCAGTGCCAACCCAACTGGTTCCGCACTGTTAGCGTACTTAGTATAAGGAAGGACTCCCATCAGGACCATCGCCACCGAAACGAAGAGGACCACGGCAACCAACAGGGAACCAAGAATTCCCCGCGGCATCGTCTTTTGCGGGTTGATGGCCTCCGCCGAGTTGGCCGCAATCGAGTCAAAACCGATGTAGGACAGGAAGATCATTGAGACCCCGGCGTAGATTCCCTGCCAGCCCCCGAACGCACCATTAGCAGTTTCGTGGTATTTCGGAATAAACGGGACGTAGTTGCTGGACTTGATAGCAGTCAGGCCGACAACGACAAACAGCAGGATTGCGAAGACCTTCAAGACCACCAGCAGGTTTTCCACCCGGGCCGCTTTCGACGCCCCATTGGCAATCAAAATCGCCACGATGGCAATCACGACCACGGAGATAATATCGACGACCCCGCCCTCAGTACCGAAGGCGTTGGACAAGGCAGCCGGCAGCTTGATTCCCGCCGGAGCTAAGAGCGCCCGCAGGTTGGCCGACAGCCCGGCGCCGACAAAGGCCAGGGCGATAAAGTACTCCGCCAGCAGGGCCCAACCTGCAATCCAGCCAAAGAATTCACCAAAAACCACGTTGATCCAGGAATAGGCAGACCCGGCAAACGGCATCGCTGCCGCCATTTCAGCGTAAGCAAAGGCCACCAGGCCAGCCACGACCGCCGCCACAACGAAGGAGATAGCAACCGCCGGTCCGGTGTGCATCGCCGCTACTTCACCAGGAAGGGTAAAGATGGACGCGGACACAATCGTTCCGACCCCGAGTGCTAAGAAGTCCCGCACCTTTAAAGACCGCACCAGGTGGCCGTCCTTATTTTCATACACGCGTGGGTCTTCTTTTCGGGTGATTGTTTTCCAAAAACTCATACTTTTTCCTCCCTTTAATTAGATAATAATTAGAATCATAAGAAAACTTTAATTTATTCTACCAACCGTTTATCAATTGGTCAAATGTTAATTTGCAATGGAAACCCTTTCTTATCATTTTCTCCTCCAACTTAATTTTATTAAGTCCCCCGCTTATTCTAATCATTAGATAAGAGGAGTACACTAGGACTAGGATTTTTCATTCTGAGGTGATCAATATGTTAAGCAATGCCGAAATTTACCAAGCGATTCAGGTCATGCGCCGGGAATACCCTGACGCGGGCACGACCCTCACCGCCGACACCCACTTCCACTTCCTGCTAGCAGTCATTCTCAGCGCCCAGTCAACTGACCAGTCCGTCAACCAGCTGACTCCCGCCCTCTTTGAGCGTTTCCCACTGCCCAAGGACCTGGCGGCCGCGGAGCCGGAAGACGTTGAGCCCTACATCAAGCGGCTCGGCCTTTACCACAATAAGGCCAAGTACCTAGTCAACTGTGCCCGCAAACTGGTCACCGACTTTAACGGGGGAGTCCCCCAGACCCTCAAAGAGCTGACCTCCCTGCCCGGCGTTGGGCGGAAGGTGGCCGACGTCGTCCTCGCGGAATGCTTCACCATCCCCGCCTTTCCAGTCGACACCCACGTCAGCCGGGTCGCGCGCCGGTTAGCAATGGTCCCGCCTAAGGCTTCACTCCTGGCAATTGAAAAGAAATTGATGGAAGCCGTACCAGAAGACAAGTGGCTCGACGCCCACCACTCGATGATTTTCTGGGGCCGCTACCGCTGTATGGCCCGCAACCCCCGGTGCAGTGACTGTCCCCTCCTCCCGATGTGCATTACCGGCCAACAAAACGTCCTCTGATCTGATAGTCAAAATAAAAATTTTGCTTGTAAATAGTTAGTTGCTATAATAGGGGCCGATTATTTTACGAAGGAGAATGATTATGTACAAACCAATCATTGGCATATCCGGCTCACGGATCATTAATAACGGCGGGGCGCTACCGGGCTACTACCGGAGCTACGTCAACGAGGACTACGTTGACTCAGTCATCCAAAACGGCGGGATTCCCTACATTATTCCCTTTAATGATAACGAAGAAGTGACGGTGGCTCAGGTAGCCCAGCTCGACGCCCTGATTCTTTCGGGCGGTCATGACGTCACTCCTTGGAACTACGGCGAAGAGTCCCAGCAAAAAATCGGCATGATTTGGCCGGCCCGGGACCGCTTTGACATGCGCCTGCTTCGGCAAGCTGAGCAGAACCGCATCCCGGTCCTTGGAATCTGCCGCGGTGCTCAGCTAATCAACGTCGCCCACGGTGGCTCCCTCTACCAAGACATTAGTTACCGGGAAGCACCGACCCTCAAGCACAACGAGGGCCACACCCCCGACCTGCCGACACAAACTATTAACCTGCGCCAGGGCAGCCACCTAGCAGCGCTCTTTGACAGTCAGACAATTCACGTTAACAGTTTCCACCACCAGTTGATTAAGGACCTCGGTCAGGGCTTAACGGCGGACGCCAAGGCGCTCGATGGTGTCATTGAGGCCTTTGAAAACGCGGACGCTTCCGTCATCGGCGTCCAGTGGCATCCCGAAATGCTCCACCGCAGTGTTCAAGCGATGAATAACTTATTTACCGACCTCATCCGTCGGGCAGAGAAAGAAGGCTTCTAAATGACAAAAACTAAACTAGGCTTCTGGTCGATTGTCCTCTTAGCTATCAACTCCATCATCGGCTCCGGGATTTTCCTGACCCCCGGCTCCGTCGTCTCGATGGTCGGAACCAAGGCTCCCCTGGCCTACTTCCTGGCGGCGCTCTTTGCGGCCACCCTGGCGATTACCTTTGCAGCCGCGGCCAAGTACGTCAATAAGAGTGGAGCGGCTTACTCCTACGCCAAGGCAGCCTATGGGGAAAACATGGGCTTCTACATGGGGGTCGTCCGGTTTTTCTCCGCCTCTGTCGCCTGGGGCGTGATGGCCGTTGGGGTAATCCGGTCAACCTACTCCATCTTCGGCTGGAATCAGTCCTTTGGTAATATCACCCTCGGCTTCGTCGTCCTCATGCTGATTATTATGGTAGTCAACTTGCTCGGCCGCCGGGTCTTCACGATCATTAATGACCTGTCAACAATCGGCAAGCTCGGCGCGCTCATCCTGCTGATCATCGCTGGGACCGTGGTCCTCCTCAAGACGGGGGACAACCACTTCGCCGAATTAGACCAGCTGACCAGCCGCGGGAAGCCCCTCATTCCGGCCTTCACCACCTCCGGCTTCGTTATGGCGGTGATCTCGGCCTTCTACGCCTTTACCGGTTTTGAGGCGGTTGCCACCGGGTCCGAGGACATGCAGGAACCGGAAAAGAACTTACCGCGGGCGATCCCATTAGCCATCCTCATCATTGCTATTATCTACATCGGGACGATTGCGATTGCCATGATGGTCAACCCGGTCGCCCTGGTTAAAACCAAGCAGGTCGTTGCCCTCGTCGCTATTTTCCATAACCAGGTCCTCCAAGACGTCATCCTGGCCGGTGCTATCATTTCGATGTTTGGCATCAACGTGGCGGCATCGTTCCACACTCCCCGGGTGCTAGAGGCCATGGCGAACGAAAACCAGGTTCCCCAGTTCATCGCCCGGCGGACTAAACTCAACTTCCCGCTGGTTTCCTTTGCAATTACCCTCCTGCTGGCGGTGGGAATCCCGATGGCCTTCCAGTACAGCCTGCCGACCATTATCGTCATCAGCGCCACGGTGCGGTTCTTTGAATTTATCATAATCCCGCTGGGTGTGATCCGCTTTTACCAGGGTAAGAACCGGGAAGCCATCCTGCCGGCGAAGAAAAACCCCTTCACCGACGTGGTAATGCCGGTGCTGGCAGTGATCGTCACCATCGTCCTCCTGGCCCGCTACGACTGGATCAGCGAATTCAGTATTCATCAGGGCGGTCACATGGTTGCCAACTGGTACGCCATCTTCGGCATGGCTTTCGGCTTCATCATCCTGCCGGCCATCCTCTTCCTGCTGACGAGAAGGGAGCGGCAGGCGAACACGAATAAGGAAAACTAACGACACTACAAAGAGGCTGGAAATTAACTCAGCCTCTTATTTTTTTAATGCACAAAAATAAGCTCCAGTGCTCGGCGAACCGAACTCTGGAGCTCTATCTGTGCTTATGGAGGTGGACAACGAACTAGACCAGCTAGTTCTGTTCCACTCTCACTCTTTACCAATTTGAATCTTCGTGTGACATAGCCAATTGTACGCCTGATCGTCAACATGGACGTTCATCGGTTCATGCTCATATTCCGGAAGGAGGAAATGCTGTTTATCTGCCGTGCCTAAACGGTTGTAAATTGCAAACTGCGTCGCTGGCATACAGACTTCATCCATCATCCCGGTAATCATCCTGACGGGGCACTTGACCCGGTGAGCCATGTTCTTAATATCAATGTAGTCCAAAGTACGCAGGATTTGCTCTTCCTTCTTGTGGAAGGGATCGTGGAACTTGAAATACCGAATCAATTCCATGTACGGTTCACTCTCATTATGCGAATCAATCACATACTTGAAATCACCCAGGAACGGATAAATGGCAACATTGAACTTGATCTTCGGGTTTAAAGCGGCGGCAACTAAAGATAAGGCTCCCCCTTGAGACCCCCCGTAGCTGTACAGCCGGTCTTCATCTACAAAGTCAAAGCCGGCGACAATCTCGACCAGACTATAAACATCCAAGTAGATATGCTTGTAGAACAGGTTTTCCGGACCATCTTCCGCGCCCCGAATAATGTGGCCTAAAACGGTATTGCCATTAAAGGAGGCGTTATCCTGGGAATAACCTGATTGCCCCCGCACATCCATCGCGACGATTCCATACCCCGAAGCGGGATACTTTAATAATTCCGACCAGTCGGGGGATTGTCCCATATAGCCATGGAAATAAAAGACTACCGGAACGGGACCCGCTGAATCTTTAGGGAAGAGGCACCGTGAATAGACGGTCCCGTGGTTAGTTCCCGCAAAGGTCAGCTCATAAGCATTCACATTCTTAAAGCCAAAGTCCTTAGAAATTAGATTTGCTTGAAAACTAGCGGGCAGCTTTTGAAGGTTCCGCTCCCAAAATTCATCAAAGTCTGCGGGAACTTCACGCCGTCCCAAATAGTGTTCCAATTGTTGAATATCTTGCATATTATTAATCCCCCTTTACTTCTTATCCAATTTGACCTGCTCTTCAACCGAGGTAATGTCGAAGTCAGACCAGTCTTGTTTTCGTAATTCATCTGGGTGAATCAACTTCAGAAGCCGTGGTGGGAGGTTAATTACCAGGCAGACGATAATGAACGTTGCCACAGTTAGCACGATGCAGAACAGGGTCCAACCCAGGTTTAAGCCCATCGGTTGGAAAACAGCGTTAGCCAACGAAAGGGTCATCACAGGAGCTAAGGCCTGACCAAGCCCGGCCGCGTTAATCAGGAACCCAACCCCGGCGTTCCGGCCAGAAGTAGTAAAGAAGTTCCCGATGTATTTTGGCATCAAGGCAGCAAATGAAATTGCCGTTTCGTAGGCCATCAGGCAGACAACAAACAGTGCCATCCAAATAAAGCCCTTATCCATCAGTGGACGGTTAATCATGAAGACCGGAGCCAGGAACAGGAGTGAAGCCGTGGTCCCAAAAAGGTAGGCTTTTCTCGTTCCCCACTTGTCACCAACAAAACCAACGACGATACAACCGATCACCTGACCAACCCAGAAGACGGACGTCAGATTAGCAACCATCCCGGTCGAGAAGTGGAGGGCGGTTGAGTAGTAGGTTGGCATTAAGGCCTGCATAGGACCGTTCCCTAAGTTGGCAGCTACCATGATAATTAAAATTCCCAAGCCAATTGGCCAACGGCGCTTCATGAACTGACGCGTGTATGACATGATAGTTGCGAAAATTACGATCCAGGCAAGGACTGATTGAATCAGGTTCAGCTTGCTGGACATTAAGAAGACGAACACAAGCAGAACAATCGTTACCAAGGCTGAGCAGGTGTTGATGATTGAACGGAGCTTGCCTTGCTTGAAGAGCACACTAAACATATCCTTTGGCGGAATGTAGTTTGGATCTGCTGCTTGCATCTTCTTCTGCTGAGCACGCATTTCTTCAAAGTCTTGCGCTTCAGAAATTGACCGCCGCATCCACAGGGCGAAGAAAACCGGGATAATCCCAATCATAAAGAAGAGACGCCAGTCTTGGGAAGCGTACTTTGTTCCTTCCAGCAGCGAAGAAACCAGCTTATATACTTGGGCCGTCACCGCTCCACCAAGGGAGAACCCGGCCACAACGAACCCAACGGCACGGTTTCTCAGGTGCTTAGGCCAGGTTTCCATGATGTAGGTGGTTGACGAACTATATTCACCAGCCATCCCTAGCCCAATGAATAGCCGAGCAGCGAACAGAACCCAGAATGATGGCGCGAAGGCACAGATAAAGGTTCCCCCCGCGTACAGCAGAATCGAGGTAACCATTGAAACCTTCCGACCAAACCGGTCCCCAATCGCACCAAACATCAGTCCACCGAACCACCGTGACAGATACGCGGCGGAAATTAAGGTTGAAGATAATACCAACGGAATGTGGAATGATGCGGCAATTGGCACTAACAGCAGGTTAACCATGTTAAAGTCAAAACCATCAAGAAAATAACCAATCGTGGCAGCGTTTAATGATTTCCATTGGTCACGGCTGACTTCGTTATACCAATGAGTCTTTTTTGGGGACATTGACCCCACCTCCTTAAAAATCGACCTTTACTTTGATCATGGCCTTGCGAATCACGTCGTCGTTGAGCTCAATGCCTGGTTGGTGAATATCTTCCGGAAAGGCAATCAGCATGTCACCAGAGTGCAGAGTTACAACGACCTTGGGCTGACCAACGAACAGGGCACAGTCCTTATCAGGATCGTAGGGCTGCGTAGTGGTTACCAGGTCCTTGCTGGTAACCGCCATTTGCTCGGTCCCCTTCACAATCAGGTGGATATCGAACCATTCGTGGTGCTGTTCAAACATGTCCCCAGGCTGACCATTAGATGCTTGGTAGTCAAAGACACTGTACTTGACCCCGTCGCAGACCTCCTTGGATTCACCATCAACAAAGTCTTCTAACTTTGTTTTTTGGATGTAATCAAGGGCTTGATCGAGGTTTTTAGAAATATTCTTATAACGATCGACTTGATCTTTGGACGTAATTATCATGAATAACTCCCATCTAGTTGAATGCGGCGCGGGCTTTGTTAATCAAAGCAATTGCTTCTGCGACCAGCTGCTTGTCCTCTGGTGCCAACGGTTCAAGCGGTAGGCGAACAGAACCAATGTCCAAGTCCTCGTTTTCCCGCAAGACCTCTTTGATCAGTGCGTACATGTTTCCGTGCCCGCCAGCTAGCTTGTAGATGACTTCGTTGATCATAAATTGGAGCTTGTTTGCGCTCTTGAGGTCTCCTTCCTTGAGGAAACTGTTTAGCTTTAAGAAGAGGTCGGGCATTGCACCGTAAGTTCCACCAATCCCGCCAATTGCACCCATAACACGGCCGCTAATAAACTGCTCGTCCGGACCGTTGAAGACCAGGTGGTCATCCCCGCCCAGGCTCTTAAAGATTTGGATGTCCTGAACCGGCATGGAGGAGTTCTTAACCCCGATCAGCTGCTTGTTGTCCAGCATCTGTTGGTACAGTGAGGAACTGAGGGCCGTCCCGGCAAGTTGTGGGATGTTGTAGATAACGAAGTCCGTATGCGGAGCAGCCGCGCTAATATCGTTCCAGTACTTGGCAATGGAGTAGTCCGGCAGCTTGAAGTAAATCGGTGGGATTGCGGCAATGGCGTCAACCCCCATGCTTTCAGCGTGCTTAGCCAGCTCCACACTGTCCTTAGTGTTGTTGCAGGCCACGTGGGCAATCACAGTTAACTTCCCCTTGGCAACTTCCATCACGTTTTCTAAGACCTTTTTCCGATCTTCAACGCTCAGGTAAATACATTCGCCTGAAGAACCATTAACGTAAACACCCTTCACGCCCTTTTTGAGGTGGTACTCGGTCAGCTTCCGTACCCGTTCTGGGCTAATCTCTCCATTGTCGTCATAACAGGCGTAGAAAGCCGGAAAAACACCACTATACTTTGAAAAATCTTTCATAACTACTTGTCCTTTCAAAACTACGAAGTAAAAAAACAAAAGCACAACAAACACCCATTGAGAGAGTGTTCGTTGTGCAGTTGATTTATTTATAGGATTATTATCGAAATCTAATTCTATTACGAAGCAAATTTGTTTGCAAGCGGTTCCAAGTCAGGCGTAAAAAAGTGAAACCGCGCCAAATAGCTGCGATAAGTCTTGCAGGGTGGCAATTTTAAGTTCCGTTTGAAACATCCCATCAGGCATTTTTTCATTAACGTAGTATTTAATCTTGTCGGTAAAGAAAGCGCCCTGCCTGCTTACAGCACCGCCGATTAGGAAGATATCGGGATCCAATAATAAGCAGATATTGGCAATTTCTTTTGCTAAGGCTTCGCACCATTGATTGATAAGACTAACGTAGAATTCCTCCCCAGCCCGGGCAGCCGAAAAGGCCTCCGGGACGGTCACGCCATACTGGGCCACCTGGTGCTGGAAAGCCAGGGTTGAGAACTTGGATTCAAATGATGAGTTGCCAATTTGTTGAAAATTGAGATAACCAACCGAATTAGCCAACCCATGAGCACCGTTCAAGAGCTTGCCATCATAGTAAAAGGCGCCCCCGATTCCGGTCCCGAGCGCAATACAATAAATGGACTTTTGATAGTCAAGATTTCCCTTGAAAATTTCGCCCATCAGGGCAGCGTCAACGTCATTAATAACCTTTACCGGAATTTCGAAGGCCTCTTCTAAAATCTTCTTGAGCTGCATTCCTTGGTAGTCTTTGACCGTTGGGCCGGCGTATAGGATTTCACCCTGTTTGCCGACCCGGCCGGCAGTACTAATGCCGATCCCCCGCAGGTTAAATTCCTTCTTTTGTTTAGTCACGTCGATTAATGTTTTGACGATCGTATTGTTTTCATTGTTATTTGTCGGTGCGGTCCCATAATCAACCACTTGGAGGTTCTTATCAATTACTCCATACTTAATTGATGTGCCTCCAATATCAAATGCGAGATAGTTGTTATCCATTTTGTGTGTTCCTTTCTCCAAAAATAAGGTTCAGATTGGGCGAAATGACAAAATCTCATGACGCCAATCCCTAGGCCAGGACAATCGTCCAGTGATGTTTTGAAAAGCAACTATGAAAAGGAATATTGCTAAAGTAATCCCTTGCAGATATGATTGCATTGCAGTTGATTTTATAGAATTATTATTAAATTTACAGAAAAAATCTGTAAAAGCAAGTTTAAAAAGTTGTCACTTCAAAAAGCGGCTGGGAAGAAAAACCAGCCTAAGATACGGATGCTATAACGCGGTAGCTGGCTGGTAATTGCAGCGCTGAACAGTGGTGGGATTACCTCGCCATCCTTACGGGGGGGGTGGGACATCGAGCTAGCCAAGCTAGTCCCATCCCATTCCGCCGACCGCGTTGGGAATGGAGGAAAAACTTTGCAAAACGATTTTTTAGAGCAGACTAAAAAGAAACTGATTATTTCTTGCCAGGCACTCCCGGGAGAACCCTTACACAGTTCTTTCATTATGTCACGGATGGCCCGTGCGGCTTCCATGGCGGGAGCAGCAGGTCTTCGTGCTAATTCGGTAGTGGACATTCAGGCGATTCAAGACGAAACCGCACTTCCGATTATCGGGATTGCTAAGGTGGACTACGATGACTCCGAAGTCTTCATCACACCAACAATCAAGGAAATGCGGGCTGTCGCTAGCACCGGCTGTCAGGTTGTTGCCTGTGATGTTACCGGTCGGCCACGACCACACCATGAAGAATTAGCGGAGATTGTTAAACAGATGCGGGCCGAATTCCCCGATACGTTATTAATGGCGGATACTGACCGTCTGGAGAGCGTAGAGATTGCTAATGAGCTCGGTTTTGATATGATTGGAACAACGATGCATGGCTATACACCAGCAACTGAAGGTCTAAACGTTGCCGACAACGACTTTGAATACTTAAAGGAAGTTGTTGACCTGGCAAAGGCCCCAGTGATTGCTGAGGGTAAGATTGACTCACCCGCAAAGTTAAAGCGGTGTCTCGAATTAGGCTGCCATGCGGTCGTTGTCGGTGGAGCAATCACCCGACCGTTGCAAATTGCACGGACCTTTATTGACGTGCTAGATTAGCCAAAGGATGGATTGAAATGTCAGAGGAATTTTTAAAGTCCATTAAACTCATTTCCGTGGACCTCACGCGGCAAGAAAAGAAAATCGCGCGGGTTGTTTTGAGCGATCCCGAAAAAGTGCAAACGATGACCATTTTGGAATTAGCAAAGAAGGCGAAGGTTGGTACGGCCACCATTTCACGCTTTGCTAAACACGTTGGTTGCGTGGACTTTGCCGACTTTAAATCCTACCTGACGACTTCAAACCTGATCCAGGCCAAGCGGATGTCCGAGGGTTCCATTCTGGACGAGGTGATTACCTATTACAAACAAAGTTTAGAGGAAACCAAGTCCTTAATTTCGCTTAGTCAATTGAAGAAAATAACAAGGATAATTAGGAAAGCCAATCGGGTCTATATTTTAGGTGTTGGCAGTTCTGGCTATAATGCCCTGGAATTAAACCAACGACTCATGCGGATGGGAATCAACTCATGTGCTGTTTGTGATAGCAGCATGATGAGCATTATTGACACCATCATCTCACCTAAGGACACGATTTTGGCCTTTTCCGTCTCCGGCAACACGCTCGAAATTTGTGATGCCGTCCAAAAGTGCCGCGAGAAGGGGGTCGTTATTACTTCCATCACAGCCTTTAGCAATAGCGTTTTGGCCAAACGAAGCAATAACATTCTCCTGATTAAGAACACTGAAAAGTCTCCTAATTATAACTTTATGAATTCGCAATTTACGATCAATTACATCATTGACCTGCTTACGGAAATCCTCTTGGAACACCCTACCTATCTTAAAAACATGAACAAAACAGTTGAAGAAGTTTTACGAATTAAAGAAGCTAATAAAAAGCAACTGTAATAAAATTACCGTTTTGAAAGGAATTTAATAATAATGCGTATTATTGTTGTTGCAAATGCAAGTGAAGGTGGCAAAGCGGCCGCCCAAATTTTCAGCCAAGAATTGCAGAATGGTGCAAAGGTCTTTGGTCTGGCTACGGGAAGCACCCCGCTTTCAACATACCAAGAATTATGCAATAGTAACATGGATTTTAGTGATTGTACTTCAATCAACCTGGATGAATACGTTGGAATTTCAGCCTCTAATCCGCAGAGTTATGCCTACTTCATGCACCAAAATTTGTTTGCTGCAAAGCCTTTTGCACACTCTTTCATTCCTAATGGTATGGCTAAAGACATTGAAGAAGAGATTAGTCGGTACAACCACCTGATTGACGAAAATAACGTTGACTTACAAATTTTAGGGATTGGTCAAAACGGCCACATTGGTTTTAACGAACCAGGCACCTCCTTCGACAGCCTTACTCACAAGGTCGCCTTAACCGAGTCGACAATCAATGCCAACTCCCGGTTCTTCAGCGATATTAACGACGTGCCGAAGGAAGCATTGACCATGGGCCTCAAATCAATTTGCAAGGCAAAGCATATCTTGCTGATTGCGTACGGTAAAAACAAGGCGGACGCGATTGACAAGATGATCAACGGCCCGGTCAGCGAAGAGTTACCCGCAAGTATTTTACGGAACCACTCCAACGTAACTGTGATTGTTGACGAAGAAGCTGCTAGCGGCTTAAAGACTGTAAGGTGACCAGAATGCAAACAGTGATTAAAAATGCTGATATTTATGTTGGCGATGGCGTAGTCCAGAATGGTTACATCCGCTTCGACAAGAAGGTTCTTGGCGTCGGGCCAATGGACGAGTACACGCCCCAAGAAGCAGACGAAAACGTTGTCGATGGTAGTGACAAGATAGTCGTTCCTGGCTTTATCGACGTTCATACTCACGGCGGCTACGGAATCGACTCGATGGACGATGATCCCGCGAAGGTCAATGAAATGATCTGTCAGGAAGCTAAGAACGAAGGAATCACGTCTATCTTCCCCACCACGGTTACACAGTCTACAACCAACATTAGTCAGGCAATGAAAGTGTTAAAGGTGGTGGCCCAGGAAAACCCGGTCATGCAGGGAATTCATCTGGAAGGCCCCTTCATTTCAGCCGAGTACAAGGGTGCACAGCCAGAACTATACATTACCAATCCCGACGCCGAGCTGTTAAAGGAATGGAATGAGCTCTCCGGGGGACTGATCAAGGTCATTACGTATGCTCCAGAACAAAGCGGGGCCGCTGACGTAGAAAGCTATTGCCAAGCTCACCAGATTGTCCTTTCGGTTGGTCACTCCAGCGCTAAGCAAGCGCAGCTGGAGCAGTCTAAGGCAACCCACATCACCCACCTTTACAACGCGCAACGTGGTATGCATCACCGCGAACCGGGTGTTACGGGGGAGGCACTGCTGGAAAAGAAGTTCTACACCGAAATCATCGCCGATGGTTACCACGTGGCTCCGGATATGATTGACTTGGCTTACCGGCTCAAAGGACCCGACAAGATCGAGTTAATCACCGATTCGCTGCGGGCCAAGGGGATGCCAGAGGGTGTCTCTGAACTAGGCGGTCAAAAGGTGATTGTCAAGGATCACCAGGCCCGCCTTGAAAACGGCCACTTAGCCGGTTCCGTCCTCGAGTATGATTTAGCGTTTAAGAACATTATCAACTTTACTGGTTGTAGCATTAGCGATGCGGTCAAGATGACCTCGTATAACCAGGCGCAGGAATTCAACCTTGAATCTAAGGGGGAACTAAAGGCTGGGAAAGATGCTGACATTAACGTCTTAGATCGTGAGTTAAACCTAGAAGCAACTTACAGTTATGGCCGCTTGTTAAACTAAGCGGTCAATAGTAAAAGTGACCCAAGCACGTCTTAAAACTGCCAGAGAGTATCTGTTGATTGCGTATCGCTCCATTTACGAACTGTACTCCTCTTAATCACCTATTTTCAGATACTCTCTTTTTGGTATTTCAACCAACAACCTTAAAAGCCACCTAGCTCATCCTCAAGCTAGGTGGCTTTTGCTATATTCTAATGTCACAACGCGGTCCGGAGCCCCATCACGATGATGAACACACCCATAAAGAGTTTGACAATCCGCGCCCGGGCCGGCTTAGCAGTCATCCAGAGGACAATCGGTGGGGCCAGGAAAGCCCCGACCAGCGAGCCGGCAATCAGGCCGCCTGCCGCATGCCAGTCAATACTGCCGCCACTGATGTGCAAGAGGGCGCCGACAACTGACATCCCGACCAGGACGTAAGCGGAGGTCGCAGACGCGGCGGCCATTGACGCGCCAAGGAGCAGCAGTCCCGTCGTAATCGGGCCGCCACCGCTCAGGCCGGCGATTCCCACCATCAGACCGCCCATGATGCCGTACAGGACACTGGCCGCTTCCGGTGAGAACCGGCTCTGGTGCCCCGCTTTCGGTTGCCGGTAGAGTTTGACAATTAACTGGACACCGAGAAAGATCAAGATCAAGCCGATCACTAGCTTGTAGACCCGCTCTGGCAGCCAGGGCGAGATGAAGGAACCGACAAAGATACTTGGAATCGCCGCAATCAACATCCGGTTGCCAAGCCTAAAATTTATCAGCCCGCGCCGGTAGTAGGACCAGGAGCCCATTATCAATGCTGGCAGCGACGTAACGATCGACGTGGCCGCCGCGGCACCTGGCGACAGTTGAAAAATGGCGGTCAGGGCCCCCAGGTAGATGGCACCACTGCCACCCCCAGGGAGATTACGAAAATTCCGACCGCCAGGCCGACGACAACCATTAACAATAGATTTCCCATTAGTATTACCCTCTTATGCGTTTACTCGGTTCAAGTGTTGCAACCCAAAGGTAATGATAAACGAAATTGCCAAGAATACAATTACGATCCAGTAGGGGTACTGGTAATTAATATCCAGTAAAGCCCCGGAAATCAGTGGCCCGATGATGTTCCCAACACTGGTCAGCGACATGTTGACCCCGTTGAGCAGCCCCTGGTTGTTTTTACTCATCTTGGTCAGGAGGGTCGTAATCGCCGGCCGCAACATATCAAAGGCTTCAAAGACGACCAGGGTGGCTACAATCAGCTGCCAGTGGGAGTGGTCGTAGATGACAAAAGCCGTCCCGATGGCGCTGGCAAAGAAGCAGTAGCGGATCACCCGGACTTCTCCCCACCATTGCACCATCCGATCGAAGAGGAAGACCTGCAGGATTAGGGAGATGATTCCGTTCAGTGTTAAGACCAGGGCGATGGATTGCAGGTCAAAGTGGTGGACTTCGTTAACATACAGACTGTAAATGCTCTCGAAGCCAGCCAGGCCAAACGCCATGATGAAAATCATCAGGAAGAGCGTCGTCATCACCGGAGTCAGTAGCGATTTCACCTGGGCCCAGCCACCCTCAAGCAGGGCGTCCTCCGGGTTCTTCGTGCTGCTCTTAAACCGCTCGTCGCTGTCCTTCGGCAAAAGAATTACCGCTACCACCGTACTGATAATTCCGAGGATCCCGGCCACCCAAAACGGGAACTTGTAGCTGATGTTAGCTAAGATCCCGCCCAGGCCAGGGCCCAAAATCAAACCGCCACTAAAGGCCGCCGATAGCCAGCCGATAACCTTGGCGCGGTCCTTAACGCTTGTCAGGTCCGCGGCCAGGGCCATCGAAGTCGGCACAAACATGGCGGCGGATAGCCCGTCAACCGCTCGCGACAGGTCGAAGAGCCAGAGTCGCTGGGACAGTGCAAAGACAAATTCCGCGATGGAAAAGACCAGCAATCCCCAGACCAGCATCGGCTTCCGCCCCGTCTTATCCGAGATCCGGCCGACAATCGGCGAAGTAATAAACTGGACAAAGGCAAAGAGGGACGACATTACCCCCATGTCAAAGGCAGAAAAGTGGTACTCGTTTTTGATAAACGGCATCACCGGGAAAATCAGGCTCATCCCCAGACAAATCAGGAATTCATAGAAGATTACCACGGCGATAATGCGCTTAACTTCTTTGCTCACGATTGATACTCCTTTCTTTTATCTTGATTGCAAAAGAAAAGCGGTGCCGCAGGCTGCGACGCCACTTATTTAATATTCTAATGGTTTAGTCTATCATCAACTGGCCCTTTTGGCTAGTCCTAAGCCTGCTTGTTAGCGGCCAAACTTTCCTGGTACTTTTCCTTGATGAAGTCCGCGGAGGTCTGGAGTTTCTTTAGTTCCTCGTCCGTCAAGTCGAGCTGGGCTTGTTCAACAATCCCGTCACGACCAACGACGGCTGGGTAGGACAGGTAGCAGTCGTATTCCTTGCGGTAGTTTGATACCGGCATTTCAGTCAAGGCATCGGACAGGATGGTGTTGACTAAGCGCACCGCGGCGGTCGCGACCCCGTAGCTGGTGTACTTTTTGCCCTTGAAGACGGTCCAGCCGCCCATCTTGGCCTCCTGATCCAGCTGGTCCAGGTCGAGGCCCTTTTGCTTTGCCAGCTCTGTAATTGGCTGGTCAAGGACGCGGACGGTTGACCAGGCTGTAAACTGGGAATTCCCGTGCTCCCCAAGGTTGTAACCAGCAACGGAGCGAGGGTCGACGTGGAGGCGGTCAGCCACGGCCCGCTTCATCCGAGCGGAGTCGAGCAGGGTTCCGGTGCCGATGACGTGTTCCTTCGGCAGGCCGGTCACGGATTGGTAAATCGAGGTAATCACGTCGACAGGGTTAGTAATGACCACGATTTTACCATTAAAGCCACTGTCCTTAATCTTTTGGGCAACCGCCGGAACCTGTTGGCGAGTGAATGGCAGTTCAGCGAACCGGTCGGCATTTGGGTTGTCCTGGAGCTTAATGTTGCCCAGGGCAGAAACGATGACGTCGGTGTCCTGGAGCTGTTGGTAATCATTGACGTAAATATTGGTGTGATGAAGCAGGTTTGCCATCGCATCCTTGAAGTCCAACGCGTCGGCGTTAACCTTATCTGCGTTGCTGTCAATCAACACCAGATCATCCGCGAAGCCATTCGCAACGATATAGTGGGCAACTGTGGAACCGACATGGCCCATCCCGATAACTGCTACTTTCCGTGTCATTATGAAGACCCCTTTCATTAGTCGATAATGTGATTAGTTCTCATTAAAATCTAATATAACATATGAGCCAGGGCTTGACTAGGTGCAAAAAACGGGGAAGCCCAGCACCACGCTCGGCTTCCCTGTTAAAAGCGGTTAATTATCTTATTTTTGCTATTTATTAAGCGTCTTCGCCGGCAACCTTGACGATCGCCTTGGAAATGTTCCCCAGCTTACCACTGACAAAGTCTTCGACGTGGGCAAAGTCCAGCACGTTGGAAATCAGCGGCAACGGGTCCACGTCACCGGATTGCAACAGGGCAATGGAGTCTTCAAAGGTGTACGGGTTGATGAAGGAGCCCTGGATGTGGAGCTGCTTTTGGTAAACCTTGTAGGTGTTGACCTTGAACTCTGAGTCTGGGTTTCCAACACCAAACATCAGGACCTGGCCGCCACGCCGTGCTGCTTCAACGGCTTGTTCCTGGGTCTTTGGCAGGCCGACCGCTTCGACAACGATATCATAGGAGTCCGGCTTGATAGCATCTGGTTCCTTGATATTATTGATCGTCTTAAAGCCAAAGTGCTTCCGGTTGTTCTCCAGCTTTTCATCAACGGTCCCGGCCAGGGTGACTTCCTTGACACCCCGGGACTTCAGGATTTGGGCAATCAATTGACCTTCAAAACCGTCACCGATAATCAGAGCCGTCTGGTACGGGTGCGTTTCCAGCAGGTCAACCCCGTGGGCAGCACAGGAAATTGGTTCGATTACGGCCGCTGCTTCAAGCGAAACGTTGTCTGGAACATGGTAAACTACTTCTTCCGGAGCAGTGAAGTATTCCGCAAAGCCCCCATCCCGGGTAACACCAACAGCGTCGAGGTGTTCACATAATTCAGGGCGGGAAGTCCGGCAGTAGAAGCACTTGTGGCAGTAGATATTCGGATCGACGCTGACCCGGTCGCCTACCTTGAAGTCTTCTACTTCACTGCCGACTTCGGCGACTACCCCAGAGTTTTCGTGCCCCAAGACAATCGGTGGAACGGCATCGGCTGACCCTGGCAGTCCATTGTAGAGGGCCTTGTCGGTCCCACAGATTCCGGCCCACGCGGTGTGAACCAGCACTTCATTCGGCTTCACCGTTGGCTTCTGGTAGTTGTCATCGACTTCTAATTGTTTCTTACCCGTCATTACTAATGCTTTCATGAGATATACCTCCTCAAATCATTCCTACGAGGCTGGGTATTAGCTCAGCTTCCTCACTGCTGTTAACAAATGGTGCGCCAGACAGTGGTCAAACAGCCGGCCCACTTTCTGACTAGCCCTTGACGACTTCGCAAAATTCAACCGTTTCGTCATTTGGCCCAACGATGTTAAAGAACTTGATCCCGTGCTTCCAGAAATCGAGGTGTTGCACTTCATCTTCCTTGACGTTGAAGCCCTCTTCCTTGGCCGCCTTGAACGCACCATCCGCATCCTCGACGTTCAGGGAAATATGGTTAATCGCCCCGGTTTGGTGAACGGCGCCATCGCTGTCCCAGATTTCTAACATTAAATGACCATACTTCATAAAGACTACCTGGTGGCCCTGGTCATCGGTGTCAAACTGCCCCTGCTTCTTAAAGCCCAGTTTTTCCCAAAAGGCAATTGTCTTTGGCAGGTCATCGGTCGGAATCCCCACGTGTGCTAAATCATCAAAATACCCGGCAAGGCTCTTATTAAATGCCATTGCACGACGCCTCCTTGAAATGTGTTTATTTCTTTCAACAGTTATTATGATAGGGCTTACATTTTAATGTGTCAATCGGTTAACACTAGCGAAAACGTTTATCATTTCGATATATTAACCGGTTACCATCTGTGGAATGCAGATTCCACATGCGATTAGAAGCAACCTGCTTTTTCAATAAAAAAATTTTATCGACCGCCCGGAGATCTTGGCAGCAAAAAAACGAGGCTGGTGAGAAAACTTCATTTTCTCAGGTTCTACAATTTTAAGTACTGATGGAT
>NZ_AZGE01000022.1 GCF_001434465.1 Limosilactobacillus oris DSM 4864
CTCATCAGTACTTCTTGACGAAGAGCCATCTCATTTAAGAGAAGAATTAGTTGTTACCGTTCTTCTTGATAATGTCTTCTTGGATAGCCTTTGGCACAGCTGAGTAGTGGTCAAAGGTCATCGTGAAGGTACCACGACCCTGCGTTGCTGAACGTAAGGCAGTAGCGTAACCAAACATTTCTGACAGTGGAACGAATGAGTGAACCAGTTGAGCGTTCCCCCGTTCTTCCATCCCGTCGATAGTACCACGACGAGCAGTAACTTGACCCATAACGTCACCCATGTTTTCTTCAGGGACAACGATGTCAACCTTCATGATTGGTTCAAGGATAACTGGGTCAGCCTTCTTCGCAGCATTCTTCAGAGCAAGGGATGCGGCAACCTTGAAGGCCGCTTCACTAGAGTCGACTTCGTGGTAACTACCATCGTAGAGCTTAGCGTGCATGTCAACAAGTGGGTAACCAGCAAGAACACCGTTTTGCATAGCTTCCTTCAAACCTTGTTCAACGGCTGGGATAAATTCACGCGGAACAACCCCACCGACAATAGCGTCTTCGAATTCGAAGCCCTTACCTTCTTCAAGTGGCGTAAATTCGATCCATACATCACCGTATTGACCCTTACCACCAGATTGACGAACGAACTTACCTTGAGCACTTGCTGGCTTAGTAAATGCTTCACGGTAGGAAACTTGTGGCTTACCAACAGTAACTTCGGCGTGGAATTCACGACGGAGACGTTCAACAATGATGTCCAGGTGCAATTCACCCATCCCGGCAATCAGAGTTTCACCAGTTTCAGGGTTAGTTTCAGCCTTGAAGGTTGGATCTTCTTCAGCCAGCTTTTGCAGACCCTTGTCCATCTTGTCTTGGTCAGCCTTGGACTTTGGTTCAACAGAAACCTGGATAACTGGTTCTGGGAAGTCCATGGATTCAAGTTGCAGTGGGTGGTCTGGATCGGTCAGAGAGTCACCAGTAGTGGTGTTCTTCAGACCGATAGCAGCGGCGATATCACCAGAGAATACTTCTGGGATTTCGTGTTGTTGGTTAGAGTGCATTTGCAGCAACCGACCAATCCGTTCACGCTTGTCCTTGGTAGCGTTCAGCACGTAAGAACCGGATTGCAGTGAACCAGTGTAAACCCGCAGGAAAGTCAGACGACCAACGAATGGGTCGGTAGCAATCTTGAAGGCCAAGGCAGCGAATGGCTTGTCGTCACCGGCAGTCAGTTCAACTTCGTTCCCATCAGCATCGTGGGCAACGAATGGCTTAACGTCCAGTGGTGATGGCAGGTAGTCGATAACGGCATCCAGCATCATCTGGATACCCTTATCCTTGTAAGCTGAACCAGCTAATACAGGGAAGAGTTGTTGTTCCAAAGTACCCTTACGGATAGCAGCCTTGATTTCGTCAACGGAAATCTCGTCACCTTCAAGGTACTTTTCCATGATGTTGTCATCAATGTCGGCCAGCGTTTCGATCATTGCATCGTGACGCTTTTGTGCTTCTTCCTTGAGGTCGTCTGGAATATCAACAGTATCCCAGTTCGTACCCAGCTTATCTTCATCGTAAACGTAAGCGACCATCTTAACCAGGTCAACGACACCGGAGAAAGTATCTTCGGCACCGATTGGCAGTTGGATTGGCAGCGGAGTAACGTTCAGACGGTCCTTGATGGTTTGAACAGAGTAGTCGAAGTTCGCACCAACCTTGTCCATCTTGTTAGCAAAGACAATCCGCGGAACGTTGAACTGGTCAGCTTGACGCCAAACAGTTTCAGTTTGCGGTTCAACCCCGGCCTGGGCATCCAGAACAGTTACGGCACCATCAAGCACCCGGAGCGCACGTTCAACTTCGACAGTGAAGTCCACGTGTCCTGGGGTATCGATGATGTTGATCCGGTAGTCCTTCCAAACGGCGGTCGTAGCAGCGGACGTGATAGTGATACCACGTTCCTTTTCTTCATCCATCCAGTCCATTTGGGAAGCACCGTCGTGGGTTTCACCAATCTTGTGAATCTTACCAGTGTAGTAAAGAATCCGCTCAGTAGCAGTCGTCTTACCGGCATCGATGTGGGCCATGATACCAATGTTACGAGTCTTAGCGAGTGGGTATTCACGTTTATTAGCCATTTTAAGAGTGTATCTCCTTCCAAAATATGGTTATAAAGTTAATCGTCATTTTTAGAAAAAGGGATGACGGTCTTTATTCAAAACTACGTCACCCCTTTATTGAAACCAGTTAAGCAACTGGCTTCAATTGACAGTGATTACCAGCGGTAGTGTGCGAAGGCACGGTTGGCTTCTGCCATCCGGTGCGTATCTTCACGCTTCTTAACTGAAGCACCTGTGTTGTTAGAAGCATCGATAATTTCACGAGCTAACCGTTCAACCATTGTGTGTTCCCCACGCAGACGTGCGTATTGAACAATCCAACGAAGGCCTAAGGTAGTCCGCCGGTCTGGACGAACTTCGATCGGCACTTGGTAGTTAGAACCACCAACACGCCGTGCCTTAACTTCCAGTACAGGCATAACGTTGTCCATTGCTTCTTGGAATACTTCAACTGGGTCGTTACCAGTTTCTTCCTTAATTTGATCGAAAGCTGCGTACAAAATCTTCGTAGCAGTCCCGCGCTTACCATCGATCATCAAGTGGTCAATCAAGCTCGTAACCAGCTTTGAGTTGTACATTGGATCTGGTAAGATTTCACGCTTTTGTACATGTCCTTTACGTGGCATTACTGAACTCCTCCTTTAAATTACTTCTTCTTAGGCTTCTTAGTACCGTACTTGGACCGTGATTGCATCCGGCCTTCAACACCAGCAGTATCGAGAGTACCACGGATAACGTGGTAACGAACCCCTGGCAAGTCCTTAACACGACCACCACGAATTAACACAACGGAGTGTTCTTGGAGGTTGTGACCGATACCTGGAATGTAAGCAGTAACTTCAATCAGGTTGGACAGACGTACACGGGCGTACTTCCGCAAAGCTGAGTTAGGCTTCTTAGGAGTCATCGTACCGACACGGGTAGCAACCCCACGCTTTTGTGGAGATGGCGTCTTAACTTCTTCTTTCTTGAAAGTGTTGTAAACATAACCAAGAGCTGGTGACTTTGACTTGCCCTTGTGGCTCTTACGGCCCTTACGTACCAATTGGTTAATGGTTGGCATAATTTTTCCCCTTCCTTATTTTAAGTCCACACATCCAGGTGGTTCTTTTTGAAGAATAAAAAAATTGCTGGATGATATTAGATTGTTGTGCCTTCGTTGACGCATTCGTCTGCCCAACGACAGACACTCGTTGCTAAAAAAGCACCTTAAATAGAGTATCACGCCCCCTAAAGAATGTCAACGAACACAGATAGTTATTTTCTTTTTTTACGTTTATCTATATTAGGAGGTTTTACCCATGCTTAAACTCTACTTTTTCCTTCTTGGCACGATCTTGGCCTCGTTCGCCGGGCTCGCCGCTTTCCGTCTGGGAGCTGGTCAGTCTCCGTGGTCGCCGGGACGTTCCTATTGCGACCACTGTCAGCATCGGCTCGCGCCCTGGCAGCTCATCCCCATCTGCGGTTACCTGTTCCAGGGCGGTCGTTGCCATTACTGTCAGACCCCCTTACCCATTTTTTACCCCTTTAGTGAACTCCTAACCGGTGGAGCCGCGCTGGTACTCTGCCACACCCTCTCCCCTTATTCCGCCGGCATCCTATTGGTGTTGACCAGCCTCGTCTTCCTAGCCAGCACCGACCACTTCTACCAGTTTATCTACCCGGCGGCACTAATCGGGCTTTTCCCGTTAGGACTTCTTTTTCGGGCAGCTTGCCCTGGAGGTTGGTGGCCGGCACTGGTATTGTTTGCTATTTTGCTGCTCTTTGTCCTCCTCTTCCGCTCACTTGGCTGGGGAGACTTAGAGTTCCTCACCGTCCTCCTCTTGGCCCTGGGCTGGTACCCAACTGCTCTGGTCCTGCTCACCGCCTGTCTCCTGACCATCATCATTAATTTCCATGCTCCGCCTCCCCGGCACGGCCGCGTCCCCTTCATGCCAGAGTTAGCCTTCGCCACCGGCATAATTATGCTCGTCATGTCACCAGCATAAAAAAAGCCCTACCATCTGAAAACACCAACTGGTAGAGCCATATCAATTATTTTTCTGCCGGGGCCGAGTCTTCTTCCACGACTTTCACTAGAAAGAGGTTATGTCCAAAGCGCGACAGGTTTTCAATATTTTGCAAGAGTAGGAGCAGCCAGGAAAAGGCCAAGCCAAATTCCAGCAGTTCAAAGGCCGTCAACGATAGGTAGTCGGTCAGCTTGAAAACGATGTACTCGATTCCCATCAAGGCCCCCACCGTGTACGACAGGATCAAGAACTGCCGCGTTATCCCGGGCAGCAGCCACTTAATCGCGGCAATTAAAATCAGAATAATGTACACCAGCCACATCGAAATCCGGTCATGAAGAATGTGGTACTGGGGATCATTAGGGAACAGGCCAATCGACGCAATGCAGGCGGACAGACCATACAGGAGCCACCGCAATACTAGGAGCTGCTTGCCGTGGAACCGGCGCTGGAGGTTAACGAATAAGTAGTCCACCAACGTTAACATCAATAGTCCCGAGAAAATCAACGTAATATTAAATTGGAAATTGGCCGAGTTTTGCGCTGTTCCCAGAAAGCTAAAGTTATGCCGCCACCAATCCCGGCTCGAATTAGTCAGCATGGCAAACACCATCCCGCCAATGATCATAATGGTCAGCAGGTTAGTAATCACTGCCGGCGTTAAGGTCATTGCGAGGTTGATCATTACGTAATTTACTACCGCGAGGACCATGAACACCATGACCGATGAGGTATAGATGTCAAAGCTGGCGTCCATAAACATTCGTTCTAACAGCCAGAAGGCCGCCGAAAACGAAAAGACTAGGATTAGGCCGGCCGCCACCACAATCGTTGGCAAATTTCGCCAATATAGTTCCTTGGTCGGTCCGGTTTTATGCAGCTTCGTCCAAATTGCCGTGATGATGAAAATTATCATCCCGCTAATCGTTCCCAACAAGGTAGCAGCGTTGGCAATCGAATAATCCTGCCCGTTTAAGGCAATTTGGTGAATAGCCTGACTCTTGGTGTAGACAAAAAAGATGACCATCATCAAGAATGCCGGAACGGTATATAGCCAGATGTTAATTTGCGGCAGCTGTTCCGCCACACCGGTCGGCCGCATATTCAGCTGCTTATGCTCCACACTCAAAGCCAACTCTTCTCCCGCGTGAATTTCCGTCTCCCGCAAGGCATCAGCCGGGATTTCAATTTTATACTTAGTAGCCACTTTTCCCCTTCTTTCTATAAAAAAGGAGTGGGACAGAACTAGCTTGCCTAGTTCGTTGTCCCACTCCCACAAAGATGGCTAGGTTAGTCAAAGACTGATTTCTCAGCATTTGGCCTGCCAACCACTGCTGCACAGCAGTTGAGCAGCTGACTTAATTTCCAGCCCCTTTTAATTAATCACCATTAGTTTTGCTTGTCTTCTTCCTTCATCTTGGCCTCAAGATCCTTGATGGAGTAAGCAGCAACACTGACTTCTTTTGGCTTAATGTTCCGGTAAGTACCCATCCCAGTACCAGCTGGAATAATCTTACCAATGATAACATTTTCCTTCAGACCAACTAATGGGTCGTTCTTGCCCCGAATAGCGGCATCCGTCAATACCCGCGTCGTTTCCTGGAAGGATGCGGCAGACAGGAAACTGTTAGTTTCAAGCGCTGCCTTCGTAATTCCGAGAATAACCGGCCGAGCAGTGGCTGGAATACCACCAGCATACAGGGTGGACTTGTTAGCGTCACGGAACTGGCTGATGTCCATTAGTTCACCTGGCAGGAGGTCAGTATCACCTGGATCCATGACCCGAACCTTCCGCATCATCTGGCGAATCATGATTTCAACGTGCTTATCCAGCAGGTCAATCCCCTGCATCCGGTAAACACCCTGAACTTGTGCCAACAGGTAAGTTTCGGTGGACAGAACATCACGAACTTGGATCAATTCCTTTGGATCGATGGACCCTTCGTTCAGTGCCGTTCCCCGGTGGATGAAGTCGCCTTCCGCAACCCGCATCCGGGCTGTAATTGGCAGAGTGTAAGTCCGCGTGTCAGTTTCACCCTTAACAGTAACGTCCTTAGTCCGTTCTGCCGGGTTTTCTTCGATGGAAACCACTTCACCAGTTACTTCAGTGATGGTTGCACGTCCCTTAGGGTTACGTGCTTCCACAATTTCTTGCACACGAGGAAGCCCCTGGGTAATATCTTCGTTTCCAGCAACACCACCAGTGTGGAAGTTCCGCAGAGTCAGCTGGGTACCTGGTTCACCGATAGATTGAGCGGCCACAGTACCAACAGCTTCACCGGCTTCTACCCGGTCACCAGTAGCGGCGTTCCGGCCGTAGCAGCGTTCGCAGACACCATGTTCAGTGTTGCAAGTAAAGGCTGAGCGAATCGTAACCTTCTTCACACCGGCATCAACGATCTTTTGAGCCATTGCTTCGTCAATCAGGACATTCTTGCCCACAATCTTTTCACCAGTTTGGGGATCAAAGACAGACTTCATTGTGTAACGACCCATAATCCGGTCGTACAGTGGTTCAATCATTTCGTTACCGTTGGTGATTGCCGTTACTTCCAGGCCACGGTCAGTGCCACAGTCCTTTTCACGTACAACTACGTCCTGGGCAACGTCGACCAGCCGCCGGGTCAGGTAACCTGAGTTGGCGGTCTTCAGGGCGGTATCAGTCATCCCCTTACGAGCACCGTGGGAGGACAGGAACATTTCCAGCACGGAAAGTCCCTCGTAGAAGTTAGACAGAACTGGCAATTCCATGATCTTACCGTTTGGTGAAGCCATCAAACCACGCATCCCGGCCAGCTGGGTAAAGTTAGAAATGTTACCACGCGCACCGGAATCGGACATCATGTTAATTGGGTTATGAATGTCCATGTGTTCGATCAGCTTGTCCTGCACTTCATCCTTAGCGTCGTTCCAGGCGCCGATTACCCGTTCGTACCGTTCGTCATCAGTAATCAGCCCCCGACGAAACTGCTTGCTGATCAAGGCAACCTGTTTCCGGGCCTTCTGAATAATTTCCGGCTTTTCCGGTAAGTCGTGGATATCGGACATCGCGGTCGTCAGACCAGAGATCGTCGATTCGTAGTAACCGAGGTCCTTGATCCGGTCCAGGAATTCAGAAGTCTTTGTAACCTTGTATTGCTTGTAAACTTCAGCAATCAGGTCAGACAGGAAGCCCTTCTTGAATGGTGGAACCAGTGGCGCATTTTCTAGGTATTCATGAATGTCTTGACCAGGTTCCAGGAAGAAGCGTTCGTCAACACCATCGTGAATGTTGGCGTCTGTTGGTTCGTTAATGTAGGCAAAATCCTTTGGCATGATCCGGTTGAAGAGGAGCTTACCAACGGAGGTTACCATAATCTTCTTGCGTTGTTCATCAGTAAACGGCTTGTCAGGGAATGACGATGCTTGGACACCAACCCGGGTCTGCAAGGAAACGTAACCATTCTTGTAGGCCATTTCGGCTTCATCGGTGTCGTTGAAGATCATCCCTTCACCTTCACGACCCTTATCTTCAGTCGTCATGTAGTAGTTACCGATAACCATATCCTGAGATGGGGAAACGATTGGTTCACCGTCACGAGGACTCAGAATGTGGGAAGCAGCCAGCATCAGCAGACGAGCTTCCGCCTGGGCTTCATCAGACAACGGAACGTGGATGGCCATCTGGTCACCATCAAAGTCGGCGTTGTAGGCGGTACATACCAATGGGTGGAGCCGCATGGACTTACCAGAAACCAGAATTGGTTCGAAGGCTTGGATCCCCAACCGGTGCAGGGTAGGTGCCCGGTTCAGCAATACTGGGTGTTCCTTAATGACATCTTCCAATACATCGAAGACGTCATCGTCCCGGCGGTCAATCTTCCGCTTGGCAGCCTTCACGTTGGCTGACAGGCCCCGCTTAACCAGTTCGTGCATGATGAAAGGCTTGAACAATTCCAAAGCCATTGGAACTGGCAGCCCCATTTGGTTCATCTTGAGGGATGGACCAACATCAATAACGGAACGGCCGGAGTAATCAACCCGCTTACCAAGCAGGTTCTGACGGAACCGCCCCTGCTTACCCTTGAGCAGGTGTGACAGGGACTTCAACGGACGGTTACCAGGACCAGCCACCGGACGACCCCGCCGACCGTTATCGATCAGGGCATCAACGGCTTCCTGCAACATCCGCTTTTCGTTTTGCACGATGATTCCAGGTGCCTGCAGTTTCAGGAGCCGCTTCAACCGGTTGTTCCGGTTAATTACCCGCCGGTACAAGTCGTTCAGGTCGGAAGTGGCGAACCGGCCACCTTCAAGCTGAACCATTGGCCGCAAGTCCGGTGGCATTACCGGAATAACGTCCATGACCATCCACTCAGGCTTGTTGCCGGACTTGAGGAAGGCTTCCAAAATGTCCAAGCGCCGGATAGCCCGCGTCCGCTTTTGACCGGTAGCTTCCTTCAGCTCTTCCTTTAGTTCAGCAGCTTCCTTTTGCAGGTCTACGTCTGCCAAGAGTTTCTTAATGGCAGCAGCACCCATTTCAGCGGTGAAGCGGTCGCCGAATTCAGCCTTCTTGTCCCGGTATTCTGCTTCGGACAACAGTTGTTTCTTTTCCAGCGGCGTGTCGCCTGGGTCAAGAACAACGTAGGAAGCAAAGTAAATGACTTCTTCCAGGGAACGAGGACTCATATCGAGGACCAAGCCCATCCGACTAGGAATCCCCTTGAAGTACCAGATGTGGGAAACTGGTGCGGCTAATTCGATATGGCCCATCCGTTCACGACGAACCTTGGAACTGGTGACTTCAACACCACAGCGGTCACAAACCCGGCCCTTGTAGCGAACCCGCTTGTACTTACCACAAGCACACTCGTAGTCCTTAGTTGGGCCAAAGATTCGCTCATCAAACAGACCCTGCTTTTCTGGCTTCAGTGTCCGGTAGTTGATGGTTTCCGGCTTCTTTACTTCACCGTATGACCAGCTCCGGATCTTATCTGGGGAAGCCAGACCGATCTGCATGCTTTCAAATTTATTGACATCAATCAAAGGATGTTCCTCCTTATTTCTTAGTACATGAGTGAAGAACTATATCTTAAATCCTACTTAGCATTATCTTCGGTGGAAGATGACGAAGCGGTCTTATCCTTGCCATCCGCACTGTGCTGTTCAGCATACTTAGCAAGAGCGTCAACGCTAACAACTTCGGCGTCATCCTCATCCATGTTCTTCAATTGAACTTCCTTTTGGTTGCCATCGAGAACCTTCATGTCCAGGCCAAGTGCTTGTAATTCCTTGACCAGAACCCGGAATGATTCTGGAACACCTGGCTTTGGAATTGATTCACCGTTGATGATGGCATCGTAAGTCCGAACACGACCAACGGTATCATCGGATTTGTAAGTCAGGATTTCTTGAAGGGTGTAGGCAGCACCATATGCTTCAAGAGCCCAAACTTCCATTTCACCAAACCGCTGACCACCGAATTGGGCCTTCCCACCAAGTGGTTGTTGGGTAACCAGTGAGTAAGGACCAGTGGACCGAGCGTGAATCTTATCATCAACCATGTGCGCCAGCTTCAGGTAGTGCATGGAACCAACGGCAATCCGGTTTTCAAATGGTTCACCAGTTCGACCATCGTAGAGGATCGTCTTCCCGTCTTCTGGGAAGCCGGCTTCCCGCACAGCATCCCAAACATCCTTGTCGGTTGCCCCATCAAAGACTGGAGTAGCCATGTGGATGCCTAAACGCTTAGCAGCCATCCCCAGGTGCAATTCCAGCAGCTGACCAATGTTCATACGACTTGGCACACCCATTGGGCTCAGCATGATGTCGATTGGTGTTCCGTCTGGCATGTATGGCATATCTTCTTCAGGGATAACGATAGAAACGGTCCCCTTGTTACCGTGCCGACCAGACATCTTGTCACCGACCTGGATCTTCCGCTTTTGAGCGATGTAAACCCGGACCATGGTGTTCACACCTGGTGACAATTCATCCCCGTTTTCTCGGGTAAAGATCTTAACGTCCTGGACGATTCCGCCGCCACCGTGAGGAACACGGAGGGAAGTGTCACGAACTTCACGGGACTTTTCACCAAAGATGGCGTGCAGCAGCCGTTCTTCGGCTGACAGTTCAGTCATTCCCTTTGGCGTAACCTTACCAACCAGGATATCGCCATCGTGAACTTCGGCCCCAACGCGGACAATCCCGTCCTCGTCCAGGTCCTTCAACGCGTCATCCCCGACGTTTGGAATTTCACGGGTCATTTCTTCAGGCCCCAGCTTCGTCTCACGAGCTTCTGACTCGTAAGATTCGATGTGGATAGACGTGTAAACGTCATCCTTAACCAGCCGTTCGTTGATGGCAATGGCATCTTCGAAGTTGTAACCCTGCCAAGTCATGAAGGCAATCAGTGGGTTTTGACCTAATGCCAATTCCCCTTCTTCCATGGATGGACCATCAGCGAGGACGTCATCGGCATCCACATGTTCGCCAACCTTAACAATCGGACGCTGGTTGTAGTTCTTACCACCGTTAGAACGACGGAACTTCATCAGCTTGTAAGTGTCTAATGAACCATCGTCTTCACGAACCCGAACTTCACGTGCGTCAACGTATTCAACGGTACCAGGCTTCTTAGCAATCAAGGCCACCCCAGAGTCGTGAGCTGCTTTGTAGTCAATACCGGTACTTACCAGTGGTGCGTGTGGGTTGATCAACGGAACAGCTTGCCGCTGCATGTTGGCACCCATCAGCGCACGGTTAGAGTCATCGTTTTCAAGGAATGGAATACATGCGGAAGCAACGGAAACAACTTGTTTTGGTGAAACGTCCATGTAGTCGACGTTTTCAACACTGGTTTCAATGTAGTCATCCTTGTCACGAGCCATAACCTCATCATCAACAAAGGAGCCATCGTCATTCAACGGTGAGTTTGCCTGGGCGATGATGAAGTTATCTTCTTCGTCGGCCGTCAGGTAGTCGATCTTGTCGGTTACCTTATGGTCTTTCCAAGATACACGACGGTATGGCGTTTCAATAAAACCATACTTGTTAACACGAGCGTATGAGGAAAGACTGTTGATCAGACCGATGTTTGGCCCTTCAGGCGTTTCAATCGGGCACATCCGGCCGTAGTGGGTATAGTGCACATCACGAACTTCGTAACCAGCCCGGTCACGGGTCAAACCACCAGGACCAAGGGCAGACAGACGACGCTTGTGGGTCAATTCACCCAGTGGGTTGGTTTGGTCCATGAACTGGGACAGTTGGGAGGAACCAAAGAATTCCTTGATGGAAGCAACCACTGGCCGAATGTTGATCAATTGTTGCGGTGTTACCGTGTCAGGATCCTGAATGGACATCCGTTCACGAACAACCCGTTCCATCCGGGCAAGCCCGATTCGGAATTGGTTTTGCAGCAATTCACCCACGGAACGAATCCGCCGGTTACCCAAGTGGTCGATATCATCGGTGTTGCCGATTCCTTCTTGCAGGTTAAAGAAGTAGTTCAGGGAAGCAAGAATATCAGCTGGTTCGATGTGCTTGTACTCCAATGGAATGTGACCATTACCAATAATCGGCACAACCCGGTCTGGGTCATTCTTGGAGTAAACCAAAATCTTTTGCAGTTTTACTGGTTCCGTTACTACCGCTTCGTCGGATGGCGTGTAAGTAACCATCTTGAAGTCATCACGGTCCAGGTACGGTTCCAGCTTCTTCAGGTTTTCCTTATCAACGGTGTCACCCTTTTGTGCCAACACTTCACCAGTATCTGGGTCAGCTAACGTTTCCGCCAGGGTCTGACCAAGCAGCCGGTATTTCAGCATCAGCTTCTTGTTAGTCTTGTAACGACCAACTGGAGCCATGTCGTAGCGCTTCGGATCAAAGAACCGCGCCGTCAACAGGTTCCGCGCTGAATCAGCGGTCTTTGGTTCACCTGGACGCAGCCGTTCGTAGATGTCCTTCAACGCCTCTTCAACCCGGGAGTCTTCGGCGTTCTTGTGAACATCCTTATCCAGGGTCAGGGACAGGTTTTCACTGTCGCCACCAAACATATCAATGATTTCATCGTCGGAGCCGAAACCAAGGGCCCGAACTAATTCAGTCATTGGCAGCTTCCGGGTCCGGTCAATCCGGACGTACGAAATGTTCTTGGCGTCAGTTTCGTATTCCAGCCAAGCACCACGGTTAGGAATAAAGGTAGCGCCATAGCTTGGCCGACCATTCTTATCGGCTTCTTCATTGTAGTAGACACCTGGTGAACGGACTAATTGGGAAACAATTACCCGTTCGGCACCATTAATAATGAAGGTTCCCTGGTCAGTCATCAGTGGGAAGTCACCGAAGAAGACGTCCTGGGACTTGATTTCCCCAGTTTCGTGGTTGGTTAACCGTAACGTGACGTGAAGTGGTGCTGAGTAGTTCGCATCATGCTCACGTGCTTCATCAACAGTGTACTTCGGTTCTAAAAGTTGATAGTCCACGAATTCCAAAGAGAGCTTTCCTTGGAAATCGTCAATCGGCATAATATCATCAAACATTTCCCGCAAACCTTTGTCCATAAACCAATTGTAAGAATCGGTCTGGATTTCAATCAGGTTTGGCAACTCGAGAACTTCTTTAATTCGGGAGTAGCTACGACGGGTACGGTGCTTACCGTATTTTACTAAATGTCCGGCCAAACTGTTCACCTCTCTAATTTGTTGGGTGGGTTCATTTAAATGTTACATTTTGATTACAATTTAACCAAAACCCGCATTTTGGGCAAAAAAAATCCAAAAACAGTATTGGGACTGTCTTTGGTTTTATTGCAGAACCCGATGGACAATAGATCACCGGGCTCAAATGAACTCACAATTACATACTGTATTAGTATAGTTGAAGCAATTGCGAATGTCAATAATTAAGTTTTACTTTCCCCGCTTTGCCAGACCATTAATGATGCAGTCAAGAATCAGCTGGTCACGCTCGTCGTCAGAAATGGAGTGCCCACCGATGAGCTGGTAGGTCCCAAAAAGTGGTGACAGGCTCGCCAAGAACAATTCCGCCGCTTCCTTGGGCAACAGATCTGGGCGCAATTTCACGGACGGCTGCTTAAAGTAATCGCTGATTGGTTCCAAGTAGTCCATGGTGAAAATGATGTTGAGCTTTTGCTGTGAACTCTTTGAAAGGAGGAGCATCGCCTGCCGGTACTGGTCGTAAATACTCAGTGGGTGGTGCTTCTTGAGAACCTTAACGATTTCTAACAACTGTTCTTCCGACGCTAAGTCGTGCTTCCGCATCACTTTGTTGATTTCCTGGCGAATCTTTCCTGATAGCTTGTTCATCACGTCCAGGTATAAGACTTCCTTGTCGCTAAAGTGGTGGTATAGCGCCGGCTGGGTGATTCCAATCTGCTTGGCGATATCCCGGGTTGAGGTTTCACCAAATCCTTTTTGCAAGAATAACTTTGTAGCCGTCTTGATAATCGCCTGACGAGTTTTTTCTAATTGTTCTGCTCGTTTCATTAACTAACTTCCTCCTCAAATTGGCTAACCTCTATTATAGGACTAATATTTATCACAAGACAACCGCTGAATAGGCAAAAATAGCGCTAAATTCGTTTTTTTTATTGTCGAATTCAGCGCTATCTGCTAGACATTATTGGTTGGCTTTGACTAATTTCTTTGCAGCTGGGGCCTTCACCTTCACCGTAATTTCGCCATGGTGGGCACCAACGGTCACGGTATCACCCGGCTTAATTTCACCATCAATCAGGGCCGTGCTCAGGCGGTCTTCAATTTTATCCTGAATTGCCCGACGGAGCGGCCGGGCCCCGTATTCAGGGTCGTAGCCCACCGCGGCGATTAGGTCAACTGCCGCAGGCGTGACTTTCAGGCTAATCTCCTGTTCAGCAACCCGGTCACGCAGTTCGTTAGTCATCAACTTCACGATCTGGTGGAGTTCCTGCTTATTCAATGAATGGAAGATGATGGTTTCATCAATCCGGTTCAGGAATTCCGGCCGGAAGTGCAATTTCAGCTGCTGACGAATAGCCCCCGCCATCGCATTGTAATCCTGGCTCATGTCCCGGGCCCCGAACCCGACTTCCTTTTCATCCTGGAGCTGGGTCGCACCAAGGTTGGACGTCATAATAATAATCGTGTTCCGGAAGTCAACCCGGCGACCCTTGGAATCGGTCAGGTAACCGTCATCCAAGACCTGAAGCAAGAGGTTAAAGACGTCAGGGTGGGCCTTTTCGGCTTCATCCAGCAGAACGACGGAATACGGGTGCTGACGAACCTTTTCCGTCAGCTGGCCTCCTTCATCGTAGCCCACGTAACCGGGCGCGGCCCCAATCAGCCGGCTGGTGCTGAACTTTTCCATGTACTCGGACATGTCGATCCGAATCATGTTGTCCTCGGAGCCGAACATCGCCTCAGCCAGTGCCTTGGCTAACTCTGTTTTACCAACCCCGGTTGGCCCTAAGAACATAAAGGAACCAATCGGCCGGTTCGGGTTCTTCAAGCCGCTCCGGGCCCGACGAATTGCCTTAGCAACTGCGTCAACGGCTTCGTTCTGGCCAATCACCCGCTTATGGAGGACCTTTTCCAGGTTGATCAGCCGGTCACTTTCACTCCGCTTCAACTGGGTTAGCGGCACACCGGTCCACTCGGCGACGACCTTGGCAACGTCTTCGCCAGTCACCTTGAGACGGTAGTGCTGTTCTGCCTGCCGTTCGCTGACCCGGTCAGCCTGCTGCTCCTGCTTAGCCCGCAGCGATAATTCCTGCTCCCGCAGGTCGGCCGCCCGGTCAAAGTCCTGCTGTTCAATTGCCGCCTCCTTAGCAGATTGCAATTCCGCAATTTGCTCGTCTAATGACGGCTTGCGGGTCTTCTTCTCCTCGGCATTGATCCGGACCATGGCTGCCGCCTCGTCCATCAGGTCAATTGCCTTGTCTGGGAGGAAGCGGTCAGAGATGTAGCGGTCGGAGAGCTTAACGGCCTGTTCCAAAGCCTCATCAGTAATCTTGACATGGTGGTGGGCCTCATAGCGTGGCCGTAGCCCCTTCAGGATAGCCAAACTTTCTTCTGGGGTTGGCTCGTCGACCTGAACGGTTGCAAACCGCCGTTCCAGAGCTGCGTCAGATTCAATGTACTTTTGGTACTCGTCAAGGGTAGTCGCCCCGATTGTTTGCAGTTCTCCCCGGGCTAAAGCCGGCTTCAAGATGTTGGAGGCGTCAATGGCCCCCTCAGCACCCCCGGCTCCAATCAGCGTATGCAGCTCGTCGATAAAGAGGATGACGTGCCCGTCCGCCTGGATTTCGTCAATCACCTTTTTAAGACGGTTTTCGAATTCGCCCCGGTACTTAGTGCCCGCGACCAACGAACCCATATCGAGGACCATCAGCCGCTTATTAGCCAGCTCAGCTGGAACCGTTCCGGCCACCATCTCTTGGGCTAGGCCTTCAGCAATAGCGGTCTTCCCTACTCCCGGCTCACCAATCAGCACCGGGTTATTCTTGGTCCGGCGGCTGAGGATCTGAATCGTCCGCCGAATTTCAGCATCACGCCCAACGACTGGATCCAGCTGCTGGTTCCGCGCCATCTGGGTCATGTCCCGAGCCAGCTTATCAAGGGTCGGTGTACCACTCTTGCGGTTGCTTTCCTGACGGTTGTTCTGGCGACGAAGCTGGCTTTCCGCTACTCCCAGCCGCCGCAGAGTCACCTTCCGAACCTGACGGGGCAAAACATCTAGGCTAAAGAGAATCCGTGAAGACAGGACACTCTCATCTGCAATCAGCGCCAGCAGCAGGTGTTCAGTCCCAATTTTGAGGGAGTGCATCTGCTGGGCCTCCTGACCAGCCAGGGCCAAGACCTGCTTAGCTTTCGGTGAATATGGCAGGTAGTCAGCTGGGCCGAGCTGGTCAAGCGTTCCGTAACCAATTAGCCGTTCAATCTCTTCACGAATGTCATCACTGGTAATTGAAAACTGTTCAAAGATCTTGTTGGCAATCCCATCCTTATCCATCGCCAACGCGAGCAAGAGGTGTTCAGTCCCCACTGCTTGGTGTTTAAAGTATTTAGCTTGTTCATGGGCAATCATCAAGACATGCTTAGCACTAGGAGTAAACATGTTATCCATTAGCAATCATCCCTTCTAACTTTCATACCGTAATCGATTCAGTAGCGAAATCAACACGCGTGCTCTTAACCGGGCTTCAATATCGGTATCGCCAACGTCCAGTGTCTGCTTGGCAAGTGCCACAAGCATCAAGTCACCCTCGCGCTGGGTGATGACCTTTTCATCGTAAAGGGTCTGAACGATGGCAAACGCATCACGTTCCCGAATTGAGTCGCCAATTGTTTGGATTAATGAGTTTAACACGTCAATGTTATCAAGTAAATTAACACGCTCAATCCGGATATAACCACCGCCGCCACGCTTGCTCTTGACGAGGTAACCATTTTGGATGGTAAACCGGGTCTTGATGACATAGTTGATCTGGGACGGGACCACGTCAAAGTGGTTTGCAATCTCGGAACGGCGAATCTCAATCTGAGCAGAGTCGCCCAGAATTTCTTTCAAGTAAGCTTCAATAATATCTGAGATACTCTTATTCTCCATCATTCACCCTCCGTTATCTGACTAATACTGACCATTATTTTATCATAATTTGTATTTTTTGCCCATCCAAAGTGCTCGTATAAGAAAACAGGACTGTAGCCTAGCTACAATCCTGTTTTCTGATTAACCTAATTAACTGTAATTACTTTTCGAGGGAGAAGTCAACAACGTTCCGACCAACAACCTTGTTGTCCTTTAATTCTTGGATCATGTCATTGATTTCGGAAAGTTTCCGGGTCTTAACGATTGGGTGAACCTTGCCTTCAGCACCGAATTGGAAACATTCAGCCAGGTCTTGACGAGTACCAACCAGAGAACCGGCAACGATGATGCCGTCAAGAACAGTCTTGGCAATGTTCAGCTTCATGTCACCTTGTGGAAGGGCAACGGCAACTAACTTACCATCTGGGCGCAGGGAGTTAACGGCTTGGTCAAAGGCTGCGGTCGTAACGGCAGTAACAACTGCGGCGTGAACCCCGCCAACCTTTTCTTGAATCTGTTCGTCAACATTGTCATCGTGACGGTTGATGCAGATTTCAGCACCATTTTCCTTAGCAGCCTTCAGCTTGTCTTCGTTACCATCAACGGCGATAACGTGGGCACCAAAGACGTTGTGGGCAAATTGAATCCCCAGGTTACCCAGACCACCAGCACCAACGATTGATACCCATTGGCCAGGCTTGATGTCAGCAACCTTCAAAGCCTTGTACATCGTAACCCCGGCACAAGTTAAGGAAGTGGCTTCAACTGGGTCCAAGCCTTCTGGAACCTTAACAGCGTAGTCAGCTGGAACGATACATTGTTCAGCCATGGCACCATCAGCAGTGTAACCAGCGTTCAGAACGTTCCGGCAAAGAGTTTCACGGCCAGTCAGACAGTATTCACAGTGACCACAGCCCTTGAAGAACCAAGCGATTGATACCCGGTCGCCAACCTTTAAGCTGGTAACACCAGGAGCAACCTTTGATACCCGGCCGACACCTTCGTGACCAATAATCCGGCCCGGCTTCTTACCAAAGTCACCAGCAGCACAGTGAAGGTCAGTGTGGCAAAGACCACAGTATTCCATGTCAACCAGTGCTTCACCCGGCTTCAAATCACGAAGCTGAACATCCTTAACAGTAACGTATCCATCGACTGGATCATTGATAACAGCAGCTTTCATATGCTAAGATCTCCTTCTCAAAAGACATGTTATTTTTTTCACAATTATTATGATACCAGAGACCCCCGTTTTTTTAAAGCCTTCTTTCGGACATTTTATAAATAAATGTCAAACCATTGCGGTTAATATACCACGCTTTACGCCACTAGCACTCGTTTCAAGATAGTCAAACCAATTCCAAGATTTACTAAAGCTTTATTACTAATTTCACTAACTAAAAATAACAAGATTGCAAACCATCTCACAATCATCCCTTGTGAACATGACGGCCCAATTGACGAGGAACCCCCTGCCAATAGTAATTGAGGACCGCAATCAGTAGGAAGACCGCCGCGGCCACCGTTACACCCCACCAGCGGAAACTGGCCCAGGCATTGATACCAATGACGGTTCCTAGGGCCCCACCGAGAAAGTAGGAAAACATGAAGATCGAATTATTCCGGCTGTTCGTCTTCCGGCTCAGAGACTGAATAATGGCCTGGTTAGTCACCTGGCTAAACTGGGTGCTTAGGTCCAGGACAACGATCCCCAGCATTAACAGCCATAGGTTCCCGGTAAAGACGCCAAAGATGACATAGGCGCCGACCCCCAGCCACCAGCTGCACTTAATGTTGTCCCGGGGCGAATAGCGGTCAACCAGCCGCCCAATCGTCGGCGCGGCAATAATGGCGACCACCCCGAGCAGGCCCATGCTCCCGGCCACGGCACTCCCGTAACCAAAGCGGTCCGCTAGCAGGAAGGACAGGGTCGCCCAAAAGAGGTTGGCGATGCCGAACATACAAAAGCCGTTGACCGCCGCGCCTCGAAGGTAGGGATACTCCCTAATCAAGCGGGGAAGCGTCTGTAAGAGCTGGGGATAGCTAAAGTGGCTGTTCAACCGGCGCGGATCATCCGGTACCCAGTAGTGGATCAAAACCAGGAGGACAAGGTTCAATGCCGCCGCCAGGAAGTACACCGCCTGCCAACCCCACCGCGCGGCAATCACCCCGCTAAAGGTCCGGGCGAACAAGATTCCAGTCAGCATTCCGCTGATCATTGTCCCCAGGATCGGTCCCTGCTTCTTGACCGGCGTCAGATAGGCCACGTAAGGAATAATAATCTGCCCACCGACCGAGGTCAGGCCGATCGCCACTGCGGCAATACCAAATACGACCGCGTTTGGCGCACAAGCGGCCAGCAGGAGGCTAAGTACCGACAGCCCCTCCATTAACTGTAAAAAACGGTAGCGATTATACGCGTCCCCGAGCGGAACTACCAGCAAAAGCCCCACTGCATAGCTGGCCTGGGTCAGCATCGCAATGACTGCTACTGCTGACGGGGCCACCCGGAAACTGGTCGTTAGCAACTCCTCGATTGGCTGAATGTAAAACATACTAGCAACAATAATCCCGACACTTGCCGCGAGGAAAACGACTTTAGGTCGGGGAAATTCAACATAATTATCATTCATCTGCTGTTCACCTCTTCAAGGGACAGCATAGCCCAGCACGTTACCAGGCAGAAGTGCCAACTTAGCATTGCCGGTTAGGCCTCCTTGGCATCCCCCAGCAGTTCAGCGACGACCTTATCAAGAACCGCTTGTTCCCGCGCAAAGGCGGTGACCGCACGCCGCGGCAAGTCCGGCAGAGAAGCCCCCGCTAGTTCCGGTGTCGTCAGCATCAAGTGTGCCACCATCCCCGCAGGCAGGATTGTGAGGTAGTCAGTCTGCAAAATCAATTGCAGCATGGTAGCCGTGTAATCGACCTGGCGAATATGACGAAACAATTCCCGCTGGCGCAAGATTTCCTGGGTCACTGGGCAATAATCGGGCGCCAGCAAGAGATCCTGCCCCCGCAAGTCCGCAAGCTGGGTCACCGTCCCCATGGCCGTTAACGCTGGCCGACGACTGAGTACACACATCGTTTCCTTTTTCAAACACCGTTTGACGTATTCACCCGAAATTGCGGTGCTTAGCGAGCCGTTAATAATCACCAGGTCTAGGTCACCAGCATTAAAGAGGTCCACCAGCTTCACCCCTTCATTTTCAATTTTTAGCTGGTTCAAGTCGGCTAGGTGGCGGGCAAAAAAGTCCGGGAAGAGGTAGGCTGCGATGTTGTCAAAGGCCCCCACCCGCAAGCTGGACCAGTCAAGCGGTGCGGGCTGGCGCAGGGCGGTAAAGTCAGCCAGGAGTTGGTTGGCGTGCTGGGCAAAGTTCCGTCCCGCGATAGTTGGTTCCACTCCCCGGGCCGTTCGGACAAACAGCGGCGCGCCGTACCACTCCTCAAGCTGGCGAATCTTCTTGCTGACCGTTGACTGGTCGATATACAGGTAGTTGCTTGCCCGGCTAAAGCTCCGCAACCTGCTGACAATTAAGAAAGTCCGGATAAGGTCAATGTTAAGGTTATCCATTCTTATTCCTCCATTAATTACTGCTACCATACAGCATCCGAATGGTCTGGCGGTCGGCCTTCGTAATCCCGGTCCGCACGTTATTCGGAATCATCACACTATGACTGCCCTGTGGCGCGTGTGCCAGGCCGAGGGCGTGCCCTAATTCATGCTGGGCCACCTCGCCACGAAAAACTCGGCTAGTGTATTCCAAGTGCGGTTCATCAAGGGTCGACCGTGCTTGGATCAGAGCGTGGGTGTCAGGATTATATTCAGAGCGGGTAGAACCCAGCTGAGTGGTAACGTAGCCGACTGTTGGCGATGGTTGCCCATTAGAAAGGTCGCCGCTCTCGACGATGATGTCTGCTTGATCACGGTGCCGGGTCCAGGTCAGATGGATGACACCGGTCTTGTTCCACGCTTTAACGGCATCGCAGAAGGCGGTTGCGAGCGCTCGGTCGCGGGTCGCCAGGTAAATTTTTAAATGGGTGGTCGGCCAACGGTAGCCCTCCAGCGGCACCGGGGTCTTATCCGGCAAATAAAGCTGGTGCTTAGCGGCGCGGGCGGCCTGGGGAGAATCGGCGATACCTGACTGGTCAGTCGCGGAGCTTGCTCCCACGTTAAACTCCGGTACCGAGCCGACCGTTGGCTGATCAGCCGCCTGTGCTGGCATGGAGATTGTCAGAATCAGGAGCAGCGTTGCATTCACAATCAGTGATTTGATAATTGCCATCATCCCCTTCCAAGTTACGCGTTCTTTCCTGATAATGTTCTCATTTAATAGTAGAAAAGACAAGCCATGCCACCACTTAAAAAGCAGCCAGCTAAGCGCCAGGCCGCTTCGTCTCAATTCGATCATTCAGTTAACTTATCTTGTGTTAAACTGAACTATGAAAGGGATTTATTTATATTAATAACTGATAAATTTATATTATCAGAATTGTTGAAGGGGTTGAGATGCTATGAATAATAGGGTAAATCCATCAGGGATTACGAGACAACGTTTCGCACTGCGCAAGCTCTCCGTCGGGGTCGTCTCCGTGTTAATCGGCCTGACCTTTATCTCTGGAAATACCAAGTCCGCAAAAGCCGATACCAGTTCTCAATCGGCTGGTGCACCGGTCACGGAGGATAATGCCAGTTCACCGCAAGTGGCGGCGACGACTGCTCTCCAGACCAACCAAAGTGTCAGTCTCAACACGTCCCAGTCGACCGTGCCACTGCAAACACAGGCTCAATCAACCGCCGCTGCTACTCCGGCGGTGACCGCCAACCATAGCGATCAGCAAGTACCAACTGGTAAAACGGCTAATCGGATGAACAATAGTGCCCGAGTGCAGGCTGCCGTCAATTCGACTGTTCAGCCGCGGGCGAATGCCACTGCGCCTGCCAGCACGGCTAGCCAATACAACACGAATGATTGGGTGGGGCAGCTTGATAACGCCACCCACGAATTCACCCTAACCAAGTACCAGGGCAGCGACCAGACCAACGTTCATATCCCGAACACCAGCGACTTTATCAAAGCCGGGGTCATTACGTCTAAAGATAAGGTCTACATCACCAAGGACCTCTTACACTCACTCCGTTGCCAGCAACGCAGTCAGCCTGACAATCGACGACGCCGGTGCCACGGGCGAAAACAAGCTCTACATCAAGGGCGATATTGGCGGGGCCCTCTCCTGGTGTATGCACCTGACGACCTTGGACCTGCATAGCCTAGACACCAGTGGTGTAACAAGCACCAAGGGTCTGTTTACCGGAGCCACCGTGCTCAGGGTTGCCAACCTAGCCAACTGGGACCTCCGCAACGTCACGGACATGGGCTGGATGTTTGACCGGATCCAAGGCAATATGCAGAAGCTGATCTTAGATAACTGGCAACTGAACCCCGACGCAAGTGACCAGGGGATGTTCAGCTACGCCTTCCCCAACGAAGTATCGGTAAACGGAATGCAAAACATGAGCACCCAAATCCTCAACGTCTATGTCAACGCCTTCCGGAAGAACAGCACGCTGACGACGATTGACCTCAGTTCCACCACCCTAAGTCCAAAGATTCAGAGCCTGATGTTCGCCTTCCGCAACCTGAATAACGTCAAGAGTATCAACATCAGCGGCTGGGATATTAGCCACGTTACAAATGTTAACGCCATGTTTAGCGGTGACGGGGCCCTGGAGACGGTTAACCTCCATGGTTTGGATTTTCGGAACACTAAGGGCTTAGGCGGTGCAATGTTCTACGGTGATAGTAAAATTGCCACTATTGATATGAGCAACACTAAGTTTGCTGACATTCCCAGCGGTAATAGTGACGCCTTTGGCTTCGTCAACAACATCACCACACTTAATCTGGACGGCGCCGAAAACATCCCTCCCTACGTTCTCCAAGAGTTTGTTGTCGCCGCTCGCAATCGTCATGCCAAGACGGTTGATCTGAGCCCCTTCACAGTCACCTCCACCATCAGCAAGCTCGATGGATTCTTCCAGGACTTGCCGGACATGGAAACCATTAACCTAACCGGGCTGAACACCGCGAACGTTACTAGTATGCAAGTACTGTTCCGCCGGGACTACAAGCTCACTAAGATTATCGGCTTAAATGCACTCAATACCAGTAAGGTTACCAGCATGAAGGGGATGTTCACCCAGGATACCAGTCTAGCGGACGTTAACCTCAGCGGCCTTGATATTTCCAAGGTCACCGATATTAGCGAACTCTTTTCCGGTGACCAAAATCTGACCAGCCTTAACTTGAGTGGCTTGACCTTCCAGGAGGGAATCAAGGACGACGATGTCTTTAGAAGTGCCCTCGATAAACTGACCGAGCTCAACCTGACCAATACCAAAACCATCCCCGCTTCCATCCTGCGGGCCTACGTGGCGGTTGCACGCAACACCCACGCCAAGAGTATCGACCTCAGTACGCTGAGTATTTCACGGCAAATTACCAACCTTAGCGGTCTCTTTGCCGATCTTCCCGATGTGGAAACTATCAACGTCAACAATCTCAACACGGGGAACGTCACGGACATGAGCAGCATGTTCAACAACGACCCGCAGCTGACCCGGATTATTGGGATTGGCAGCTTCGACACCCACAACGTCACCAACATGAGCAGTATGTTCGCCGCTTACCACAACAATACAGTCCACCCCTTAGAACCTCTAGTACCGACCTACTTTGGGAAACTGCAGGAACTCGACCTGTCAAACTGGAACACCAGCAAGGTTACCGACATGAGCTTCATGTTCGCCGGCCAACAGCACCTGACTAGGCTCGGGAAGTTGTCAAACTGGGATACCAGTAAGGTTACTGTCATGAGTCATATGTTTGAAGCCCTCGCCAGTCTACCAGACGACCAGCTAACGGGCTTAAACTGGAATACCGCCAACGTTTATAACATGAACGCGATGTTTTACGGTATGGAATTACAAAAGGATCTCTCCTTCGTCAATAATTGGCAAACTGGTAAGGTAAAGGACATGAGCTATATGTTCGCCAACGATCCCGTGCTGACGAGCCTGGACCTCTCGCATTGGGACACTGGTCAGGTCGGGACATTCAATGCTCCGCAAGATTACAGTTTTGCGCTGATGTTTGCCAACGATACAGCGCTCACGTCGGTCGGTGATATTTCCCACTGGAACACCGCCAACGTTCACAGTACCCGCTACATGTTTACCAACACCAAGAACCTCACCAAGCTGGACCTGAGTGGTTGGAATACCAGCAAGCTGCAAATTGCCGGTGGAATGTTCAAGGGCGCCGGAGTCCAACAGCTGAACTTAAATAACTGGAACTTCAGCAACCTCCATCACTTCAACAACTACGGCTATTCGGCAAAGCAGGGTGAATTCCGCGGGCCCGAAGAAATGTTTGCCGACCTGGCGAATAAAGCCGTGATCACGATGAACAACATTTCCCTGCCAGGCACCACTGATGCCTTCGTAGTCACTGATTTTGCCGGCACACAGCCAATCGTGGTTTTGGCTAACGGCCACGACGGCCGAGTATTGCCAGCCCTAACTGCGCTAAATCAGCAGACCTGGACGGATGATAACGGTAAGACCGTCACGGGACGGCAAAACTCCAATATTCTGACACTGGTCAGGGCGGACAACCAGGGTACCAAAGTTGGTGAGCACGGATTGAACTTTGTCTTTGTTGACCAGGCCGACCTCAGCAACCACCTGAATTCCCAAATCGCCGCTAACCAGGTCAAGAGCGACATCGGTTCGTTCAGTCAAAGCTGGGACCAGCAAGGAGACACCAGCAACGGCCTTTTGAAGGCAAGACTGCGACGGTCCCCAGCGGCCAATGATGCCTTCCTGGCAGACTGGGTAACACCGGAATACCAGCTGAACACTGCTAAACCAGCCACACCAACTGCCCCGGCCAATCCGGGTACCGGGACAAACGCTGGCAGACCGTTTACTCCCGGTCAAGCAGGAGCTGGCGCGGGTCTGACCAGCCAAGCTCAGAAGGCCCGGGGAACCATCAATGGCGGAAACAGTCAAGCTAAGGTCAGTTCCGCCCTCCCACAAACTGGTGATCAGGAAAGCCACGCGGCATTCTTCGGGTTGTTAATGCTGCCATTCCTGGCACTGGGAGCAGTTGTTAACCGGCGGCACGAAAAGTGATCCCGAGTGGAAAGTGCTAGGAATAAGAGGGGAGCGGGACAAAACTAGCTCGTCTAGTTCGTTGCCCCACCCCCGTCACACGTAGGTTGCAGCATCATTACCTTTAAAACGGCAAAAAGACTGGGAGAAAACGTTGCTTTTCTCCCAGTCTTTTATTAGTTCTTAACTATTATCAAGATAACATGCGAAACCAGTAGGCTAACTGCGTATCGTAGCCACAGGGCTAGTGTCTAACGCCGTACAGCAAGGCTATTTGCTTACGAACGCTAGCCGACCCGTGCAGTGCCGACTATTCGTTCTAATCCTGTCGAGGAGGTTATTTCTCGTTCCCTTTCGTTTAACCGAGAATATGATTGATGAACAGGATTCCTAGAATAATTACGGCCCAGCGTAGCAATACCTTTATGTTTTGACGCCTGCTGAACCGCTTCTTGCAGGCCTCAGCAGCCTTAACGAGCTCCGGTGAAACTGTCAATTGCTGCTCGGTGTACTCGCTTGAGTCTAGGCTCTGCTGGTGGTTGAAGTCTTCGCCATTCAGGTGGAAGTGGGCCCCGTAGATAATGTTGTAAATCTTCCACTGGGCGCTCCCCTTCTCCCGGCCAAAAACAACGTAGTCAATCCACTGCTGGCGTTGGAATGAGGAATTAAAATCAGAGAGGACGTTGACTTCATTATCCAGTCCCCTTACCTGGACCTTTGCGATAATCAGGTCAGGAGAAACCCGCTGCGCTGAGACAACCCGGCCATGGTTAACTACCACGTCATCAATGATTCCCTTTGACGCCTTGGCAATAATTTCGGTACGCATAGTCGACGAGAAGACCCGGCCCAACTGCGACTTCAACCGGTTCATATAATGACTGCTGTCAGCGAAACAGCGGCGGATCGACTGCCCATAGGCAAATTGTGCCTGGGCGTAAGTATCGATTAGGTTCTGTACTAATTGGTCATCCACAGCATTGTTTTCTAAGCGGATCTTGGCGTTCTTGAGTCCCCGTTTGAAATCCTTAATCTTCATGTTAGGCGTGAGCATCCAGGCCGCCAAGCCATTAACCGCCTTGAGGTCGCAGAAGCGCCGATAGAAGTATACAGCGATCCCTGCAATAATGGTGAGCACGTAAAGTCCCGCGAAGCAAAGGACGAAGAGAACGGCCCTAGAGCCGTCACTGGTATGGTGGTCGCCCGAAATGCTACTGCTGCTTCCAGTTGACGAACTACTACCACCGCCACCAGTCGAACTGCTGCCGCCACCACCGGTTGACCCCATTGACGCAAAGGCCGCCTGGTAGGTTAACACCTTGGCAATCACAATAGTCAGGGTAAGTTTCCAATGTTTGAAAAGGTTGTACCGTTCCATTTTTCTCCCGCCTTGTTAATCAAGTTATAACAGTATCTTTGGTATTGTATCATATGATAAAGCTGGAAAAGCAATTATTTTGGAGCATTTTTTAGGATATTAGTCTATCATAAGATTAACGTCAAAAGAGGGGCACCCTTCATACAACTTGCTCTATTCCGTTCATTATTATTTCAAATAAAAGGCTCAACAGAGTAATTAAATCAGCCGTTTAACGGTCCCATCTTTACAAAAGCAGCCTATTTCTGTGCGTAGGTCTAGCCTTAAAATTTCAGTTGAACTTAAAACATAACAGCACATTTAAAACCTGTCCTAAAAAATAAAAGGCTGTTATCACGGTTCTACAATTTTAAGTACTGATGGAT
>NZ_AZGE01000023.1 GCF_001434465.1 Limosilactobacillus oris DSM 4864
TACTTGACTGGACATAGTGCCGCTAGCCGGTTTGGGGTGTTTTTTCTCACTCTCTCGTTTGTGGCGGTTAGCCACGTAGACAGGTTAGATTAAAATACCGTTGCAGTGGTCAAACTCGTGCTGGATAATTTCAGCCGGGAAGGCGGTGAAAGTTAACTCCTGCTGTTCCCACTGCTCGTTGGTGAAGCGGACCCTAATTTTTTGAAACCGGGTCGTGGAACGCTGCCCGGAGAGTGAGAGACAGCCTTCTTGGACCTGGTAAGGTCCACTCTTGGCAACTATTTGCGGATTGAACATTACCACTTGGAGCGGCCCGAGACTGGCAATAATGATGCGTTTCGTTACCCCAATCATATTAGCGGCCATCCCAACGCAGCGGTCGGCATTGGCCGTGAGGGTGTCTCTGAGGTCCTGTGCGACTGGCAAATCGGCCTTGCTTGCCGGCTGGCTGACTTGGCGCAGGATATTTACGTCCCTGTTGATTGGCTTAATCATGGTGAATCCTCCTTAAAATAAAAAGGGCCAGGAATAATCTCCCAGCCACTATCTAATATTTACTTGTGATGGTGCTGTTTACCCGCGTTCCGTTGCCGGTTCCGCTTAGCTGCCTTGCTAGCCTCGGTTGTTGCTTGTCCCGGCTGTTTCAGCTGGTCAATCGCACTAGCGGTTGCGTTGGCAGGCGTCTGTGGTGCCGCAGGCATTTTGATTGGGTGGTTCTTGCTTTCTTCTTCAATCCGCTTTCGGATGCGTGGCCGGTAGGCGTTGACCATCAGGGTTTGCAAGATGGCGAAGAGTCCCCCGATAAAGAAGTACAGTCCTAGTCCAGCAGAGGAAGTCAGGGAGATAAAGAAGGTCATAAATGGACTCATCCAGATGGCCATCTTCATCTGCTTCTTCTGCTCCTCTGGAACCCCGATGAGCCCCAGGTAGCTCTGGGCAGCGTAGGCGATGAAGGAAAGGACCGCCAGGATGATGCTTGGCTTCCCCAGGGCGATGCCGAAGAATTCAGCATGATAAAGGTCTGGGGAGTAGCGGATGGCAGCGTAAAGGGCGGCAAAGACTGGCAACTGAATTAACAGTGGCAGACAGCCAATCCCCCCGGTAATGCTAATGTTGTTATCCCGGTAGAGGGCCATCATCTGCTGGCTCACTGCCGCTTGTTCCTCTGGAGTTTTGGCGGCCTTTTGCTTTTCACTCAGTTCCTTGATCAGTGGCTGGACCTTAGCCATCTTCTCCTGGGTAATGGTGGACTTCTTCATTTGCGAGAACATTACCGGTAGCAAGATGGACCGAACCACGACCACGATAACGATGATTGCCCAACCATAGTTGTTGCCGAGGTGGGCGGCTAGCCATTCCATCAGGTGCTGCATTGGCTTTGCCATGTAGTCATAGACAAAACCATAGGGCTTCCCGCTCTTGGTCGTTCGTACACAGCCGCTTAGGGTCAGCAATAAGACGGACAGCAGACCGGCAAGTGTTAGTTTTTTATGTTTCATGCGTTAATAATAACTCCTTGCAATTTCTTAATTTGGGTAACAGTACATATCTTAACTTAAAGCGGCATTAAAAGCCAGCTGGTGAGGCGAATTAGCGACGGATTGTAAACCTGCCCCCGTAATCCTGGCAGGGGAGGGGGTGCTTGCTAACTTGATTGACGCGGGCATAAGGGGTGGGCCCGTTTTCAACGCGGGCAATGAAGTTGGTCACCGCGTCTGGCAACCCCTGGACTTCCAGATAGACCTGGCCGGATGGAAGGTTCTTGACAAAGCCACTAACGCCGTACTGCTGGGTGAGGCGGTAGCAGCCCCACCGAAAACCGACTCCCTGAACCTGGCCGCTGACGGTAAGCTGATAGTTGATCATTGGCAAACTCCTTAACAAAAACTTAGTAACTGCCGAATGGGTTGTCTGTATTGTACACCATTGTTTCATGGTATAATTAAAAATAAGAGAAAGGTAGTTTTTAATGGAAGAATTAACATCTGTTCACAACCAACACGTCAAAAATTGGAAGAAGCTGCAAACAAAGAAGTTTCGCCGGCAGAGTGGAGAATATCTGTTGGATGGCTGGCACCTGGTTAACGAGGCCGTCAAGGCTGGCACCCAGCTCCGGCAGCTGATTGGGACGGCTGACCAGCTTGCGGCTCACCAGGACTTAGTTGCTCGCGCTGCGGAAGCCTATGTGGTGACTCCAGAGATCATGCAGCACGTTACGGACACGGTAACGCCCCAGGGGATTGCTGCGGTCGTTGACCTGCCAGACGCGCACCGGGTACCAGCGAATATTCAGGGGGCCTGGCTCCTCTTGGACCGGGTCCAAGATCCGGGCAACGTCGGTACAATGGTTCGGACTGCGGACGCGGCAGGCTTTACAGGCGTGGTTGTTGGCGACCGGTCGGCTGACATTTTTGGCCCCAAAGTTGTGCGTTCCATGCAGGGGAGTCAGTTTCATTTGACCCTGCTCGAAGGCGACCTCCACAAGTGGATCCAGGACTTTAAGCAGCTCGGCGCTCCCGTCTATGGTACCCAGCTTAATCCGGCAGCAAAAAATTTCCGGGATGTTCATCCTGGACAGACCTTTGCCTTGATTATGGGCAATGAGGGCCAGGGGATGGCGGCTGACCTTTTGAAAGAGACGACGGCCAACCTTTATATCCCCATGCGGGGGGACGCTGAGTCCTTAAACGTGGCGGTTTCCGCGGGGATCCTGATGTTCCAACTGAACCGGGAACTGGACTAGGAGCAAATTAATTTAAATCCTGGTCATTTTTCAGTATGATAATCTAAAACAATTAGGAAGGGGTATTACATGAAAACAAAGAATGAATGGCGTCAAGATCGTGAGTACATGGCGATTGTCAATGATTTATTAGCCCAACCGGCTGTACAGAAGTTAGCGGACTATACTCAGCACCATCATTCTAACCGTCTCCAGCATTCAATCGCGGTGTCTTACGATAGTTACCGAATTGCGAAGCGTTTGCACCTGGATTACCGGAGTACGGCCCGGGCAGGCCTGCTGCATGACCTGTTCTACTATGACTGGCGGACGACCAAGTTTGACCTGGGAACGCACGCCTTCATTCATCCCCGTGTGGCCCTGCGCAACGCGGAGAAGATTACCCCATTGAATAAAAAGGAAAAGGATATTATCTTAAAGCATATGTTCGGAGCAACGATGGCGACGCCGCGTTATCCGGAGAGCCTGATCGTTTCCTTAGTCGACGATTTCGAAGCGGAGCACGAATTCTTTAGCCCACTGCGGGCGAAGCTGCGGCGCAAGATTAAGAAACGGCGGATGCGTACTATTTGGTAGGGAGGAGTAATACTATGACTGAAATGGTAGCGAAGAAACGAGAAGAAGGAGACTGTAAACTCTGTCCGAAATTTACCCAAACCTTTATGATGCTGGGTAAGAAGTGGAATGGCCTGATTATTGAGGTCCTGCTGGAACAGCCGACATTGCGGTTCAAAGACATAGCAGGTGCCATCACCAAGTGCAGCGACCGGGTACTGTGTGAACGGCTTAAAGAACTGGAAGATGAGCAGATCGTTGTGCGGAATACTTATCCCGGTTCTAGTCGGGTCGATTACTCACTGACCGAACGGGGCCGTGAGTTGGCGCCGGTAATGGAAGCCGTCCACAAGTGGAGCGACAAGTGGTGCTAATTTAGGCTTGACCTGACTTAGCGGAGTGTTTACAATGTTAAATGTTAAAAGCGTTGACGAAAACTAGTAGCTAGTTCAGGCCCGGCAGAGAGTCGTCACCCCATTCTGCAAGTGACGACCGGTGCCAACTGGTGAATTTCATTTTCTGAGCTGGTACGTAATGGTATTCCGGCTGATCACCGTTATTGATCGACTAAGTGTACCGGCACTATGCTGGTAAACTAGGGTGGTACCGCGATGCTTCGTCCCTATTTGGGGACGGAGCTTTTTTATTTCAAAGGAGCTGAAAAAATGGGATTAAAAGATCGACTGACGGAACTTCGCGACGAAGGGCTGGCAGAAATTAAGAATTCTAAGGACCTGAAGAAGATTAACGAAATTCGGGTCAAAATGCTGGGGAAGAAGGGGCCAATCACAAGTGTCCTGCGGGGAATGCGTGACCTCAGCGCCGAGGAACGGCCGGTGGTTGGTCAGTTTGCTAACAAGGTTCGTGACGAGCTGACCACGGCTATCGAGGAACGGCGGACCGAGTTGGAACAGGCTGCCCTGGATGCTGAACTGGCGGCAGAAACGGTAGACGTGACCCTTCCTGGGACACCGGTTGCCCAAGGCCAGTCCCACGTTATCCAGCAGATCATTGACCAGGTGGTCGACCTCTTCGTTTCCATGGGTTATGAAGTGGCCGTCGGGGATGAAGTTGAGCAGGAAGTTTACAACTTCGAAAAGCTGAACCTGCCGAAGGACCACCCGGCGCGGGATATGCAGGATACCTTCTACGTTACGCCAACCGTTTTGATGCGGACGCAGACTTCGCCAATGCAGGCCCGGATGCTGGAAAAGCACGACTTTAGCCAGGGCCCGTTAAAGATGATTTCTCCCGGGAAGGTTTACCGGCGGGATACGGATGACGCGACCCACAGTCACCAGTTCAACCAGATTGAAGGGATGGTTGTCGGCAAGCACATCACTATGGCTGACCTGAAGGGAACCCTGGAAGTGGTTGCCCAGTCGCTCTTCGGTGACAAGCTCAAGGTTCGTTTGCGGCCGAGTTACTTCCCCTTCACCGAACCATCTGTGGAAGCGGATATTACCTGTTTCAACTGCCTGGGGAAGGGCTGCGCGATCTGCAAGCACACCGGCTGGATTGAAGTGCTGGGTGCCGGAATGGTTCACCCGAACGTTCTCAAGATGTCGGGCGTGGACCCAGAAGTTTACGGCGGGTTTGCCTTTGGACTAGGCCCAGACCGGTTTGCAATGTTGAAGTACGGGGTCGACGATATCCGGAACTTCTACCAAAATGACGTGCGCTTCCTGAACCAGTTCGACGAGAAAGGATAAGTTAAATGAAAGTATCATACCAATGGCTGAAAGAATACTTAGATATTGACGTTGAGCCCCATGAACTAGCCGAAAAGATTGCCCGGACCTCGGTCGATATTAACGATGTTTATTCCCTGAGCGATGGCCTGAAGAAAATCGTGGTCGGGGACGTCATTACTTGCGAACCGCACCCGGATTCGGACCACCTGCACGTCTGCCAAGTCGACGTTGGTGAAGACGAACCAATTCAGATTGTCTGTGGTGCGCCGAATGTGGTGGCTGGTGAAAAGGTGATTGTAGCCCTTCACGGTGCCCGGATCGGTGACAACGTCAAAATTAAGCGGGGCAAGATCCGCGGTGTACAATCAAACGGGATGCTGTGTGCACTACAAGAGCTGGGGTTTAGCGATAAGATCGCACCGAAGGACTACGATGACGGTATTTACCTCCTGCCAGCCGATGCCAAGCCGGGCGAGTCGGTCTTCCCATACCTGGGGATGGACGATGTAATCATTGATACCGATGTTACGCCTAACCGGGGTGACATGCTGAGCATCTACGGGAACGTCAACGACATTGCCGCCTTTTACGGCCTAAAGCCCCACTTTAAGGAAGTCGCGGTTAAGGAAGAGGCTAACCAGGCAACCAGCGACCGCTTGTCTGCCCAGGTAACGGATACCAAGCTGGCACCAACCTATAAGTTGCGGGTGGTTGATGGCGTTACGGTAGCTGATAGTCCGCTTTGGCTACAAATCAAGCTCTGGAATTCTGGTGTCCGGCCGGTCAACAACGTGGTTGACGTCACTAACTACGTCCTGCTCAAGTACGGCCAGCCACTCCACAGTTACGACTATGACCAGCTTCCAGGTCACGACTTCGGCGTTCGCCATGCCCAAGCTGATGAGAAGTTCACCACCCTCGATGGGGATGAGCAGACCCTGAAAGAGAGCGACATTGTCGTTACGGCCGCTGGTCAGCCGGTCGCCCTGGCCGGGACAATGGGTGGTCAGGGGACCGCGGTTTCCGCCAGCACAAAGACGGTTGCCTTAGAAGCAGCGATTTTTGACCCAATTATGGTGCGGAAGCAGGCCCGGCGGCTAGACCTTCACAGTGAATCGTCAATGCGTTTTGAGCGGGGAATCAACCCGGCTACGGTGGAAACAGCGCTGGATGAAGCGGCGGAACTCATCAGCGAATTGGCTGGTGGTCAGGTTACCACGGGAATTGTCACTGCCAGTGAAAAAACGGCGGAGGATAAGCAGATTACCTTATCGCTTGCCAAGATCAACCACGTGCTCGGGACCGAACTCAGCCAGGACGAGGTAAGCGACATTTTTAACCGGCTGGCCTTCCCGGTCGACGTCGTTGATGACGACCAGCTGATGGTAACCGTTCCAGCCCGGCGGTGGGACATCTTTGTGGCCGCGGACCTGTACGAAGAAATTGCCCGGATTTACGGCTATGATACCCTCCCCGCTACCCTGCCCGTAATGACCCGCAACCACGGGGGCCTTACCCCACGGCAGAAGTTCCTGCGGGCGAGCCGGCACGAAATGGAGGGGATGGGCCTGACGCAGGCAATCAGCTATTCCTTAACGACTGAGGATAAGGCTAAGCAGTTCCAAATTGAACCCCTCGCGGAACCAATGAAGCTGGACTTCCCGATGAGCTCCGACCACGTTGCGACCCGGATGAGCCTCATCAGCGGCCTGCTGATTGACGTGGCGTACAACGTGGCCCGGAACGTCAACAACGTGGCCCTTTACGAAGTCGGACGGGTTTTCCTGCCAAAGGGTGGCGAGCGTCCAGAAGAACAGGAACACTTGGCTGGTGCAATTACCGGTCAGCTGCTGGCCAATTCTTGGCATAAGCAGGACCAGCCGGTGGACTTCTTCCAAATCAAGGGAATCGTAGAGCGGTACCTGCATAATCTGGGCCTGGCCGGGACAATCACCTACCGGGCAACGCAGGACCGGGCGGAAATGCACCCGGGACGGACGGCTGATATTTATGTCGATGACCAATTAGTGGGCTTTGTGGGCCAAGTTCACCCGCGGACGGCGAAGGACTACAAGGTACCTGCAACTTACGTCTTCGAACTGAACTTGGAAGCACTGCTGGCAGCTGATAAGGTGGCTAATGAGTACCACCCAATCAGTAAGTACCCAGCAATCACTCGTGATATTGCCCTGTTGGTTGATCACAACGTCACGAATGCCGACGTGGTTGCGGTAATCGAAAAGCGGGCCGGCGCCTTCTTAAAGAAGGTCCACCTCTTTGACGTGTACAGCGGCCTTCATCTGCCAAAGGGCAAGAAGTCCCTGGCCTACACGCTGACTTACCAGGATGACCATGGTACCCTGACCGAAGACCAGGTCAACAAGGCCTTTGCCAAGGTTACCCAGGCGTTGGAAGATGAACTGGCAGCAGAAATTCGGTAAATTTATTAACGGGATTGGAAGGGGAGTCGCTGCGGCTCCCCTTGTCTACCGCTATTAAGCAGTTACTGTGTTATAACATTATCGGAAAGGGGCTGAGATCTTCCCAGCCTCCTTTTCACTAAGGGCAAAACTATGGAAGAACAGAAATTAAAAAAGCAGAACCGCCTGGTCTTAGTTATTTTAGTGCTGCTGGTGGCCACGGGTTTGGCAATTCACCAGTATTTCAACTACGCCTTGCGTCCCGTGAGCAGTGCTAGCCAGCAACGGGTCACGGTGACAATTCCCCGGGGAGCGACTGATGACGAGGTGGCAAGGATCTTGAAAGAAAAACAGCTGGTGAGAAGTGCATACGTGTTCAGCTACTACCTGCAGACGCATAAGACGAAGGGGGTCAAGGCCGGGAAGTTTAGGCTGGCGCAGACCCAGTCGGTTCCCCAAATTGCTGCTGAACTCCAGAGCAGTCGGGCGGCAAAGCGCTAATTGCTAGTTGCTCGAATACCGATAGTGCTGTATACTATTTCAGATTAAATTAAAAGAGGGAGCAGACTGCATTAATGAGTACTGAACAAAAACGGCGGCCAATCATCATTGGTGTAACCGGTGGCTCTGGTAGTGGAAAGACGACTGTTAGCAAGGCCATCTATAATCAATTAAAGGGGCAGGATATCCAAATCATTACCCAGGATACCTACTATAACGACCAGGCAGACATGACTATGGAGGAGCGGAAGCAGGTTAATTATGACCACCCGCTGGCTTTTGATACCGACCTCCTGATCAGCCAGTTAAGTGACCTCCGTCATAACCGGGCGATTGAGATGCCAGTATATGATTACAAAGCTTATACCCGGTCCCAGGAAACGGTCCACGTGGAGCCAACCGAGATCATCATTTTAGAAGGAATCTTGATCCTGGATGATGAGCGCCTCCGGGACCTGATGGACATTAAGGTCTACGTTGATACCGATGATGACATTCGGATCATCCGCCGTATTAAGCGGGATATGGATGAGCGGGGCCGGTCCTTGGATTCCGTAATCAACCGGTACCTGGCTACCGTTAAGCCGATGTTCCACCAGTTTGTGGAGCCAACGAAGCGCTACGCGGATATTATCGTCCCTGAGGGCGGTGAAAACCACGTCGCCATTGACTTGCTGACGACGAAGGTTCGCGACATTTTAGTCAAGCGGGGTCACACCCTGTAAGTCGGTTTACAAGCGCCATAATAAATGGTAATGTAACGACGTGAATTATTAATAAGGAGTGAGTGTGTTATGGCTGAAGAAAAGACTTTCCCAATGACCTTGGAAGGAAAGCAGAAGTTGGAGGACGAGCTTGAAGAATACAAAATGAAGCGGCGTCCGGAAGTTATCAAGCGGATTAAGATTGCCCGCAGTTACGGGGACCTTTCCGAAAACTCGGAATACGAATCTGCCAAGGACGAACAGGCGATGGTCGAGAGTCGGATTGCCCAGATTGAAAACATGCTGCAATACGCTGAAATCATCGACAACGAAGATGTTGATAAGGATGAAGTTTCCATGGGGCGGAGCGTTACCTTTAAGGAACTGCCGGATGAAGAACCGGAAACTTACAGCATTGTGGGTGAATCTGAATCTGACCCGCTGAGCGGCAAAATTTCAAATGAGTCTCCAATGGCCAAGGGCTTGTTGGGACACAAGATTGGCGAAGAAGTTGAAATTGAAATCCCAAGCGGGACGATGAAGGTTAAGATCCTCGATGTTAACTAACCGCTGATTTAAATGGGAGGGGGCCAGAACTAGCTCAGCTAGTTCTGGCCNCATTTTAAAGTGCGAAAAGTTATAACAATGACCGTATTATTCAATTTGTCAGGCTAAATCATTGGGATTTACGTGGAAACATGGTAAAGTAGTAAGCATGAAAGGGCTGCCAAAGTCGGCAGCAAAGGGGATTTTTTGGATGAAACTAATTATTACTGACCGGGTTGACCGCTGGTTCCGCGATGAGATGGGTTTAGTGAGCGGCAACGGGATTAAGTTCTATGGCAAAACTTACGGCTATACGGAAGTTCACCATGGCTTTTCACCAGCTTTTACGCGCGAAGATCAGCCGGTAGAACCAGTCCTGGAAGTTGACAAGGACGGCATTGACTATCATATTGACGAGTTAGATGAGTGGTTCTTTAAGGATTTAATTACCACTGTCGACTATGACCCCCGGAGTGATGGTCCTGTTTTCCATTTTCAGCATGAGAATAGGGATGACCAGCCGGATATTGCCGGCCTTAGCAAGGAACAAGAAGAGCATCCAGATGCTTCTACCGGGGCGTCAGCACATTAAAGAATGGGAGTAGGACAGAAGTCGGTTACGGCGACTTTTTTCAAGGCGCTGCAAGTACAAATGAGGTCTAAAGTTCGGTTCTGCCGGGCTTTAGACCTCATTTGCGTACACGTTATTTGCTTTTGGGCTTAGTAATAGTATTTTTCACCGGCCGATTTTAATAGCTAGATGGTGAAATAAATTCTGGTGGGCAACGAACTGCCGCCTAGTCTGTGCTTGGTTTGTCCGTGCCAGTACGTCTTCGTGTTTGCCGCCGGGCTTGGGAGCGAAGAACTAACCAGGTGCCACTAATTGTCAGCAGGCTGGTGAACAGTCCAAGAATCAAAAATGGTGGTCGGTAGTAGAGCTTGACCTGGTGGTGACCCGGTGCCAGTGGAATCGCCATGAAGGTTCCCAAAACCGTCTTGGTAGCTGTTGGCCGACCGTCCACGATGGCGTGCCAGCCACGAGCGGCCGGAATAGTTGTCATGAGTACCCGTTGCTGGCGTTTGAGGTCCACCGTTCCCGTGATACTGTTACTGGAATGGTGGCTGATCTTCAGTGGAGATTGTTTTAAGGTCTGAAGACTAGCATTAAAGGAACGTTGCTTGAGACGGTAGACACTGACGTTTTGCAGCCAGACGTTCATCTTCTTCAAGCGGAAGGTGATGGTGACTGGCTGACCTTTTTGCTGGTGGGCGAGGTTGATGACGACGGTGTCCCGGTAGTTGCTGGACTGGGCAAAGGCCTTGTTATTGATGGAAATTGATGCATCGTCTTTGACACTTGGCCCCAAGGTAAGGTAGTAGGAATCATTAGTTGGTGGGATAAAAGTCAGCCGAATCGAGGCTGGCTTTAGGAAGTCCTGCTTCTTGAAAAGGGTGCCGGTAATCTGCCGACTGGTCTGAACATTGTTGAATTGAACGGAGTCAAAGTTTTGTACTTGGAAGAGCGACTTGTTAATCGGCCGTCCAGCCAAGGCCTGCATAATTTGCGACTGGTAGCTGACCGGGTCCAGGGTCGTATGCGGGAGCTGGAGGACCTCGCTACTGGCCCCAAATGCAAAGGGGAGACTATTCGGGTTGCGCCGGATAACAACGTTGCCCGTTTTAGCGGTAGTTGGCAATTGCCGCCAGTCAGGACGGTAGCCGGAGAGCGGTAGCGTTGGTGTTGCCAGGTTCTGCTTTGCCAGGGTGTACTTGAAGCCGAATAAGGCGTCGGTGACCTGGGTTCCGTTAGCGTAGGTCACAAAACCATCGCCGGCCGGCTGACCAATTGCCCCCATGAAGTTAGGGATGGCCGGCTCCAGGGTAGAGCCAAAGTGGTCACCGGAGTTGAAGTCGCCCTGGAAGGGGTCATCCTTGGTTCGTGTGAAAGTCTTGGCAACCCGGTAGAGTCCCTTGTCACCCTGGCGGAGCTTTTGGACTGCCTGGTCGAGCTGGGTGGTGTACTGGGCAAACTCGTCCTGGGAGACGTAGGCGAGGTTATTGAGACTTGTAAAAGCGCTGGTGGCGACATCACAAATGACTAGGCAAACCAGGAGGAGGTCGTACAGGCGGGGTGAATCTTTGCGTGGAATAGCTAGGCACAGCAGGCTGATGGCCGCGAAGCCAAGCCCAATCCAGCGCTGGCTGCTGCTAAGGTAGGAGAGCTTGAGCTGGCTGACGTAGGCAAAAATTGCCCCCGTTACCAGCAGGAGGAGGGCCAGCTGCCAGTAGCGCGGTCGAAAGGCTGGGCGGAGCGTCTGGGCAGCCAAGATGATGCACCAGCAGCAAAAAAGAAAGGAAAAGCGGTAGGGGTACCAGACGGGAAACTGGCCGGCATGCCACAAGAGGTCCAGGGGTTCGTAGCAAAACGAACAGATAAAGAAGAAAGTTACCCCTAAGGCTGCTAACCGCCGGTTAAGTTTTACCTGCCGGTTGAAAAAGTAGAGGAAGGCCGCCATCATCAAAAGCATTCCGATGTAGATGTTTGGCTGGCCGCTGGGCATTTGGTCAAAGTTAAACGAACCGGGAACCAGTTTGGCCAGCATCTTAAACGGAAAGTACTCAAACCGGCTATGAATTGTCTGCTCGGTATAGGTCCCCTTGCTCTGCATTAGGGCATAAATCGTGGGAAAGAGGGTGACTGCCGCCACTCCGGCAGCCGCCAACGAACTCAGGCCATAGCGGAGGATAAAGCGGCCGCGAGCGCGCCAAGTGCGTGCTTCTGGCATCAACCAGCAGACCAAAAGAAGGGTAAATAGGCAAACCATCCAGGCCATGTAGTAATTATCAACCATCATGACCGCTAGCCAGAAGATGTAAGTTCCAGCTTGCCGGCGGTAAAAGAGTTTTAGCAGGCCCCAGATAATCAGGGGGAGGATCACCAGGGCATCCAGCCAGAGCATGTTAAGCTGGTTAGCAATCATCCAGCCGTTGAGGGCGTAGGCGGTACTAAAGGCCCAAATCCGGGGACCCTTTTGCCAACCCGTTTTATCCAGGAGCCAGGCAAAGCTCAGCCCGGCTAAACCGTACCGTAAGAGAAGGATTAGCATAATCCCGGAAGTAAGAAAACGACCGGGGAAAAAGATTAATAGGAGGTTAAGGGGGCTTAAAAGGTAGTATGCGTCTGTCCCCCACATTTCACCGCCTAATCCCTTCGCAAAGGAATAGAAAAAGCTGCTGGGGTGGTGGAGCAGGCTTGCTCGAAGGTAGGCAAAGAAGTCGACGTACTGCTGACCAAGGTCCACCGTGAGCAAGCTGCTGGGGCCAAAGGGGGCCATTTGCCGGTAAGCAAAGTAACTCCCCATCAGCAGGATGGGAAGCAGAAAACTAATTCCCAAAATAAATGAACGTTGATGAGAACGAATAGTTGTTAACACTGTTAAAAAACTCCTTTGTTTTTTGCATAGTGATTATTATATAACGAATCGCTAATTTAAATTCGACAAGGAAGTTAAAATTAAGTAAATCTGTGCAGAAGGAGTTCATTTTTGAACAAATAAAGAGTATTATTTTTTTGTTAGTGACTGGTGGGCCTAATGAGGAAGAGCGACTGCTTGAAATTAGGACCTCGCCAACGGTAAAATAGTATTCACTATGATGAAGGAGAAGTTGATCCGGTGAAAATTTTTGAGCGAATGAAGAGTGCAATTAGTTCGCACCGTAATAGTAAAAACCGCAATGCTCAGTCGATTATTCCCTTTCGACTGAACTTCCTGTTGTGGGTTGTTGGGATCTTGCTTTTGGCCCTTGCTGGCCGCCTGTTTTACTTACAGGTGCTAAACGGGACCGCCTACAAAGCTGAGGTTAAACGGTCAGATACTACAATCCAGACCAATAATGTTCAGCGGGGGATGATCTATGACAGTCAGGGAAAGGTGCTGGTAGGTAACCAGACGCACCAGGCAATCACTTATACTAAGGGCGCCAACGTTTCGACAGACGACCTTTACAAGATTGCCAACCGTCTGGGCCGGTACGTGACGGTCTCTAATAAGGATTCGCGGTTGACCAAGCGGAACCAGGAGGACTACTACCTTGCCGACAGCAGCCGCTTAAAGGAAGTCTTGAAACACGTTAAGACCTCTGAGACTGATTCCGACGACGCGCAGTATAATAAGGCCCTCGATTACCTGAGCGCGCACCCGTCTGCTTGGCGCCTGACTGCCCAGCAGAAGAATAATGCGCGAATTTACGCGGCGATGAGCGGTGCCTACTCGCTTTCGACGACCTACATCAAGGAAACCGGAGTGACTTCCCGGGAGCTTTCAGAGGTTGGGGAACACCTGAGTGAAATGCCGGGAGTTAAGATTGGAACGGCTTGGACCCGGAATTATCCTCAGGGAAAGGAAATTCAAGCTCTAACCGGTGGAATGTCGACGGCCGGGTTGCCAAGCGATGAGGTCAACTCACTCCTCTCTCAAGGCTATTCCAGAAACGACAGCGTTGGTCAAAGTTACTTAGAAAAGGGCTTCCAGGCCACGCTTGCTGGTTCCAAGTCCCAAACTGAGGTTACGACTAGCGGTAATAGTGTAACGAAGGAAAAACTGAAATACCCTGGTAAAAAAGGGGATAACTTGGTCCTAACCATTAACTCCAAGTTCCAGAAACAGGTTCAACAGATTCTGGAACAAAACTATGCGGCCGCTGGGAACGCCTATTCTTCTGGTGTCTATGCCGTGGTAATGGACCCGAATACGGGGGCCGTCCTGGCAATGGCTGGAATCAGCCGGAATACCAAGACGGGAAAGCAGACGACCAACCCAATCGGGGCGATTAACCAGCCAATTACGATGGGATCGGTTGTGAAGCCGGCTACCGTGATGGGCGGGTTAATGAGTGGGGTAATTACCCCCGAAAACAGCACCCTGGTTGATAAGCCAATCCGGGTTAACAGTACGCAGAAGAGTTCATGGTTTAACCACAATGGTGGGGCCAACATGGCGGTGGACGCCGCAACCGCTCTGGAAGTTTCATCGAACTCCTACATGATGCAGATTGCAATGAAGGAAGGAAAGATGGACTACACGCCGGGCATGCAGGTAACCATGAAGCCAAGTATCTTCCAAAAGGAACGCTACTTCTTTAATATGTTCGGCCTGGGACAGAAGACCGGGATCGACCTTCCAGGTGAGACGACCGGTTACGAAGGGCCGTCTGATGCAAAGCACATCGTTTCCGCATTGGACTTGGCCTACGGGAACTATGACGGGTATACCACCATCCAGCTGGCTCAGTACATGTCAACGATTGCTAACGGTGGGAACCGAATGCGGCCGTACGTGGTCAAGGAGATTCGGGGGACCAAGAGCAATGGGGAACTGGGACCTGTGCAGTCCACGACTCAGCCACAAGTTCAACAGGTGATTCCGGCACCAAAGTCCTACTTTGAAGTCGTCCACCAGGGACTTTACCTGGTTACCCATGGGACTAACGCTTACGTGACTGCCAAGAATTTGGCTAGCGTTAAGCCGTCAATCTCGGGGAAGACCGGTACTGCCCAGACGGTTTCCGATGGGCACGAAACTACAACTTTGAGTTTTGCTGGTTACTCGCCATCGAACCATCCCCAGGTAGTTGTGGCCCTGGCAATTCCGGGAGCAACCAACGATAACGGGGAAGCGAACATCACGATGGCTAAGCAGATTTTCCAAGCCTACTGGAAGACGGTTCGGAATTCGAGCGAAGCCGATGATAGCAGCAATTAATGGTCACTCAGATCCCTGTCAAGGCTTTTTCCTTAACAAACTTTGACAAAGCACTAGCCAAAATTGCTAATAAATGATATAGTTGTACGAGTTAGGGTTACGATAAATAACCATTTAAAGATTAAAAATAAGTTTGGAGGTTTCAACTCATGCGTGTCAACATTACACTTGAATGTACTTCATGCCACGAACGGACTTACCTGACGAGTAAGAACCGTCGTCACAATCCCGACCGTCTTGAATTAAACAAGTACTGCCCACGGGAACAAAAGGTGACCTTACACCGTGAGACTAAGTAATTAGTTTACTAATCCTGCCAATAGCCTGTGCTATTAGCGGGATTTTTTTGTCACAAGGGACTATAAGAAGCGAGGAAGAACGAATGGCAGCAGAAAATGATAATGAAAGTATTGGTCAGGCGATGCAGCTGATGGTCAGCGCGGGGGATGCCAAGGACTTGGCGCACCAAGCGCTCACCGCGGCCCGTAATGGTGACCTTGACCTGGCGAAGGAAAAACTCACCGCAGCCCGGGAAAAACTGACTGTGGCCCATAACGTGCAGACGACCATGTTGACGGCTGAGGCCCAGGGGAAGACTGTCCAGCTGACCCTCTTGATTGTTCACGCCCAAGACCATTTGATGACGGCAATCACCTATGTTGACCTGGCGGAAGAGCTAGTGGCCCTCTACGACCGCCTAGACCAAAAATAGCCCGGCTGTAAATTAAGTGAGAACTTGAAAAAACGCTTGCAAAAAAGATAACGAGCGGTGATAATAAATTGTTGAAACCGTTTATCATCTTAGTATAAAGGGGAGATTGTAGAATAATGACGTCTTCAAAGTCAGAACTACGTCAGGCTTACATCGCCCGGCTTCAACAGTTAGATGTTAACACCCGTCTGAAAGAGGAACAGGCGCTGGCATCGGAACTGTATGACCAGGCGGCATGGATGGGGGCCAAGGTTATTGCCTTGACCCTTAGTCAATCGTTTGAAATTGACACGGCCCCGTTAATTCTTCATGCCCGGCATGAGGGGCGGACAGTAGTGGTTCCCCGAACCCTACCCAAGCGGCAGATGGAGTTTGTTGAGCTAAAGGAAAACTCGACCTTTGAGGAATCCGGCTTTGGTATTCTTGAGCCGAAGGATGGCCGCGTTTTCGGACCGGACGAAATTGACCTGATGGTCGTTCCCGGAGTAGCCTTTACGGCGACTGGCCGCCGGCTAGGGTTTGGTGGGGGCTACTATGACCGCTACCTGACTAATTACCATGGGAAAACCATTGCCCTGGCCTTGCCAACTCAACTGGCTGATGCTGATGAATGGGTGAGTGAGGCGCACGACCAACCGGTTGACCAGGTCCTCACGCTAGCGGAGCGTTAGTTGATGAGGAATAGTGTGTGGAAGGACAACCCGGTTACGGTCACGCTGGTTGCGATTCAGGTAATTATCTACCTGCTGATGACCCTGGCCGGTGGGTCGACAAACCCGGCAGTGCTGCTCCGGTTTGGTGCCTTACAGTCGGCAGCCCTGCAAGCCGGTGAATGGTGGCGGTTGATTACGCCCGTCTTCGTTCACATCGGTTTTGCGCACCTGCTGATCAATAGTATTACCCTGTATTTTATCGGAATGTACATTGAACAGCTTTTTGGTCATTGGCGGCTGCTGATAATTTACCTGGGCAGTGCAGTGGTCGGAAACCTGATGAGTGCCTACTGGCTGCCAGCCGGGATTTCGGCCGGTGCAAGTACCGGAATTTTCGGGTTGTTTGGTGCCTTCATTATGTTAGGGGCCAGTTTCCGGGAAAATCAGGCGTTGCGAATGCTGAGTCGGCAGTTTTTGATTCTGGTAGTCCTGAATATCGTGACCGATTTGATGGTACCGGGGATCGACCTTGCGGGTCACCTCGGCGGCTTTATCGGTGGTTTCCTACTGGCCTACCTGGTCAGGGCACCCCGCTTAGGACGGGTGAACGTCATCGAACGGACGTTAGCTACCCTGGTCCTGGTGGCTGGTATCCTGGTCCTGTTTATAAAAGTGAGCTGATTAAATGGCAAGTTTACCGCGTGAATACCGGACACTATACGATGTCCAGCAGTTATTAAAAGAGTTTAACGTTTTCGTGTATGTGGGCAAACGGTTGTACGATATCGAGCTGATGGCGATTGAGCTGGATAACCTTTACCAATCGGGGGTAATTGACCGGCAGGTGTACATGAAAGCGAAGATTGTCCTACGAAAGGAACACCGCGAAGAGCAGTTCCGAGAAAAAAGTGGCCGTTTGTATTAATATAGAGTGAAAGTTTTGAGGAGGAAGAAAACATGGCAAAGAAGTTATTTGGTGTAGATCTTGGTGGGACCACGATTAAGTTTGCAATCCTGACCCAGGATGGGGAAATTCAACAGAAGTGGTCAATTCGGACTAACATTTTGGATGATGGTTCCCACATCGTTCCTGATATCATTGATTCGATTAACCACCACCTGGACCTTTACAAGATGAGCCCGGACCAGTTCATCGGAATCGGGATGGGGACCCCTGGAACCATTGACCGGGAAGAAGGAACCGTCGTGGGGGCCTTCAACTTGAACTGGAAGACCACTCAGCACGTTAAGGAACAGATTGAAGAGGGCACCGGCATGAAGTTTGCCTTGGACAACGACGCTAACGTTGCTGCGCTGGGTGAACGTTGGAAGGGTGCCGGTAATGAAGGTGACGATGTGGCCTTCATCACTCTGGGGACCGGTGTCGGTGGTGGCCTGATTTCCAACGGTAAGCTGGTTCACGGAATTGTCGGTGCTGGTGGTGAAGTTGGCCACATGATCGTTAAGCCAAATGGATACCTGTGTACTTGTGGTAACCACGGTTGTCTGGAACAGTATGCTTCCGCTACCGGGGTTGTTCACATCGCCCAGGACAAGGCAGAAGAATACGAGGGGAACAGCCGGCTGAAGGCCATGATCGACAACGGCGATGAAATCACCTCTAAGATTGTGTTTGACCTTGCCAAGCAAAACGACTACCTCGCCAACACCGTTGTTGACGAAGTGGCCTTCTACCTGGGATTAGCCTGTGCAAACTTATCCAACGCCCTGAACCCAGAATTCCTGGTTATCGGTGGTGGTGTTTCCGCTGCGGGGGACTTCCTCTTGAAGCGGGTTCAAAAGAACTTTGAACAATTTGCCTTCCCGACTGTGCGGACTTCCACAACTCTGAAGCTGGCTGAATTGGGGAACGACGCCGGGGTAATCGGTGCCGCTTCACTGGCCCGTCAATTTGCAGAAGCCTAAGTAAGGAGCGGGAAAAGTGATTTTAGGAATTAGTAAAACATTATTGACGATTAACCTCCTAGTGGCGGTAATCATCCTAGTATGGTTGTTTAGCTGGGGCTTTCAAAACTGGCGCCGGAAACATTACGCAACCGTTCTAGACCAGGAGGACTTCCAAAAGGGAATGCGGAAGGCCCAGGTGATTGACCTCCGCCAGGAAAAGGACTTTAAAGCTGGACACATCTTGGGCGCCCGCAACCTGCCGTACATCTACCTGCGGCAGCAGTATGGTGAATTGCGAAAGGATATGCCAATCTACCTTTATGATGAAACGATGACGCTGAGTACGCAGGCGGTAGCGTTTCTGGGTAAGCATGGCTACCACAACCTTTACATCCTTCGCGATGGCTACCGGGAGTGGGATGGCAAGACAAAGAAAGCCAAGTATTAAAATAAAAAATGGCATGGTGATCGCAGTTGGTCACCATGCCGTTTTTATATATAATAGTGAAGGTAATTAAAGTTGGTGTGCGGACCGGTTTTTCCGGTTAGCTGCCCGGCGGTTCTCATCAAATTTAATTTCTTCTTCTTCGACCGGCTTGATCACGGTCTTGTGAAAAGCAACCACCCCGCTGGCGATTGCGGCAAGAGCTGAGGCGGTACCAATCAAAAATCCTTTGGTAACTTGTTTCATCAGGCATTCCTCCTTATTAGTTAACTTACCACTATTATGAGCGAAAAAGGCCGTTTTTGCCAGTCATTATCAGAAAATTTACGAGTTTATAAGGAAGTTGGTTATGGATAAAGTAATTGCAATCGTTGGTCCGACCGCGGTCGGTAAAACGGCACTTTCAATCGAATTAGCGCGTCAGGAAGACGGGGAGGTGATTTCCGGCGACTCTATGCAGGTCTACCGGCACTTGAATATCGGGACCGCAAAAGTCACGCCTGCGGAAAGGGCGGGGATTCCCCACCACTTAATCGATATTTGCGACGTTGACCAGCAGTATTCGGCGGCCCGCTTTAAGCAGGAGGCCAATCGGTGGATTGAGGAAATCACCCGGCGCCACCGCCTCCCAATTATCGCGGGGGGAACGGGATTGTATATTCAGAGCCTCACTGACAACCTGGCCTTAGGGGATGACCAGGGCGAGGGCGAAGGTGAGGAGTCGCCAATCCGGGCTCGCTGGGAACGGCTTGCCGCGGAGAAGGGGAATGCATACCTGTGGGAGCAGCTGGCACAGCTTGACCCGGCCGCTAGCAGGAAAATTCCGGTTGGCAACCAGCGGCGGTTAGTTCGGGCCCTGGAAGTGATTGAAAAAACGGGACGGCCTTTTTCCGAGCAGCCACAGGGAGAGCGGCAGGCGGACTTCTTACTGATTGGCCTCAATACTGCCCGGCCAGTCCTGTATGACCGTATCAACGCCCGGGTGGATCAGATGGTTCACCAGGGACTGGTAGAGGAAGCGCGCTGGCTGTATGAGCAAGGCGGTCCCCAGCTGCCAGCGGGAAAGGGAATTGGCTACCACGAACTCTTTGACTACTTTGCGGGCCGGTGCAGCCTGGACGAGGCAATCGCTAAAATCAAGTTGGACTCGCGCCACTACGCGAAACGACAGCTCACCTGGTTTAGGAACCGGATGCCGGTACACTGGTTTGACCTGGTTAGCGGGCAGGATACGATTCAAGATATTAAGTCGGTCGTCGATGATTGGTTAAAAAAGTAAAGCTGACGAACAAATTTGATTATAATTGGCTAAAAGTTCTGGAATTAAATTGACTTGCCCGGTTGGGGTTGTTATTCTAATAACCGTATTGAAGCGGAGCTGCTTATAATTATTCGCGAAGATCCTTTAGGGGAACCGCACTAACCAGCTCTGACTTCAGATTGTTAAGAATGGCAGAGAGCATAGATTGATTGAAAGGGAATGGAAGATATGGCAAAGCGTGAATTATCAAAAGATGAAGTTCGCAAGATGGTCAAGGACGAAAACATTCGCTTCTTGCGGGTAATGTTTACCGATATGCTGGGGACGATTAAGAGCGTTGACTTACCAGTCAGTCAGCTTGATAAGTTGATGGATAATAAAATTATGTTTGACGGCTCTTCAATTGACGGCTTTGTCCGGATTGAAGAAAGTGATATGTACCTGTACCCAGATATGTCAACTTGGCTGGTCTTCCCATGGGGGGCTGAGCACGGGAAGGTTGCCCGGGTAATCTGCAGTGTGCAGACGGTTGATGGTGAACCATTTGCCGGTGATCCCCGGAATAACTTGAAACGGGTTCTTAAAGATATGCAAAAGATGGGCTTCAAGGACTTCAACATTGGACCGGAACCCGAATTCTTCCTTTTCAAGACTGATGAGCAGGGAAACCCTACGCAGACTGTTAACGACCAGGAAAACTACTTTGATATGGAACCGGCTGACCGGGGTGAAGACTGCCGTCGGGATATCGTTCTAGCACTGGAAAAGATGGGTTTTGATGTGGAAGCGGCCCACCACGAAGTTGCTCCCGGACAGCATGAGGTGGACTTCAAGTATTCCGATGCTCTCGAAGCTGCCGACAACATCCAGACCTTCAAGCTGATTGTAAAGACGATTGCTAAGAAGTATGGCCTGCACGCGACCTTCATGCCGAAGCCGCTTTCTGGAATCAATGGTTCGGGGATGCACCTCAACATGTCCCTCTTCACGCAAAATGGTGACAACGCCTTCTTTGATCCGGAGGATGAACGGCAGTTATCCCAAACGGCCTACCACTTCCTCGGCGGATTAATGAAGCACGCCCGGGCCTACACCGCTGTCTGCAACCCAATCGTCAACTCCTACAAGCGGTTGGTTCCAGGCTTTGAAGCACCGGTATACGTTGCCTGGTCCACTTCGAACCGGTCACCACTGATTCGGATCCCAAGTGACCGGGGAATGGGAACGCGGGTAGAATTGCGTTCTGCTGACCCGTCTGCCAACCCTTACCTGGCAATTGCGGCCGTGCTAGAAGCCGGGCTGGATGGCTTGCGGAACGAACTGCCAGCCATTCACGAGGTCGATGAAAACATCTACCAGATGACCAGTAAGGAACGGGTGGAAAAAGATGTGCGCAACCTGCCAGATACCTTGCACAATGCCCTGAAGTCGCTGGCAAAGGATGAAGTTGTCAAGGGTTCGATGGGTGACCACATCTACCACAGCTTTATGGAAGCCAAGACCCGCGAATACGATGCCTACCGCCAGCACGTTTCGGATTGGGAACGGCAACGTTACATGGAAAAGTACTAATATTAAGGAGGTTGGGACTTCGGTTGAAGTGCAGCCTCTTTTTAAGTTGGCGGTTTTCCACTCAGACGGGCGACGCTGGAGTCAGCGACCGGGAATGACCATCCGGGGGGATGCGGTTCAGCTGGCTCTTGCATTGACAAATTAGGACATTCAGATAAAATTATATTTGTTGCACCGGCAGTCACGATGGCTGCTAACAAGTTACTAAAGGAGAATCGAAATAATGGATCAAAAGGTCAGAGTTCGGTATGCACCTAGTCCGACAGGCTTCCTGCATATTGGAAATGCCCAATCAGCATTATTTAACTACTTATTTGCACGTCACTTTAACGGAACGATGGTTCTGCGGATTGAAGATACGGATACTAAGCGGAACGTCCAGTCTGGTGAAGACAGCCAGCGGGAAAACCTGCACTGGCTAGGTATCGACTGGGATGAGGGTCCAAACAAGCCTAATCCAAAGTATGCTCCATACCGGCAAAGTGAACGGAATGCCCAGGGAATTTACCACAAGTACATCCAGGAATTGCTGGACAAGGGGATTGCCTACAAGGACTACACGACTGAAGAAGAACTTCAGGAAATGCGTGAACGGCAACGGGCTAACAAGGAAGCGCCGCACTACGATGGCCGTTGGTACGGCCGGAGTGAAGAGGAACAAAAGGCAGCCGAAGCGAAGGGCTTGAAGCCGACGATCCGCTTCCACTTCCCAAAGGACCACGAATACCAATGGGACGACATCGCCCGGGGCCACGTTTCCTTCAACTCTGACAATCTTGGCGGGGACTTCATCATTGAAAAGAGTGATGGGATGCCAACCTACAACTTTGCCGTAGTTGTTGACGACCACACGATGGACATTACCCATGTCTTACGTGGTGCTGACCACATCTCCAACACGCCAAAGCAGATGGCAATTTACGAAGCACTGGGTTGGGAACACCCAGTCTTCTGCCACATCCCATTGATTTTCAACCCGAAGACACGTAAGAAGCTCAGTAAGCGGGACAAGGATACCTTACAGTTCATCAACGAATACAAGAAGCACGGTTACCTGCCAGAAGCCATCTTTAACTTTATTGCTTTCTTGGGCTGGTCACCAAAGGGCGAACGGGAAATCTACTCCAAGGATGAATTGATCAAGGTTTATGATCCGGAGCGGATGTCCAAGGCTCCAGCATACTTTGACCAAAAGAAGCTGGACTGGATGAACGCCCAATACATCAAGCAGATGGACGTCGACGAGCTGGCAGACCGGACGATGGAATTGGTTAAGGAAGGCGAAACTGAAGAAGCACAACGCCTGCAATCAATTCCTGAAGACGAACTCCGGGAATTGCTCAAGAAGACCATCCACGTTCACCAGCGCGACGTTAACAAGCTCCTCGAAGTCATTGAATACGCCTGGAGTTACTACAGTGTCCTGGACGAACACTTCAACTACGACCAAATCGTTGATAATGAAGACTTCGCCAAGGAAGACGTTTTAGCCGTACTGAACGGCCTGAAGGATAAGCTGGTCAACGGCGGTGACGACTTGGATTACAGCCAGGCTATCAAGGAAGTTGGTAAGGAAACCGGTGTTAAGGGCCGGAACCTGTACTTCCCACTGAACCTGGCCTTTACCGGGTCCACTTCTGCTCCTCAGATTTACGAAATTATGGACATCTACTCCCGCAAGACCGATGTCGAATTGCTCGACCGGATGATTGCGGCGGTTGAAGCCTAAGCTATAAATATAAAGGCTGGAATTTTCCGGCCTTTTTGTTTTTAAAACAGAAAAACGACTGACAAACTAACTTTGCCAGTCGTTTTATCTAGGATTGCTTCAAAAAGCTTAGTCACTCAGTTTCTTGGCTTCTTCGTCAAGTTTTGCAAAACCAGAGCCATTAGGCTTCTTGTTGCCACGCTTTTCCATGGCCTTCCGGGCCATTTCCTTACGTTCTTGCTTACTTAATGCCATAGTTAACTTCGCCTCTTTTCGAAACGCTCCATCAAGTGCGGGATAATACCCGCTTATTCAATTATAGTTCAGTTCTTAATAAAAGCAAATTGGCAGGAAGGGCGCCTTGCATCCAAGATTTCGTGGTCGCCTATTGAAAAACGGGTAAAATGTGTGAAAATGGTTTTAGGTTTACGTTTTGTTAACTAATTATAAAGTTTTTGACAAAAATGAAGAAAATTTAATCGTTTGGAATTAATTTCGGCTACTATTAAATTAGTTATGTAGACAAGGAGTTAGTGCTTTATGGCGAATGAAGAACACGAAAACAGAGCAGTGGAGATCGGGAGCTTGATCGAACGCCAAGTGGCGATTAAGATCAAGTACTTACAAGAGTTAAACGAAGCCATCGCGGCTCATCAGGACCGGCAAATTTACCAATTGTTGGATAACCAACGGTACGCGAAGGAAATTGAACACCGGGAACAACAGCCTAACGACCAGGGGGTCATGAGCTTGGTCGATGACCTGGCTGACCAGCTGAGCAATTATCTAAGCGAAAAGCTGATCAAGTACCTAGGACAAGCGTACCCGTTTTTCTATTACGAAGAGTACCAGACCGGCCACTACCGGATTTACTTTGGTAACTGGTGGGACCGGCGGCAGTTTGGTGAATTGGATGTCTTGAACGTCCGTTTCTCCTTTGACCCGACCGAGTACGAAAAGCTGCGCCAGTCTTTTGAATTGGCGCGGGAAAACAAGCGCTTTAACAGTGACCGAATTGCGGAGATTTCAAAGCAGAATGACCATTTACAGGATTTAATTGACCACCAACGGGAACGCGAAGATCGTCGTCAGCAGGTCGAACAGCAGCTGGAGGACATTAACTCGCGCTCGGGGATTTTTGAATCCAGTAAGAATAAGGAAAACCGTCAGGAATTAGTCGACCAGTTGCAGAAGATCGAGGATGAAGAACAGGAAGCCCGGACTGCTAACAAGACGATTAAGGAAAACGAACAGGTAGTCCTTTCCTTATCTAAGGAAAACACGATTCTGAGCTATGAACAGAAGAGTATTATGGATACTTTTGGCAGTTTCGAGGACTTTGAGTTGGCAAACCGCAACCTTTATGCCAATTACTTGGCAAGCCTTGACGGTGACCGTCACGAAGAAAAGCAGGTGAGTGAAGATGAACAATAACAAGATGATTAGCTCACCACAGGCCCGGTTGACGGCTCTCTCCGCCTCTTTTAAGGACGTCCTTAAACTAGGTCGGCACTATGTCGAGTTGTTAGATCAGTTAGCAGAAACCGAGGATGCTCAGGAGATGTTGGCGGCGACAACCCAGTTGGCCGAACTGGACCTGCAAAATACCTTTGTTGATTTTCCACAGCACTACCAAGCAGCCGATTACTATCTTATTTTTATGGGACGCCTGCTGGAAAAGCAAGGTATCGATGCTATCCAGATTTCCGAAAATTCACGGCACCAATTCATCGCACGGATCGAACCGATTGCTGATAGTGATAGCTTTAAGTTCCAGCTTGGTGAAGATGGGGAAGCGGCCTTTACAGAGCAGGGGGAACAAGAACCGCTCTTTTACCTTGATTTGGCGAACCGCTTTTTCCAGTTCAATAATCAGGCCCTGGTAAACTACTTCATCGTTCGGGCTCTCAAGAAGCATACGGACTTAGAACTGCGGGATGCTGTAAAACCACTGATTGCCTTTGCACAGGAGTTAGCTACGGACCTTGACTTTACCATTAATTTGGGAATCCTTAATACTGATAATACGGAACGCTTTGCCCTTGCACGGCCAGACCTTGACTTGACGGTGATTGACCGCCTGTTCGTGGCTACGGCAGAAAATGATTATATGCTGATGAACCTGCCGCGTAACAATGGGGCAGAGCTGATGCTGGACCAGGGAATTAAATTAGACATTGCCTTTGATCCGGACGATTACAGTCAGCAGTGGTTCTTTGCGGTTAAAGATCCTGACTCCCGGGTTTCGTTCTTTGATACCCTGTTGCACTATAACTTGATTCGGCAGTGGTATTTGAATAACCGGGCTGAATTGGCGGTCCGGTCCGATAAGCTGGTAGTGGCACCAGCGGATGAAGAGGAATCCTTTGAACAGCCAACCGAGGTGTTTCAGCCGGATAGTGAGCAAGCAGAACGAGAGGAGGGTGAACTAGGTGACCGCAAATAAGCAGTTAGACATTACCAAACTGTTGCACGAGGCAATCGACCTCGAGCTGGCGGCTGATGATGCCTATGACTTGCTGATTGGTCCTGAAACGCGGCAGCAGACTATTTATCTCCAGCTGGATGTCCAGCTGAGCCGCTTTGCAAGTCTGGCTGGTTGGGCCGATGTTCTGCACGTGAATCAGCCAGCGAGCCACCAGCAGTTAGTGGCGCAATATGTAAAGGTGGTGGCCTTGTTCTTGCTGTTTAGTGCAAAACGGCAATGGACGCACCTGATTGTCCTGAGTGCTGAACAGTGGCAACGGATTAGCGGTGCTGACAAAATGGTGCCTATGTCAGCCGCCACCAGGAGGATCTTCGTCACGCTTGGCACCTGTTGTTGAAGCTTGGGATAGTTGACTTTGAGATTAGTCCCGCTGAAATTACCAGTGCTTACCAGCAAATGGTCACGACGGCTAACCAACAATTTGACCAGCAATAAAAGAGACCGCCGCGGTTCATCAATACAATGAATCGCGGCGGCCTTTTGTTGAACGAAAAAAGATTAAGCCTTTCGCTTGGCACTGTGTTTACCAACTGGTTCTTCGCTTTGGTTGCCCCAAAGGATTTGACCAACCAACGCTCCAGCTAGGATTAATACAATGATAAAGAATGGTAACATAATTAATCACCTCAAAGCTAATCTTAATTTTAGTTTATATAGGCTGATAATTATCCGCAAGATTTTAGAATTAATCTTGGCTAATTCTTTACTTTTTCTTGACCGGGTCGATTGCCAATGACGAAGGCCAGAGCTAGAAAAGGCTTTGAGTGATTTTCCAAAACAAATTAACAGTCCCAACTCCTTGCTGATAAAGGAATTGGGGCTTTTTCAGGCTCTTCGTCAAGAAGTACTGATGA
>NZ_AZGE01000024.1 GCF_001434465.1 Limosilactobacillus oris DSM 4864
TTTTGTCTAACAATTATGAGGCACTTCAACGATTAAACGTATCCGGGTCTTTTCATCAGATTGGAATGAGTATGATGAAGGAGTATTCCGGATACTTGGCAATTATCCGGAAGTCCCAATGATAAAATCACTGCTGGCTAGCGGACATTAAGCTGCTAAACCAGAAGTAGTATGCATGTTTTACTTGTTGCATCGCTGATTTCATCATTACGGTCTCCTTGATTAACTGATTATTAGCTATTCTAATTAATTTCTAATGATTGTCAAGAAAAAATTGAGAAATTACCCCTCGGCAAATGCCAATAAGACGCTAGATAATGGCCTAAACTGCCTTTTTTATAATAAAAATTATTTAAGCTAAAATTAATTCACATTTTTCTACTATTACACTTGTGTTATATCACAGATATGTTATAATAGGTAACGTGAAGGAAGTGAATAGCGATGCAGATCGATATCAAGAGATACTTAGAAGTCCACAATTTAACGATTTACCAAGTATCCAAGCGTTCTGGCTATGGCTACACGACTTTACATAAATCATTCAATAAACCACAATCGAGTTCTACGTCGCTAAATCTACGCGACCTTGATGCTTTGGCACGAGCTGAGCACAAGGCGATGTGGGAAGTCCTTCGTGATTTAGAGAGTCATTATCTGAAACATGATGATGACGAGTCGTTGTAGCCAGTCGGCCCGATCGGCTGTTTAATAGATTAATTCTGACTACAATTTAACACTTGAAATTAACAATTAATTGAGGAGGTACTGCGTAATGGCACAAAATCCAATGGATCCATTTAACAGCGATATGAATGACATCTTTAACCAATTGATGGGTGGAATGAATGGCTCTGCAAACCGTCGTTACATGATCAATGGTCAAGAAGTAACTCCAGAAGAATTCGCACAATACCGGCAAAACGGTCAGCTGCCTGGTGGGGCAATGCCACAACAGGGCGGTCAGCCAGGTCCACAGCCAAGCGAAGGTAAGGAAAGCATCCTGCACAAGCTGGGCCGGAACTTGACGGAAGAAGCCCGTCAAGGCGAACTGGACCCCGTAATTGGCCGGAACAAGGAAATCCAAGAAACCGCTGAAATTTTAAGTCGGCGGACAAAGAACAACCCAGTCCTGGTTGGGGATGCTGGTGTTGGTAAGACGGCGGTTGTTGAAGGCTTGGCCCAAGCAATCGTTGACGGCAACGTTCCTGCACCAATCAAGGACAAGGAAATCATCAGTATTGATATTTCTGGTCTGGAAGCTGGAACTCAATACCGGGGCAGCTTTGAAGAAAACATGCAAAAGCTGATCGACGAAGTCAAGAAGGCGGGGAACATCATCCTCTTCTTCGATGAAATCCACCAAATCATCGGTGCTGGTTCAACTGGTTCTGACAGTGGCTCCAAGGGAATGTCCGACATCATCAAGCCGGCATTATCCCGGGGTGAAATCAGCGTCATCGGTGCAACTACTCAGGACGAATACCGGAACACCATTATGAAGGACGCTGCCTTAGCTCGGCGGTTCAACCCGGTAACGGTTAACGCACCAAGCAAGGCCGACACGATTGCGATCCTGAAGGGTATTCGGGACCTGTACGAACGTCACCACAACGTTAAGTTGCCAGACGACGTTCTGCAGGCAGCGGTTGACTACTCCGTTCAATACATGCCACAACGGGCTTTGCCTGACAAGGCCATCGACCTGATTGATATGACGGCCGCTCACCTGGCAGCAAAGCACCCAGCACATGATGCTAAGCAGATTGAAAAGGAAATCGAAGTTCAAGAAAAGAAGCAGAAGGAAGCAGCAAAGAAGGAAGACTACAAGGCTGCCCAGGCTGCTAAGGACAAGATTGCTGACCTGAAGAAGCAATTGAGCCAGAACTCCGAAGATGAAAAGGTTACGGCAACTCCAGAAGACGTTGCTAACGCCGTTGAACAGATGACTGGTATTCCGGTTTCCAAGATCGGTGCTAGTGATGTTGAACGTCTGAAGGACATGGACAAGCGCCTGGAAGGCAAAGTTATCGGCCAAGACGAAGCCGTGGAAGCCGTTGCCCGCGCTATTCGGCGGAACCGGGCCGGCTTCGATGAAGGGGAATCACCAATTGGCAGCTTCCTCTTCGTCGGCCCAACTGGTGTTGGTAAGACTGAACTGGCTAAGCAATTGGCTCTCGACATGTTCGGCTCTAAGAACGACATCATCCGGTTGGATATGTCTGAATACTCAGACCGGACTGCCGTTTCCAAGCTGATTGGGACGACCGCTGGTTACGTTGGTTACGATGATAACTCCAACACCCTGACCGAAAAGGTTCGTCGGCACCCATACTCCATCATCTTGCTGGATGAAATTGAAAAGGCTAACCCACAAGTGATTACCCTGCTTCTCCAAGTACTTGATGATGGCCGCCTGACTGATGGTCAAGGGAACACCATCGACTTCAAGAACACCGTGATCATTGCAACTTCTAACGCCGGCTACTCCAACGACGCACCGGTTAAGCTGGGCAATGACAACGACGAAGAAGACTTGATCAAGAAGTTGACCAACTACTTCCGTCCAGAATTCTTGAACCGGTTCAACGCCATCGTTGAATTCCACAGCCTGACGAAGGAAGACCTGCAAAAGATTGTTGACCTGATGCTGGCTGATGTTAACGCCACCCTGGCTAAGAAGGGCATGGACGTTAAGGTAACGCCTACTGCTAAGAAGTACCTGATTGACGAAGGTTACGACGAAGCCATGGGTGCTCGTCCACTGCGGCGGGTAATCGAACGGGAAATCCGTGACAAGGTCACTGACTACTACCTTGACCACCTGGATGCTAAGCACTTGGTTGCTGAAATGCAGGATGGCAAGCTGGTAATCGTTGACGCCAAGGACGCCGCTAAGGATGACAGCGACCAATACACTTCTCCGGAAGACAAAAAAGATGACGAAGCTAAGGACGACCAAGAAGACAAGTAGTCGTTAGCTGAATTGCTAAATAGGAAAACCGGTTGGTGAACATTTCACCAACCGGTTTTTTGTGTCTATTGGCTGAAAAAACTACCACTTGGCGGACGGAAAATGGTAATTTGCTGATAAAGTTGTAAAATGAAGGGTGTTTTATCATTATTTTTATTGAAGCATTGCAAGAATTAATGGGGGAAATATGAAAATCAAGGTTAAGGGAATTCTGACCGCCGCCACTGTCTGCGGGGCGGTTTTAATGGTCAATCAGCTGACCGCCAACGCCGCCGACCAGCAGGTGGCACCGGTAAATCTCACTGCCAGCGCGGCTGTTGCTAGCAGCCAAACTAGCAATCAATCGCTCCCGGCGGCGCCAGCCAGTCAGGTAGCGCCAAGCACGGTTAATGCTGTTAGCCAGCCGGCGGCGACACCCATCACTGCTAATAGCGATACTGGGAACTACGGCAACTTGGACGGGGCGGCCATTGTGGGGAACCAGGTTCAGTTACAAGGCTGGAACGCGAATGGGCAGGCCGGAAACCGTCCCTACCACACGATTATCGTGGTTGACCGAACCACTGGCCGGGAATTGCAGCGGCAGACGGTCCAACCGGTCAGCCGTCCAGACGTACAAACTGCTTTTCGCAACGTCACCAACGCGGTTAATTCAGGTTGGCAGGTCAGTTTTGACCTCAGTGATGGTAATGCCGATGCCTGGTTAAGCCATTCGCTAGCCATTGTCAGCCGGTACAGCAATGACCCGACAGCTAACAATACGGATGCCGATTACTGGTACGCCCCGATCACGTTTGACCAGCAGGAGAATGGCTACCTAGACAGCTGGCGGTTTGCTTCCGGCCACCTCACTGCTAGCGGCTGGCACGCGACTTCTGCCAGCTACCGCCAGCCCTACCATTGGATCATTATCTATGACCAGACCCTGGGTCGGGAAATCAAGCGGGTTCAAGTCAGCGACGCGGTCCGGCCGGATATTGCCAAATATTATGGTCGGACGTACGGTGCTGCCAAAGCTGGCTGGAACCTCGACTATGATTTTGGTACGGACAGCCGCTACCTCAACGACCAGCTCCAACTGATTTCACGGTATAGCGACGACCAGCAGGGTGGGGAAGGTCACCATATCGATTATTGGTACTCGCCGCTAAAGGCTGACCAAGCCAACCGGGCGAACCTTGATAATGTCACCATTGCTGGCGGCAAACTCAACCTGGCGGGCTGGCACGCGACAGATGGCAGCCTGGGAAGGGAGCACCACTTTATCATCCTGCTGGACGCTCAGGGGCACGAACTTGGCCGGTTACCGGTGAAGAACATTGCCCGGACAGACGTTGGCCGCGCCTTCGCGGGAATTTATAATTCTGCTAATTCTGGCTGGCAGGTTCAGTTTGACCTGACTAGCGCGCTGGTGGAAGGCCCGCTCCGGATCGTGAGCCGGTATAGCAGTGATCCCGCTGGCAACCGTGACTACGTTGACTACTGGTTTAACCCGGTGAACTTTAACCACAACCAGTACGCCATCACCAGTGTGGCAAAGCAGGACGGGGCATTGGTAATCAAGGGCTACCACGCCGCGGATGCTGCCTACCAGCAACCAAACCATTACGTGATTATCTATGATCTAACAGCCCACCAGCAGGTTGCGTCGGTGAAAACGCCGCTGACGGTGACCGAGCCGGGAGTCCAGCTCAGTGCCTACAACGCGGCCAATGCCAGTTTTACGGCGGTTTTCCCGCAACTCAGCTTAAACAGCGGCCACCAGTACGCCCTGGTTCTACGTTATTCCGCGAATAGTCAAGGAAATGGTGACGAGGGTGGTCGCCAAAATGACACCTGGCTAACCTTATCTAGTGCCAACCGGGGCTGGCTGGACAGCTTTCAGCTCAGCGATGGTCGGCTCAAAGTCAGCGGCTGGCACGCCAGCGACTTTGAGCTGGTCGCGCCCTACCACTTCCTGATCGTGTATGACAATACTGCTCACCAACAAGTGGCAGCCAAGCTGGTCACTGGCAATGCGGCGCGGCCGGATGTCCAGCGGAGCAATGCTGGAATCGCCACGGCTACCGCTTCCGGATTCAACTGTGATTTTGGTCAGCTTGCCCTACACGCCGGCCATTCCTATTCTATCGTCAGTCGGTATTCGACTATTAGTACCGGCAACGGTGATAACGGCAGTGCTAGTCACCAGGATTACTGGATGCCAGCGGTGACGCTCGACCAGGCGCACGCATCCATTGACGGTTTGACCGCGGCCGCTGGCGGCATCCGGGTAGCCGGGTGGCTCGCCACTGACCAGCTGCTTGATAAGCCGTTTGCGTATGTGATTGGCTTGTATAACGGCAAGGAGTTCGGCCGCCAGAAAATTAGCTTTAACGACCGCCCTGATGTTGCACGAGCATACTCACAGACCTACCAAAGCGGGCACAGCGGCTTTGACCTGGTAGTGCCAACAAACAACACTGTGTTTAAGCAAGGCCAGCTCAGCTTTATCATGCGGGTAACCGATGATCCAGCCGGTAACGGTCATGCCAGTGACCTGAACAGTCAGAGCTACGCTGTTAACGCTGGTGAAGTCACTGGTGTCTACAAGCCGACGACCAATGCGGTCGATTTCTGGCTGGCACGCGGCAATGGGGCAGAGCTCCCGGCCGTACCAGTACCTGATTGTGACCGACTTGAACGGGCACGAATTTTACCGGCGGCCGTTGAACGAAACGAATTCTAACTTGACGACCAGCGCCGGGGCTCGGCAGGCGGGCTGGATTGCTGGTGCTGGCAATTCTGCCTTTGCACTGACCCTGCCAGTAACGGAGCAGATGAACCACCGGGGAATTCGCGTAATTCACCGCTATACCGATGATGCAGCTGGTAACGGCGATTACATTGACTGGTGGTCGCCAGAGATTGATATTAATACTGGCTTCCAGTCATTAAATGGTGGGACGGTCTATTATGATCCCGCGACTGGTCAGCTGGCGACCGGCTGGCGGAACGTGGCCGGCAACAACTATTACTTTGCGGACGGTTACCAGATGAAGCCGGGTTCTGACGACTGGGTTTATAATGACCAGCTCCACGGGCAGATGTACACGGGTGTGCAGTGGGCCGATGGACACTGTTACGACTTTGGTCGGGACGGAGTTGCTCATGCGCAGTCGTGGAACGATGGCTGGTCATGGCCGTTTCCTGCTAGCGGCGAGGGTTCCTTTGCCTTTGGGCAGGGTTTTGGCTATAACTGGGCTGGCCGGACAAACAGCTACCACGATGGCTTGGACTTTGGGGCCTACGATCATCCGGGTGCCGACGTTCACGCGGTCCACGGCGGCCGGGTCATTGATATTGCGACGGTGCGGGACCAGCAAGCACGGGACCTCTGGTGGTACGCCCTGGTCTGGGATGGTCGAACCCTCTTCGTTTACCAGGAAGCCTTTTCTAACCGGAGCCGGATTATTGTCAATGTCGGCGACCTCGTCTACCCTGGACAGGTGATTGGCTACCGGGACCTGTCGCACCTGCACTTGGGGATGAACACCAGCCCGAACTACCGGATGGACCTCGCCCACTCTTATCAGCCAAACTGGACGGATTCCTCTCAGGCGACTGGTTCAGGGAGCTGGATCGACCCCGAATGGGCACTACGGGTGCGCCCGTACTAGGCTTTTGTTTCATGTGAAACGGTGCGCTTGCCGCCTTTTTGCTCTTGCTTTAAAAGCTGCTATCGCTGATAATTGGTGTAAGGGTTTGCAACGTGCAAACTGTGGATGTGTGATTTGGATTTAATTGATGGAGGAATTAATATGAGCAAGATTTTTGCGTTCAGTATCCGGAAAGATGAAGAACCATACTTGAAAGAATGGGCCGCGGCGCATCCAGAAGTCGAGGTTGATTACACGGACAAACTGCTGACGCCAGACACGGCGGCATTAGCCAAGGGTGCCGACGGGGTGGTTGTCTACCAGCAATTGGATTACACTCCAGAGACTCTGCAGGCGCTGGCAGACTTGGGGATTACCAAGATGTCCCTGCGGAACGTCGGGGTTGATAACATCGACATGGATAAGGCGAAGGAATTAGGCTTCGAAATTACTAACGTGCCGGTGTACTCACCAAACGCCATTGCTGAACACGCTGCAATCCAGGCAGCCCGTGTCTTACGGCAGGCAAAGCAGATGGATGAAAAGATGGCCCATGGTGACCTGCGGTGGGCGCCAACGATTGGCCGGGAAGTCCGTGACCAAACCGTTGGGGTAATTGGAACGGGTCATATCGGCCGGGTCTTCATGCAGATTATGGAGGGCTTTGGTGCAAAGGTAATTGCCTACGATGTCTTTAAGAACCCTGAATTGGAAGAGAAGGGTTACTACGTTGACTCCTTAGACGACTTATACAAGCAGTCAGACGTTGTTTCCCTCCACGTCCCAGCGATGAAGGACAACTACCACATGATCAACGAGGAAACAATCGCCAAAATGAAGGACGATGCCGTTCTGGTCAACGTTTCCCGGGGACCGCTGGTGGACACTGCCGCGGTTGCTAAGGCGTTGGATGATGGGAAGCTATTTGGCTTCGTGATGGACACCTACGAGGGTGAAGTTGGCGTCTTCAACGAGGACTGGACTGACAAGGAATTCCCAGACCCACTGCTCAAGGACCTGATTGACCGGCCAAACGTTCTAGTAACGCCACACACGGCCTTCTACACTACCCACGCCGTTCGCAACATGGTGGTCAAGGCCTTTGATAACAACCTGGCAATGGTTGAAGGGCAAGAACCAGATACACCGGTGGAAGTTGGCTAAGGGATTAATTAAATAAAAGAGAGTATTATAGTATGCAAACAGCCTCCAAACTCGGAAAATCCGAACTTGGAGGCTGTTTTTATGCTCTAAAGATGGGCTTGATGGGAGAAGACCACCTATACTAACTTATTTACGGTTTATCATTGGCCGCATGAAATCATTGTTGACGTGGTACTCAACTGGCAGCTCATTAGTCGGCAGGTTGAGCTCGTAGGCCAGCCGTTCGGGATCGATCTGGTCCGCCACGTTCACCGTTCCCCGGTACTGGAAACTGAACTTGCGGGCAATGGCCTGCATGGCCTTATTGAGGCGATGAGTATCGAGGCGGAAGTTGGTATAGCCACGCTCCTGGCCGATGGTGAGCAGGTTGGAAAAGAGGAAGGTACTTAGGTGCTGTCCCCGCGCCTGGTTGCCAATCGCCACCCGGTGAATAGTCAGGTAGGGGTTGTCATCGTCACTCCATGCCCCGCCCTGGAGCTGCTGGTAGCTTTCTTCAGGGCCAGGCACCATGGTTGCCACGCCGACAACTTGTTCGTCGACCACCAAGGCCCAAGAGAGGTGGTGGGTGATATCATTAATAATTGTGCGGCGGTCGGGATGTCCGTCTTGCCATTGCGGACTGCCGGCAGTTTTTAATGCGTTTTTGGCGTCCTCAATAATGCGGTTGATTGCAGGCAAGTCACGCATATAGGTCCGTCGTAAGTAAATCGTACTCAATTAATTCACCTCATTAGGTATTACTGTTTTTATTATCGTTAAATTGTGGTGAAGAATCAAGGGCCAGTGTTGGTTCCTGAAATTGGTTTGCGGTAAAATAAAAGGCAGGATTGAGAAAGAGGGGGATGAGTGAGATGGATTTAACCTGGGAAATTATTCGCTGGGTGTTGCTGGCGGTGATTATCATTAACGAGCTAGCGGCCATCTTTACCGTCTTCCGTGAAAAACGCGATATTGCGGCCACCTGGGCCTGGCTACTGGTTCTGACCCTGATTCCGGTAATTGGTTTTATTATTTACGCCTTTCTGGGCCGAAAACCAACCCATAAGCGTTTAAACCGGATTAAATCGCAGACCCGGCTGAAACTAAAAGAAGCAGTGGAACGGCAGAAAAAACAGTTTCGCAATATGCCCAAACCGAAGTACTCGGTCACGCAAATTTACCGGCGGACGATTATGCTCTTCCAGAGTATCGATGAATCCTTCCTCAGCCGGCACAACCGGGTGGCGGTCTTTACCGACGGCCACCAGCTGTTTAAGCAGATGTTTGATGACATTGCCGCGGCAAAGGAAAGTATCCACATTGAGTTTTATACCATTTACAATGACCGCATCGGGAACCAGTTGCGGACCCTGCTCGAGCAGAAGGCAGCCGAGGGTGTCGAGGTGCGGGTCCTTTATGATTCCTGGGGTTCCATGGGGGTCAAGCCGAGCTTTTACGCGAACCTGCGTGATTTGGGCGGGTACGCGACGCCTTTCCTGATGACCCGGAGCAACTTCTTCGACTTTCGGATTAACTACCGGGACCACCGGAAAATCGTGGTGCTGGACGGTAAAATTGGCTACGTTGGCGGCTTCAACGTCGGTGACCAGTACCTCGGCCGGGTCGCAAAGTTTGGCCCGTGGCGCGACACCCATCTGCGGGTCGTCGGCGGGGCGGTTTTTGGAATGCAACGACAGTTTATTGGTGATTGGAATGCCTCGGTGAAGAGGGCTGAGTCACGGATCGAACACTACCACCCCTATTTTCCTGAAATTGATGTTAAGGACGGGACGACGGCGATGCAGACGGTCGCGAGCGGTCCCGAGGGGGAGCTGGAAAAAATCAAGATGGGCTACCTGCGGCTGATCAACGCGGCCCAGGACCACATTTGGATTCAGACGCCCTACCTCATCCCGGATGACAGTATCCTCGACGCGCTCCGGGTGGCGGCCCACTCAGGGATTGACGTGCGGATCATGATTCCCTGCAAGCCGGACCACCCCTTTGTCTACCGGGCGACCCAGTACTACGCCCAGTCGCTGGCGGCCCAGGGGGTCACGATATACACCTACCAGAAGGGCTTCCTGCATTCTAAGACGATTACGATTGATGGGCGGATGGCGTCAGTGGGGTCAGCGAACCTTGATTTCCGCAGCTTCAAGCTCAACTTCGAAATCAATGCCTTTATCTACGACTTCAAGCTGACGGACCAGCTCGAGCAGATCTTCGTCAATGACATCCGGGATTGCCGGGTGATGACTGCCGAGCGCTTTGCCCAGCAGTCCCGCTGGCTGAAATTCAAGCAGTATTTCTCCCGCCTGCTGTCACCGATTCTGTAAAGAACAAACCCGCTCTGACGTCATTGGCGCCGGAGCGGGTTTTGTATTAGTTAAGTCATAATTTTAAAATACCAATTATAAATCCACTGTAAGTTGATAGGCGGTCGGTCGCTGTGACTTTTTAATTCTGCTTGGACCTCATTTAGGATCCGCTGCAGTTGAGGGGAAACTTTTTGCCCATGAGAAAGCGTGCCGTTAGAGTCAAAATCGATGTCTTTTATCTTATAATCTTTAAACTCTTCTTTGGAGTAAGCGTAGGACAGCTGGCTATTAGAAATCTCCAGGTAGTCGCCAGGTTTAAGGACACTTTCTTTGGTAATATCGGTGATATGGAAGCCATGCAAGCCTTCTTTGGAGAAATTTTGAACATGGTAATTAGGGAGATAGCGAGCCGGCATGTTAGTCCACGCCAGGGTCTTGATAAACGGGTACTGATTTTGGGGATGCTTCATGTGAGTGGCATAGTAATAGTTGTATCTGATGATGCTGTACGCACTATAAGCCGGTATGACCATGCTAAGGATGATACTAAGAAGCACTATGCCAACCTGAGCTTTTGCTTTCATGACTTGTTTCCTCCTGAAAAGTGTCGCTTAGAAAAGGAGAGAGCGAAATTTGCAGTTTTAATTCTTGCCGTTCCTAGTGCTGCTATATCGGTTGACCGCATACTAAAACTTTTTTTGATATAGCCAGTTAAAGTACCAGTTATAAATTTTTTGCAGGTTAATCAGTGGCTTTTTACTATTCCGCTTTAGTTCGGCTTGGGTATCGTTGAGAACCTGAAGTAGTCCTTTCCCCAGGTCTTTTCTATCATAGGGGATAATTGTCCCAGTAGAATCTGGAACTGCTAACCCTACTACATCATCATTATTAAAATTTTTTTTAGAAGTAGCGTATGAAATGAAAGATGGACGTATTTCTAAATAATCTCCTTTTCTAATTACGTTTTGTTTAGTAAGAGTATTATCTTGGATATCCTTCTTTTTGAAATACTCAATGTGGAATTCGGGTAAATATTCAGGTGGCAATTTTGTCAGTCCTAATGCAGGAAGGAAGGGGTACTGATAGCGTCGATGCTTCATATGCGTGGCATAGTAATAGTTATATTCTTCTAAGTTATAGGGAACGTACATAATTGCCCATAGGCCGAGCAAGGCAAGGATACCGATGGTAATCCAGAGTTTCTTTTTCATGGACATCACCCTAACTTTTTACGAATTTAGCCAATTAAAGTACCAATTATAAATCCACTGTAAGTTAATTAGCGGCCGGTCGCTGTTACGCTTGAGCTCATCTTGCATATCATTCAGAGTGCGGTAAAGTGTTTGGCCCATGTTTTTCTTTTCTGTGTTGGAAAGATGACCGTTTTCACTGAAGTCGATGTATAATGACTTGCCATTTTCGAATTGCTCTTTAGAATGTGCATAGGCGAGTGAGTAACTATTAAGCCGTAAATAATCTCCCTTTTCGATTACATTTGTTTTCGCAATGTAACAGGTAGGCGGCTCTGTGGTGCTATTAGCAATAGTATAATTAGGAAGATAATTAGAAGGCATAGTATTCATTGACGTAGCTGTCACAAATGGATATTGATTCTTAGGGTGTTTCATGTGAGTGGCATAATAAAAATTGTATTTGCCTAGATTGTTTGCCCCATAGGAAAATGCCCCAACGATTAGAATGAGGCTAAGTAGGGTCCAAAACCACGTTTTTAATTTCATCATTATCTCCTCCTGAAAATTCGACGAACAAAGCGTCGTGCACGACTAAAGCTGCGTTTAACCGATGAGACAACCCGGTGGTAGGTCCGTTTCACGAAGTTTCCTGCTCGTTGGAAAGTTCGGCGAACGCCAGAATAAATTTGCCGGCCGGTAGAAACTGCTCGGTGATAGAAGCGTTGGACAGGTCGAGCAATGTACCGCTGGAACGGTCGAGCGACATATCTTTGAAAACGGTTAGTTACCCACCCACTAAAGGAAGTACCTAAGCGGAGAAGACCATTTTGGGTTTGAGCTCCTCTCCTATTTAAGTCATCCATCGCGGCTTTCCTCCCTCGTTTCCCCTTCAACATTTCCTGCAATCCCTGAATGTAACCAAGTGAGGCTAAACCGATAGTAACGAAACTTAATTTAGTTATACTAAGAATAGTTTGTTCATCTAATTTGTTGCTCAATTTACGCCGTTGTGAGTTTATTTTATTTGTCGGCTGATTATAGTGCTGGCGTAAAGTTGCAGAAAGACTTTTTTTGGAATTCAGGATAGCAAAAATATCTGTATCGGCTTTATAGTCATCGGCACCCATATGTGTCCAGAAATCACCATAATAGCCGTTAGCAAGCGCCCACTCCGCAACCGAAGGAGAAATATGTTTAAAATGGGTCTTCAGCCAGTGCCGGTTTAATAAATAACCGATTGGTTGAAAGGGCATATTGAGAGCTAAACGATGAAGTGTAGAAACACCGAATCGATGGTCTAAGGAACTTCCACCCGTAACACCCAAATGTCCAAGGTCTACCTTTCCACTTCCACTTGAGTGTTTATCAGAGATAATTCTATAAAATTCATTAACATTTTTATATGCTGAATGACCTTTTAGGAACTTTTTAAGAGAGTCGCTTGTGTACGAAGAAACGTGCGATGTCGATGCCTGTTTACGGTCTTTAGAATATTTAGCTGCATTTCCCATATAGTAAAGCTGATCACGTTTAATGTGTTCTTCGCTATACCCTCGTTTCTTTCCCTCTGCCCGAATAGCGTCTAGGACAGAGAATAAAATTTTTTGGTCATATTTATTAAAACCGGTATTCTTCTGAAACCAATCCGTCCGTTGCTTTTTCCGCACCTGCTTGTTGACGTGCTTTCGTGGCAGGTAAATATTAACGTTTACCCGGGGAAGCTGGTACAGTGGCCGGGCATTGCCACCTTGCCAGTTGCTTGCTGGACGGTAGACGGCGGGTTGCGCCCGGTAGTTCCCAGTTGCGGCATAGCCTGCCGTCCAGCCGCTGGCATAGCGCTGACTTGGCTGGGACGCCGGAATCTTCTTATACACGAACCGCACTGTTTGGTCACTGCCGACAACCACTGTTTGCTCGGTCGGTGTTTGGTAGCCCGACACCTGGTTGGGCTGGAGCCGTAGGAGGGCACCCTTATAGGTGTCAATCTTCTGTGGCTCCGCCAGTTGCCGTCCCTGTTCATCGACCGTTTCAACGGTTACCAGGTATTTCGGCAGGTAAGTGTAGGTAATCACCTCCTGGTCTGGGGAAATGATGTTTGTGCTGGTTTCCCGCAGGACATAGCGGTCAATCGTCGGTGCATCCGGGACTACTGGAAAGTCATTCGTTCCCTTTAGTTCCGTTGTTGGTCGTAACTCTTTGCCCTCATCGTCAACGTATTTCAGCGTCAGATGGGTCTGCCGGTTGATAATCAGCTTGGTTTGCAGGGCCGAGCCGAAGAGGTCGTACCGCACTCCCGCCGCGAACTGGTAAAGGTTGGTATTAGCGGGTGCCGGTGAGAAAAAGGCGTAGGTGAAATTGCTCAAGAAAGCAACCCCGAGATAACCGCCGTAAGGCAAGTCCCGGTCTCCGTTCAGGTTAATCCCGGTTTGGCTGTCATCGTAAACGATACCGTCTTGGATATTCAAGTTGGTTTCACTAGGAAAGACTGCCGCCAGGTTTGCGAGGTTAGTCGCAACACCCTGGCCGACGTCGATGTCGGTGGTGATAAAGGAGACCAGAATCGGCATTTCTTCAAAGGTGTCGTGCTTGACAATTTGGTAGTCAATTTGAATTGAGTTGGCGCCCCGGTAGAGGACGACGATGGAGTTGTTGTCACTCCCTGGGATGTATTGCTGGCCGGTAAAGGCAATTCCCTTGGTGAACCGGCGGTGGCCCATCCCAGAATACGCGTTCCAGATGTCAGCGTCGGTATTCTTAATCGTGTAAATCAGGTCTAGGTCGATTCCCGACAGAGTCTTCCCGATATAGGTAATCCGGCCGGAATCGCCCTTGTTAAAGGAATAGGCGGTCACAGGCTCGCTTGGATTCTCCTTACCCCAATAAGTTCCCTCGTTGATAATGCCGACCGCATGGCCTCTGATGGGGATAACCTCGGTATCTTCTGTCCAGCCAAGCCCGTCCTTGGTTAGCAGGTTATCGTTCGTGAAGTGGTCGGTCTTCACCGTTACTTGGACCGGGTCAAAAACCTCAATCCCGGTAGTGTTAACGTCGGGTTCGCCTTCCACTTTGGTGCTGACGACCTTCGGCGGCTGTTTTCAGCTGGTGTAGTCGTTGCCGCCGCAGTGGACTGAGCGTTGGTTACTGGCGCGGCGTTATCATCTGCTTAGGTGGCTTGGCAACTTAGTACCAGGCTTGCCATCACGGCAGCACTGATCAGAAATGAATATTTTGTTTTACGCATCGCTGGAATTCCTCCCAAATTTCAGTGGTGTTTTTTATTGAAAATGATTATATCTTAATGAAATTTTAATGTAAATATTAAATTATGCTAATTTTACTCCAGGCGAAAATATGTTCGGCTAGTATGATAAAATGTGGATAGGATTTTTACGCAAAGGGGCGGATTATTGTGGGTAAACTTGGCTTTGTGATTGGCACGGCGGCGAAGGACCACCAGGAGGTCTTGGTGGACCAGTTAGCTGACCAGCTAGAGACAGCACCGGCGGCGGATACCTTCTTTTACATCGTGCCGAACCATATCAAGTTTCAGACGGAAATTACGGTGCTCGACCAGCTGCGGGCCCGAGAAGGGAAGGGGGGCGCCGACCGGTTCGCGGCCTCCCGTGTCCAGGTCCTTTCACTGAGCCGGCTGGCCTGGTACCTCCTGCGTGATACTCCAGCCCTGCAACGACCACGCCTGTCAAAAATCGGCCTGACGATGCTGGTCGCCAAAGTGGTGCAGGATCACGCTGCTGACCTTCAGCTCTTTGCCAGCGAAGCCCAGCAGCCCGGCTTCATCCAAAAACTAACCGACCAGCTGACCGAGCTAGCGAACGCCAACGTCAGCGCTGCCGACCTGACGGCACTCCTCCGGCAGGCCCAGCATGATGACAATGCTAGTATCAACCAGGCTTGGCTGGCGAAAATGCACGACGTTGAGCTAATTTACCATGCTTACGAAGAACGGGTCCAGGGTAAATTCATGGGCAATACCGAGCTCTACCAACAACTGGCCCAGTTCCTGCAATCCCAACCAGCAGCAAAGCGGATGCACTTTTTCATTGACCGCTTTGCCCAGTTTACCCCCGGTGAGCAGCAGGTCGTCGACGCGATGATCCTTAACGGAGCCTCGACGACCGTTTCCTTCGTCCTCGACCGGGGCTATCCTGACCAGACCCACCCCGACCAAAGTGAGTTGCCCGGGTCAACGGACCTCTTTTACCCTGCCGCGATGCAGTACCACCGCCTCTGGGACTTTGCCCGCCAGCACCCACAGGAAGTCGACCTGGTACCAAACGTCCTAGTTGCGACTAAGGACCGGGTGAGTCCAACCTTAACGGCAGTCGACCGCTTCTTCGCTGATTATATTAAAAAGCCGTTAGATTTAACGGCCGGAAATGAAGCAGTCGACCCCGCCGACCTGCAATTCATCACGACGGTCAACCGGCGGACGGAGCTGGAACGGGTGGCAACGATGATTCACCAACTGGTGGCGACCAAGGGCTACCGCTACCGGGACTTTTTGGTATTGAGCCGGCACCTGGATAAGTACCAGACCCTGCTGGCGCCGACCTTTGCGGCCCACCAGATCCCCGTCTTTAATGACCATGAACGGCGGATGGACAACCACCCCCTGGTGACTCTCCTGACAGCGCTGTTTAACCTGCCGCTCTACCACTACCGGACCGCCGACATCATGCAGCTGCTCAAAACCTGGCTGCTGGCGGAGTACCAGCCAGCGACCGGTGACTACCAGGTCCTTGACCAGGATGCCGTCTTCGCGACCGAAAACTGGTGTCTCAAGCGGGCCGTTGAGGGGCAACGGGTCTGGATGGATGCCGAATCGCCGCTCTGGCAGGTCGGCGATTCCACGGCTGCCCCAGTGAACCAGCTGCAGGAACAGTTGAGCCGTGTACGGGCATTCGTGGCAGACCGCATCATGTCCTTCTTTGCCGACCTTAAAACGGTGACTACGGGCCGTGAATTGGCAGCCAAGACCTACCAATTTTTGGTTGACAATGGGGTCGTCAAGCGGCTGACGGACTGGCAAAAGTACCAGAGTACCCGGGACTTAGACCTCGCTCGCCAGCCCCAGCAGGTATGGGGGACTTTCTGCCAAATTTTAGACGAATATGTCCAATTGCTGGGTGACACGCCGGTTAATGCCGATAACTTCACCGCTACGTTGACTAATTTCAGCGAGCTGCTCCAGGCGGGCTTCGCGGCGGCCCAGTATTCGCAAATCCCGGCGACCCTCGACCAGGTAATGGTTTCCGAAACGGGGATCGTGCAAAACCAGGACCGCAAGATTGTCTTCATGATTGGCTCAACCGATGACGTCATGCCCGAGGTCCAGCAGCAGGAGAGCCTGCTGACCGACCAGGATAAGGAACTGTTGGCAAACTACCTGGACCCGGCGACCCAGTACCTTCCGGCAGGGCCGCAGGACCAGTTGCGGACAGAACCCTTCCTCCACTACTCCGGAATGATGACTGGGACCGAGAAGCTGATTATGCTGGCGCCGACCGCCAGCGATGATGACCAGCCCCTGACCCCGTCAGCTTACCTGACCGACATGGCTCGTTACTTTGACCAGCCGGTGGCGGCCGTTCCCCTGGTAGCTAGTCCAGCGGGGCAGCAGCGGGTGCCGGATTACGTCAGCACCCCCGCCGCGACCCTCAGCCAGCTGGTGCAGGTCGAACGCCAGGCCCGGAATGACCAGCCGAAGGGTCCCATCGTATTGGCACCCGGCTGGCAGGCCGTTCGCCAAGCCCTGGTGGATGAAATTGCCCACCTCCGTCACGCCCCGCGGGCCGCGGACCAGCGCGCCGGTCGAGAATTAGCCGCCCGGCTCAGCCTGATTACAGCGGGCTTTAACTACCGCAACCAGGTTGATGACCTTGGCGAGCAGCTGGCCGCCGCTCTCTACCTCCGCCATAATCATGATCAGCAGATCCTCTATTCGTCGATTTCCCAGTTGCAAGACTACTACGTCAACCCGTACGAATACTTCTTGAAGTATGGGCTTGGTCTGAAAAAACGTGATCAGCTGACGATGTCGGTCGACCGGATCGGAACCTTCTTCCACAAGGCGATGGAGTGGTTCGTCAGCGCGGTTAATGCCGACCAGCAGTTGTCTTTTGCCGGTTTGGCTGAAAATCCCGCCCAACTTAATGACCTAATCAAGCGGGCGCTGGCGGTTGCCAAGGATGACCAGCCCGACCTCGCCATCCTGACGGCCAGTTCCAATCAGGCGGCCTTCCAGTACCAGCAGTTAACCAGGATCGTGCGGACGATGCTGACGATTCTCTGCTGGCAGGCGAAGTACACGGCCGCCCAGCCCCTGGACACGGAAATTCGCTTTGGCCGGCTGGGAGCCGCCAAGGAGGATGACCTGCGGCCGCTGGAATACCCGCTGCGGCCAGCCAACACCCACGTTTACCTGCGGGGGCGGATTGACCGGATCGACCAACTTAACCAGGACAACAAGGATTACCTGACGGTCGTCGACTACAAGTCCGGCAACCGGATCTTTGACCTAACTGCGGCCTATTACGGACTATCGCTCCAGCTATTGGCCTACCTGAACGCCATCAGCAGCAACCGGCACCAGTTGCCGGCCCGGCTCAACCCAACGGCGGGTGACCTGCAGCTAGCCGGGGCCCTTTACCTGCATTTGAGCAACCCGGTAATCAATGCCGCCAAGCTCAAACCCGGCACGGACCTGGACACGGTACGGATGCAGCAGCACCAGTACAAGGGGTTGCTGCTCAATGATCCAGCGCTCTTGAAACAACTCGACAAGAACCTCGACCAGCAAAAGTCACTTCTGTATCCGCTCCGGGAACGGGGGGACAAGATCCTTGGCAATAAGGATGCCCTCTTGGTCACTCCTGACCAGCTTGCCTGGCTGCAAAACCGTAACAAGCAGCTGATTATCGGTGCCGGCAACGACATCGTTGCGGGGAAGGTCGCCCTCAAGCCGTACCGTTTGCTGACCGGCAGTAATTGGCAAACCGGCCTCGACTACACCGACTTCGGTGATATTTACCAGTTTGATAACATGCTCGACCAGCAGAATTACCGGCAGCTGGACCCCCGCTTGGCCCAGGACGAATTCGACCAGCTGGCCGCCGACGATGAAGAGAAAGGAGACAAGTAATGGCAGACTTTAAGCCCACCCCGGCCCAACAACAAGCGATCAGTGACCGGGACCAGAACATTATCGTGTCCGCGTCGGCTGGCTCTGGGAAAACCGCCGTGCTCGTCAACCGGGCCGTGGACCTGATCAAGGAAGGCCGGGCGACGGTCGATCGGATGCTGTTGGTGACCTTTACCGACGCGGCCGCTAAGAATATGCGGGACAAGATCCGCCAGCGGATGCAGGAGGTTGCCCAGGCTGAACCCCGCTTGCGGGACCTGATGAATGAACAGGTCAACCGGCTAGCGGTGGCCGATATCAGCACGATTCACGCTTTCTGTTTGAAGCTAATCAAACGCTACTACTTCTTAATTGGCTTAGACCCGCAATTCCGCCTGCTGACCGATGATACCGAGCGCCTCCTGCTCCAGGAGGACGTCCTCCACCAGGTCAACGAACAGTTTTACGCGTCGGCCGACGAGGAAAGTGACGATTCCGCCTCCTTTGGCCAGCTGGTGCTCAATTTTTCTAGTGACCGGGACGACCAAGGCTTAAACGACCTGGTCCTCAAGCTGATGGAGATTGCCAACGCCCAGCCAGATCCCGAGCAGTGGCTGGCCCAGTTGCCAACCAGCTACCAGCTCAATGGTCCGGTGCTTGACTCGGCCTTTTACCAACGCCAGCTCCTGCCCCTGGTTCTGCAACGGCTCGACCAGCTCCGCCACGACTTTGCGGAGTTGACCCAGCGTGCTGACCAGGAGGGGCTGAGCAAGGCCCGGGAGGTCTTGGAAGACGACCAGGTGATTCTGAACCAGCTCCAAGCGGCCCTCGACCCGGCCCATCTGACCAGCGACCAGCTCCAAGCCATCCTCGGCGGAGTGTCGTTTGGCAGCTTTAGCGGGCGGCCCAAAAAAGGGGCCGCTGTCTATGATGACTTTAAGGCCCTCAACCAGGAGCGCAACCAGCTGAAAAAGGAGTGGCCGACCGTAGCCGCTACGGTGGCGGACAAGGATGCCGCCCTTGCCCAGCTAGACCAATTTAGCGCCCGTTTCCAAGAATTACGTGACCGGGCTGCGGCGGCCCAGCTAGATGACAAAACGCTGACTTCCCTGGACAAGGACCTCCAGCAGTTTGCCCAGGCCCGGCAGCTGCTCGTGCCCGACTCCTGGAACGCAGTTCGGGCGATTATTCGCGGGGCCAAGTTCCGGACGATGGCGGGAAAACCCAAGGGGGACCCGGTGGCGGCCGACGTTTACGCGACCCTGACCGCTTCCCGCCAGGCACTGAAAAAGCAGCTGACGGGTATTCAGGACAGTTTCTTTGCCTACGATGAGGACCAGTTTCAGGAAATTTCCCACCAGTCCCAGCGCTTACTGACCAAGCTTAGCCAGGTGACTGTGGCCTTTCGCCGGGCCTACCAGCAGGTTAAGCTGAGCCGGCACGTCTTAGAGTTCAGTGACCTGGAGCACTACGCCTACCAGATTTTGACCCCACCGGCGGACCAGCCCGACTGGCAGGAACTGGTAGCGAACTTACAACGGCACTACCAGGAAATCATGGTCGACGAATATCAGGACACTAACCGCCTGCAGGAAGCAATCCTGACCCGGTTGACCAACCCGGACCAGCATAATATGTTCATGGTCGGCGACGTCAAGCAGTCCATTTACCGCTTCCGCCAGGCTGACCCGTCACTCTTCCTGCACAAGTACCAGCGTTATCGCCAGCCGGGAGCCGAGGACGAGGCGATTGTCCTCGGGGAAAACTTCCGCTCGATGAGCAACGTTACCGACTTTACCAACCTCCTCTTCGCCCAGCTGATGGGGGCGGACGTTGGTGAAATTGAATATGACCAGGCGGCCCACCTCAAATATGCGGCCACCTACTACGAAACAGCTGACAACCAGCCCCGGCCGACGGAGATTCTGCTCTACGACGCCAACGCAGACCAGGGTGCCATTAAGAAATCACCGGACCAGCATGAGGATGACAAGCTGGCGGGTGAACTGAAGATGGTCGGAATGCGGATCAAGCAGATGGTTGCTAATGAGGAACAGATTTTTGACCCCGCGACCCAGCAATTGCGGCCGATTAACTATGGTGATATTGTCCTGCTGGAACGGACGAAGAGTATCAATAATACCCTAATGGAAGAATTCAGCAAGCTGGAAATTCCGCTGACCGTCCATGACGTTGAGAGCTACTTCCAGGCGACCGAGGTCCGGGTGATGATGGCCCTCCTCCGGCTGATTGATAATCCCCACCAGGATATCCCGCTGGTGGCCGTGCTCCGGTCGCCACTGGTGGGCTTGTCGACCAAGGAACTGGCCTTTATCCGTCTGCAAAACCGGTCGGCAAACTACTACGGTGCCCTGCAAACTTTTAAGAGCAACTATGCCAACGCCGACCGACACCTGATTAAGCCGGAGCTGTTAAACGCAACAGCGACGGCTGACCAGCCCGACCCAGTGGCGGTCCTCTATGACAAGGTCAGTCACTTTTTGGACCAGCTGGCGACCTTCCGCCAAACGGCCCAGCAGCAGTCCTTGGTGGACCTGATTTGGCAAATTTATAACGAGACCGGCTACCTGGACTACGTGGGCGCAATGCCTGGCGGGGCGCAACGGCAGGCGAACCTGCACGCCTTCTACCAGCGAGCCCATGACTACGAACAGAGTAGTTTTAAGGGCCTCTACCAGTTCATCCGCTTCATTGAAAAAATGCAGGAACACGATAAGGACCTGGGAGTGGCACCGACCCAGCTGGTTAAGAACACCGTCAACGTGATGACAATCCACGGTAGCAAGGGACTGCAATTTCCAATTGTCTTCCTGATTGACGCTACCCACGGCTTTAACCAGCAGGCGACCCGGGAGACAGCGGTGGTCGATGCCATCAACAAGGTCGGGATCGAGTACACCGACCCGGAAGAGGTGCGTTACGATACACCCCAGCGGCAGGCTATCATCAGTGCCGTTCAGCAGGGGGAACGGGCCGAAGACCTCCGGGTGCTGTACGTGGCTTTGACCAGGGCCGAGCAGCGCCTAGTCATCACTGGGTCATTTAATGAAGAAAACCGGCGGCAAAACCTTGCCAGCGCCTGGACCCGTTGGCAAAAGGCCTTCCAGTCACCAGCAACCCTGCTTGGCCCCCAGCTCCGGGTCAACGCCCGGTCCTTCATGGATTGGATTGGGTTGGCCCTGGCCCGGTCGACCAAATTTCGGGCAAAGCAGGTGGCACCGGCGGGGATGGAACTGGACGAAAGCGCTATGGCGGACTACCAGCACTACCAGCCGCTCTTTGCTGGCCAGCGGTTCACCGTAGGGTGCTATACCGCTGCGGACGTTACGGAAAAGTTAGCCAGCCTGCAAGAGCAGCAGGAAGGAACTGTGCTGACGGACCAGACTGCAATCGACCATGAGCAGTTAAAGCAGATCAAACAGCTGCTCGGGGCGCGCTACCCGTACCAGGTGGCGACGAAGACCACGGCCTACCAGTCCGTGACCGATGTCAAGCGGCTCTTTGAATACCCTGACAACGCGGTGGAAGCCCAGTGGGACTACGAGCAGCAGCAACGGGAAAAACAGGCCCAGGGGATTTACTTTAACAACCACTTCGCGGAACCAGCCTTTATTAAACAAGCGGATGAGCAACCGGCAGCGACAACCATCGGGACGGCCACCCACTTAGTTTTCCAGAAGCTGCCCTTAACGGCGGGGGAGGTCAGTCCGACCCTGGTAGCAGATGAAGTCCAACGGCTCGTGGATCAGGGACTGATGACCCCGGCGGTGGCGGCCAAAATCAACATCACCGGGGTCGCTCGCTTCTTCCAAACGGCCGTGGGTCAGCAGGTTCTGGCGGCCCCGGAGCATTACCACCAGGAAGAGCCCTTTGCGATGGTGATGAACGGCGCGGAACTCTTTAAGGAGATCAAGACCAGCGACCAGGAGCAGGTCCTCCTCCACGGAATCATTGACGGCTACCTGGAGACGCCGACTGGCATTATCCTGGTGGACTACAAGACCGACCACCTGCGGCCCGGCTTTGAGGAAGCGGAGATTGTTGACCGCTACCGGGGGCAGTTAAACCTTTACAAGGAGGCCTTAGGGCTGATGAAACCACTTCCGGTTGTTCAAATGGGCTTATATCTGGTAGAATCAGAACAGTTCATAACAATTTGATTATTAGTGGTGGGGGTAGTTTACTTGTCAACAATTAAAGACATTGCGCAAGCCGCAGGGGTATCGGTTTCGACCGCTTCTCGGGCGTTGAATAACAACCCGCGGATCAGCCTCAAGACCCGGCAGCGGGTGAAAGAGATTGCTGATCAGCTGGGCTATCTGCCAAACTATAACGCGCAGAATTTGACCCGGGGCGAGTCGAACATGGTGGGGCTGGTTTTTCCAGTTACCAGCGATACGGCCCCTGCCAACCCCTTCCACATTGACCTGATGCGGGGAATCAGCGTGGCCTTAAAACCCCTCCACTACGAGATGGTGGTGGCAATTGCACCAACCGCTGACGAGTTGTTGGAGAGCGTCCAGTCGATGGTCAACCAGTCCAAGGTCCATAACTTCCTTGTCTTCTACACGGTGGAAAATGACCCAGTGACGAACTACCTGCGTGAGCATCAGCTGAACTTTGTGGTCATCGGTCACCCAACTGCCAACCACCCCGACCGGTATGTCGATAACGATAACGTCGCGGCGGGGGAGGAGGCAACGGCCCACCTGCTAGATAAGCACCCAGTCAACCACCCGGCCTTTCTGCAGTCGGCTGACGACTGGGTCTACGAACATTCCCGCCGGCTTGGCTATGAGGCCTGCCTGGAAGGACGGGGCCTGACCGCGTATACTTGGCGCTGCCAGGATGGTGGGGAGTCGGTCACCGACTTCTTAGCGGCCCACCCGGAGGTTGATTCGCTGGTCTGTGCCGATGACCTGCTGTTGGTGCGGATCAACGACCAGCTGCAGTCGACGGGCTTCCCGGTAGTTTGCTTTAACAATAGCCGGCTGGTGGGGATGCTCCTGCGTGACAACGAGCGGATTGATATGCAACCGCGGAAGTTAGGGCAGGAGGCGGTCAACCTCTTGTTTGACCCGGCCGCCCACCACCGCATTGTGGACTTTACCATTTACGATTAGTAGCAAGTAGAAAATTTGAAATAAAATAAATTTGTCCCTTGACCTGGAGTCGGCTCCAGGTAATATGCTTTGCTTAGCATCAAAATTAGCAAAACACGAAAGGGGCATTTTATTATGCAATCAATTCAATTTCCAAGCCGGTTTTTACCCGGGACCACTGATAACTTTGTTTCTAACGAGGTTATTACTAGTGATTTGACAACTGTTGATGTTTGGCGTTACCTAGTTGACACTTCCAAGTGGGAACACTATTACGACAACGCTTCTAATATTAGGTTGACTAATGGCGAAAATAGTCTTTTGCACTATGCGGAACGTTTTCACTTTGATACTTTTGGATTCCCAATTGACGCTCAGGTAATGGAGCTGGTGGCGCCGAGTGATGATGATCCCGCAGCACGTTTGGCTTGGCATGGCTGGAACAAGGGTGATGCGGATTCCAGTATTGATGTCTATCATGCTTTCTTAATTGAGCAACTACCTGATAACCGGGTTCGCCTGTTAACCCAGGAATCGCAAATTGGTAAGGCCGCTGCTGAATTGGCGGTCCAGCACCCTAATCCGATGCTCAACGGGCACCAAGCATGGCTCGATGGCTTAGTGAAGGCAGCAAAGGAAAACTATTAGGAGAGTGATTATAATGACTAACCAAACATGGATGGTAACCGGTACTTCAAGTGGTTTTGGCAAGGAACTTGCGCTACAATTAGCACAGAAAACTGGTATTCAATTAATTGCTACTGCCCGTAAGGAAAGCGACCTTGACTACCTGGATCAGTATGACCATGGTCAAATTAAAAAGATCCTGGTTGATGTTGCTAAATCAAAAGAAATTCAGCGAGCGGTCCAGGAAGCCTTGGCTTTTACCGAGCAAGTTGACGTGCTGGTCAACAATGCCGGGCTAGGTTACTTTTCAACTATTGAAGAAAGCAACATGGCAACCGTTCGTTATATGTTTGAAGTCAACGTCTTTGGTTTGGCGGAAATGACTAAGGCGCTCTTGCCACAGTTTCGACAGCACCGGTCGGGGACGATTGTTAATATTTCCTCGGCGCTGGCGCTGACGACACTGCCAACGATGGGCTTTTATTCGGCCACAAAATACGCAGTCGAAGGGTATTCTGATACTTTACGAAAAGAATTGGCACCATTGGGTATTCATGTGCTGACGGTGGAACCGAGTGGGGCCCGGACAAACTGGGCTGGTTCTTCGTCCCAAAAGGAACTACCACAAATTACTGACTATGCCAACTTTCAGCAGATGGTGGAGACAATGGATGAGGGGGTTACTAAGTCTCCTGGCAACCCAAAGTTAATTGCCAAGGCGATTATTGAGGCTGTTGAAAATCCTGATACTCCAGACCATCTGCCACTGGGCAACTTTGCTTATAAGGGTAGTTTGGAAAACTTGCGTGGCCTGACTAGGGAGATTGAGCACTACAAAGATATTTCACTATCAACGGATGATTAATGAGAGGAAAATAATGGCTAGCAGTTACAGTATCGGCCAGGTTGCAAATCTACTTGGCCTTACAATTGACACAATTCGCTACTATGATAAGCAAGGGTTACTACCGTTCGTGAAAAAAGATGGTAGCGGCCGGCGCGTTTTTACGGAAAATGATGTTCACCTGATGCGGACGATTATTTGCTTGAAAAACGCAGGTGTATCGGTAAACGACATTGGCGAGTTTATCAATATGCGGATGGTCGGTGACTCGACCTTAAAAGCACGGGCCCAGCTCTTAGCAAGGCACGAACAAAATCTCCAAACCGAGATTAACGACTTGCTTGATACGATGAGTTATCTTAAATTTAAGGAATGGTATTACCAAAGCGCAGTGGCGGCCGGTACTGAGAAGATTCACTTTGTTCCGGGTAGTAACAAAGTGGTACCTGACTTAACTAAACAATATGAGCAACATTTACTAGAAAATGGTCAGACCGCTGAACTAGCCCGTTTTCGGGAGGTTAAAGATTACCGTAACCGTCAGCATTAAGGAGGAGAAAGCAGATGGATAAGGAAACAGCTCGTCAACGGATTATAGAGACAGCGAACCGTCGCTATGCAACAAAGAAGTACAATCCGCACAAACACATTAGCGCTGCCGATTGGCGGACGATTCTCGAAGTTGGCCGACTATCACCGAGTTCATTTGGCTATGAACCCTGGCGTTTTCTGTTAATTAATAATCGTAAAATCCGTGATGATATTAGGCCATTTGCATGGGGAGCCGTCAATAGTTTGGATGGTGCGGATAAAGTTTTAATCATCCTTGCTAGGACAGATGTGACTTATAATAGTGACTATGTGAGGAACCTAGTAGAGCAGGTAAAGGGCAAACGCTACTCGACAGACTCAATTCAGTCCCAGCATTTTAAGGATTTCCAAGAGCATGACCTGCAATTAGATAGTGACAGAGCTCGTTTTGATTGGGCCAGCAAGCAAACCTATATTGCAATGGCTAACATGATGATGGCAGCTGCTGAACTGGGGATTGATTCGTGCCCGATTGAGGGCTTTAACTATGCTAAGCTGAATGCCTACTTAGCTGAGAAGGGGTTTATAGATCCGCATGATTGGCAGGTGTCCGTGATGGTAAGTTTTGGCTACCGAAATCAACCAATTAAGCCTAAAGTCCGCCAGCAGCTTAGTGCTATTTACCAGGAATTAGATTAAACTGAGATAGTATTTTAATTAGGCCTATGCTAGAATACTGATGATAATTTGATAACGAATGACGTCCGTTGCGGGCACCCGTCCGTAATAGCACGGGGAGTATGGGGGCATCTATCATTGCGATAGGTGTCCTTTTTTCGTGCAATTATCAGGCTCTTCGTCAAGAAGTACTGATGA
>NZ_AZGE01000025.1 GCF_001434465.1 Limosilactobacillus oris DSM 4864
TCCATCAGTACTTAAAATTGTAGAACCAAAGATTATAAAAGGTCACTGACTGGTTTTAACCAGTCGGTGGCTTTTTCGTTTTACTATAAAAATGAAAAAACAATCCTAACTGGTCATGATGGTCGTTTAGCGTATAATTAAAAGGAAATAATCTTATTGAACAAGGGGAGCACATTATGAATAGTAAAAAATTGGGAATTGCCCTCGTGACTGGACTAGCATTGCTCCTGGTCGGTTGCGGGAATCAGACGAGCACTAGCAAGGACGCCTCATCGGCTTCGTCCTCCGGCCTTCTAGCACCGAAAACCAACAGCAAGATTAGCCAGGGAAATTTAACTCCCCAGCAGACGGTTGCTGTGATTACGGCCTACGCTGGCAACAAGTACGGCAACGATTGGGCAACGACTGCTAAGTCCGGCCAGCAGAACGGCTTGCAGGTGAACCTCTACCGGACGAATAAGTACCAGTTGAGCGACAACGGCCAGGGGGTGGCCTACAATGTTACGGCTAATGGCAAGGATACCGGCCTGGTTTATACCGTTAGTGGCAATAATGTTACGATTTACGAGAATGCCCAGTCCGGCCAGGCAAAGAAGCTGACCACGGTGAGCCGGGCAGACATGGTTCAGTACCTTAACGACAACGGCCAGGGCCAGCTCGTCAATAACCTGGCAACGGGCGCCAAGGTGGTTGATAAGACCAACGGCGGCCTGACCACTCCTGCTAATAATGGCTCCCAAACTGGCAAGTCTTCCACAAGCACCGGCCAGTACGGGAACGAGGGTCCGGTCAACGTCCCAAGTGAACTGCAGGGAACCTGGTACACGGCCGACAATGACGAACCAGGCTCCGTGACCTTTGGTGCTCACACCTTTAAGTATACTGGTGGCGATAACGATGGCGAGCAGATGGCGATTTATAAACAGGACCCAGCTTTCTTAAATAATGATAGCAACATCACCAACCAGGCGATAATGAAAGCCACTAAGAACTGGATGCGGGGGATGTTTGTGAACGCCAAGGGGATGCACTGGCTTTTAATGCATAGTTGGATGCAAACAGCCGGTGCGGGAACTTACTATGCTGTTCACACCGAAACCATCAACGGCCAGCAGGTCAAAGTGCTGGTGGAAGCCGGTGGGGCGGATATGCACGTTAACGCGGTTTACTACCAGAGCCAGAGCATGGCTAAGCAGCAAGCCGGGACCAAGTACGATGACCTTAATTATATGCAGTGACCGCTAACTAAAAACAGCAGTGCGGGGCCACGGCAGAAGTGATAATAAACTTCCGTCGCGGTCCCGCACTTTATTTTAAATTCCGAAAGACTGGTTGTCACTTGTCGGGTGAACATTAAAATTAGTGTCCGCTAAGGTCAATTTATTAGACAGATCCGGCCGGCTGCCGGGCAGGACAAATCACGGTCACAAGGCCAGCCCGCAATTTTTTTGAATCAGTTTGCTAATTGGCGGAATGTACTTCAAATGATTAATTGCTCATATGAATAAAAATAAAAAAGTTTTTTTATTAATCATCGGCAGGGATAGTTTCGTTATCCCTAGATAAGAGAAACCGCTTACTAGCAAAGCTCCGCTAACTAAAAAAGGTCCTGAGTAAGAAATACACAAGACCAAGAAAAGGTTAACACAAAAATATAAGTATATCAAATTATTATATTTATATAAATAATAATCATTAACAACCCCCCTTGAAAAAAAAACAGTATTCTGAAACCGTAAATAACGGGTTGACCCTTTGAAAGTTAGCACGAAGGAGTAACTCCTGTTATGAGAAATTTACCCTTGAAAGGGGGGATTATCCATCACTTTCACCGTTGCGCTGATTAGTTAAACGTTCTTGCAGATGGTCGCAAAGGGTTGGCACTAGGAACTAGGCTCCTGAGGATGGCGGTTAGAAAACCGTCCATTGAAGACTAGCTGAACAACCTCTTCGCAGCCATCACCATCTTCCACCGGGAATCGCGGTTGGCCTCCATTATGGGGAAGCAATTCGGTAGCCCCTTACTGCCGAAGGTGCACTCAGCACCAGCCGTAGTTGCCTGGTCGGTTAACGGCGCCCTTAAACAACCAATCTCCACTCGCTATCACAATCTCGCTGGCATGATAACACGCCGCGTAGTTGTTGGTTGGATTAGCGCGTTTTCACCTACGTTGCATCTGGATTGGTTACGGGGAGTACCGAATGGTTTTTATAGGAACGGGTCATCAACGGTCACAAACCACATAGGAAACTAACATCCTGGTTTTACCTAGTGGTTGGCTTAGTAATTCTTTCGCCGCTAGGCTTACTGACAGCAAAAATGCACGGGCACGATTTCACCGCCCAATTACGGTAACCACCTTCCGTCCCAGCCGAGCATGCTTCCAAGCTGGGCTGGGGAGCAATTATCCGGGCCTCATTGGCAGCGGGTAGTTCCTGGCAGGGGGTACCAAGCGGTGAGCTTCCCGGTGCCGTGGTCGTCAACCGGGAGGGCAGGATTAGCATTCCTAATTCGTTGCCCAACCCCAGCGATGATGACTGATATTGGTCGCTTTACAATGGCAAAATGGTTGATTTTTTCAGCCTTAACAGTCGCCGGGTCAGAAAATAAGAAGACGAGCAGACAATGACCCGGCGGACTGGCTTTACCAGCAAGAACCGTCGTGGAAAAGAACCGTGTACCGATTCATCAGTACGGGAGCTAACTTGATTGTTTTTTGACAGTGGACAGCCCAATCGATGTCGCAAAGAACTCTTCGCAATTACGGATAATTGAGCCGATTGAGCACCTGCCCTCATTGTGGGATCAGTGAAACTAACTTTCCTCTAGCTGATCTTAAAATTACTGCTTACCCATCTAATTCATTTACCTAGAAATGCAGTCATCACAACTGGCAAGAAACTAATCATATTAGCACTTTCACTAAATTGTCCTTTACCGGAGCGGCTCTTTCCGGACAATCCCTCCCGCGTTTGGGACGGGTTACCCCTGATAACGCTAAACATCTCCATAAATTTCAGCATTGGTTTGCGGCTTCAAATTGTCCAGGGTCGTAAATCGCTGAATCTTTCTAATCAAAATTGTGCTTACACTTAATATTACATGAATACACCCTTGGCATCTATGTACATGAATTATTAGGAAGAGTCAAATTACGAATGATGGGGTTCCCGCCGCAAGGGAATGGGAAGTTATTGGCCGGAGCGATTAGGCCTTGCGAGAAAAATGACCGACAGCTGTCAGACAATTATTTCTGTTCAAGCGGTACTGCTATATGTGGCAAGCAGTATTTCGACGATCAACACAAGAAGTGATTGCACGGTTAAGCGTCGACGGCAGCTCTAGTTCTGCTCGGCAGACTGACTTTAATAACGTAAATCTGATAATTGAAAAAGACCCGGCCGTTTGTGCATAGGACCGAATGGATTGCGGGATAGGCGGTGCTAACGGCGATTGTGGGCTTGGTCGTGCTGGTAAAGGTACGGCTCAATTTAATCGCCCAACGGCAACCGTTAACTCCTGGAAATTTCGCTAGGATCGACCCGTGTAGCTAAGCCTGGTCTTTCAAGATAGTGATATTCAATTTCTAAATACTAGCGTGACGGACAAAGTGGCTTTCGGCTCCCGGCAGCTTGGCCCCTCAGACCAAGTGGTGCAACGCCGGGGAACTGATCGTTTGCGTTTACTTTGGATTGAGCGGCTCCGTTGACCGGGTACCGTATCACTTATCCGGCGGGGAGCAGAGGCTGGTTGAATGCCAGCGTTTTAACGATGAATCCCCAGATAACCATTCCTGGCGAACCCTTTGCTGGTTTGCCAGCTTAGATATCGGACGCTAGTTTCTCGAGCAATCCGCCGGCCGTGTTAGGACGGTGCGGAGGTCACTAGCTCGGGTCACCATTTGAATTAAATTCGTTCACTAGTTGGTCAGGTTTATGTCTCTCCGGAAAAACAAATCATTATTAGTAAGCAAGTCGGAATGCCGAGCTTGGTTCGCTGCTTAGACGAGCTCTAAGGAGTGGGGAAGAAAGGATTAACTAGCTGCTGCCGGCCATACGTTTGAGAAGAGCGTGTGGCCGGCTTTTTTTATTTCTGCAGATATAGAAAAAAGGCCCGAGTTCGTCGTTGGCGAACCCGAGCCTGTGTTAGCTAAGCGTGTTTAAACTTCTTTTCAAAGTGGTTGAGGATCCTGGTGAGGGTAAAGGTTAGGAAGAAGTAAATCATCATCGTAATGAAGAGTGGCAGGACTCCCTTGTAGGTGTCGGCCTGGACCAGCTGGGTCTGGTACATCAGCTCGGTTACCCCGATAGTCGAAACCAGTGAGCTGTCCTTGAGCAGGGTAATAAACTCGTTGCCGAGGGCCGGCCAAATGTTCTTGAGGGCCTGGGGCATGATAATGTAGCGGAAGGTTTGCTGCTTGGTCATTCCCAGGCTCCGGGCGGCTTCCGTTTGCCCCAGCGGCAACGACTGGATTCCGGACCGGATGATTTCGGCGACGTAGGCCCCGGAGTTGATTGCCACGGCGATGATCCCGGCAACCAGGGCTGGCATGGATTGGATGATGGCCCCAATCCCGAAGTAGACGAACATAATCTGAACCAGCATTGGTGTTCCCCGGATAAACTCAATGTAGCAGATGGCAATTCCGTGGAGGAGCTTGTTGTCGGAAAGCCGCATTAGGGCGAAGAGAACCCCGATGAGGAAGCCGACAATGACCGCGAGAACCGTGATCAGCAGGGTGTACTTAACCCCTTTGACAAAGAATGTCCAGTAGCTAGTAACGGTATTGGTCTTCTGGGATGTCTGCATGTACTTGGCCGCTTCGGGGAGCCACTTCTTGTTAATCAGGTCCTCCTGGTTAACCTTATCAACCGTCTTGTTGACCGCGGCCTTCAGACTATTAGCGCCCTTCGGCAGGGCCACCGCGACCCCATCACTGGTTACTTTCATGTGGGAGTTGAAGGCGTAGAGGTCGGAGTTGTTTTGGGCGAAGGCCTTTGCGGTGGCGGAGTCCATTAAGACCCCGTCCAGTTTATGGGCCTGCAGGGCGATTACGAGTGAGGACCACTTGGCGAGTCCCTTTTCATGGACGTCGGGGATGTATTTCTTGATCATGGCGTATTCCATAGCGCCGTTTTCTGTCCCGACGGTCTTGCCCTTAAAGTCCATGTAGTCCTTGTACTTATCCTTGTCCTGCTTGTGGATCAGGAAGTACTTGGTTCCCTTGTGGTAGGTCTTGGAAAAGTCGACGCTCTTTTCACGCTCAGGAGTGATATTGATCCCGGCAATTGCCACGTCGATTTTATGCGACTCTAGCGCCACCAGCAGGGAGTCGAAATCCATGTTTTTGATTTCTAGTTTAACGCCCAGGTCCTTTGCAAGCTGCCGGGCCAAAGACATTTCAAAACCGACGTATTCCGTTTTGCCGTCCTTCTTGGTCGTGAATTCGAAGGGCGGGTAGCCGGCGCTGGTGCCGACGACGAGCACGCCCTTTTGCTTGATTTTTTGCAGGGAATCATCCGTCGCCGGGGTAGCCGTGCTGGTAGAACTAGCGGGGGTCGAGCTGGCCGCGCTGCTATTCGCGAAGGCGGTAAGCGGGGCGAGGATGATTGAAGCGAGAACGGTTAAGAGCATTAAATAGTGCTTGAGCTGCTTCATAGTCATTTTCTCCTTTGCGTAAGTAATTAGTAATTGCCAATTAATATACGCTTAAATGACTAATTATGCAATATATAATTTAAATATTCGATAAATATACATACAGGGTTATAAAAGATGGGGAGAAAAAAACGGCCAAATTTGCAGTTGGGACTTAACTCAAGCTCTTCGTTGCTGCGCCGGAGCATTTTTACCTTTAAAACAACAAAGAGACTGAGTTAATTCCCAGTCCCTTTTCAAAATTAATCTTCTTATTGGATAAACCAGCCGAGCGGCCATGAAAACCACTCGAAGATGCCATCGACCTTTTGCTGGTTGATGTGCTTTTTAGTTGCCAACACTCGGTAGGTAACCTGGTCCTCTTCCAATTTCTTAGGCGTTAAGTAAAAACCGTTCCGTTTGTAAAAGGCTAAGCGGCGTAACCGTTGGCGGTTGTTAGCCGCGGCCGGGTCGGGCTGCTCGATGTCTAATACCAGCGAATCACTTGGGTATAATGCCCGTAGTTCGCCAATGATCCGGCTACCGTACCCCCGTGACCGCAATTGGTCGTTAACGGCTAGAAAGAGGATGTAGTGGAAACCGTGACTGTGGATGACGTAGGCAAAGCCGACAAACTGCCCCTGGTCATAGAAGGCCATGAAGTCCGCCTGCCGGAACTTGCTTTTCAAAATCATCCAGTGCCAGGGCTCCCGCTCATACTTAGGGAAGGCCCGGTAATAGAGCTGCTTAACGTCTTGATAGTTGCTTAAACTCAACCTCACGGGTTGTATGTCTAAATCCAAAAATAAATCACTCCTTGATAGTCAACATTTTAGCAGATAAGGCTCGTTTCCGCCAACTAATCAGCGGTGGTTTAGAAAAAATTAATGCTATAATGCAAATGACTTTGACTTTAGATGGAAAGGAATGAGGAAGATGTCAGTAGCAATGGTGAACCAACAGACCGGCCAGCCTGTTCGCCGGCCGCTCATTGCCCGCCACCTCCTGGTTGTTGGTCAGACCGGTAGCGGGAAAACGACGACCACCCTTGCGCTGCTCAACGAGTTGCAGCAGACTGACCAGACGGCGATTATCCTTGATCCGACGGGGGAATACGCCCAGTTGCCCAACGCGGTTACCTACCGCTTAGGGGCTAACGCCTACTTAGAAGCGGGGCGGCTCGACGCGGGAGAACTCCAGGAGGTTCTGGGACTCGCCCTGCCGTCACGACTGGACCAACAACTATCCCGGGCCATCAACGCCCTCCGGATTCAGCGCAACCTGCTTCAACAGGCGGGACCCTTGAAGAAACTTAACCGGCCGTTAGCACAATACCAGGCCCTGCTGAACCAACTCAGCCCCTGGGCCCGAGACTATGATATCGCTCTTTTGCCCCAACAGCTGGTTGAGGAGGCCGTCATTCCGTTTGCTGACGACCGGGCGGACTATTCGCTGTGCGGACAAGTTTACGACCGTGAGCAAATCAACCGTGACTGGGGACTGCTGACGGAGCTGCGTAACCGCCTTGCCGGTCCGGCTTTTCAGGAACTCTTTGACACGCAGAGTCACCCCGGAGTAGCAAAAACGGAGTTGGGCTTTGTCCTCAAAATGTTTTTGCGGCACCGGAGCAGTCACCGAACACTGGTGATCGACCTTTCCCTCTTGCGGCGGTATGAACGTCAGCAGGGGGCCTTGATTTCCTACCTCCTCAAGCAGGTCCTGACTGACCGCTTGGACCAGCGCGACCAGTCCCAGCGAGCTGTAAAAATTGTGATTGACGAAGCCCACCGTTACCTGCCGACGACGGAGCAAGAATTGAGCCGTAACGGCATCTTCCAGCTGTTGCGGGAGGGACGGAAGGTCAACCTGCAACTGATTCTAACCACCCAGTCGCCATTGGACCTGCCGGATCGCTTGCGTTCGCAGTTTGCCCAGGCCGTCGTCCACCGGCTGAGCAGCCAGGGTGAGCTAGTGGCCTTACCGGTTGCGACTGAATTAACCACAACGGGGACGTTAGCGGTGGGTGAGGCGCTGCTGCTGGCGGTAGGAAAGCCGAGCCAAGTGGTGCGGGTCCAAAAGCCTGACTGGCTCTGAGTAACAATATGTATTAAAAATCACAAATCGTCGAATGGAAGAACGCTGTTATATCAATGTGTTTAGTAGGAATGAAGTTTTGATAAACGTTATCTTTTTGATATTAGTGCTTTACTTCACAAGAATGTTTGCTATAATAGAAAAAGCAAATGTGATATTTGCCTTTCCAATTTGATAATGAGCGTTTAGTAACCACGAAGTTATTCCTTTCATCCAATTAACATCCAAACATCATAATTAGTAGGGTTACTAAAACGGCAATCAGCAAGAGAGTACAATCAAAATCTGTGGTGACTTCTTGCCTGCATGACCCCCAATCTTCGGCTCGACCGGACGTTGGGGGTTATTTGTGTATTAAGTCTAAAAGCAAGTTGCCATGCGTCGGCAGGGAGCGCAGCCGCTTTTGGGACAGAATCGGGGAAATGGACTCCCGCCGGAGAGGGAAAACGATTATAATTGACTGGTGAGATGAATGGGAGGACTATAACGTGATCGAAATCAACAAGCGGAAATACTCATTTCCCAAAATCCTAACCCTGGGGTTCCTGCTGGTCATTGCCAGCGGGACCCTGTTGCTGCTTTTGCCTTGCGCAACGGTCAGCGGTGAACGGACGAGCTTTATGACGGCGTTCTTTACGTCGACGAGCGCGACGTGCGTGACCGGACTGACCTTAGTCAACACGGCGACCCACTGGACCGGCTTCGGGCAGGCGGTGATTGCCCTCTTGATGGAGGTCGGGGGGCTGGGTTTTATGACCTTTGCCGTCATGATGTCGCTGATGATTCGGCGCCGGGTGCGGATGTCGACCCGGCTGCTGACCCAGGAAGCACTCAACCTGGACCACCTTTCCCAGTTGAGCGTCGTTTACCTGATTATTAAACTCTCGCTGTTGATCCAGCTGGTCGGCAGCGTGTTCCTCTTCTTTGATTTTTATCCCCGTTACGGGCTTGGCCGGGGCCTGTGGTTAAGTATCTTCCATGCTATTTCAGCCTTCTGCAATGCCGGCTTTGACCTCTTTGGCAATAGCATGGAGAACTACCTCAACGATCCCTACATGATCTGCGTTTTAGCGGTCCTGATCGTGGCTGGGTCAATGGGCTTTTTGGTCTGGAAAGACCTTCTTAATTATCATAAGTACCACCACCTGTCCCTGCATACCCAGTTGGCGTTGCGGACGGGAGCAGTTATTTTTCTAATCTCATTTTTGGTGTACTTGCTGACGGAGCGGAACCTCGCCCAGCTGAGCGGCCAGATTAGCGGGCCCCAGCGGTTGCTGAACACCGTTTTTATGGCGATTACTCCCCGGACGGCGGGGCTGATTACCTTCCCGTACACCAAACTCAGCGCGGCCGGGATTAGTGTGACCATTATTTTGATGTTTATCGGTGGTACCCCGGGCTCGACGGCTGGTGGGGTGAAAACCACCACTATCGGCCTGTTGGCAACGCAGAGTATCGCGACTTTGCGGGGACAACGCGATACCAACTTTGCCCACCGGCGGTTTACGCAGGAAAACATTAACCGGGCGCTGACCCTCTTCTTTGTCGCGCTTTTTATCGTTCTCCTGGCAATCCTGCTACTGGTGCTTACCCAGCAGCTGCCGGCTCATGACTCGCTGGCGTATGTTACCTTTGAGGTCCTGGCAGCTTTCGGGACGACCGGGATTTCGCTGGGAATCACCCAGAGCCTGAACCTCTTTGGCCAGCTGGTTATTATGGTTCTGATGTTCATTGGCCGGGTTGGTATCTACACGGTGATGTTCTCGATTTTTAATTCGCAGCCAAAGGTGAAGAGTTATCGTTATCCAGAGGAGAGTGTGTTAATTGGCTAATAAGGAAAGCTATGCCGTTATTGGAATCGGCCAGTTTGGGGCGTCCATTTGCGATTCCCTCGTTGAGGCTGGTCAGGAAGTGTTAGCAATCGATATTAATCCCGAGGTGGTAAACGAACTAGCGGGGACCGTGATGCGGGCAATCGTTGCGGACGCGCAGGATGAAGACGCCCTCAGGGAACTTGATATTGGCAATTTTGACCACGTCTACATTTCAATTGGTAAAAACGTCGAGGCTAGTATCATGGCAACTCTGATTGCCAAGGAATTAGGAGCGGCCGACGTTATTTGCCGGGCTGAAAACGTCAACCACGCCCGGGTCCTGGAACGGATTGGCGCCGATCTGGTAGTGCGGCCCGAACATGACCTGGCAAAGCGGCTGATTTTTCAGCAGCTTAACCCGAGTCTGGTCGATTACGTTACCCTGAGCAAGGAAACCACCCTGGCCGAGTTGAGTATCAATAACCCGAAATTTTTCGGCAAGTCCCTCGACGAACTGGACTTCCGCAACCGCTACCGGGTGAACGTGATCATTATCGTTAGCCAGGATGACCAGATCAACCAGGTGCCCCAGGCCAATGACATCATCCAGCCCCACGATAAAATCACCGTAGTGGGCAACATTAATGATATCCAGTACCTCAATGAAATTGTTCAAAAGCAGAAATAAGGAGAAAGTTAAAGTGAGAAACCGTGCAATTACCGTTGTTACCATTAGTATAATCGCCCTGCTGGCTGTAATCAGCGGCCTCTTTGCCGCCTTTGCCAGCCACGAATACTGGAACTTGATTTGGGTCGCCCTGATTATTATCTGGGCGGGAATCTTCTTCCACACGATTTCGAGCGGGCACGAAAAGATTTTACGGCAGCTGTTGGACCGCCTTGACCTGCCAGCGGATGCCCAGGTCCTAGCCTTTAACGCAGGCCGGCCCGCGGACCTCAAGCTGACGGCAGAACGGTTGCAGGCGCCGGGCAAGGTGACCAGCGTGGCGGCGTGGGGGCAAACCCTGCCGGTCGTTAAGCAGCAGTTGGCGGCGGCCAAGATTGCTGACCGGGTCAAACTGGTGGACGGCGGCATGACGAACCTTCCCTTTGCAAACCAGCTTTTCGACTACGTAATCATCGATGCTGCCCTGCATAACATTACACCAGCAATCCAGCGGGGCCGGGCCCTTCAGGAAGCTGCACGGGTCCTCAAAGCTGACGGAACGCTGGTCATTATTGACACGAAGTACATGGCTGAATACCGGCAGGTTCTAAATAACATGGGAATTGATGATGTGCAGGTCAGCAAGACCGGCTTTGACGGCTGGTGGGGCGGCCCGTGGATCAGCACTAAAATTTTGCTGGCAAAGCGGTCGTAAGTCGGCGGATGAACAGGAGGGGCGTCAGTGGCAACACCAGAGCAGGTTTTAAAAGATAATTTTGGCTTTAAGACATTTCGGAGCGGACAAAAAGAAGTTATTTCCCGGGTAATTAACGGCGAAAATGTCCTAGCTGTTATGCCGACTGGTGGTGGCAAGTCACTTTGCTACCAGATACCGGCCCTAGTTAAGTCGGGGGTCACACTGGTTGTTTCGCCCCTGATTTCTTTGATGAAGGATCAGGTGGACGCACTCCGCCAAAACGGGATTGCTGCCGCGGCCATCAACAGTACTATTCCCCAGGAGGAGGTCAACCCCATCCTGCGTCAGGCATATGAGGGGCAGGTCAAGTTAATTTACGTTACGCCGGAACGCCTGAACATGGAATACTTCCGCTACCAGTTGAATTTTCTGCCAATCGACCTGGTTGCAATTGACGAAGCCCACTGTATTTCCCAGTGGGGACACGATTTTCGGCCCGCATACCGTCAACTAAAGGAGGCAATCGACCAGCTCAAGTCGCGGCCTAATATCCTGGCGCTGACCGCGACGGCGACCCCGGCGGTGCAGGAAGACATTGGGCAGCAGTTGGCAATTGAGAAGGACAATTTTATTATCACCAGCTTTGCCCGGCCCAATATTAGTTTCCGGGTGGTGCACCCGGAAAAAAGTACCCGTCGTTACATTCGGGAATACCTAAAAGCCCATGCTCAGGAAGCCGGGATTATTTACGTCAATACCCGCCGGGGAGTGGACGAACTGACAACCTACCTGCTGGAACACCACTTCGCGGTCGCGGGTTACCATGCCGGAATGGATGCGGCGACCCGGGCCCGGGTTCAGGACGATTTTCAATTTGACCGGGTCAACACGATTGTAGCTACGAGTGCCTTTGGGATGGGAATTGATAAGAGCAACGTCCGCTTTGTGATTCACGCGACCGCTGCGCAAAACATTGAATCCTACTACCAGGAAGCAGGCCGGGCGGGCCGAGATGGCCTGCCGAGTGAAGCAGTCCTGATTTACCACCCGAACGACCTGCGGCAGTACCGCTGGTTTATTGACCAGTCGACCGCGGACGACGACTACCGTGACCTGCAATACCAGAAACTCCAGGCGGTCGCTAACTATGCTAGTACCCCGGAGTGCTTGCAGCAGTATATTGTGCGCTACTTTGGGCAGGACTGCCCGCCCTGTGGTCATTGCAGCAACTGTACTGACCAGCGGAACGTTCAGGATATTACCGCCGAAAGCAAGCAGGTCTTGGCGATGGTCCAAGAGCTGCACGGCCGTTTCGGTAAGGGGGTTGTTGCCCAAGCGCTGACGGGGTCGCATAGCCAGCGGATGAATGAAATCGGTGCACCACAGCTGCCGAGTTTTGGCGCATTGCGCAATTTTTCCAAGCAGGAGGCTGCCAGTTTGATTGACTACTTGGTCGCGGTAGGGATCTTGCAGACGGTTGGCAGCCAGTATCCAGTTATCCAGATTGCTCAGGATGGCTGGGCAGTTCTAAAGGGTGAACAGCAGGTGACGCGCCGGCAGGAAGAACGGCCAGCCCGCCTCCGGACGCAGTTAACGGAATCACCGGATACTGCGGCGCTTTTTGAACTGCTCAGGCAAAAGCGGCGGGAATTGGCAGATAAACAGGGGGTGCCGCCATTCATGGTCTTCTCGGACAAAACCCTCCACGACATGGCCCAAGTCAAACCGCAAACGTCGCGGGACTTTCTCGAAGTCAACGGGGTCGGCCAGCAGAAACTCGCCCGGTATGGTCAGCTGATGATGGATGTAATTGGCGAATACCTGGCTGGCGAAAATTAAAGGTATGAATTGTAAGCAAAAATGAGAGCGTGCCGGAAGTCTTCAGCGACTTCCGGCACGCTCTCGTTCGTTTCATTAAATTTAGAATAGCCACTTACTCATGAGAACCGCGAAGGTCAGGAGGCAAGTCGAGCTGATGATGGCTGCGCCAAAGACGGCGCCGCCCCGCTTAAAAATCACTTTGAAATTAACTGATAATCCCAGTGCGGCCATTGCCATGCCCAGGAAGATATAGGCGGCCTGGACAAGAATATCCAGGGCACTCTGGGAAAAGGGCAGGAAGGTGCCCAGAATGCTTGTCAGAATGAAGCCACCCAGGAACCATGGAATTGGTAATTTCTTCGGGACTGGGGCTTCACCCGCCGCGCTCTCCTTAACCAAGCGGTGCTGGTACCAGTAGCCGACGATTAGGGCAACGGGAGCCAGTAGGAGGACCCGGGATAGTTTCATAATCAAAGCGTTATCAAGGCTAGCCTCGCCAAAGGCCCCGCCGGCAGCGACCGCGTGGGCGATTTCGTGGAGGGAAGCTCCCGCAACGATCCCAAACTGGGGCGTCGTTAGATGGAGGAGGGGCTTCAGACCAATCTCTAAGAGGGTGAAGACGGTCCCCATCACACAAACGACGGCGACGGCGAGAACCTCATTTTCCCGTTTCCGTTCCTCATCCGTGGTTTCAATCTGTGGTGAGACTCCCATGACGGCGGCCGCCCCGCAGATACCGCAACCGCAGGCAGTTAGAATGGCTAGTTCATCCTCGGCGCCAAATTTCCGGCTCAGCCAGTAGGTGAGGATGATGGTCAGGGTAACGGCACAGGCCGCCACAAAAATTGTCTTGATACCCGCAGCGGCCAGTTTTGCCAGGTTCAAACGAAAGCCGAGCAGGATTATTCCCAGGCGGAGGAACTTATTGGAAATAAAGGCAGTTCCCGGGCTGGCTGCCTGTCGGAGGCCGGCTGGCGTCAGCTGCATGGCAATTCCTAGCAAAAGGGCAATCACAAGCGCCCCAATCAGGTTGATATAGGGGAGTTTCGCCAGGAGCACTCCCGCTACTGAACAGGTCAAAGTCATTCCGGCCGCAAGCCAGAATGACCTCTTAACAAAGATTTGCATGGTGGTACAATCCTCCCAATCAATTTCTCTTCGTACCACTTTACCAGACCCCGGCTGAGAAGCAAGGGAAAGTTTGACCACGGTGCTTTCTTTTGTCAGGGGCAATTGAAGAGTGTAGAATGGTTGCCAGAAAAGTGGCAATTCAAGGAGTTGTCAAATCTTACAATAAGCGGGTGATCTTATCAAAATTAAGAACATTTCACTGGCGGAGCCCTATTCGTCGATTGATGTTTACCAGAGCAAAACGACCGTGCCGCTTCCTGGCGTAATGATCGTGCCCGGGGGCAGCTACAACCAAATCATGGAGCGTGACTCGGAGCGGGTAGCGATAACCTTGGCCGCACACGCCTTTCAAGTCTTTGTGGTCCGTTACCCGGTAGTTGAACATAAGGATTACCAGGCTGCTAAGCGGGCGCTGGCCCAGGCGGGTGACTACCTGACCACCCACGCCGCGGAACTTGGCTTGGACCCGGAGCGTTTAGGAATCCTGGGCTTTTCCGCTGGGGGCCAATTGGCGGCGGCGTACAGTAACCAGCCAGATACTAAGGTGAAGTTCGCTGGACTAGGCTACCCGGTGATTCGACCACTGATTGACCAACGGATGGGAGTGACGACCGAGGACGTGACCAAGCTGGTCACTCCCCAGACGCCGCCAACCTTTATTTGGGGATCAATCAAGGACGACCTGACGCCCTACCTGGACCACATTGCTCCCTATGTGCAGGCACTAGCTGCTAACCAGGTTCCCTTCGAACTGCATGAGTTTAGCACTGGCGGTCACGGATTGGCCCTGGCTAACTACTACACTGGAATCGTGAACGGTGACCGGACCGATGACCACATGGCCCGGTGGCTGCCGCTCTTTTTGGAGTGGCTACAACAGCTGGCGGGTTAATTGGATAAATAAACGGCGATTGGTTATACTGCTAGCCGCCGTTTTTTAGGTTAAAGCGGGGTGACAGGGACCTGTTGGCTAGCCACCGCGTTAATGAAGTGCTGGTCGTGCTCCACGAATAGCAACGGGGGCCGGTAGTCTTTAACAAGCTGGATTAATTGTTGCTGGTTGTAGGTGTCCAGGTAGTTTAATGGTTCATCCCAGATATACAGCTGGGCGGGCGTCAGTAGTGACCGGGCGAGTTCAACCTTCTTTTGCTGGCCCATGCTCATCTGCTCAATTGGGACGGCAAAGGTGGCCCGGTCCATCCCCAACTTGCGCAGGAGGCTGAGCAATAAGTCGTAGGGTAAGGAATAGCGGTCCGCAAACTGCTGGAGGGAACCAGTATTAGTGGCGTAGTCCTGGCGAACATAGGACACCGTGACACCGGTTGGCAGGATGATGTTTCCGCTGACATCTCCCCCGAAGTGCCCGGCGATGGCTTTGATGAGGCTGCTTTTGCCAACACCGTTCGGACCGACGAGGGCAAGCTGTTCCTGGCGGTGAACAGTGCAGGTGAGGGGGCGGAAAAGCTGCTGACCAGCAATCGCCAGGCTGACCTGGTCAAGGCTAAGGAGTGTTTGCTGGTGGGCTGGCTGGTAGTTGAGTGTTAAGGGGGCCACTTCTTCCACGTTTTCTAGGAGTCCCTGCCGCTCGGTGATGGCTTGGTCGAGCCGGTTAGCGGTCGCAATGGTCTTTTTCATCATTTTAGCCGCCTTAGCCCCGATGAATCCCTTGTCAGCGTGGGAATTGCCCTTCTTTTCACCTTCCGCCCGCTGCGCCCACTGGAGTCGTTGCTGGCGGGCGGCTGTTAATTTCTTGATTTCGGCCTTGAGCTGGCGGTTAGTCGCCTGGGCATGCTGGTCCCGCTGCTCCTTGTGGCGGCGGTAGGCGGAATAGTTGCCCTGGCTAAGGACGAGCTGGTGGCGCTCAATCACGAGGGTGTGGTCAATGACCTGGTCGAGAAAGTCCTGGTCATGGCTGGTAATAATGAAGCTGCTCTGCTTATGGGCAAGGTAAGCAGCAACCTGTCGCCGTCCCGGCAGGTCGAGGTGGTTTGTCGGCTCGTCGAGGAGGAAAAAGGAGTTGTCCTGGGCGAAGAGGGTGGCGAGTTGGACCTTAGTGCGCTCACCCCCGCTGAGAGTTTGGTATGGCTGCCATAACAGTGCCGGGTCGACACCTAGCAGCCCTAATTCCCGTTCAATCTGCCACTGTTCCAGAGCCTGGTTGGGACAGGCTGCGAGGAGGGCATCACCGCTAAGAAGCGTTTGGTTGGTAATCTTTAGCGGAAAGTAGGCAAAGTTCAGTTTGCTAGTTACCCGCCCCCGGTAGTCCCGCCGTCCTTGGAGGATCTGCAGGAGGGTGGTTTTCCCCCGGCCGTTGCGGCCCACCAGCCCAAGCCGCCAGTTACTGTTGAAATCTAAGTTGCAATCGGTAAATAGCGGGGGCTGTCCGGGGTAGGCGAAGTTTAGGTTACGGATGGTAATTGTTTGCATCAGCTTAATCACGTTCCTTTCGTTTTGGCACGCAAAAAGGCCTGCCCCGGGTAGGACAGACCTTTAAAAAGCTGGCAGTTTACCAGTCCTTATTAGTGATCAATGATTGAAATAATAATCCTACTCGGAGCCGCCAATTCGCGTGCATAGTCGAAGTGGCTGCATAACGATGTGTAGAATTAAAACTTCAATGGTTGATCCCTCCGTTTAGTTGAATAATGGTAGCCTAACAAGTTTTGCTTCGCTTGTCAACTTGATTATTTGTTCAGTTCACCGTCGGCAATCTTGTCAAGCAGCGGCCGAGACGGGATGAAGAAGAGCTGGCCGGACAGGATGTCGGAGAAGGTGAGCAGGTAGTCGCCGTTCTTTAGCATGTTTTCCAGCATCAGCTTCGTGACTTTCCAGTAGCGGGAGTAGCCGATAAAGTAGGTCCCGGTGTTGCCGGTAGCGGGGTCGGAGTACGGCACGTTCATCCGCACAATCTTTTGTTCGACCCCGTCAATTTCCGCCTGGGAAGCGACGTTGTGGGCGTTCTTAAACTTTTCCTTTTCGTCCAATTCCAGGTCACTGAACTTCTTGCGGCCGACCGCCTTTTCCTGGGTTTCGGTCGTCAGCTTGTTCCAGATGTCCATGTGGTGGCGCCACTTTTGAGCAAAGGCGTAGGAACCATTTTCAAAGAAGGGATCTTCGTCACCGACAATGGCGTAGTCAGCGGCGTCTTCCACCTGTGGTGCCTCGGTACCATCAATAAAGCCGATGATTGCCCGACCTTCGAAGTAGCGGAAGCCCTTGGTCTCGTCCACGACCGTCGTGAAGTCCCGCAAGAAGAGCATACACTGGCTGATCAGCTCGTAGACAACGGCCTCGTCGTTAGCCCGGATGTGGAGGAAAATATCCCCCTTAGTAGCGGGCATTGAGTATTCTTCGCTGGCCAGCGTTTCGTAGGGTTCCAGTTCCTTTGGCTTTGGTGCGTCTGGGAAGAGGTAATCCCAAGCAGCACTGCTAAAGCCCAGTGAGGCCTTGAGGTTCCCCTTGTTGTCACGGATCCGCAGTGAACGGATGATGGCCTGGTAGCGGTCCACAAATTCCTGGATGGCTTCCTGCTCTTTTTCCTGGTCCTGGCGGTTAAGTTCCAATACAGTGAATTGAACGTGTTCACCAGCGTCTTTCCAGACATCTTGTGCTTTAGCTGGATTCATCGGCATGATAAAAGACTCCCTTCAAAAAATTCCGATTACGGTTTCATTATATCATTTCAGCGACCGTTGCCGAAACGTTTTCAAAGCGGCGAATAGATTTGGGTTTACTTTCCTGCGGCTTTTGGCATATGATATAACCATCAAGAATTATAATAAGAGGATTCAAACCATGACGAATATGAACAAGGAAGTTGTTTTTAAGATGCACCTGGTCGAAACGGCTCCCGAAGCACATGATGAATACTTAAACGCCCGGCGTGGTCAAATGATCACCGCGGTAGCGATTGAAGACGGGACGTTCGGAATGTATGCCTCCCACCGCCCGGAGGACCTCACTAAGAACTATACTTTTGAAGTTTTCAATAACCAGGCGGCTTATGATGAACACGTTGCCGCTGACCAGTACCAGCAGTTTAAGCAGGAGATGGCTGGGGTCATCGTCAACGACCAGGTAGTTGACTTGGAACCGCAATTTATGGGGCACCAGGATGTAGCGTTAAACATCAGCACCCCGAATGGCCTCTGGATCAACATTGTTCAGATTACCGTCAAGCCGGAGCACCTAGCTGACTACCAGCGGGTGGTGACGGCGCAGTTGGAAAACGCCCTGAAGATTGATCCCGGGATTTTGGCAATTTACGCCGGGACCAAGCAGGGACGGCCAGACGACTGGGTAATTTACGAGGTTTTCCAGTCGGAGGAAAATTACCGTAACCATATCGCCAACCCGGACCACCAGAAGTACGTGGCTGCTAGCAAGGATTGGATTCAAAATAAGCAGGTCGACCAGACGATTGGTGATGTGTTGGTTAATACCGGCAATAATTAGTAATAAAAAGGCAAGCACCATTTGAGATGCTTGCCTTTTTTATAGGTTATATCATGGAGAGATTTATGATAGGGAGATTACTTTTGTTCCATTACCTTTTCGCCGTTGGCGGTGATGGTAAAGGTCTTGTTAGCGGCGTCGGCTTCCAGAACGGCAACGTTAGCACCGTCTTTGTCTTTCCGCGTAATCGTGATTGTAGTTTCGCTTGGCGTCTGAACATCGATTGAACCATCGAGGTCGAAGGCAGCGAACTTGTTCCGCCAGGAGAGCAGGTCGAGGAGGTTCTTAACAACTGGGCGTTGCACTTCCTTGGCTACTTCGTCCTTCGTGTAGTAGTGACGGTTGATGTTCCGTCCTTCCTTGGTCTTTTCGAGCAGGTCCAGGTCGTTGGAGCCGGCCAGCAGACCAACGTAGTAAATCATTGGGATCCCAGGGGCGAATACTTGGAAGGCCCGGGCTAACAGGTAGGCCTTGTCGTCGTCACCGAGGGCGGAGTAGTAAGTGGAGTTGATCTGGTAGATGTCCAGGTTGTGGTATTCAGCACTGGAGTACTTCCGCTTAACGTTAGCACCGACCTTGTACAGTTCGTTGGAGGAGTATTCGATTTCGTCGTCACTCAGGATGTCCTTGGCGTCGACAACCCCGATTCCGTCGTGGGTGTCCAGGGTAGTGAACTGCTTCATTGGTGACATCTTCAGCCAGTTAGCCAGACGGTTCGTCTTACCAGAGTACAGAGTGTACAGGGTGGTCATTGGCAGGGCAAAGTCGTAAGTGAAGTAGCCGTGCTTAGAAATCTTTTCTGGAATCGTGTAGTGCTCGTGGATTTCTGGCAGAATTTCGGCTTGGTAAGGTGCCAGGATTTCCCGGACTTCGTTTAAGAGGTCCCAAATTTCTGGTTCCACGAAGAAGTCGTTTGTGTCGACCTTCTTAACGGCGTAGGCAAAGGCGTCCAGCCGGATTAAGTCGGCACCGTGCTTAACCATGTCAATCAGGGTTTGCTTGAAGAATTCTTGGGCAACCTTGCTCTTAACGTTGATGTCAATTTGTTCTTCGCCGAAGGTGTTCCAGAGGTGTTCCTTGCTGCCGTCGTCGAATTCGATTTCTTGTTCTGGGGCCTTGTCCTTCCGCTTGTAAATCAGGTCAATGTCCTTTTGAGTTGGGCGGCCCTTACCAGCAGCTTCCCAGAACTTTTCCCAGCGGATGAAGAAGTCGCTGTACTTGGAATCGTCGTGGTTCTTCTTGAAGTCTTGGTACATTTCGGACTTCCGGGAGATGTGGTTGATCATGAAGTCAAACATCAGGTAGTAGTCTTCACCAAGGGCTTCCACGTCGTCCCAGTTACCAAAGGCGGAGTCGACAACGTCGTAACGGTAAGGGGCAAAACCACGGTCACCAGTTGATGGGAAGAATGGCAGCAGGTGGACACCACCGATGGCGTCACCGATGTATTCCTTGAGGACTTCGTGGGTTTCCTTAATGTCCTTTGCCATTGAGTCAGAATAAGTAATCAGCATTGCTTTGTTTTGAATTGGCATAGTGTAAACCTCCAAGATTTATTGAGCTTGTTTAGCGTTGTGACGGGTTGCAAAGAAAATAATCAGGGCGATGATGATCAGGGCCACGCCGTAGACCGGGAACGGTGCGGCTAAGCCCATCCCACTGGTTGGTTGACCAAGCAGGTGGTTCGTCCATTCTGCAATTGATGGTGAGAAGAAGGAACCAAAGTTGAAACCAATCAGGCATAGTGAAGTAACGAGCGGTTGCCGGTTGGCGGGTGCCAAGTCAGGCAACAGGTTGAAAATCAACGGTGAAACTAACTGGAGCGGGAAACCGATCAAGAGCAGCCCGATAACCATCAGGGCGAAGTTGTGACCGGCAAAACCAAACAGGAAGTTGGACAGGGCCATCAGTCCCAAACCGAGGTAAACGGTCCCGAAGCCGAGGCGCTTTTGAATCGCCCCGTAGAAGATACCACCAAGAGTGGCTCCAATCAGCATCAGTGATAGGAACATTGAGGAACCGGTGTAGTGGCTACCGTTAATCGCAACGGAGAGACCAGGGAACCGGTTTTCCATTCCCACGTAGTCAACGACCAGCAGGAAGGCAAACAGAACCAGCAGGTAAACGACCGGACTGATCTTGGTGATTTCTTTCTGGTCGCTTTCGGTCAGCTCTTCGGCTAGGCTGTCTTCGTCCACGTGATCATCCTGAGCTTTGCTGTCGTCGGGAACCCGCATTGCGAAGAAGAGCAGGACGAGAAAGGCGAAGAAGTAGACGGCAAAGGAGCCGTGCCAACCGGCGAAACTCAGGAAGAGTCCGGCAATGGTCAGCGTGCAGGCTTGACCGATTTGTTCCGCTGCGGCCCGCCAACCGAGCATTTGAGCCCGTTCAGAACCATCGTACCAGACGGAAATCATGGAAATGGCCTGGGAGTTGTATAACCCATAACCAGCACCCAGAATCAACCGGGAGATCAAGATCGTCATGTAGTTGTCAACGAACATTGGCACGATCCCGGCTAAGCCGACGATGGTAACCCCGGCCATGATGATCTTCTTATCCGAAATGTGGAACCATTCCTGGATGAGTGGCGAGAGGACCACGAAAATCATTACGGCAAAGGATGGTGTCGTCACCAGGTACTCAGACTGGGTCTGACTGATGTGCAGGGCGGCTTTCAACTGTGGAAGCGACCCCTGAATAGCGTAAGCACTGGTAACCATCAGTGAAACCGATAGAAACGCGAGCTTAGTAATAATTGAATGTTTATTATTCATAGTTCTGTTATCGCTTTCTTGATAATTTTGATAAACGCTTATCATTCGCTTGTGACTATAATATACAACCGTATTTTTTAAATGTCAAACGTTTATCAATAAAAATTGCAATCACTTTCATTGTTGCTGGACTTGGGTTAAATGAAAATGAGAATGAAAACTTGCTGCTGTGCGACTTGATGGAACACTGCCGAAATTGATCAAGAATGAGCAACGCGGTAATAAAAAACGGGAGCGTGACAGAAGTCCTATTACTTTAATAAAAAACGAACAGCGCAGTACACAAATGGGCTCCAGTGCTCGGCAAAGCCGAACTCTGAAGCCCTATTTGTGCTTGCGGGGGCGTGAAGACGAAGTCATAAATGACTTCTGTCACGCTCCCCATTCACATTGCAAGTATTTAATTAATATTGGCGGTTGTACTCGTACACTAACTCAGGTTCCCGCCCGGTCCGTTGGTAGTTGTTGAGAGCGTCAATCTGGGCCATTTCCGCTGGGGTCAGTGAAAAGTCATAGATGGCGGCGTTCTGGGCGATTCGGGCTTCGTGGACCGACTTTGGGATGAAGGAAACGCCGTTTTGCAGGTGCCAACGGAGAATCACCTGGGCTGGCGACTTTTGGTGCCGGTCCGCAATCTGCTTGAGGACGTCCTGGTCGAGGACCGCGCCCCGGCCGAGGGGACTCCACGCCTGGGTAATAATCTGGTGGTCCTGGTTGAACTTGAGCAGGGGCTTTTGGGTCAGCAGGGGGTGGAGCTCGATTTGATCGACGACCGGCATCTCGTGGGCCTGAGTTGCCAGATACTGAAGATGGATCATTTCAAAGTTGCTGACCCCAATCGACTTGGTGAGGCCCTCTTTCTTCATGTCCTCAAAGGCCCGCCAGGTTTCGAAGAAAGACCGTTCAATTGGCCAGTGGACCAGGAGCAGGTCAACGTAGTCTAACTGGAGCTTTTGCAATGACTCCTTGACGGAGGCAATGGCCCGGTCGTAGCCCTGGTTTTCTTCGGCCACTTTGGTTGTGACGAAAATTTCATTGCGGGGCAGGGCGAGCTGTTTTAACGCTGTTCCGACCTCCGCTTCATTTCCGTAGAGCTGGGCGGTGTCAAAAAGGCGGTAGCCGTCTTCAAAGGCGTGCTGGATGGCCGCCGTCATTGTGTCTTGACCATCGACCTTGTAGAGACCGAATCCTTCTTGGGGCATTTGCTGACCGTCTGCTAGGGTCAGGTAGTTGTCTTGAATATTCATTAGATTACCCTCTTTCTTTACTGTTTAGTTTACCACTAGTATAAAAAGAGCGCTGAAACTGAATGATTTCAACGCTCGTTGTACTAAAATTTTTAGTTCATCAGACTCTTCGTTACCCGGGCTAACTGCTCAACTGCCTGCTGACCGACCTGCATGGTGGTGTTTTTATCGGTGTAAACGGCGATGGTGTAATCCGTGCCATTGTCATTTTTAACGTAACCGATACTGTTAACCATCCACTTGGATTTGCCATAGCTCAGCCACCCGTTCTTGATGGCGAAGTTGCTGCTGTCGGCCGAGATTCCCCAGTTCTGGTCCGCCTCGACATTGCGCATTAGCTTTGCAATCAATTCCTGGTCCTGTTCGGTCAAGAGGCTGGACTTGTAAAAAATATTGTTGAGCAGTTTAATCTGGTCACGGGGCGTTGTCGTTGATAAGCCCCAGTTGCTGTTGGCCGTCGAATCGTTCATCCCGAAGCGATTAAACGTGGCTTGCAGTCCCTGGCGTCCCCCGAGGTCGCTGAACAGTTCGGTGGTGGCGTCGTTGTCACTCTGCTCAATCATTTCCTTGGCCAGGCTAGTTTGGTGGTCGCTGAGGCCGTTGGGTTGTTTAACCAGCACCCCGGCGAGGATCGCAACCTTGACGGTACTAGCCATGTGGAAACGGTGGCCGGGGACGTTTGACCCCGTATAGATCCGGTGGGTCTTTGGCGAATACACCGCGATTCCCACGTTATCATTTGAAGTATAGATGACTTTGTTCCAAGCATTCTGTAAGCGACTATTGAGGGAGCCGTAACGGTGAATTCCCCAAACCGCAAGCAGGATAATAATTATTATTGCCCAAATTGTGCGTTTGCGCCGTTTAGTCCGTGGCTGCATTTACTAACGCTCCTTTTAATAAAAAATCCGCATAATTACCATAATACATGGAATAGGAGAAAAATAAAGCGCCCCCTTAAAAACTTAACCAAGATTTTGCGATTTGTTAGGAAATCGTTACATTCATACTGCCGATTTTCGGCTATCATAGTTGAATATGGACAATAAGGAGTAATTTTGACAAACAATGAGAAAATTGATTATTAAGTGTCTGCTCGTAATACTTAGCCTTAACCTCAGTCTGCTCAGTCTCGGGGGGCTAGTGAAGGCGGACGCTGGCAGCTTTTATCAAATGAAGGCTCGGTCCGCCTATGCAATCGACGCGGAATCGGGTCAGGTATTGTACGAAAAGAATGCTCAGAAGACCTACCCGGTCGCCTCGGTTACCAAAATTCTGACCCTGGCCGTGATTGAACAGGATATCCGTGCCCACAAGCTGAGCTGGGACCAAAAAATTACCGCTAGTCCGGCCGTGGCCCAGATGGCGAATGACCCCCGCTGTTCGAACGTTCAGCTGAACGCCGGTGAAAAGTATACCGTGAAACAGCTGGTTGAATCGATGATGCTTGTTTCAGCGGATGGCAGTACCGAGGCGTTGGCCCTTGCGGATGCCGGCAGTACCGCCGCTTTTAATAAGAAGATGCAGGCGGTGGCACATAAGGCAGGCGTGGATGACGCTAAGATCTATAACATGGTTGGCCTGCCGAACAGCTACATGGGTGCGCACGCCCTCAAAGGGGTCGACAAGGACGCGGAAAACCTCTTTTCAGCTAAGGACATCGCCCTGATTTCCAAGTACCTGATTGAAAAATATCCGGAAACGTTGCAGATTACCTCGACCAAGTTTGCCGATTTCGACGTCAGTGCCGACCACAAGGAGCACATGACCAACATTAACTCCCTGCTTCCACAGAACGGGGCTGCACCGAAGGACTGGCAGATCGATGGGCTTAAAACCGGAAATACCGATGAGGCCGGTAAGTGTATCGTTTCAACCGGAACCTACGCGGGCCGGCGGGTCATCGTGGTGGCTCTGCATACGGATGGGGACTGGAATGACCAGTCCAAGATGCAAAAGGAATTTTATGAAGCCCTGTCCAACGGCTACCAGCCGGTGGCCCTCAATAGTATCAAGGCCTTTCCCAAGAAGCTGCAACAGCGCCACGTCGTTCACGCCAAGAAGCAGCATTCGACGGGCTTGGTCCTGACTAAGAAGACGGCTATCTGGCTGCCGAAAAATACTTCTTGGGCACAAACCAGTCCGCAGCTGCAGCTGGCTAAGAAGCACCAATCAATGACTGGCCAGCTTGAAGCACCCCTGACGAAGGGGGAACAAGTCGGTTGGATTAAGCTGCAGCCGGCAGGAATGCCAGAGGCAAAGGTGCCAGTTCAGGTTACGAAGACGATTCAAAAAACATTCTTTTAGGGGAAGGCAAAAGCTCCGCAAACCAGGAATTGGGATGCGGAGCTTTTACTTATGCTTAAAACGTGTTTAGTATTCAACGTGCCATTTAATGGTGTAGGTCTTTTCTTCACCTGGGTGGAGGTCAACGTTGCCGAACTCTGGGTGGTGCGGCGTGTCCGATAGGGTTTGGGCTTCCATGGCGATCCCACTGTGGGGTTGAACCTCACCATGGTTGTAAACCGTTGGGTCGTTGGAGTTCATTGTGTACATTACCAGCCCGTTCCGGTCGGAGTAGAGGCTCATCTTGCGGCCGCTTTCCGGATCGGCCAGGACGGCTACTGGTTTCTCCAGACTTGGTTCTACTTCCCAGATGTCGTCAAAACCATTTTCCTTGGTCGCGGCCATTGGCTGGAGGGCCTCCGCCAGCTTAGTCGGCTTGCTGAAGTCAAATGGGGTGCCGGCGTTGGCGACCTTTTCACCGGTTGGAATCTTGCCGTCGTCGACCGCCAGGTGGTGGCTGGAGTTAACGTAGAGTGTCAGGTCATCAATCGTTGGCGTTGCGGCCTTGGAAAGGTTCCAGTAGGTGTGGTTAGTTGGGTTGAAGAGCGTATTGGCGTCGCTAGTGGCACTAAATTGCAGGCTCAGGTTGTCGTCGTTATCCAAGGTGTAGGTGGCAACAACGTGCATCTTCCCCGGGAAAGTATCCATTTCTTCGGTCAGGGTCAAGCTGAGTGTCACTGAAACGGTGTCGTCAGTTAGCTTCGTGCCGTCGACGTGCCAGATGTGATTGTAGAAGCCGTTTTTGCCACCGTGAAGGGTGTTTTTGCCCTCGTTTTGTTCAACTTGGTATTCCTGGCCGTCAATTTGGAATTTACCGTCGGCAATCCGGCCCGCGACCCGGCCAATCAGCCGGTTGGTACAAAAGCCGTTGCCGGTAAACTCGTCCAGGTTTTCTGAAGTTAAGACCATGTCAGCTAATCCGCCGTCCTTGGTTGGCACCTTAAACGATTGCAGCAGGCCGGCAAAGTCAAGGATCCCGGCTTGGACGCCGTGGTCATTGACCAAAACAAACTTGGTAACGGGCTGGCCGTTAAACTTGCCAAAAGGTACTTTTACGATTTCCATCTGAAATTGTCCTCCTTGTAAGTAAGCGCTTTAACATTTACTTAACATTTTACCACATTTTTCCTAGGATGATTGCTAGTGCGCTAAAATGAATGGGAGGAGGTTGGAAGATGAAAACAAACTGGTGGCCCCGTTTCAAGGCTAGCTTTCACCGCAATTTTATGGACTTTCTAAAGATTTTCGCGGCGGAGGATGAGTTTATCAATAAGCACAAGCGCAAGAGCAGCATGATTAGCGAACAGGAACGCTACGGCAAGGATGACGGGAAGAAAAATGCCCCCAATTAAGGCCGGAGTGGGACCAACCCCAAATAGGCTAGCTACGCGTCGTAGCCATCCTTGCTACAGGCTAGCTACGCGTTGAAAGACAAACCGAGGCTGGGAGAAAACTTCATTTTCTCA
>NZ_AZGE01000026.1 GCF_001434465.1 Limosilactobacillus oris DSM 4864
TCATCAGTACTTCTTGACGAAGAGCCTAATCTTTTAATTAAGCACGGGACTTGTAGCTGCCATCAGTGGTGTTGATGATCAGCTTGTCACCGGTCTTGATGAAGGCTGGGACGTTAACAACCAAGCCAGTGTTCATCGTAGCAGGCTTACCACCACCATCAATAGTGGCACCCTTGATCATTGGTTCAGTTTCAGCAACCGTCATTTCAACAGTCACTGGCAGTTCAACCCCAATGATGTCGCCGTTAACGAAGTTCAGCGTGATGTTCATGTTTTCAACCAGGTAGTTACGGTCGTCACCCAGTTGTTCATGAGAGAGGCTGTATTGTTCGTAAGTTTCCAAGTCCATGAAGACAGCGGAGTCACCTTCGTCGTAGAGGTATTGCGCGTTCCGCTTGTCAACGTTGACCTGTTCCACCTTTTCGGATGGCCGCATCGTGGTGTGGACGATTGAACCAGTCCGCACGTCTTGGATGTCCATCTGCATCAGGGTGTTACCCTTACCTGGCTTGTGGTGGTTGATTTGCAGAACCTTGAGCAGCTTGCCGCCCCGTTCAAAAACCATGCCCTTTTTCAAATCGATTGTTTGAATCATACTAAAACACCTTCACTAATTTGAGATTTTGTCCGGTCGAACTGCGGCGAGACAGCTACCAGAACGATTTTACGGCCTGACGATTTCAAGCCATAGTACAGTTACCATTGTAACACATTCGTCCCCGTTGCTATACGCTTAAAGTGCAAAAATCAGCGAAGTCCTACTCACCCTTCTTTAAGTTCCGCCAGTACATCCAGCCCCAGCCGCAACCGACTAGGAGGCCAAAGAAGAGGGAATTAAAGACCAGCACAACATAAATCATCACCTGAGCGACGGTCGGAACCTTAGTCAGGGAATCACCGGCATTAGCCAGGAAGACCGCCACCTGCACGATGGCTTCCACCAATGCCGCAACCAGGCCGATGATAATCCCCCGCTTGACTACCCACCTTTTGGTCTTCTTTAATTCCTTGGTCGGCAGTTCGTTGATCAGCACCCGCTCCTTGCCCATAACGAGGTAGAAATACCAGGTAACCACGATAAACAGGGTCAGGATGCTTATAAAGGCGAATAAAAAGGCAATTTTGTAGGTAGTGGTCAGTGCTAACACCATGGCAACCAGCAGCAGGAGCGGTGTAAACAGGGTCAGCAACAGGTAGCCGGAATTACCCAGGTGGTCGAGGCGCTGCCGCTGGTACTCATCCAGTTCGCCGCTGATTCCGTAGGATAATTTCAGCAGGCCGTCACGTAATTTTTCTTTAGTCATTCGCTTTCCTCCCAAAACAATGAATTGAGGTCCGTTCGCAGGGCCAGCGCGAGCTTGCGGCACAGGTCCAACGAGGGGTTGTACTTGTCATTTTCAATCAAGCTAATCGTCTGCCGTGCTACCCCGATTTCCTGGGCCAACGCGAACTGTGATAATTGCTGCTTCTTACGGTACTCTTTTACCCGGTTCAATTAATCACCCGCTTTTGATGTCGAATATATATGACATTGATTGACATTATCATAGCAAGTCCCAGATGAGGTGTCAATTATATTTGACATTTTAAGTAAAAAAAAAGCTCCGGCAGCTTGGCACGATTGCCTTTCACCAGAGCTTCGTTCACTATGATTATTTATTTGCTAGTCAAACACTAAGTAGGACTTGATTGCCTGCCGTTGGTCCATCGCCTCGTAAGCAGCCTGAATATCATCCAAGCTGAAGGACTTCGTGAAGACCTTACCAGGGTTGATTTCACCATCCAGAACGGCCTTGAGCAGTACCTCCTTGTCATAAGTCGTCACGGAAGCCGGCCCCCCAGCAACAATGGCGTTCTTGTAGAAGAGGGAGGTCATGTCCTGCTTTGGCGTGTGTGGCAGGCCGACCCGACCGATGATGGCACCCGGACGACCAACGGCCAGCGCGGTATTCGTGGATTGTTCAGTCCCAACACATTCGAGGACAGCATCGGCCCCCGCACCGTTAGTCAGGTCCATGATGGCCTGAACCGCCTCGTCACCCCGGACAGCAACGTTATCGGTCGCACCGAATTCCTTTGCCAGGGCTTGCCGGTCTGCGTGACGGCTGGTGGAGATGATCTTCTTGGCGCCGCGCATCTTAGCAGCGATGATAGCACACAGGCCAACCGCACCGTCACCCATTACGACGACGGTATCGCCAGCGCTGACGTTGGCAACCCGGGCCGCGTGGTAACCAGTCGCCATAACATCTGCCAGGGTCAGCAGGGACTTCTTCATGCCCTCACTGTAATCGGCGGGCTGACCAGGAATCTTGACCAGTGCCCATTGACCATGCTGGAAGCGAATGTATTCAGCCTGCACCCCAGACGAGAAGTTGTCAGCGTGGCTTTGGCAAGAGCCATCAAAGCCGGCCCGACAAGCAGGACAGTGTCCACAGCCGTGGGTAAATGGCGCAATAACAAAATCACCCGGCTTAACGGTCGTGATCTCGTCACCAACTTCTTCAACGACCCCCAGCGCTTCGTGACCGGAGTTTTCAGCTTCTGCTTCGACCGGGTTGATGCCCCGGAAGTTCCACAGGTCAGACCCACAGACGCAGGAGCGCAATACCTTGATAATGACGTCATCAGGTTTTTGAATCGTTGGTTTATCAACGTCCTTTAATTCCATTTGTCCTTTACTTGCGAAAAATGCTTTTTTCATCGTTCAAGACCCCTTTCTGTCTACCCTAATTGTAACCAAAAGGAGCCGCAAATGATAATACTTTAATTCTATCGCCTTTGATACCTAAAACACATACTAGATTTCTGCCGGAACTGGAACCCCGAGTTCCTCGCCAATCGCCGTGATTTCCTCGTAAGTCTTATCATCAATCGCAACGCCAGCCTGCTGGTTTTCCTTTAAGTACCAGTACTCACGGTCGCCTGGGACCCAAATCGTCTTGCCAGCAACGTGTTCCAGACCGCGGATCCGGTCCAGCATTGCGGTAGCGTCCTGTTTGAGCGTCTCGGGATCACCAAAGAAGGCTGGGTCAAAGGCAAAGAGGAACTGACTGAAGTCGTGCTTGCCCCGGACAGTGTCGGCCGAAATCGACCCCTGGGCCAGGATCCCGGTCAGCAGTTCGACCACGATGGAGTTCCCCATCCCCTTGTAGTTGGCGTTGACTTCCTGGTTACCACCCAGGGTGACCAGGCCGCCGCCCTTTTGTTCACCCTCGCTAAAGGCCGCCGTTGCCAGAATGTCTTCCGCCTCTTTCGGGTCCGTGACTACCTGTCGATCCTTATCGACCACCCATTCGCCAGGCAGTTCAGTTCCCTTCTTGTCGGCTACCTGGATTTTACCGCCGGCCACAGCAGAGGTCGCCCCGTCAAACATGAACGGGTGGGGACTAGCAGGGAAGCCAAAGGCAAAGGCGTTTGAACCGAGAAAGGCCTGGGTAGCGTTGGTCGGTACCACCAGCGGCCGAGTGTTGGTCAGGGCAATTCCCACTAGGCCAGCGTCTAAGGCTTTGCGGGCGTAGTAGCCGGCAATGCCAAAGTGGTTGGAGTTCCGTACCACGGCAATGCCGACGCCGACCTTCTTGGCTTTCTCAATCACCTTGTCCATCGCCAGGTTGGCCGCAATCTGCCCCATGTTTTGATTGGCGTCGACCAGAACGGTCCCGGGCAGCTCCCGGACCACCTTGGGCTGCTTAGTGGGGACGATCGTACCGTCCTTAATCATCCGCCGGTACCAGGCTAACCGTTGAATCCCGTGGGAAGAGATTCCCCGTAAGTCAGCGTCAACCAGGGTATCCGCCAGGAGCTTGCCATCCTTTTCACTAAAACCTAACTTGTCAAATACGTTTTCCAAATACTGTCGTTCATCGCTTGCTTTTACACGCATCGTGTCCACACCTTTCCTAATAAAAAAGTCCCCGTGCAAACTGCACAAGGACGCTGACCGTGGTACCACCTATCTTCGCTATGAAAACATAGCCTCTAACGATGGATAACGGTCATCGCCCGGGATTGTAGCTTGCACCCAACCCACTTCGATGAGTTCATTTCACGAGCTAGCTAATATGCCCTCCCACCCGTCGGCACTCGCTTTGATTAGAATCACCCGTTACTATTCTCATCTGTTTTTAATTATTATCATTTATTTTAAGCGGTCGGACTAAAAAGTCAAGGGGGATTTTGAACCATGTTTGCTTCCGTGAATAAAGGCCCCTACTGAAAAGCACTGAATAGAATCGTTTGCCAAATCAATTGTGAAATAAATAATTAACTGATTTTCGCTTGTTTTAGGAAACGCTTTCATATACAATGCAAATGTAAAATATTTTTGTAAAATGGTTTTATAAAATTGGAGAAAGGTCGGTTTGTAGTGAAAAAGTATTTTGCATATGCTCTAGGTACCTTTGGCCATGATGCTTTTTATAATACTTTGAGCATTTACTTTATGATGTTTATTACCAGTCAACTCTTTACAAATTCTAGTGATTCCAAGATGGTCGGTATCGTCACTTCCATCATCGTCATTATTCGGGTTGGTGAAATCATGTTTGATCCGATGATTGGTGGGGTGGTTGACAACACAAATACTCGGTGGGGGAAATTTCGCCCGTGGATTTTAATCGGCTCATTAGTCGCTTCAATTGGCTTAATTTTTCTCTTTTCGGACTATTTTGGACTTGCTTGGAGCAATCCGCTGCTTTATTTAGTTCTACTTGCAATCAGCTTTTTAATCATTGATGTTTTCTACTCGTTTAGTGACATTGCTATTTGGTCAATGTTACCAGCAGTAAGTATCGACAATAAGGTCCGTACCAACTTTGGAACGGCCTCTCGTCTAGGTTCGACCCTCGGCGCACAAATCGTAATCGTAATTATCACTCCAGCAATTATGCTCTTTTCGCACATCTTTTCAAAAGTACCGTTCGGTCAACAAACCCGGGCTGGATGGATGGGCTACGTCATTATCGTGGCAATCCTGTGTACTGGTGGTGCCCTTATTACCTGTCTTAATATCAAGGAACAAAAGAATCTTATTCGCTCCAACACTAAGCATACAACGTTAAAGGACATCTTTCGGGCAATCGGCCATAATAGCCAGCTCCTATGGATTGCGGCATCCTATTTCCTATTTGCCTTCAGCTACGTTGTTACAAATTCGCTCTTAATGTACTACTTCACCTACCGTCTCGGCAACGCTGCTGCCTATACATGGGTCGGGGTAATTACTTGTATCCTGGGCGTTTTCTCGGTCTCACTATATCCATTCCTGGAAAATTTGATCAAACGCAAGGCCATTTATGTTGGCGGAATCGGCTTCATGCTCATCGGTTACGTTATTTTCCTGCTTGCTGGTCAAAACTTGCATTGGGTACTGACCGCCGTCGCCTTCTATTTTGTCCCCTACCCGTTAATTTTCTTAGCAACCTTGATGACCATTACCGATAGTGTGGAGTACGGCCAGCTCGTCAATGGGACCCGGAATGAATCTGTTACCCTTTCGGTTCGCCCCTTAATTGATAAACTAGCTGGGGCGGCCTCTAACGGAATTGTTGGAATTGTTGCCGTTGCGGCTGGGATGACGGGAAATGCTAAGCCTAGTGATATTTCTGCCCACGGGATTATGGAATTCAACACCTTCATGTTCTACATTCCAATTATCTTGCTAATTATTGCAGCCTTGATTTTCTACTTTAAGGTAACCTTGACTGAAGAACAGCACGCAAAGATTGTTGCGGCCCTTGAGAAGAAACTGAATACTAACCAAACCACAGCTGAGAACGCATAGCAGATTAAAACTATCAAGCACAGGCCCCCAGAGCCAGTAATAATGACTCTGGGGGCCTGTCCGCTTTAAATTGATTTAAGTTTGTCGTCAATAAATGGAATTGCTGCGCCAATTGCTACCGCATTGTCAGCAACATGACCTACTTTGACATATTGTTCACTCTCAGGAAACACGGAGATCGATTTTAGGCGTCCACGTAAGTCTTCAAGAATTGAGGCAGTAATAAATTTGCTCAATCGTCCACCAATTATGATTGGCACATCAATAAACATGTGAAGATTATAAATTGACTCTGCAAGGTAGTCCAAATATTCAGAAAAACGTTGTTCTACTGCTGGGTTATGCTGTTTGAGGTTCGTAAAAAAGCTATTAAGCGTTTCTGTTGGCTGTAGTAATGACGAAAGTGAACAATAGGTTTCAATACACCCCCGTCGACCACAGTAGCACGGACGGCCATTGCGCGGGTTAATGGAAATATGCTCCATCGTCCCGTCCCGCCCCTTAGTGCTGCGCAAAATTTTGCCATCAGTGATAATGGCGCTTCCAAAGTGTTCACCAATTGACAGCACGATTTCGTCATTTGGTTCGACAGCGTATTCAGCAGCAGCAACACAATCAGCATCATGGTAAAAACGAACTGGAAACGGTAAAAACTGACTGAAGAGGTCGGCTCGCATTCCAGTACAACCTAAAATCTTCCCCCATAAAACCGTAGTTCCGGCACCATCAATCAAGCCCTGAATACCTATTCCAGCACCCAGGATGCTCTTTTCATTATAGCCGTTATTTTGCAAGAGCCAGCGTACCTGGTCAGCTAATGCGGTTGCATATTGCTCATTATTTGCAAAGGGGATATTAACCGTATGAATTGCTAGTACTTCGTGTTTAAGGTTAATCACAGTAATCGTGGCGTATTTTTGGAAAACTTCAATTCCAATACTTAAAAAAGCGTTGGGATTCACTGAATAGGCGGTAGCACGCCGCCCAATTTTTGATTCCAATTGACCATTTTTCATTATCAGTTCTTGGTCAATCAACTGGTTCAGGTTACCTGTAACCGTCGGCAGGCTCAAACCGAGTTCATCAGCAATCATCTGCTTAGACAGCTTATCATTACTCATCAGCAAGTGATAAATATTAGAATAATTAGACCGCTGAATCGACTGCATCGTTTTCGTTTTCATAGTGTCCTCCCAGCTTTAAACTATTAGACTAAGTGTAGCATAAAACGATTTGCGATAATTAATTTTTAGTTTTTTGAAATCGGTTCCAAAAATTCCTTGACTTTCACTATCAAAGGCCCTATCCTTAAAAATGAATTAAGTAAAGTCATTTTATAAAATTAAATCATCAAATTGGAATGGCTCTTAATCCAATAGTTTTGAGGAGGAATTACTCATGGGAATTTTAGATCGGATGCGCCTTGATGGTAAGAGTATTTACGTTACAGGTGGTGCCCAAGGATTAGGTAAGGCAATGGCTACCGGGCTTGCGGAGGCCGGTGCTGATGTCGCAATCGTCGATATTAACGAAGAAAAAGCCAAGGCAACTGCTGATGAAATCGCTCAAGCCACTGGTCAAAAGGTAATCGCGGTTAAGACCGACGTCACCGACCCAGAGGAAGTTGAAGCCATGGTCAATACTGTTGTTGACCAACTAGGGGGGCTTGATGCCGCCTTCAATAATGCCGGAATGTGTCTAAACGTCCCCGCTGAAGAAATGTCATATGAAGATTGGCTAAAAGTTGTTAACCTGAACTTGAATTCTGTCTTCCTGTGTTCTACTGCTGCTGGCCGGTACATGTTAAAACAGGGTCACGGTTCTATCGTCAACACCGCTTCAATGTCCGCCCACATCGTTAACCGGCCGCAGCCACAATGTTCTTACAATGCGACAAAGAATGGTGTAATCCAGCTTTCAAAGTCCTTAGCGATTGAATGGGCCAAACGCGGCGTGCGGGTTAACACAATGAGTCCTGGCTACATGGGTACTGATTTGACTTTAAGTTCTCCTGACCTGAAGCCATTGATCAAGACCTGGAACGACTGGGCACCGTTAGGGCGACTGGGTAAGCCGGAAGAACTGCAAGGTATGGCCGTTTACCTGGCAAGTGACACTAGCAGCTTCTCTACTGGTGAAGATTACCTAATCGATGGTGCCTTCACCGCTTGGTAAAAATCACCTTTCATCACAAAGGAGCACAATCGTATGGACTACTTAATTGGAACAGATATTGGGACTTCAGGGACCAAAAGCATTCTGATGAATACTAAGGGAGAATTGATTGCCCAGGACTTAGAAGAGTATGATGTTTTAACTCCCCATCCCCTGTGGGCTGAACAATGGCCGGACGTTTGGCTGAAGGCCGTCAAAGATTCAATTCGAAAGACCGTTGCTAAAAGCAAGGTCAACCCCACGGATATTAAAGGAATCGGCATCAGCGGACTTTACGGTGGTTCTGGCATTCCCGTTGACGAAAAAATGGAGCCGGTTCGGCCAGCCTTAATCTGGATGGACCGCCGGGCTGCCGAAGAAACAGAATGGGTTAAGCAGAACGTCAACACTAACCGTCTTCGCGAAATCACCGGGAATGACGTTGTTGACCCATATTACGGCTACACCAAGGTCCTTTGGATTAAGAACCATGAACCAGAAAATTGGCAACGAACCAAGCTATTCCTGCCACCAAACAACTATGTTATCTATAAGCTAACCGGCAAGGTCTCAATTGACTACTCTGCTGCTGGTAATATTGGTGGCTTTTATGACATTAATAAGGGAACCTGGTCGAAAGAAATGATGGACGCGATGGGTGTGCCGGTTGACAAAATGCCTGAGAAATTCGTCGACGCAACCGAAATTGCCGGTCTCATCACTAAGGAAGCGGCTCAGGAATTAGGAGTCCCTGCTGGCACTCCCGTTATTGCTGGCGGAATTGACGTCGGTGCCGCTAACATCGGGATGGGCGTCTTCCAACCAGGGCGATACGTCGCCGCAATTGGGTCTTCGATGAATGCAGCCCTCGTCAGTGAAGAGCCAATTAAAGGAAAGGGACTGATTGTCTGGCCATATCCTTATAAATCACGACAATTAGTTTATAACTTTAGCGGTTCGGCAACTGCTGGAGCAATCACCAAGTGGTTCCGCGATAACTTTGGCCTACTGGAAAAGGGCGTGCAGGAAAGTGGCGGTGATAACGCCTACGTCACTCTCGGCAAAGAAGCTCACAATGTTCCCGCTGGGAGCCGCGGACTGGTTGTTCTCCCTTACTTCATGGGTGAGCGGGCGCCAGTCTGGAATTCCAACGCCAAGGGATTAATCTTCGGTCTATCTCTCGTCCACACGAAGGCCGATATTTTCCATGCCTTTCAAGAAGCAGTTTGCTACGCCCTCCGCCATAGTATTGAAAGTACCGGCCGCAACCTTGGCGATTACATCGTCATTGCCGGCGGGGTAACAAACTCACCTGATTGGGTGCAGATGTTTGCTGACGTTACCGGTTACGCTGTTCGCACACCAATCGACGATGCAGAAGCTAATCTTGGTGATGTGATGTTGGCAGGGCTTGCCACTGGAACCTTGACAGTTGATGAAGTTCAGCAGTGGCAAGTTCTAGGTAAGAAAGTTGAGCCACGGCGTGCGCAACACGAAGTCTACAACCATTATTACCGGCTTTATCGGAACTTGTACAACGACTTGGGGAGTGACATGAAAGATCTTTCCGAGCTAACTAAAATTCAATAATCATTAAATTCTGTAATTAACAACCGTTTTCCATTCTTAACATTATATAGTTACTCCTAAAATGTAAGTTTAACAAAAAGGCCAACGTAGATTCATTCACCCCATCTACATTGGTCTTTTTTAGGCACATCAAGCTCTGATGTTAATTACTACTTCGTTACCCCAATCATGATTCCACCGGCGACCACCAGGATGACCCCGGCGATAATCATCTTGACTTCCTTCGGCGTCTTGGCCTCGTGGAGGATCCACAAACCACCTAGGGTTGAGATGATCACGTTCAACTGGGACATGGTGTAGCCGACCGCCACCCCGTTAATTTCGTTGGAAAAGATAATTCCCAGGTTGGCAATGGCGAAGCAGACCCCGGTGGCCATGTTTTGCCAAGTCTTTGTAGCAAACAGCTGTGGCCGCTTTTCAAATGAACACAGAATAATCATCGCAACAAAAATCGCTACGGCCTGCGGGAAGACCATGTCCCAGCCGCCTAGGTGAAAAGCGGTCGGGAAGGAAGCGTAGGCCACGAAGCCCAGTGAGGAAATCAGGAGGTAGAGCAGCCCCTTCTTGACGTTGCTCCCCTGGTCATGCCGTTCCTGGTAGGCGGTCATCGCAATCCCGATGACGATTAAAATGAGGGCCCCCACCCCCAGCAGCCACTGGCTGACCGTCGTCCACTCGCGGAAGCACAGCGCCCCCACCAGAGCGGTCCCGACCAGCTGTTCACCAACTGAAATCGGCATGGTCATTGAGACCCCCACCAGGGAGAAACTCTTGACCTGCAGAATAATCCCGATACAAAAGCCAATTCCGCTCAGCGCTGCGCCCAGCCAAAGCACCGGCGTTAAGACCGGCTGCTTAACCAGGTAGACGCCAATCCCGACTAGCAGGGTCACGATGGCCATCCCCATAACCTTGTTGGTATACTTGCCGCCGATCAGCTGCATACAGATGACCTGAAAGCCCAGGCCGAGCGCTGGCACCAGAGCAATTAAAATATCCATTACTGACATACTAACTTCCGTCCTCTTTTCAGCAAAAAGAGGCGACTGCATTTTCGCCAAATTTCAGTCGCCTCTTAAGATTATCTCCATCCCATGTCGGGCACTAGCAGCGCCGTCCTGCGGAATGCTTAGTTTTCCTTCTTTGCGTTCTCCATCGCCTTCATAATTGAAGGATTCTTGGAGTGACAGTCCTTAATCATTTGCAAATCTTCTTCACTAAGTTCAACGATGTACTTTGCCATAGTTAGTCCCTCGCTTTCTAAAATTATCTATACTATATCACTTTTGGGAGCACAGATTAACCACTTTCCCGCGAAAATTGACTAATCTTGTGAAAAAAATTCAATCTTTTAATAGGAACGTTAGTCAACGTCGGTGGGCCGCTTTTTTCGCCGCCCAAAGCCAAACAGACTAGCAAGCGCGAAGAGCCCTAACCCCCAGATGGCGCTGGCGGAATGATCAGCACCCGTTTGCGGTAACTGACCAGCTCTCGGTGCGGCGTTCCCGGCTGACTGGCTACGTCTGGTGGTCTCCACAATGGCCGTCCCTGCTGGCGTGCGGTTCCCGAAAGCCGTTCCACCATGCGCAATTTTCTGATAATAAACATCAATGCGCTGGTTGGTAGTAGCACCGTCAACGGTAACCGCAGCAATCCGTTCCGGAGTGGCCTGATAGCCTGCTGCCGGCGGTACCGTAACTGCTGGCCAGGTGCCGACTAGTTGCGTAACGTCATCGCCAACGTGCCAGCTGCCATAGGTGACTACCCCCGTTGCCGGATCCGTTGTAAAGCTCCGATTAAAAGTGACCGTCTGCTCCTGCTCCGTCGTGGTGTCGTTAACATTATGGGCGATAATCGTCCGCATCGTCTGCTTTGCCAAGTCGTTCACCACTACTGTCGCGCCCGCGTGGTCAATGGCGAGGAGGTAATTTGAAGCATGGTCCGTCCCCGGTCCGCTGTGAAAGGCTTGATCCAGGGCGGCCCTGAGGTTAGCATTTCCCTGGGCCGTCAGCACGACCTGGTAACTGCCATCCGCATTTTGCTCCCCAATCGTCAGGTCCCCGGTTTGGAAATGGTAGTTGAAACCATGACTGACATTAGTGAAGGAAGCCGCCCCCGGCGTTCCGGCAAAGGAAACCGTGTACTGACCAGGAGCAAACCGGCCCTCACCACTGCCATTATCATTAATAACGCTCTGGCCGGTAATCGTCGCCTGAACGTCATAGGGGTTGATAATGTAAAAGGCATACCAGTGACTGCTAATGATGGTTGCGAGGTTATATGGTGCTAAGGCAATATTGTGCAGGCTGGCATCTGGCACCCACTTGTCACCGACCGTCAAGCCGTTTTCCTTGTGCAGGTTGCCCTCCCAGTGACCGTTTAACCACGCTAATAGGTTATCGTAGCCGGGCTTGCTAAGAAAAACCAGGTAACGGCCAGTATTGACCGCCTGACCATCAATCAGGGCTGGCTGGGTCCAGCCGTTCAGGTGGGCAACCTCCTCATTGCTAGCAAAGCGCAAGTCACCGTCAACCAGGTTATACTGGGGAATCTTATACGGCAGGCTGACGTTAAAACTGAGGCTGTACTTGCTGGGATCAATTTCACTACCGTAGACCGTATTGGTATTAATGGGGCCAGTCGGCAGGTTCTCCTGTGGCGGTAGGTTGGAGGGAGACTGCGCAGCCGCGGTTGAACTCTCGCCGGCGGCCGGTTGCTCTGCCGCAGTGGCTAGCTGAGTTGGCGCTATGCTCTCAGCTGCCGGTTGGCTTCTCGTGGACATACCGGCTGATGATACTGCTGGTGTCGGTACAGCCGCCGTCGTGGGGGCAGTCAGCACAGCAGTTGGCTGGTCAGCAGCGTGGGCACTAGCCAAGCCGGCTGATAATGCCGTTAGTACCGTGGCGCTTAACAAGGCCCACTGCTTTTTACGTTTATCCAACTGGTAATTGTTCAATCTTACATGGGGAATTTGATTTACTCTCATCGTAAAACTCCTTCCGTAAAGAATGGCTTGATTCGGACGTCAGCCCATTAAAAATGGGGATGCTGATTTTATTATTATACAATAGCTCAGGCGTAAAAATGGTATTACAGCCCAAATTTTACCATTCATTAACTACTATAAACAAAAAAGCCAGCGCCGAAAAACCGGAACTGGTCTTCAGCAACTTGTTTTGACTAATTATCATGGTATGCGTACTGCTGTAAGTTGGCGACCGCTAGTTTAAACCTGGTCAGTGCGGCCGGCAAACTCCTGGGCCAGCTCAGCCTTGGAATGGGTACGGTGACTATTGCCGTTGAGTGGACGCCAAAGCCGATAGAGTGGCCGTCGCCAGGGTCATTCCAAATAACGATTTCGTCATCACCACCATGGAATTTATCCAGGCTGACCAGCTGTTTCTCCGCTGCCATCTTCGTCCACCAATTTCAGGTAGGCCATCAGTGGGTGGTCTTCATCAGGAAACCGGTCCGTGGCTGGCTGACTGGAAACAGCGGATGACTGGCGTGCGTTGCTTTGTTGGCCCCAGTGCGGTTTGCCAGACCTGGTTTTCCCGTTCCGCGATTCGGATTACAGTGGGTCTGACCATTGTGGAGTCCTGGTTAAACCGGGCCGCCGCCCGACAAAAGGTCTGATCCTGCTGGTTATCACGAGCGGTCATTTCCACTATGCCAGCAGTAACGCAGACAGCTATTAAGATTGCTGAGGCGACCAGCTAACGTTTCCGCCGGACCCGCTTTTTCGGTGCCCTGTAATACAAGATTGTACAAATGATTACCGCTAGTAATGAATAAAAAATAGGATTGTCGTTAACGCGCTAATGATGCTGCCCCTCCTCACTCACGATACTACTTCCGAAACTGCCGGTCGAACTGATCTTGCAGGCTGATTAACGGCCACGAACCATTCTTCCGCAGCTGATCCTCAACCTGGTCCAAAAGCGGCTCACGAAAACATCACGACCAGTCCCATTGCGGTCAACGCTTTCTAGGCGGCCCAGGTTATCGAAGTATAGGTCAACCGTATTCCGAGCGTTTTCAAAGTTAAGAGAGTCGAGCGAACAGGAGAGTGAGGAGTCGGTTATTTCAAAATAATCCGGTAACCCTTGACTGGCGCTAGGTCCCCCAGGTCATCCTCGTACAGCTGATGTTCCATCAGCAAGGTTAAGTACGGATAGGTATGGCGGCGATACGGGTAACGTAATAGTATTGGTGGTGATGGAGGTTCAACGGCACGTATCCCCAGGCCACGACTACACCCACGGTAGCACTGACAGGACCACGATAATTTTGAATGCTTTTAGCATCACAGAATTCTCCCAGTAAATTAATTTTGGCAAAATTATATTAGACGCCGTAGGGGATGTAAATAACGGAAATCCCACTACGGGCAGAAAATGCCGCGTGGTGGGATTCTTTCTTAGTTTAAATCAATATTAGCGCTGCCGCCGCTTAGCCAGGCTAAGGGCTTCCAGCAAGGAAAACAGGCCGAAACCGACTAAGGCTAATGGACTGTGGCTTCCCGTCTGTGGCAGCTGGCGCGCCGTGCTCGTCTGCGCTGCCTCCCGAGTGGAACTAGTTGCGGCCACAACAGCAGGCCCTTCCGCCTTCGCTGGACTACTTGGCTGACTCGCTGGTTGATCCGGAATCACTGGTGCAGGAACGTCCTGCCCTGGGTGCGACGGTTGCTCCGTCGGCCGGTCAGTTGGTGTCGTTGGGGTCACTGGTGCAGGATCTGCTGCATAGGTGACTATAACGACGGGTTCCGGCGTCGAGTGAGTAATGCCAGGCAGGGCGTTTACTCTCTGGCCGTCCGCGCTCAGCACGGCAGTACCATTGACATCCAAGCCGGTAGCCACGTGGTAACCCTTGACTACGGGGTTCGGAACCGCCATGAATTCCGCTTGATCCGCGGTGCCATTGGCGGCATGCCAACCGGTAAGAACGTCCTGGTTAGTTACCAGGTCATGGTACCCGTCACCATTAAAGGTTAGTTGGGCGGTGTAATCTGGTGCCAATGATGCGTGGTCATTCTCCCGGACGTAGTGAATCGTCTCGGTGACTACCCGTTGGTGCTGCTGTTGTAGGGCACTGTGACCATGGATGAAGTGGATGCTGAAGCTCTGGGCTACCGCATCGTTATCGTCAAAGTTACCAAAGATGCTAGCCCAGTTGACATCCTGGGCCCCGCCAATCTGCTTTTCGCCTGTCTGGGCGGCAAGCACGGCAAACAAGGCTGCGGCCACTGGTGTATCATCCGTGGTGTTCTTTAAGACGTAGTGAGCGGTATTTTCTAGTTCGTTAACAATGGCCGTCACGTCGCCAAAGTTGATTGCCTGACCGTTAACTCCACTAACCTTAATCGCTGGATGAATTGCTGCACCAGTTTCATCATCAATGAAGTTAAGGGTGGCCTGCTGATCCTGAGCATAATAGACGTTGACGGTAATTGGCGCAGTCGTCTGGGTGACCTGGATTGCCTTAATGGCAGTACCATCCTGCTGGTCAGCCGGATCAACGGCAACTACGTGGTAACCCTTAACCACGGCAGCTGGTACCGCCGCAAAGTCGGCCGTCCCCGTAGTCGGCTGCCACGTCAAGCTCCCCAGGGCCAGTGTCCCGTCACTGTTCTTCTGAACCGTCCCGTCAGCATTGACATTGACTAGCTGGTTGGCAACCTCGTCATACTGACCCGTACCAGTAAAGGTCACGCTTTGTTGGCTTGCTTTCGCCAGCGTCCGGTTATCAGCCTGAGCAAGGTAGTTGATCGTCCGGCTGACGGTTTGGGTTTCCGTCTGGGTACGGAGATGGTGCTTGAAGTGAACCGTAAACTGGTTCTGCTGGTCGTTGGCCTGGTAGCTAGTCCCCTCCTTAAACGGGTTTGCCACTAAGTCGTAGTGCTGGTCCTGGTACTGGCGGATGACTGTGGCTGGCGCGGTCGTAAACTCGATTTGGTCGCCATAGTGACCGCTGGCTTTTGCAGTGCCTAGGGTCTTGCCAGTCGTATCATCTACGTAGCTAATCGTCGCCGTCTGCTGGTTAGCCTGGTAGGTGACCGTTTTTTCAACATCAAGGTTCTGGTCGAAATTGGCGCTCGTCACCGTAATGGTCTGGGCAGGAATGCTGGCTTGATCCGCCGTGTAGCCTGAAATTGTTGGCGACTGCTGAGCCGCGAAGGTTTGCGGGTTGACCTCGTCATAAGCACTCTGGTTGGTAACCTCATCACGCGTACCAGTCTGGGTAAAGGCCAGCTTCGTTTGATAGTCAGGGCGGGCCTGCTCACCATTAGCATAGCGGTAGTGAATCGTCTCGGTGACCGTCTTAACACGAGAAAGCGCCGTCTGCTGGTGACCAAAGTGGATTGTGAAGGCCAGCGGGCTGGCAGCGAACTTTCCGAAGATGGTCCCCAGGTCTAGCTGGCTAAAGTCACCGCTGGCAATTGTCTTACCAGTAGCATCAGTGATGGACTTAAAGACATAGTGCTGCCCGACCAGCTTTTCCTCGTTTTGTGCGAGTTCGCTGAAGCTGATGGCCGTCGTCGGTAGGCCCTTGGCTGTCTCCCCGCCGGGAATCAGGTCCTTGCCGGCAGCGTCGTCATCCACATAGCTAAGCGTTGCCGCCGTCGGAAGCGGATCTTGCACGTAGGTGACCGTAACCACCGGTCCAGCACTTGCGGCAGTGATTCCAGACTGGGCGCGAACTTGGTTCTGAGCACTATCCAGGACGTCCGTACCAGTTGCCGTTTGAGCTGTCGCCACATGGTAAGAAGGAATCTGCGGGTTAGCAACGGCCGCAAAGCTGGCGTTAGTTTGACCGGCCACCTGGTAGGAATACTGCTTGGCCTGCTGGTCGTAAACCGGGCTAAAGGTCAGGGTAACCGTCTTGTCTGGAGCCGCCTTCTGCCCCTTCGACGGGCCATCCCCGTAGACGTAATGAATCGTTTCGGTAACGCTGACTGGTACCGGCTGGACATAGATAATAAACTCGTTCGGCTGGTTCTTCCCCGCAGTGCCGTATGAATAACTCTCAATTTGGCTCGGATCGAAGTTAGTCAGCACGGTTTCGACACCATTCTTAACACTGACCGCCTTAACAAACTGGTAACCCTGCAGCTTGTTATAGGCACTTTGGGCTCCCTTGAAGTTAACCGTCGACCCGGTTGGTCCCTGGTAGGCGTTTCCCGCGTTTAGCTGCTGGTGGGAATTAACGTCCTCGATAGCGAACTTGGTCGTGACCAGGTCGGAAACCTGAACGCCACCTTCAACGGTCCCGTTCGTCTTGAGGCTAATGTTGGCACGCCAGCCAGTCGAACCCCAACCACCAGCATACTGGCCAGTCGTATCGTTGTTGACAAGCATTATTGCGGCCGCTTTACCGCCCTCCACCTTCGAATCCGTAATGTAGCTGTTCTGGAGAGCTGTTTGCAGGTTCTGATTAGCGGTGACCGCGTTTAAATCAGGAATGGCAAAGGCGTTCTTGTTGTTCACGGCGTTGGACTGCTTAACGTCATCCTCATAGCTCGTAATTCCGCTCGGCAGGGTGTAGTTATCGGCACTAACGGTCAAAACGGTCACCGGTGCGTCCATGTTGACCGTGGGATCAGCAATGACTACGTGGTAAATCCGGTGGTAGCCGTTAGCGACGTCGGTTAAATCTTCATGGGTGACCGTAATCTTGGTAACAGGCCGCTCGCCCTGTTTTGCCGTGTCCGTTACGTAAGTCTGTGCAGCACTGACTACCTGGTTGGAAAGCTGGTGGGTCGTCAGCGGGGTGAGGTCGTCAGCAATCTGCTTGGCGAGGCCGTCGTCAGAAACCCAGTCGTAGCTTACAGCAGGGTTTTTAGCGACTCGGATGTCAAAACTAAACTTGTTCGAAGTCTTCCGGGTATCGGTGGAAAAGACAAAGGTGTTGGCCCAGTGGGTATTGACCGCCACGTTCCCCTGCTTATCCCAGGTACGGACGTTCGTAGACGTTCCTGACGTGCTAACTTGAGAATTTGATTCCGTAACCGGTTTGGCACTCAGGTACTGCCCCTTAACGGTTAGTCCACTGGCGTAGGAATTGCCATTAATGGTGACATCATTGGTCGGCGTATAGTCGAAGTCCGTCTTATTCTTGGCCGGATCAGCCGTCGACCGGTAGACGTAAACCTTGTTAGCGTTGATTGAAGACTGCGTCCCCGCAGCACCCCAGCGCAGATCTAATTTGACGGTCGGATTGCTAAGGCTTTCCGAGCTGACGTTGAAGACCAGGCGGTAGTAGTCGCCCATGTTGTAAACCGTGGCGTTTTGGTCCCCGGTCGTCCAGTTGGCCGCCAGGGTATTATCGTAAGGAAGATACTTGGTTTGGCCAGTCTGCGCGTCGGTATACGGCAGGCCTAACCGGAAGTCAATGTAGTTACCACTGTGGACAGTGCCGGTAATCTTGATTTCAGGCTGGATTTCCTCGTAGCCGACTTGGGAGCCGGTGCCGTTGTGTGTGGAGCCGTTAACACCGATAACCTGGTAATTAGCGGCTGCTAGCTCACTGGTTCCCGGAGCCACGGTGTAGGTGACAGGCTCGCCAAGGCCATTGCCGTGTAGGAATGGGCTGCAATCCGTAACCTGGTAGGTCTGGCCGCCCAGGGTGATGGTATGACTGCTGTTAAAATGCTGGTCATCATTAATCGCCATCAGGAGTCCTGGGATTGGGAACCAACTATAATCATGACTGCCGCCATCCTTGAGGTTGTCCACAACGGCTACCAGGTGTGCCGTAATGGCGACCGGAATCTGGTAAGACGGCGTGTGGTTAAGCGAGATCAGGTAGACCCACTCGTTATTTTGGCCGACCCGGCCAAGGCTGGTACTCGTGAAGTCTCCCGTTGAGAACGAAGAGAGCTTAAAGCCGGCCGGAATCGTCAATAGGTACCGGCTGGCAACTGGCCATGAATTATCCTTCATCTGCGCGCTGCCAGCACTTCGGATGTAATAGGTTAAATCGGCGGTGTCGCCAGGCTTAAAGGTAAAATTATCGGCCTGCTGACCTGAAGTCGTATTCTTAAAGCCATTGACCGAGCCGGTAAACTGCAGGCCACTGACGGTGGCGGTATCCTGGTTGGCCGCCATGGCCGCTGCTGTGGGCTGCTGAGTGGTTGCAGCGGTGTTTGGCTCTGACTGAGTAGTTGCCTGCTGCTGTGCGGGCGTGGCAGCTGCCGTGTTCGCCGAAGCTGGTTGCGCCGTTGCCGGAGTAGCCTGTGTCGTGGTAGCTGAGGTGGTTGCAGCTTTGGCCGTACCAATGAAAAAGGTCGTCCCGAGTAAGACGGACGCCACTCCCACCGTGAGTTTGCGCAGGCCGAACCGTTGTCGTTGCCGCACGCTCCGTTGTGTTAGCAGTTGCAAATTATTTCTTGATAGCATCCTATAACTCCTCCCCCATAACAAACCGAGTTATCTCGTCACTGATAATTATAAAACCATTATTTTATTTGTAAACGCCATGCTACAATTTGAACAAATTCTCACAGGCAAAGGGTTGGCGGCATTATCGTTATATTTTTTTAGGAAAGGAATTGTAAACATTTTAGACACAAAAAGACCCGCCACAGGTGCGTGACGGGTCTGAAGGGGGAAACTCATTTTGGCTAATTTTTTCGTTTTCTTTGCATAAATTAAATTCTTCTGATTGCTTTCCCCCTTAGGATTAAAAAAAGCTGAATATTCTTCCTTCTTAGCTAGTGTGCTTAATAGGGAGGTAAAAGGGCTAGGAGAAAGCTCATGTTTCTCTGCCTCTAAGCTGTTTTTAGGGTATTAATATTTCGGCACAGTAGCTGGTCGGTTGTTCAAGCACTGATAAATCAGTCTTTGACCAACCTAGCCGCGCGTCAAAAGACAAACAGCAAGAAATGGAATACCAGCTAAGTTTTACTACTTCTTCTCACTCCTCATATCAATTAACCTTAGCTAAGAAATAGTTCCGCTTACCCTTGCGCACCACGACATACTTGCCGTCAAAATTATCGCTAGGGTCAACAATAAATTCTTCGTCATTAACTTTCCGGCCATTAATCGTTATGGCACCATTTTTAATATCTTCCCGTGCTTGACGCTTAGAAGTCTCAATTTCGCTATTTACTAACCAGTCAATGATATTAATTGGTGTTTTACCAACTTCAACAGATGGGACCTTTTCAAAGGCCTGCTCCAGCTCCGCGGTTGAAAGCTCCGCAATGTTACCACTAAAGAGAATTTCAGAAATTTTTTTAGCCTGTTCCATCGCCTTCTCACCATGGACAAATTTCGTTACTTCCTCAGCCAGGCGGCGTTGAGCTTCCCGCTTTTGTGGTTCTGTTTTAACCTTCTCGGCCAATTCATCGATTTCTTTATGGCTTAAAAATGTAAAGTATTTAAGGTATTTCACAACATCACGGTCATCTTGATTAAGCCAAAATTGATAAAATGTAAACGGCGAAGTCTTCTTTGGATCAAGCCAAATGGCACCACCAGCGGTCTTCCCGAATTTTGTACCATCTGCTTTTAACATCAATGGAATCGTTAGGCCAAATGCCTTTTCATTTGGCTTCTTACTATGGATTAGGTCAACCCCATTGGTTAAGTTTCCCCATTGATCGGCACCACCAATTTGGAGCTGAATATCCTTCGTGTTATTCAGGTGCAGGAAATCAATAGACTGTAAAATTTGGTAACTAAATTCGGTAAAAGAAATCCCATTTTTCAGCCGACTTGCTACCGCCTCTTTTGATAACATCGTATTAATATTAAACGACTTACCGTAGTCCCGTAAGAAATCCAGCAAACTGATTTTGCTTAGCCAGTCATAATTATCTACAATATCGAAGTTTTCTGTACCAAACAATTTAATCATTTGCTTGGTCAAACCTTCCTTATTGTGTTGAACTTGCTCTGCAGTTTGTAGTTGTCGTTCGCTCTTCCTTCCAGATGGGTCACCAATAAAGCCGGTTCCTCCACCTATAAGGATGTAAGGATGATGACCTGCCAGCTGGAATCGTTTCAGCATAATAAATGGAATCAAATGCCCAATGTGCAGCGAATCTCCTGTGGGGTCAGTTCCGCAGTATAGTGAAACTTTCTTTTCTTTTAATAAGTCACGTAAGCCCTCCAAGTCAGTACACTGGTTAATGGCACCACGCCACTCTAAATCTTCTAAAATATCCATTAAAATCACCTCTTTAATTTCGTCTTTAACCATTTATTTTGCGACTCAAAACAAAGCCTACTAATATGGTCAATACTGCTACGATAATGGGAAAGAATGCATAGGGAATATATTGGAGCGGCTTGAGCTGTAATGCTCCTGATATAAATACCCCACTCACACTCCATGGAATGATTGCGTTAATTGCTCCCCCTGCATCACTTAAAACACGGGTGAGATAGGTAGGAGCCAAATGACGCTTTACAAACGATTCTTTAAAACTTTCGCCAGGCAAAATAATGGACAGGTACTGTTCACCGACAAGAATATTGACGCCAAAGCAAGTAACTGCTGTGGCAAAAATCAATTTTCCTGCACTGTTGATAACTTTTTCAATACCTGTAATCAGGCTTTTAATAATACCAAGCCTGATTAACAATCCGCCTAATGTTAACGCAAAAATAATTAAGGATAACGAGCTTAGCATACTGCTGATGCCTCCCTTGGACAGCAATTGATCCATCGCGGCGTTTCCAGTATGAGCTACATAACCGTTCATAATATAATTTGAGAGTTGATTAATGCTAATTGGTTTATGAACCCAACCAATCATTACGGCCAAGGCAGCCCCAAAGGCTAAAGAAGGAACTGCCGGTACTTTCAGCCAAGCTGTTACTAATAGTAATGCTACGGGTAACAATACCCACCATGTAATCCAAAAATTAGCCTGCAATTCCTTAGACATGGAAACAATCAGTGGAAGATTGGCATCGGTATGCTTAACCCCTACCATGAGATAAATGGCAAAAGAGAGCACCCATGCCGGCAAATCTGTCCAAACTAGTGATTTTATATGTTCATATAAATCAACGTTACCAATTGCAGCCGCTAAATTAGCAGTTCCAGACAACGGTGAGACATTGGCGCCAAAGAACGCACCAGAAACAATCGCGCCAGCTGTCAGCCCAAGATTTATTCCAATAGTTTCGCTAATCCCTATAAAGGCAATTCCCAACGTAGATATCGTTGTAAAAGAGCTGCCGCAAACTAAGGCAATTAGTGAGCAAGCGACAAACACCATTGGTAAAAAGAACTTAACAGAAATTAATTTGAAGCCGAAATACATAATTGTTGGAATCGTTCCTGAATAAATCCACGTTGCGATTAAAATTCCAATCATTAAAAAGATGACGAGCGGAATTATCCCCGGCTTTATTCCTTCCTCAATTCCCTTCATCACTGTATCCCAACTAAATCCCCGCGCAAAGCCATAAAACATTAACAGAATTACAGCCAGAAATAGCGGTACTTGCGGTGACTGTGCTTTGATAATAATCAAGTATCCTAGTATCAAGAGAATACAGATGATAATTATTAAGCTTTCAGTAAAGCCAATATGCGGCTTTGCACGTTTCTTTTTTGCCATAGTGGGCACTCCTTATTAAGCCTTTAACATTACACGTTACTTCCGGCTAGCCGCATAAGCTTGAGCATCTTTAAGCCACTGTTCTTTCTTATGGGCATTAATAAACAGTGGAATAACAGTCAAAACAATTGTGATAACTATCATCGACACAGCACTGACAACGCCAGCAGTAGACAGCGTTACAATTGCAATGCTGAGAATCCCAAAGATAAAGAACACTGTCCAGACCCATGCTGCCATGTTACCGTGCTTACCAACCCGATATGGACGTGTCATATCAGGTTCTGTATAACGAAGGCGAATAAATGCAATCGCAATTAAGAAGTAAATTACACAGTAAAGCAGTGTCGTAGTGTTGGTAAGCATCAGGAAAATACCGTTGATATCTGGAAATGCGTACATAAGGGCAAAAAGCGTAATGCAAGTTGACTGAGTTAAAATAACATTCCGCGCCACCCCAATATTATTGTGTTTAAAGAAGCCCCAGCTAGACGGTATTAACCCTTCTCGGGCAACCTGAATCATAGTTTGAGATGGACCGGTTACCCATCCAGATAGCTGTAAAAAGACCCCAACTGCAGCTAGGAAACTAAATACATTGGCAATCCATAATGGCCAGTTCAAGATTTTACAGAACAAAATAACCGGTTGAGTTATATTAGTCAATTCGGTCGTGCCATCAGGAACAACGTCAGCCACACAAATAGCATTAAGGATGTTCAAGATAACCATCGCAACCAGAGCAAATACCACTCCAGAAACGAAGTCGTGCGTGGCATCTTTCATCCGTGGCACATATACCCCTAACGTTTCAATTCCGGTAAAGATAAAGCAAATTGCCGCAACATACTTAAACGTACTTACGTCCGGGAGAAGTTTTTCGGGAGAGAAAGTCCCTAACACACTTTGGGCATTAATCCCAGTTTTAATAGTGGCGGCAACCCCCATAACGATCATTACCGCGAATGGGATGTACACCCCAAACCAAACACCAAAGTTTCCGGCAATTTTAACCATGTCGAACTTCAGGTTAAGAATCGTGATTATCCAGTAAATCACAATGATACATCCTAAGGTAAACCAATGGTTCTGCCCCAACGAAACGTTCCCAATCGTGTTACCGAAAAGCGGGCCGAGAGTTGACGCAACCATAACCATGCCTGGGAAGATTTGCACCCAAAGCAACCAGGCAGTGGTAAATCCCCACTTCTGGTTTAAACCAGTTCGAACCCATAGTTGTGGACCACCAGCATCTTGCAACATTGCTGAAAACTCACCAGACATTAAGGAAACTGGTAATGCAAAAAAGATAATTGCAAACGTCATATAAAAGAACATTTGCCAACTTGCGGCTGCTAATGTCGGAACACTCCGGACGGTGGCAATCATTGCCATCCCGATTCCCACGAAGGTTCCTAAACTAATTTTTGTATTTTCACTCATAATTTTCCTTCCTCACTAGGATATACAAAGGCTCAGCGAGTTTCTCCTCTCTGAGCTCTTGTCCTATTTACCTTTACAATCGAGTTAACCTAAGATAGCGGTTAACTTTTCTTCCATCGCTTTCTTAATCTTTTCTGCATAGCTTGCAAAGTTGTCACGATCATAAAGGAACGGCGTCAAGATGCATGCACGCAGGATGCCGACACTCTGCACCTTCTGCCATTCATCTTCTGAGAAGCCAAGACTCTTTACATATGGAACGGGGCTATCACCGTAGCCATCAGTTGCAAAGTCTGTATGAGAAGTGAGGAAGTCATTGTTATAAACCGGTCCATCTACAAATGATGCCTTTTGATAGAATTTCAGGTTTAATTCATTCATCTTTGCAAGGTTAGTGTTTCCCTTCACGTTGAATGTCCAGTCAACCATATTAAAATCTGGCTTAGTCAATGGATTAACTTCGACTTCGTTTCCGTTAATATTGAAACTTAAATTCTTCAAGAATTCGTAATACCGCTGTGCTGCCTCGATTGAGCGACCAATCAACTTACCATAGCCAGAGACATTGAGTGGAAGAACACGGTGAGCCGTCCAAACAGCAGCGGCAGTCGCACCTGCTTTTGAACCTTCAAGAATATATGGAGTTAAGGTTGCTGGTGCACCCGAACGTTTGTCGTAAACATATACTGGGAAATAGCCAATAATATCCCGCATATTCTTATGACGAATGGTGATTCCACCAGCTGCATAAGGAACATATCCCATCTTGTGAGGATCGACAGTGATCGATTGTGCCTCTGGGAATGCCTTATATACGTCATAAACATAACGAGAGATATATTCCTTGTTTTCCTGGAATACACCATACTTTTGGTGAACCGTTTTCAGTTCATCGTATGGAATAAAGTTGTTATCTTCGTCTAAAAAGAGTGAACGGCCATAGGAGCCGTATGCGGCGTCAATATGCAAATAGAAGTAAATTCCTTCTTGTTGCAGCTTATCTCGCAATTCAACAATCTTATCAACTGGGTCAATTTGGCCTTCTTCAGTTGATCCCACAACTGCAACTACCCCAAGTACTGGAATCTCCTTAGCTGCTAAGTCCCGAATAATTTTTTCGAGGGCATCAACATCCAACCGATAATGTTCATCAACCGGGCAGGAGACAACGTTATCTAAGCCAACCCCAGTAACGTCAGCTGCCTTTAGCCAGCTGTAGTGTTTTGTTTGTGGGACAATCCACTTACCAAGTTTGTCCATGTTGTGTCCAGCCCGTGCTGAGTGCGCTTTAATGTCGGCTGCAACTTCTGGGTCGACGCTATTTAGAATCTCAAGGACTTCTTCAGCAGACATATTTAACAGTTCCCAGTCGCTCTTTCCGCTTACTAATTCTGGTTTAATCTTCTTCATAGCAAGTGGAAGACTCTTCATGTTCCGTGCATACCACAGACCTTCCATATTCGCTAAGGAACCATCAGCAGAAATATGTCCCCAGCCATCTTTATAGCCGTTTAGAGTAGCGAAATCTTGACCAACTTCTTCCTCCATTTGAGAAGTACCGGGTGAAGATTCATAAGCAACGTTGTTCCCATTCCACAACATCGCATAGGAATACGCCAAAATTGCTGGCATCAATGTTTCTGAGTTCATATGACCAAAGTAGCGTGGTGAATGCCAAGGAACTGAGTTAGAACGAAGACGAACCGATAGATCATCAAGAACGCTTTGCATATGTTGACTAGTTTTCTTAAAAGTTTCGCTCCCCTTATCGTTTTCCGTAATAAGAGGCTTATCTTGAGGCATATAGTTTAAACGCCATCCCATATGTTCATCGATAAGCTTGTCCATAGTTTTCTTAAAAATATCAGCATTTTCTGATTTATCCCCAATGAAAAGTGCATCGAGGTTCAAACCAGTGCGGCTTTTTTCAGTCATAACATAGCCTCCAATTAGACTTCTAAACTTATACTCAGTTGATCAACCTCCTATAATGTTATAACTTTTTTTTTTTTGTCAATGCTGTTAAATCAACATTAACAAGTATTTTTACGTAAACGTTCATAAATTTATAATTAGCATAATCAACTATAAACATAGTGGTTGTGAAGCATTTAACGAATTTTGCCATTAATATATAAATAATCTGATTCCCGCGAAACCGGTTCCAAAAAATATGGTTCTCGTATCTGAACACCACCGGGCATTACCTAAAAATAAATGTGTCGCAACATTTCCCCGGTAGTTTATCTCCCCAGATCTGGAATAAAAATGGAGAGTGAGACAGGCCTAGTTCGTTGTCCCACTCTCTCGACTTTGTCAGTGAATTGCCGTCCAGCTAGCACGTCATTCACTAGCAACTTTAAAATAAGCAAGGGACTAGGAAGAAATGCTGTTTCTTCCTAGTCCCTTCGCTACAAATATAGGTAAACCTTATTAATTCAAAAGTCGATTGCAACTTCCGTATAAGTAAAAATATGTTTTAAAGAGTAACAAAAAAGTCCCACTTACCTCTAGCGATAAGTATGAAGTGCAACAAAAAAGTTAGACAAA
>NZ_AZGE01000027.1 GCF_001434465.1 Limosilactobacillus oris DSM 4864
TTTTGTCTAACAATTATGAGGCACTTCAGTAGGACAATCGTTACTTGCTTTTTAATACAAATGAATAAAATGTTAAATTATTCGTATTCAATCGTCGAAGGCGGCTTACTCGTGACATCGTAAAGGATCCGGTTAACGTGGTCAACTTCATTGACGATCCGGACGGAAATCTTTTGCAAGACGTCCCACGGAATCTTGGCGAAGTCGGCGGTCATCCCGTCAATCGAGGTCACAGCCCGGATGGCAACGGCGTAGTCATATGTCCGACCATCACCCATGACCCCAACGGAGCGAATGCCCGGCAGGACGGTGAAGTATTGCCAAATCTTCTCATCCAGACCGGCCTTCTTGATTTCTTCACGCAGGATGGCGTCACTTTCCCGAACAATTTCCAGCTTTTCGGGCGTGATTTCACCAATCACCCGGATTCCCAGACCCGGGCCAGGGAATGGTTGCCGCCAAACCAGTTCGTGCGGAATCCCCAGTTTTTCACCCAGCTCACGGGTTTCATCCTTGAAGAGCTTGCGCAGCGGTTCGATCAGCTTAAAGCCGAGCTTCTTCGGCAAGCCCCCAACATTGTGGTGGGACTTGATCGTCTGGGCTGTATCCGTCCCGGATTCGATGACGTCAGTATACAGGGTTCCCTGAGCCAGGAAGTCCGCGTCCGGAATCTTCTTAGCTTCTTCATTGAAGACCTCAATAAATTCCTTGCCGATAATCTTTCGCTTTTGTTCGGGATCAGTCACCCCTGCCAGCTTACCCAGGAAGCGGTCAGCAGCGTCCACCTTGACAATGTTCACACCGAGGTCCTTGTTCAATGCCTTCATGACCTGGTCTGCTTCGTTCTTCCGCAACAGACCGTGGTCAACGAAAATACACGTCAGCTGGTCATCAATCGCCTTGTGGATCAACACGGCCGTCACGCTGGAGTCCACCCCACCAGACAGACCGAGGATAACCTTCTTGTCGCCAACTTCCTTGCGAATGTGTTCCACCTGCAAGTCAATGAGGTCGTCCATCGTCCAGTTATCCTTCGCACCACAGACATCAAAGGCAAAGCGGCGCAGGATGTCCAACCCGTACTCGGAGTTCCGCACTTCGGCGTGGAATTGGATTCCGTAGAATTTCCGTTCGTTATCCGCGATGGCTGAAATCGGGCAATTCTTACTCGTTGCCGTTACCGTAAATCCAGCCGGTGCTTGGGTTACCAGGTCACCGTGGCTCATCCAAACATACTGTTTCTTCGGCAGGCCCTTAAACAAGACGGCGTCATCATCGACCACCTCAATGTCCGCCCGACCGTATTCAGAATTATTGGCATTTTCGACCTTGCCACCTAAATCATAGGCCATCAGCTGCATCCCGTAACAGATACCAAGAATCGGAATCCCCAGTTTGAAGATCTCTGGATCAACCTTAAAGGCTCCCTCGTCGTATACACTGTTGGGGCCACCGGAGAAAATGATTCCCTTAGGGTTGATCTGCTTGATTTCGTCCGCTGTAATCTTGTGTGACAGGAGTTCGGAATAGACCCCAAAATCACGCAGGCGGCGGGTAATCAGCTGGTTGTACTGACTACCGAAGTCCAGGACGATAATCTTGTCAAAAGCATCTAGATTGATGTTTGCCACGTTGCCACTTCCTTCATCAAAGTTTCTTAACCATTATTAGGATAAGTTTACAGGCATAAAGCCGGACGGTCAACTCCCCTGAGCGATTAATCGTTTCTTTTTTCCTAAAAAAGGTGGGGCCAAAAGCAACGAACACCTTTTGGCCCCACCTACTCAGATGGAATATTTAATTCAGAATGGAATGTGGTTAATAGTTAGCTATTTAGTGCCGCCGTTAACAGGGCTAATTCTTCATTGACGGCTTGCTGATCCAGTTGGGTTAATTCCTCATTCACTCGCACAATCATTCTCATCACCCCTTTCTAAGGATCGTCATGAACTGGTCCACCACGTTTTCAACGGTAAAGCCATACTTTGCGCTGATAGCTGCTCCGTTACCGCTCATGCCGAAATCATCGACCCCAATCGTTGCCCCATCGAGGCCCACGTACTGACCCCATGGTTGCGGACTAGCCATCTCGACAGCCAGGCGCGTCCGAACGGCATTCGGCAAAACCGCTTCCCGGTAGGCAGCCGGTTGTTCATTGAACAGTTCCATGCTTGGGACAGAAACGACCCGGACATCGACCTGGTAGTTCTCTGCCAAGGACTTTTTAGCGGCCAGTGCCAGGGATAGTTCGGAACCACTAGCCATTAGAATCCCATCAGGAGTTCCCGCGGCATCGGCAGCCACATAGGCTCCCCGTTGAACCGCCGCATTGATTGTTTCCGCCAGGACCGGCAAGTTCTGCCGGGAAGCCACAATTACACTTGGCCGGTCATCCGTTTGACCAATCACCCGCCAGGCCGCGACCACTTCGTTCGCGTCGGCAGGCCGGAACACCTGCACGTTTGGAATCGTCCGCAGCATTGCGAGCTGCTCAACCGGTTCGTGGGTAGGGCCATCCTCACCGACTGCTAATGAGTCGTGGGTGAAGATAAAGACGGATGGCAAGTGTTGGAGTGCCGCCAGACGGATGGCCGACTTGAGGTAGTCGCTAAAGACCATAAAGGTACTGCAATAGGCAGTGCTGCCGCCATGGAGGTTGATCCCATTCACGGCCGCCGCCATTGCAAACTCACGGACCCCAAAGTAGATATTGCGCCCACCGTAGTTAGCCGGACGGAAAATCTGGTCATCCTTGAGAGCAGTCTTGTTGGATGAGAAGAGGTCCGCGGACCCGCCCCACAGCTGAGGGTTGGCAGCAGCCAGGTCCTGCATAGTTTCGGCGTTTGCAACCCGTGTCGACACCTCTTCGCCGACCTGGTGGTGACTGCACAGGTTAGCGGTGTCCATCCCCTGCCGCGTCAGTTGCTGGACCGCCGTCGGGTATTCCTTCTGGTACTCAGCAAACATTTCCTGCCATTCCTGGTAGTTACGCGCCTTGTCCTCAATGTACTGGGCAAACTGCTGGTAAACCGCGGTTGGGTACTCAAACGGCTCATAAGGCCAGCCATAGTTTTCCCGCGTAATCGCCACGTTCTGTTTTCCCAACGGGCAACCGTGAACCTTATTCGTGCCCTCGTCAGGTGTGTTGTAGCCGATAATCGTCTTAACTTCGATCAGCGATGGCCGGCTGGTTTGTTGCGCGTTGCGGATTGCCTGGGCAATCGCGTTCAGGTCAGTACCATCCTCAACCAGCTGGTAATCCCAGTGGGCAGCCTTAAAGCGGGCGGCAGCACTTTCGTTCGTACTCAGACTCAGCGGCCCATCGAGGGTCACATCGTTTGAGTCGTAAAGAACGATCAGGTGGCCAAGACGGTTCTTCCCAGCCAGGTTAATTGCTTCTTCGGCAACACCTTCCATCAGGTCACCGTCACCAACGATCGAGTAAGTGTAGTGGTCGACCAGCGGGTAACCAGGCCGGTTATACTGCACCGCCAAATGACGCTCCGCCATTGCCATCCCCACAGCCATGCCAAAGCCTTGCCCCAGCGGGCCGGTGGAAGCATCAACCCCTGGAGTCAGCTGGTACTCCGGATGGCCTGGGGTTTTAGAGCCTAACTGCCGGAAGTTTTTGATATCGGCCAGGCTAACTTCGAAGCCGTTAAAGTGGAGCAGGCTGTATAGCAAGGCTGAACAGTGCCCACCAGATAAGACGAAGCGGTCCCGGTTGAGCCACTTATCGTCCTGGGGATTGAAGTTAAGGAACTTTTCCCAGAGAACGTATGCCATTGGTGCCATGCCGATTGGGGAACCTGGGTGGCCGCTCTTTGCCGCTTCAACCATGTCAATACTCATAAACCGCAGGGCATTGACAGCCAGCTGGTCGCTAATCGTAAAATCTTGTTGGCGCGCCCGGGTCACCGTTGTATTTAAACTACTAATCATACTTATCTAACCTCACTTAATTTATTAAGACGCCGTCCACGTTGCTGTCACACAGCACGTCGGCTAATTCTTCTTCAAAAACGAAACCGCCATAAATGATCTGAACCTGCCCAGCAGTTTCTTGATCATAAATAATCCGCAACAAGTCGCGAATTTGCCGGTGAGCGATCCTGATTCGCTGCGCGTCAGCTGGCAGGCGGCATTCGCCAGCCCAGCTCGGTGAATAAACAATCACCAGCCGTGCGACCGCCGCACGGCTCACCCCGGCTAGAACGTTGGTCAGCCGCCGACTCAGCAGGTAGGCAAAGTCAACGGGTGTCAGTCGAAGGTCTCCCTCATCAAGTTTCAAAACCGGTTGCTGGCTCCCCTGGAGCGTTGTCCGCAGCTGATGGTTGAGTTCTCGTGACGAGTGGTCAAGCAGCGTCAGGACCCGGCAGTTACTGATAAGTTCTGGCGCGTCCATTCCAGCCCGCAGAATTCGCAATTCACGACTTGTCGTCCGCATTGTTTCAGGCACCACGTTACGTTTCGTTAGCATCTCACTCACCCCTGCTTATTTCTTCTGCAGTTGTTCAAATTCGGCCCAATCCTTCTTAAACGTTGCCAGTCCCTTATCCGTCAGCGGGTGTTCCCACAATTTTGGAATGAGGTGACCAGGAATGGTGGCAATGTCACAGCCAGCCAGAGCAACCTGTTCAACATGTTGGCAGTGGCGGATGGAAGCGGCAATGATTTCCGTCTGGTAGCCATAGATGTCAAAAATCTGCCGCAGCTTTTCAACTAATTCCAGCCCACTCGCCCCGATGTCATCAAGCCGACCCAGGAAGGGACTGACGTAGGTCGCCCCCGCCTTTGCAGCCAGCAATCCTTGCGCTGCGGAGAAGACCAGGGTAACGTTTGTCTTAATCCCTTCTTTTGACAGAATGTTGACGGCCTTTAAGCCCGCCTCAGTCATCGGAATCTTAACGACAATGTTGTCCGCCCACTTGCTGAGCTTCCTAGCCTGGGTCACCATCCCGTCAGTATCGTCAGCCGTTACTTCAGCACTGACCGGGCCATCGACAATCGCGCAAATCTCCTTTTCGACGGTTTCCCAGTCTTTGCCTTCCCGGGCAATGATGGTTGGGTTAGTCGTCACCCCGTCTAGTAAGCCAAGGTCGTTGATTCGCTTAATTTCGTCGATGTTAGCAGTGTCCGCAAAAATCTTCATAGTGATAATCTCCTTCAAAGTTAGTTTCGCTGGTTAATCAGTATGCCTAAGTTCTTAATCGGTATTATTTAGCTTGTCAAGACAAGTAGACCAATTTATTTTTGCGCAACCAGTTGCATCTCCTAGCCAGCAGTAACCGTTTTTACTAAATTTTACTTTTTTACTAATGGTTTAGGTGGAAAATCGTTGATATATTTGGATTCTTTTCCAAATTTGCCGAGGTCGACAGATTTTGTTAAGATTTGTTTATTCAAGGAATTTTACTGGAGATGACTGGATGTTTGTCCGTTCAAAACAACTAGACCAATTAAAAAGTTCAATAAGCGATTCGACAATTAAAGTGGTTTATGGCGTCCGCCGCGGGGGTAAAACAACCCTGCTGGAACAGCTTCGTTCCTACCTGAAACGGCAGGGGGTCCCGAGCGCACGGATTCTAATCTACGACTTTGATCACCCTGCTAACGCTCAGCAGGATCCTACGCAGCTTTTTCAGCAAATTAAAAAAAAGCTCACCAGGGACCAGGTTACCTACCTGTTCCTTGATGAGCTTGAAACGGTGCCCAACTATCAATTATTAGTGCAAAAGTTAGTTCACTTGCCGCGGGTCGACCTGTACATCACCAGCTCGGCGGTTAGCATCCAACGGCTAGCCAGTCAGTTTCCCTGCCGGATGGTCTACCTAGGTCCCTTACGCTTTCAGGAGTTTCTCACCTACCATCAGCTTTCCGCCAATTTAAGTTCGCTCTACCACTACCTCAACACCGGCGGCTTCCCCTTCGCGCAGGAAATCCGGAATTTTACGGTAGCACGCAACTATTTTGAGGGTGTGATCAATACAATCATTCTCAACGGCTTTTCCCAGCGCAACACCCTGTGCAACGCGGGTCTCGTCCAGCAGCTGGCCCTCTTCTTAGCCAACCATGCTGGAGAATTGACCAACGTTTCACGGGTGGTTGCCAGCTTGCAGGACGGTAGCGTGAATGTTTCCAACAAGACCCTTGCCGCCTACCTCGATTTCCTTCAACAGGGCTTCCTCTTTGCCCCCTGCCAGGAACTCAACCTGAAAACAGGCACTGCCAAGCCGACCAACGCTCAGTATTTTCCAATTGACCCATCCCTGCGGTCGATTTTGGCGAACAAGCAGAATGCCCTGTCAGAACGAAATTTGGCAATCGTCGTGTTCAACGAGTTACGCAGCCGTGGCTACCAGGTCTTTACCAGCTGTAAGGACCATCCCGTAACCTTTGTCGGCATTCAAAACCAGCAGCGGCACTACTTCCAGTTCAACTTTTCCCTGCTCACCGACGCGGCTTACCAAAAAACGGTGGCGGGCCTGCACCGCCTCCCTGACGATGGTCCCCGGACGTTGATCCTTGCTAAGCAGGGCGACCACCAGCTCCCCGGCGATGACCAGGTCCAAACAGTGAGCCTGGTTGACTGGCTGATGACAGAATAAGCAAAGAGGGAATACCCCGGCTTCGCCTCCGCTGGCTCGTTCAGCCTAAAAATGAAGTGAGTGGGAAATAACCTTCTCGACAGGGCGTATGGCTAACCTAGAACGATAGTTGGCACGGCACGGGCCGGCTAGCGTTCGTAGTTAGACACTAGCCCTGTGGTTATTTCGCACGTTATCTTTATAATAGTTAAGAACTAGCAAGAGGCTGGTGAGAAAACCATCGTTTTCTCCCAGCCTCTTTCATATTTTATTCTCTTAACCCCGCCGCAGGTAGAGGCGGTCAACCACATGACCATGGGTCTTGTGCAAAATCAAGTTAGCTCTGGTCTTCGTTGGCAGGATAAAGTCGGTCAGGTTGGGCAGGTCGACCCGCCGCCACACATCTTTAGCCATTGCGAAGGCCTCCTCCTGGTTTCCCTGTGAGTACGGGTAGTAGTAGTTAGACGGGTCCGTGAAGGCCGTTTTTAAGAGCAGACCAAAACGTTGCAAGTACCAACACTCAATTAAGTCTGGGTCGGCATCAACGTAGATCGACCAGTCGAAGTAGTCACTGACATACAGGCGCTGGTTGCTTGGCAACTGTAAGGTATTGATTCCCTCAACAATCAAGATGTCTGGATGGTCAATTACCAGGGGCTTGTCTGGCTGAACATCATAAACCTGGTGGGAATACGTTGGCGCCGTGACTACCGGTTCACCCGCCTTGACATCGTTGAGGAACTTGAGGAGCTTCTCCATGTCGTAGGACTCTGGAAAACCTTTCCGGTCCATGATCCCCCGTCGTTTCAACTCCGCGTTCGGATACAGGAAACCATCCGTGGTCATCAATTCGACCCGCTTATCCGGCAGTAGTTTGTTTAGCAAAATACTGAGGAGCCGGGCAATCGTACTCTTCCCGACCGCCACCGAGCCTGCAATACCAATGATATAGGGAACCCGTCGTACTGGCTGCTGCAAAAAGTTGGCCTTTTGCATCTGCCATTCCAAAAAGTTTTGATAGTGTAATTGGAGCAGCTTAATCAGTGGCAGGTACACATCCTGAACGTCCGTCAACGAAATTCGGTCATTCAAGGACTTGATTTCGTCGAGGTTATCTTGGCTCAGACGGACAGAATCAGTTGGAAAAAAGCGGTGCCAGGTTTGCCGGTCAAATTGTTCGTAATTCATCCATTCATCCATTTTTAAAATCCTTTGTCGTCTATTTGTAAGCGTTTACCATCAATCATAGCACATTTCGTCTAACATACCATTTTGTTCGAACTTTCACTATTTTAGCAAGCGCTAGACGCAATCTTTCACCAGTATAGCAAATTTAGGCTAACCTGCGGGGAATAATCTAGCTTATAATTAAGAAAAACCAACAAGGAGTATTGCCATGACTGTTTTTACCACTACTTTAGCAGCGACCATTAACCAAACTACCGAAACGAGCGCTCGCGCTCCCTTCATTCAGCAGCTCAGCAGCGGCGACCTGCCCCTCGCGACCTTCCGCTACTACCTAATTCAGGACAACCACTACCTGACGGCCTTCAACCGGCTCCACCAGGAAATTGCGACCCACTTGCCAGCAAACGAAGGCGCGATTTTAAGCCACCTCGGAGAAGGCGAAGACGCGGTCCGCCAACGGATGCACAGGGAAATCGGCCTGGGCACACAGGAACTGCAAGAAACTCCCGTCGCCCCTAACGCATACTCCTACATCACCCATATGTACTACCAGCTAGACCGTTACGGCGCCGCGGCTGCTACCGCTGGTCTCCTTCCCTGCTACTGGCTGTACAGTGAGCTGGCCCAGCGTTTAGCCGTCAAGCACAGCCCGGTTCACCTGTACCAGGAGTTCTTTGACAGCTACACCGCCGCAGATTTCACTACCAGCACGGAACAAATGAAGGCGATCGTCAACCAGCAAGCCGCGAGTGTCGACGAACTTGGCCGCCAGCAAATGACCCGGGCATTTCAAATTTCTTGCTACTACGAGGAGCAGTTTTGGCAAATGGCCTTTGACCAGCAGGAATGGCTGTAGGCTGAAAGAAAATAATAACGAGCAAGGCCGCAGTGCGCATCATCCCTGGTCCGCACTGTGGCCTTCGTCGTTAATTTTTCACTGCTTTGATGAGTCGAGCAACGTTTTCTGCCGTCAGTGCGATATCGTGCGGTCCATCCGCAATCGCTTGTTCCAACGGCTTAGCTCCCACGGGGGTCGCAAAAATCGCGTCCATTGCTTCTTGACCGTACAAGCTGTCAATCCCCTTGCCAACGTTGCCGGCCAGCACAACGACCGGTGCCTGCGGAGCCACCGTCTTCGTTGCCAGTGCGACCCCATATGGCGTCTTACCAAACTTGGTCTGGAAATCAATGCCACCTTCACCGGTAAAGACCAGGTCGGCATCCACCGCCCGTTCCTTGAGCCTGGTAAATTCAACAACCAGGTCAATTCCCCGGGCCATCTCGGAATTGGTAAAGGCCATTAGGCCGGTTCCAAGTCCCCCAGCGGCTCCAGCACCCGGCCGTTGTTCAAGGTCTAGGTGGAGGTCTCGTTTAATGATTTCCGCGTAGTGGTGCAGGTTTCGGTCCAGGATGCTGACCATTTCCGGAGTTGCACCCTTCTGCGGTCCAAATACCGCGGAAGCCCCTTCCTTCCCGGTCAATGGGTTGGTAACGTCCGATGCAATCAATACCTGGGTGGCTTGGATTCGGGGATCTAAGTCACGGACATCAATCCGGGCAAGTCGGCCGAGGGCGCCACCACCGAGCGGGAGTTCATTACCACTCGCGTCCAGCAAGTGGGCTCCAAGAGCTTGGGCCATTCCCGCGCCGCCGTCGTTGGTAGCTGAGCCCCCAATTCCGAGAATAATCTTTTGAACGCCATGGTTCAGCGCGTCGAGCATTAATTCCCCGGTACCATAAGTCGTCGCAATCATTGGGTTATGCGTCTGGTCGTTAACGTACTGAATGCCGCTAGCCTGGGCCATTTCGATTACCGCCGTCCGGCCATCACCCAGGATGCCATAGTAGGCCTCGCTCAGCTCGTTCAGCGGGTTGTGAACCCTTTTCTTCATCAGGTGCCCCCGCGTAGCATCGACTAGCGATTGGACGGTTCCCTCCCCGCCATCAGCCATGGGGACCAGCTCATAATCTGCTTTCGGAAAGATCCGGGCGACACCGGTCCGAATTGCCTCAGCTACCTGCTTGGCAGTCAGCGAACCCTTAAATGAGTCCGGCGCAATCACAATCTTCATCATAATTCCTCCTTACCGGCTATTAAATCAAGTGCAGGAAACCATACAGAACCGTGGCGGTCAGACAAGCCGAGCCCCCACAAATCGCTTCGTATAGGATTCCCTGTGACCGCTGCTTGATGTCCATGTTCATGGCGTTTGCGGTGACGTGGAAGTAGTTTCCCTGGGGCAGCTGGTCAATTACGATTGCCCCCGTGTGAACCATCGCTGCCGCTGCTAATGGCTGGACCCCAAAGCCCAAAATTGCCTTAGAGAAGGAACCGGTAGCCAGGATAACACCGGTCGAAGTAGACGCCGCGGCACCAGCCATCAAAATACCAGAAAGTGGCGCTAGGAAGACCCCAGAAATGTGGCTGACCTTGATTGCGGAAATCAGTAGCTGCGGCAGGCTTGATTCGGTAATCGTCGCACCAATCGCTCCGGCACCAATTAAGATCATGACCACCGGCGTCATCTTCACCATCCCGGTCTGGGCATATTCACGAATCCGTTTCCCCTTGTGCATTGCTAATGCCCCGATAATCGCGGCAAATGGCAGGACGTAGGTCGCGTCTAAGTCAATCGTACTCATCCAGTGTACATGCAGGAGCTGGCCAATCGGGTTAATCAATAGCAGAACAACCGCAATGATTGGCGTAACTAACGAGGAGCCCAGGGATGGCAAATCTTCTTGCTCAATCCGGGGATTATCGGCCAGGTCAGCTGGCAAGACCGCGTCACCCCTATGTTTAATCAGTGAAGCGACGATCACCGTCACGATTAACGCCACAACCGCTGGAATGAAGTCAGCGATCATGACCTGGCTGAGGTTTAGACCAAACCCCTTCGCCGCCGCAATCGTGTTTGCATTTGGTGAAATAATGTTGCCGGCCTTGCCACCACCAGAAAGGGCAACCAGCAGGGCGAGTTTTGAAATCTGGCTCCGTTCACCGACCTCCAGTGCAATCGGTGCCACAATCAGCACCGCGACCGGGATAAAAACACCGACCGCGGTGATCACCATCGTGGCTAAGGCCAGGGCCAGGATCGCCATCCGGTCACCCATCTTGCCAACAATGGTCCGGGCAATCGTGTTGGCGGCCCCCGAATCCATCATCACGCCGGCTAACACTCCGGCGGCCAGGACCCGAACGACCGTCCCCATAACACTCTGGGAACCCTTCACCAAAATATTAACGGTCTGTAACAGACTGGCGCCCCCAACCAGCGAACCAATAATTGCACCAATAAACAGCGAGTACACCGCATCGACTTTTCTTAAAATCAAAATAATTGCAATGGCTAGCCCAATTAGGGCACCCCACCAAGAAACAAGCACAGCTTGCCATCTCCTTTATCTATCAATAATAAACACAAATTAAGAATACGCCGATTAGATTGAGAATACAATAACAAGCTGTTTAGGGAGCAGGAACATTAGGTTAATCTTGCTTTCATGTTGCTTAGTCGGACGGCTGCCATACCTTATCGGCCCAGTTTGTTAATTCACGTACAATCTTAAATAGTGAAAACAAAAAGTGGACCGGTACCCAGCAGGCAACCAATCCACTTTTTATTTATTATGCAGTTGCCGGATCATCACCGGCAATTTTGGTTTTATTGAGCAGTAATGATGAAGTAACGACCGATACTGATGAAAATGCCATCGCCAAGGCCGCCAGCTCCGGACTGAGTTGGAAGCCGACTGCCGTAAACAAGCCGGCGGCAATCGGGATCCCGACCGTGTTGTAAACCAGTGCCCAGAAGAGGTTCAACTTAATCCGGTTAAAGGTCTTCTTGGAAATATCTAAAGCCCGGACGACCCCACGCAAGTCATTTTGAACCAGGACAATGCCGCCGGAATCAATTGCGATATCCGTGCCGGAACCCATCGCGATCCCGACGTCTGCTGTCGAGAGGGCAGGGGCATCATTGATTCCGTCACCAACAAAGGCCACCTTGGCACCCGCATCCTGGAGTTCCTTGATGTGCTGGGCCTTTTCATTTGGCAAGACGCCGGCAATCACCTGGTCGATGCCGACCTGGTCAGCAATTGCTTGGGCGACCGCCGCGTTATCACCAGTCAGCATCACCGTCTTGAGCCCCCGGTCCCGCAACTCCTTGATTGCTTCTGGTGAACTAGCCTTCGGGACATCTTGAATGGCAATTAGGCCGATAATGTTCCCCGCTAAGCCAACGTAGACTACCGTCTTGGCTTCACTTTGCAACTTCTCCGCCGTCGCTTTCATTTCCCGGGAAATATTAATTTCCTCGAGGAGGCGTTCACTGCCGACGAAGGCTTCCTGACCCTGGTACTCGGCCCGGACGCCTTTACCTTCGATGGCCGCAAATTCACGAACCTGCTCAATGTTCAAGCCATCATCCGCGGCCCGCTTCATGATTGCCGTTGCCAGCGGGTGTTCGGAGGATTCTTCTAGGCTGGCGGCAACTTGCAGAACTTGCTTGGTATCCCCGATGATATCCGTCACCTGAGGCTTACCGACAGTAATCGTCCCGGTCTTATCAAAGACGACCGTGTCCAGATCACTGACTTCTTGGAGCACTTCCCCATTCTTGATGAGCACACCCATCTTGGCACTACGGGCGGTCCCCACCATCAGCGCCGTTGGGGTCGCCAAACCGAGCGCACATGGGCAGGCAATCACTACCACGGATACGGCAAACAGCATCGCCTGCACTGCCGTAGCGTCGAGGAAGGAATACCAGATGACAAAAGTTAAAATGGCGATTACGAGCACCGCGGGCACGAAGATGTTGGAAATCTTGTCGGTCAGGTTCTGGATTGGGGCATGACTCGTCTGGGCTTTCTTTACCATGTCGACAATCTGGGCCAGCATGGTGTCAGAGCCGATTTTAGTGGCTTTGAAGGTAATCGTCCCGTTACTGTTGATTGTAGAACCAACGACCGTATCCCCGACCTTTTTCATCACTGGAATACTTTCTCCGGTGACCATCGACTCGTCGATAGTGGAGGAACCCGCGGTAATCTGACCGTCAACTGGGACCTTTTCACCCGGCTTAACCCGGATTAAGTCACCAACTTGGACCTGGTCCAGCGGTACCTTAACGAATTGGCCGTCCTTCAGCACCTCAGCATCCTTGGCCTGGAGCCCCATTAACTTGCCCAGGGCATTGGAAGCGTTGTTGTGCATTTTCTCCTCCATTGCATCGCCGAGCAGGACGAAGACGGTCACAAAGGCCGCACTTTCAAAGTAAACCGGGCGGCCGGTCGCCATTGCAAAAACACTATAAAAGTAGGCCACGGCAGTCCCGGCCGCTACCAGAGTGTTCATGTTGGCACTGTGCTTCTTGAAGGCCCCAATCGCGCTCTTCCAGTATGGGGCCGCCGAAATCAGCATGATAATGGTCGTCGTGACTAGGGCAATCCAGTTGTAGGCGGGCATCATCCAGTGAAAGGGCATCGCTAACATCTGGACGAGCATCGGGATCGCCAGGATAAAGGAAATCCAGAAACGCTGGATGTTAGTCAGCTTCATCACTTTACGACCACCTTTCCGTGGAACATATCCATGCCGCAAGCGTAGTTGTACGTGCCAGGCTGGTCGGTCGGAATATTAACGGTAACCTCCTTTTGACCATCGAGCTTCACGTCGACGTCGAGGTCCTTGAAGACGACTTCGTTCATGCAGCCCATGTTGTCAGAAGGAATAAATTTCAACCGTGCCGGCTTGCCCTGCTTAAAGGTCACCACCTCCGGCTTATAGCCATGATTAGCAGCATTGACGGCAACTTTTTTACTCTGTTCTTTTGAAAAAATACTCATTATTTTACAACGACCTTTCCGTGAAACATATCCATACCACAAGCAAAGTTAAACGTTTCTTTCTTATCCGTCGGGATTTTAATCGACGTCACCTTTTGTTTCGTCAAGTCTTTATTGACCCCGAGCTGTTCAAAAACGACGTGCGACAGGCAGGCTGTCGAATCATGCATCTCAAAGTTAACCTCGGCTGGGACGCCTTTTTTCAGCACCACGGTCGCCGGGGAATAGCCGCCGTCGACCACGATGGTCGCGTTTTGCACATCATTAACCACCGTTGACTGGCCGACCGCTTCCGTATGCTTGCCCAAGAACCACCACAGGATAAAGGCGATTGCTAGTAAGCCCACAATCAGCACCAGGAGTTGACTAATATTCATTTTTTCACCTCATTAACAAAAATGTTCACCCTTATACAGGCAGTTACAAGGAACTGTTTCGGGCGCCGTCTGCGCCTTTTCATCGATTACCTTGCGCATGGCTGCCAGGTCCGTTTGCGAAACCGGGGAATCCTTCAGCAGCTGCAGCAAGATTTCACCCTTGTGCATATCACACAACTTATCAAGAAACTGTCGCGCCATTTGCGACATCATCGCTGTCTGACTGACGGTCGGAATATAAATGAAGCACCGCCCGTCCGGCTCGGTCCGCAGCAGGCCCTTTTTCACCAACCGGCGCAGCAGGGTTTTGATTGTTGACTCGGTCCAATCACACTCAGCCTGAAGTTCAGTAATCACCTTGTTGCTGTGGGCCTTGCCCAGTGTCCAGATAATCCGCATGACTTCCCATTCGGCATCTGTAATTGCACTCTCTTGTTCTACCACGTCTTTCATCTATTCGCCCCTCTTCCGTTTTAGTTTACAACTGTAACTATAAACTTAGTGTTTACATTTGTCAACAATAAAGAATTAAAAAAAGCAGAAACAGTTTATCACTGTCTCTGCATTCTCCCGTCATTATGGCTTCGGGAAGTTCAGCTTAGGATAATCCTTTAGCTCAGGGGCGTCCGTCGAATAATCATCAATCGTTGTCTGGTTATTATTCTTCGTCTTCAGGCTGGTTTTCTGCTTCTTTTGTGCGTCTTGCAGGTTGCGCAAGCTCTTCTTCAGGTTATAAGTGTAGTCCTTCTTATCAACCTTCTTAAAACCTGGCAACTTGTAGAAGCGGAGCAGGTCACCGTTGACGACCCGGTCGGAGAGGCCAAGGTCCGTGGTAACGTACTTTTGAATCTTGCTAAATTCCTTCTTCTGCTTAGCTGTCGCCTTGGTAATCTGCTTACCGTTCTTGGTGTAGTAGTAATCACCGTTGTACTTGGTGTACTTTGGCGTTACCCAGTCACCATTCCGGAATGGCACAATCTGGTTCCGTTCCGGCGAAAGCAGGTCTTGACCAAACTGAATGTAGTTCTTAGAACTGATTCCCAGCAGGTCTTCGATGGTCGGCAGTACATCGATTTCACCACCGTAAGTGTGATCAATCCCACCCTTGAGGCCCGGCATATTAATCATAAATGGTACCTTTTGGAACATTGCCAGGTCGTAGTTGGTAACCTTCTTCTTGTGAAGGATCTGGGCAATCGCTGGCTGGTGGTTGTTGGAAATCCCGTAGTGGTCACCATACAGGATCAGGACACTGTTTTGCCGCAGCCCGGACTTGTCCAGGTAGTCGAGGAATTCGCCGAGGGACTCATCAAGGTAGCGCGCCGTCTGTACGTACGGATCTACGGTATCATCACCGGTGTTCCACGGCTGAATATCCTTATTTTGCTTATCCAGGATGTACGGGTAGTGGTTCGTCACCGTAATCAGCTTCGCGTAGAACGGCTGCGGGAGCTGCTCGATATAGTGGGCACTCTCCTTCATGAAGATCTTATCCTTCATCCCGTAGCCGGCATCGTAATCCTTGGTCTTCGGGTAGTACTCCTTGCTAAAGAAGTACTGGTAGCCAAATGACTTGTAGGCATTGTCACGGTTCCAAAAGCTCGGGACATCCCCGTGGAAGGAGGCCGTCGTATAGCCTAGTTTCTGATGGAGGAGGGCCGGTGCGGACTGGAAGGTATTCGTCGTTCCGTCAGTAACCATCGCGGACCCTTCTGGCAAACCGTATAATGAGTTTTCCAGCATCATTTCCGCGTCGGCCGTCTTCCCCTGACCAACCTGGTGGAAGAAGTTATCAAAGGCCAGCGTGTCGTTCGCGTGGTAGAGCTTGTTCAGGTTCGGCATTACCTCCTGCCCATCCTGCTTGTAATCAATCATAAACTGTTGGAGACTCTCCAGGTGAATGACAAAGATGTTTTTCCCCTTTGCCACCCCTTCATACTGGACGTTAGGCCCCGCGTAGTTGTGGTGGATGAAGTTCAGGACTGGTTTCAGCTGATCCTGGTCGGCCCGGGCCTTAACCACGCTATTATGGGTGGTCTTAACCCCGTCGTAAATCGTGTAAGCCTGCAAGCCGAGGTACTTCACAATGTAGTTATTATCAAAGGTCCGCGTCAGCAACTGGGAACGGTCTGACTCCGCCATTCCCAAGTTCGCACCGAACAGGACGAAGCCGAGGGCGGTCACCGTCATCGCATAGCGAATCTTAAAGCGCCGCATATCCACCCGGATCAGGTGGAAGAGCAATACTAGGGCAAGGATAATGACGTCCGCATAAACCAGGAAGTCCTCCGGGCGGATAATCCCCATCAAACTCTTTCCCAGGTTATTGGAAGCCGCTCCCGACCCCTTGATCACGTTAAAGGTGATAAAGTCGGAAAACTCCCGGTAGTATAAAATATTGGAGAACAGCCAGGTTGACAGTAATGCATTAATAATCAGCATTAGCCAATAGGACAGCCGTCCCCTAAAGTACAGCGCGATTCCCAGGAAGACCAAGGCCCCCGGGATCGTATTAAAGGCCAGTAGGAAGTGTTGCATACTCCCCTTCACGCCAAGGTTGAATTCATTCTGATATGCCCAGTAACTCTTAATACAGAATAAGAGCACGACGAGCAGAAAGAACCCGAGCTTAGTGTTTAAGCCGCGGCGCAACTTCTGCAACGCTGTTTTCATTGATTAGTTCCTCCATAAAAAGTATCAGCATTAACAATAATACATTCTAAGCGTTAAAGGCAATTGACAAAAGCCTATTTTTCAAAAATTTTAAGATTACGGGCAACTTTTTGCGCCGGCACCGCTTACAGCCACTTACGCTTCCCGCGTGAAGATGTTAAGATTGGTGGTTGTAATTTGTGGAAGGGAAAATCGTTTACTATGTCAATTAACAAACGCCAAGCAGATTTAATGTTGTTTATCGTCGCCATCCTCTGGGGGAGCAGCTACGTCTTTGCCAAGCTCACCGTGGAGGCGGGAATGCATTCCGGCCTCATCAACGCCTGCCGGGGGACCATGTGTGTACTAGCCGGCGGCCTAATTTTCTTCAAGAAGATCCGGCACATGACCTGGGTTGACTTCCGCCTCGGCCTGGTCATCGGCACCATCAACTTCTTGGGCTACTACTTGCAGACCGACGCCCTCCGTTACACGACCCCAGCGAAGAACGCCTTCTTGACGACCATGTACATCGTCGTGGCGCCCTTCCTCCTCTGGCTCTTCTGGCGGGAACGCCCCCAGCGAAAGGCCTACCTTTCGATTAGCCTGTCAATCCTTGGAATGGCAATCCTGACCAACGTCTTTGCCGGACATTTCCACCTCCAGTATGGTGACTTTTTGACCCTCGTTTCCACCTTCTTCTGGGCCGGGCAAATTATTTTCTTCGCCAAGTACGCCCCGCACGCGTCCAGTCCCTGGGTGATTATTTTCATGATTGGGCTGTGCCAGGGAACCTTCGGCTGGATTACCACCTACTTCTTTGAGCGTCCTAGCTTGGGCAGTGTCCACTGGGTGCAAGCGCTGATTCCATTGGCAATTCTCGCTATCGGGATCACGTTCTTAGCCCAGGGAATGCAGATTACCGGTCAAGCTCATACCGACGCCACTACGGCGGGGTTAATTTTAATGCTGGAATCCTTCTTTGCCAGTGTGATGTCCGTCATTATGGGCTACGACCCCCTAACTCCGCAACTGGTCATCGGCGGGGTTATCCTGCTAGTCGCCAACGCTATTATGGAAGTTGACCTGCGGAGCTTGGTGGTTTTGAAAAGAAAAATGTTTTAATAACAATAAACGAGACTGGGAATTAACTCAACTTCTTTAATATTTTAAAGTTAGTAATGCCTCAGCGCAGTAGCTGGCTGGCAGTTCAAACGCTGATAAATCAGCGTTTGACCAACCTAGCCATCCTTGCGGAGGTTCGAAGACAAACGCCCCAAATCAGCTTGCTGGTTTGGGGCGTTTTTTCTCACTCTCTTTGCTTATTTATTAATCAACTCATATTCGTTAGCCGGCACCTGGTCCAGCAACGGTGTCACCTTCCCGACTGCGGTTAGGGTCAGCTCGTGCATCGCCCGGGAGCAAATCGTGTAGAGCAACTGGCGCTCATCATCCCCGTGGTACTGCTGGTTGTTGGCGTTCCAGACAATAACGGCGTCAAACTCCAGCCCCTTCGCCAGAAATGACGGGACAATAATCGTCCCCTTAACCAGCCGCTGGTTTTCCGTCCGGATCAGGGTCGTCTTGACGCCCCGCTGCTCAAGGGCCTTAAACAACTGCTCACTGTCTTCAAGGGTCTTGCCGATAATGGCGACCTGGTCATGCTCCTGCTGGTATTTTTGCAGGGTTGCCACCAGGGCGTCCACGCTGCCGTCAAAAGTCCCGCTTTCGATGACCTGCGGCAAGTCACCATCCCGGTCAAAGGCTTCAATCGCCTCCCCGTCTAGCAGGATGTGCTTGGTAAAGTCGGTAATCTGCTTAGTCGACCGGTAGGACTTCGTTAGCTGGACGACCTTGGTCTTCTCCGGATCAAACATCGTACTCAGCTGGCGGAGGAGACTCTTGCTGTTTTCGTGGGTAAAGATGGCCTGGTTGAGGTCCCCCAGCAATGTAAACTTAGCCCGCGGAAAGCGGAACTTGAGGTAGGCCAGCTGGTAAGGGTCGTAATCCTGGACCTCATCGACAAAGACGTAGCGGATGTCGCGTTGACCGTGCTTCCCCGTAATCAGGTCGTACAGGTAGAGGTAGATGGTAATTCCCGTTGCACTGATCTGCCGTTTCTTGAGGCCCTCCTTGGTCTGGTCAACGAAAGCCTGCCACTGGTCGGCCATCAAGCCGTAATCCGCCAAGTTAACCAGCTTGGGTGTCACCCGGAGGAGGTGGAGATACTGGCCATTGATGTTGAGCCACTGGTTATGGTTGATGGCCCGTTTGATTGGCTCAAAGGCTTGCATGACAATCTTCCGGGCCAGGAACTTAAACTCCTTATCATCACTCTCAAATTCCCGCGGTTCGTTCGCAAAGAGGGTGTCCAGCTCCTCCTTGCTCAGGCTCTGGACCCGCTCCTCAACCCACTTGCTCCGCATTTCCGTGCTGACCCGGTGGTTGAGGTACTTGATCAGCTCTTCTTTCGTACCGTCTAAACGGTTGCCGAGCTTGTAGTTGTTGTTAAAGGAATAGTAAATTTCCCGAATCTTGTCCTTGCTGATAAAGACCTTGCCGTTGAACATGATGTTCCGGAAGCGCATGTTGGCGTGACCTAAATGCTTGGCGTACCGGCCCGTCGCCTCAAAATAGCGTAGACTGGTCAGCAGCCGCTGGGCATTCTTATTCGTCTCATCCTGGCTGGCCGCAAAGCGCTGGGCAAGCGTTTGGACATGGAGTCCTGGAACCCGCCGGTTGGCAAACTGGAAGTAGGTCATCTGGACCATGTTATGTTCACCCAGCTCCGGCAAGACCTGGTCGATGTAGTCGTTGAAGAGCTGGTTAGGTGAAAAGAGGACTACCTGGGAGGAGGTCAGGTGCCCCCGGTAGCGGTAGAGCAGCCAGGCAACCCGTTGCAGAACCGCCGCGGTTTTACCTGAGCCCGCCGCTCCCTGAACAAAGAGGAGGTCGTCCTTGGTATCTCGGATGATTTCGTTTTGCGTCCGTTGGATGGTCGTGACGATACTCTTCATCTTGGTACTGGAGTGGTTGCCCAGGGCCTCCAGCAGCATCTGATCGCCAACCTGCTCATCGGTATCAAAAATCGTGACAATCGTACCATCTTTAATCTGAAACTGCCGCTTGAGGGTCAGGTCGACCTCTTGGGGACCCACCGGCGTTTCGTAGCTGACCTGGCCGAGCTTGCCCTCGTAGTAAACGGACGAAATCGGGGCCCGCCAGTCATAAACCAGGAAGTGGTCCGGCTGGTCGCTAAACGAGGCCAGGCCGATGTAGACTGACTCCGGCTTGTCAGCCCCCTTCTCCTTAAAGTCAATCCGCGCGAAGTACGGTTTCTGCTCCAACCGCCGCAGCGTTGCCAAGTGGTCGGCAGCGTGCTGCCAGCTATTATGCCGCTCGTCCAGCATTTGCTGCTGGGCCCGAAAGGACATGGCGGTGTCCATCATTCCAGAGTAGGTGGTAGTGTTTAGGTGGATATCATTGGTCTGCTGGTTAATATCCTCAATATCATTTTTGGCGGTCTTGATCCGTTCCTCTACCCGGGTCTTTGCCTTTTTGATTTCAGTGAGTACGTGCTCAAGGTGCTGTTGTTCCTGTTCCTTTATTGCTTTTTCAGCCACTGACTATCCCTACCTTTCCGGTTTTTAAAATCGTTATATTATTATAGCATTCCTTGCCGTTTCTCCGGTAGTAATTAGCCGGCTAGCAATTATTTAAGGGTGGGTTAATTTTCGAGCGAACTGCTAGTCAAAACCGGCGCGGGCCCCTACAATTAATATACTAGGCTATAAATTACAGAAAGGAGTTGCCACATGGCCCATCTTTTTTACGTACTGACCCACATTGCAGAAGTACTCATCCCGATGTTTGAATGGCTGGGGCCGTGGAGCTACCTCATCCTCTTCGTGATTGTGTTCATGGAAACCGGCTTGGTGGTCTTCCCCTGGCTTCCGGGCGGTTCGCTGGTGTTTTTGACCAGCTCCTTCATCGCCGTCCACCCGATTTTAAAAATGCACATCGTCGTCCCCGTCTTTTTCCTGGCGGCCTTTATCGGCGACTCCGTCAACTACTGGATCGGTCACAGTCTCTCCCGCTGGCACTGGATTGAAAAACGGCTGGCGGGGCCCCGCATGTTGACCGCTAAAGAATATTTAAACCGCTACGGTTTCTGGGCAGTGGCGTTTGGTCGGTTCGTGCCGCTGATCCGTTCCTTTATTCCAACTATCTCTGGTATGATGCACTACCCCTTCCGTCATTTCACCATCGGCAACTTTGTCGGTGTGGCCTTGTGGGTAGCTCTGGGCTGCGGTGTCGGTTACTTCTTTGGCTCGATTCCCCTGGTCAAAGAGCACTTCTCCCTCGTGATTTTGGCAATGGCCTCCTGTGCGGTTCTGGCCGGGGCCGGAATGTGGGGTATCAAAGTGCTCCAACAAAAAATTATTAAACGGAATCGAATGCTCTAGGGTTCTTTAGTGCGGTTTGCCAGCCATTCATGGTAAAATATGAATAGTATTTTTATGATTTAAAGGAGTTTTACCCAAAATGGCAATTACCGTTTATTTTGTTCGTCATGGTCAAACCTACCTCAACCGCTACCACCGTGTCCAAGGCTGGTCAGATGCTCCCCTGACCAGTCAGGGGCAAACAGATGCCAAGCGAACTGGTAAGGTCCTGAGCGGGGTAGGCTTCGACTACCTATTTAGCAGCGACCTCGCCCGGACGATGGAAACCGCCCGCTTGCTGCTGGCTGCTAGCAACAATTCTAAGATCAAGGCACCGACCCCCACGCCCGCTTTCCGGGAAGAATTTTTCGGTTTCTTTGAGGGACTGGATTCTGCCATGCTGACTAATTTCTTAGGTGCCGAGACCGGGTTCGACAACTTTGCCGACATGTTTAGCAAACTCGGGCCGGACACGTTAAAGGACCGGGTAGCTGCGGCCGACCCTTACAAGGACGCGGAAAACCACGTTCAATTTTGGAACCGGGTCAGCAAAGGCATTGACCGCCTGCGCTCCCTGCCGGACGGCTCGACCGCAGTCGTGGTTTCCCACGGGGTAACGATTCGATCAATCGCTGAACACTATGGCTACCACACCACCGAGTCGGTCAAAAACGGAAGCATGACCCGCTTGACCCTGACACCGGCTGATACCCACGTTGACTTTTACAACCAACTTGAATTACCAGAATAAACTTTATCCGCAAAGGGGGAACAATACTCTTAAATGGATACTACGATACAAAACGATGAACGCGTAATCATCACCGGACTGGACACCGGTCAGGATGATTATAATTATTCAATGACTGAACTGGCCGAACTCGCCCAGGCCAACCACATGGAGGTCGTTCAACGGGTCGACCAGGTAATCGACCGGCCTAATCCAGCAACCTACTTTGGCAAGGGGAAGGTCGCTGAAATCGCCGAACTAGCGGCCGCTAATGACGTGGCAACGATTATTACCAATGATGAGCTTTCGCCGAGCCAGCTCCGGAACCTGGAAGACGAAACTGGCAAGCGAATCCTGGACCGGACGGCACTGATTTTAGAAATCTTTGCCACCCGGGCCCAGACCAAGGAAGCCAAACTCCAGGTGCAAATTGCCGAGCTGCAATACCGGCTGCCCCGCCTGCAAACGAGCGCTAGCCAACGTCTCGACCAGCAGACCGGTGGCGGAAGCGGCTTTACCAACCGTGGTGCCGGTGAAACCAAGCTGGAAATGGACCGGCGGACGATTCAGCACCAAATCACCCACCTGCGGCATGAACTGGCAGCAATCGATAAATCTGAAGAGACGAAGCGCAAGCAGCGGGCTAAGAGCAACATCCCCACGGCTGCCCTCGTCGGTTACACCAACGCCGGCAAGTCGACCATCATGAATGGCCTGGTGCGGCGCTACGGGACGGTGGAGGACAAGACCGTCTTTGAAAAGGACATGCTTTTCGCCACTCTGGACACCAGTGTCCGGCGGTTAACCCTTCCTGGTAAAAAGGACTTCCTGCTCAGCGACACGGTTGGGTTTGTCAGCAAGCTGCCAACCAACCTGGTGGAATCGTTTAAGTCCACCCTCGCCGAAGCTGCCAACGCTGACCTGTTGATCCAGGTAATCGACTACTCTGATCCCAACTACGAAGAGATGATGCAGACCACCAAGGAAACGCTCAAGCAGATTGGAATCGACAACATCCCGATGGTCAACGTCTTCAACAAGGCTGATAAGACCGAAATCGAATTCCCGGTCTTGGAGGGGGACGACCAGGTCGTGATTTCCGCTAAGCAGGAGGAGTCGCTAGACCTCTTAGTAGATATTATCCGCAAGCACCTCTTCAAGGACTATGTCGAGGCGAAGCTGCTCCTGCCATTTTCGGCGGGGCAGCAAGTCTCCTACCTTAACGAACACACGAATATTCTCGATACCGAGTACCGCAATGACGGCACGCTCCTAACGGTAGAAATGTCACCCCAGGACGCCCAGCGCTTTGCCCAGTATCAGGTTTAAAACGTAAAAACCGGTTAGCGAATTTCAGCTTCGCCAACCGTTTTTTAATTGCTTACAGTTGTTTCCTTAACAAATAGCGTTGAATCTTGCCACTAGCATTCGTTGGCAGTTTAGCCACCCGCAGGTACCGGCGCGGCACCTTGTAGTGGGCCAGGTGCCGGTAGCCAAACGCCACGAGCTGAGCTTGATCCAGGGGCTGGTCGCTGACAACAAAGGCCACGGGTACTTCGCCCCATTCCGCGTCTGGCTGTCCAACTACCGCTAGTTGACGAATCCCGGGATAACGCAGGTAGACCTGCTCGACTTCCTGGGGAAAGATGTTCTCTCCACCCGAGATCATCATCTCGTCAGCCCGGCCGTCAACGTAGAGGTAACCATCCTTATCCAGGTGCCCAATATCGCCAGTTCGGTACCAGCCGTCCACCATCTTGGCGGGAAGTTTGGCGGGCAAGTTGAGGTAGCCCGGCGTTAACGCCGGTGTCTTCAACAGGATTTCACCGTCTGCGGCGAGTTTCATGCGGGTGGTAAAGAGGGGTTGCCCAACAGAGCCGATTTTGGCTAACGCGTCACTGGCCCGCAGTGCTATCACCTGCGAACAGGTTTCCGTCATGCCGTAACATTGAACGACCGGAATCCCCAGCTGCTGACACTGGGCCAGGGTAGCGCGGTCGAGAGTACCGCCGCCAAGGAGCATGCACCGGAACGTGGCCTGGTACTTCTGCCCGCTTGCCTGACGCTGGCTGACCAGCTTTTTCAGCATGAACGGTACTACCGACATGATGGTGACCGGTTCCGCAGCCAGAATTTGCTCAATCGCGGCTGGCCGAAATTTGGCAACCAGCCGAACAGTCATCCCGTAAATGAGCCCCCGCATCATGATTGAGAAGCCGCTGATGTGGAAAATCGGCGCAACGCACAGCCACTTATCCTGACCGGTCAGTCCCAGGTTTAACGCTGAGGAAACCGCCGAATAGAAGTGATTGCCAAAGGTTTGCAAAACGCCCTTGGGTTTCCCGGTCGTTCCAGAAGTATACATAATACTGGCGATCCGGTCACTGTCAAAGGCTGGGACAAGCGCCGCGGGTGCCGCCGCGATTTCTGCCAACTTTTGCAGGCGAATAAAGTCCGCCCCCATTTCCGGCCGCCACAGCTCATCGGCCACCAGGCAACAGTGCAGTTGGCTGTCCGCAATTTGCCGACTTAACTCTTCGTTAGCCAGGCGCCAGTTCAACCACACCACCGTCCGGCCACTGCAAATGATTGCCAGGGCTGCCAGGTACCCCGCCAGCCGGTTAGTCGTGAGTAAGCCGACCTTGTCACCTGGCGCCAGCTGGTCTAGCTGGCCGGCAAGCTGGGCAACCCGGTCCCGAAGCTGGGCAAACGTCAGCTGGGTGGCGCCATCATCGACTGCCACCCGGTCAGGCTGGGTAGCCGCCTGTTTCAATAACCAATTTTGCGTCTGCATATTACCGACCCCTATGGGAACTTCGGGAACTGGTCAAAGTCTGGCTTGCGCTTCTCATTGAAAGCGTCCCGACCTTCCTTACCCTCATCAGTCGTGTAGAAGAGCATGGTGGCATCCCCGCCGAGCTGTTGCAAGCCGGCTAGACCATCGGTGTCAGCATTCATCGCCGCCTTAATAAAGCGCAGGGCCGTTGGCGACTTCTGGAGGATCTCGTTGCACCAGTCTAAGGTGACCGATTCGACCTGGTCCAGTGGCACCACCTTGTTGATCCAGTTCATCTGGTAGGCTTCCTCCGCCGTGTAGAAGTGGTTGAGGAACCAGACTTCCTTGGCGCGCTTGTGGCCAATTACCCGGGCCAGGTAGCCGGAACCGTAGCCAGCGTCAAAGCTGCCGACCTTCGGACCAGTTTGACCAAACTTAGCGTTGTCCGCCGCGATCGTCAAGTCGCAGACCAGCTGGAGAATATTCCCGCCGCCGACTGACCAGCCCTTAACCATCGCAATTACTGGTTTCGGGATAATCCGGATCAGATGCTGGAGATCAAGGACATTCAAGCGGGCAATCTTGTCGGGGCCAACATAGCCACCGTTGCCCCGGACTCCCTGGTCACCACCGGACGAAAAGGCTAAATCGCCGGCGCCAGTTAGGATAATCACGCCAATTGTGCTATCATCACGACAAATAGTAAATGCGTCGATCATCTCTTGAATAGTGACCGGGGTAAACGCATTCCGCCGTTCTGGACGGTTCATCGTGATTTTAGCGATCTTGCCCGCCCGTTCGAAGATAATTTCAGAATACTCTTTTACCGGTTGCCAATTAACTTCTGTCATTATTAACTTACTCCTTTACAAGTGAGGTCATTACAATGAATCTACTAGAAAACTTAGGCATTCAAATCCAATCAGTCACCGCCGACCAAACCGTCATAACCGTCGCGGTCACCGACCAGCTCAAGCAGCCGTACGGGATCGTCCATGGCGGGATCAATGCCGTCCTGGCGGAAACTGCCGCGTCCCTCGGTGCTAACCAGTGGCTGCGGGACCACGATCAGGATCAGATAGCCATCGGTCTTAATATTAACACACAGCACCTGCGACCGGTGACCAGCGGCACGATTAAAACGGTTGCCACCCCCATTAAGTGCGGCCGGCGAACCCAAACCTGGCGAGCAGACGTATACAACCAAGACCAGCTCACCAGCACCAGTACCGTCGTGCTCGTTAACAGCGACCAGTAAAAATTGTGACGTTCTTTATCTTTAAAATAGCTAGAGGCTGGGAATTAACTCAACCTCTTAACTATTTTATAGATTAATAATGCCTCAGCGCAGTAGCTGGCTGGCAGGTCAGACGCTGATAAATCAGCGTTTGGCCAACCCCAAATAGGCTTGCTGCGCGGCG
>NZ_AZGE01000028.1 GCF_001434465.1 Limosilactobacillus oris DSM 4864
TAAAAACTGGCTAACGCTTTAAACTTTGATCAAGTTCGGATTCGGGTTGTTTGATTGACGGATTTTCTTCAGCAAATGCTTGCAGCTGTTTTTGTGTTCGATTACTGATTTCATGGTGTATATCATTTAGTTTATTTTTTAGTTCTGATTTTTGTTGTGGGTTCCTTGCTTGCTGAACTTGTTGTTGCAAGCCTTGATAGGACTTATTAAGATCATGGGCTGATAACTTTTTTAGATCATGCTCAGGCTCTTTTCGGGCTTCTTGTAAGCCTAATTGTTTGGTTAACCCGTCGCTAATCTCAATCACTTTGTTGCTCACTTGCTGGATCTCACTTAAAGCACTATGGATCACGGCTTTATCTTTGGCCCAGGTAGCTACATAACCGAGGGAGTAATTGCCCGTATCAACCCCAATATTTTGCATAGCGACATATGCGACAGCTTCGGCTTGGGTTTCCTGATAGGCTCGTGGCCGATCTTTAAAGGCTGATTTTAATCCGTGTAGCTGGCTATGCGCATATTCATGATATAACGTCTTCAATTTTAAAGCATTATCGGGCTCATCGCCACCAATGACGATTTTCATTAGTGCTGGGTTGAAAATACCCCTTAGCCCCATTTAGCGTCGCTAAAGGCACTTCACTGACTTTAAGGTCGGTTTGCTGGTTTAAATAATCTTTGAACGCGTTATACAAGCTCGTTACATTCTGATGATCGGCTAAATTTTCTTTGAAAAAATCCTTGGCACTTAACACTGGCTCACCGCTAGTTTGTGACACGTCGAAGATGGGCAGATAGCGGTAACCGAGTTTTACGACGCTTTATTCCCAAAGGTCAAGCCATTAAAGAACTAGGTGATCACCAATTGGTTCAAATTAATTGGTATTTGAATTCACAGCCACTTAAATGTCTTAATTGGCATACACCAATCGAGCTCTTCTTGCTTAATCTACGTCACTAAATTCGTTCAAGTTATTTCTTGCAATCTGCCCATTTAAATTACAAGTGCATACCCCCATCTTCATGCCGGTTCCGGGTTTGGTGTTGCCGCTGCTTTTTCGTCATTTCCCACTCGGTCTCTTTCAGTCCACGTTCTTGCTTTTGCCGTTGGTAATCTTCATCACGAGCATATAGAACAGTCATGATCGCATCACTAAAGGCCGTCTTTAAGTAATAGTCTGGACTAACTGGCTTATAATTTAGCGGTTGATAATGCCCCATATTTGCTTTTCTATACTGGTCGTCCTTGGCCTGTTGCTCTTTTAACTGCTTTTGGATTTTCTCGATCTGACTGTTCTTAATCGTTGGATCGACTTTGCATTCACCCAAAAAGAGTTGTTTAGTGCCATCATGCTTTAAAACCCGTTGTAGGTGATGATTTTCTAACTGATCTAAGCTCAGCTGTCCCGATAGATAAGCTAGTCCTTGCAGATGCTCTTGGGTATTGAATACCCTTGGTGGATTTTCCTGCCACTGTGCGATTGTTTCAACCTTACATGGTTTTAAAGCTGGATCATAGTACATCACTGCTGTATAGGCCTGTTCCTGTTTAATCATTGGTAATTCATTAAAATCGCCGTTAGGAAAGGCTCTTCTTAAAACTTCCTGGTATTGGGTTTGAATAACTTGCTTCACAGCCATGATTGTTCGTAAATCTTTGACTGCGCGAGTAATCTTTTGCTGCTCGGTTGGTGAATACTTTTCTAGTAGACCTTGATCAGCGTGTTCTAGACTTTCTAAGCTATCGTCATGAATCATCAGCGTATATTTCAGTTCGATTTTGACTTCCTTTTCTTGTTGCATTAATAACTTCCAGCCAACGTACGGCCGTTTGGTAAAGGTCAATAATTGTCGGGTCAATAAATCATCACGAATGTTCATTAAACGTTCGTTTAATTCACTGCCTTTGAAAATCGTTTGTTCGCTATCGGTTTCCTTAATTAATTCTCGTCTTTCAGCTTGCGTGGTCTGTTCAAAATTAAGCTCTGGATAAAGTTTTTTCGTCGTGCGATCAACCACTTTATTTAAGAGCTCATCTGCTTTTTTGAGTGAGCTTTCTTGTTGGTTAATTGTCAATAATTGTTTAGTCACATCTTCACCAACCGCATGTTTAATTAAGGTGCTGTTTTTCCAATTAAATAGCATGCGCCGCTTATCATCTAAACTTTCCAAACTAATATAAGTTTTTAGTTCATGACTTAACTCATTGACCACCCGTTTTTCATTAAACGAGAAGTGTTTGCTTAGACTATCTAAATGACCTCGATTAATTACTTTTTCTTGGTTGTTTTTATAACTGGCTTTGGCCTTGCGATAGTTCTTTACTTGTTGGTTAAATTCTTTTCTTTCATACCGTTTACTATTGATTCCCTCATGTTGCATTGGGGTATCATCTATTCCCTGCTCGATAAAGGATTTTTCACTGATCCGATCCGGAATATTTTTTTGCTCTAAAACTTGATTTACACTAGCCGCCCAATTATGCCGCCATTCAGTGATTTTTTCTTTTTTATCCCAATCAACTAGCCACACCTTTCTTGATCTTGGGAAACGACTATTTCCTGTATAAGTCTTGTTCCCATTTTCATCTAATATATTTTCCCTTTTACTTTTCAATCCCCATGTTCCGTCTGGATTAAATGGACGATTAGTTAGCATAACATGAGCGTGCGGATTATCTGGGTGATCTCTATGAATTGCTACGTCGGCAACCATACCCTCATCAACAAAATTTTCTTGTACATATTTTGTCAATAATTCTTTCTGTTCATCTTCACTTAATTCAACTGGTAAAGCCACGTTAAACTCTTTTGCATAGCGTGAATTTGCTCTGCGATCTTTTCTTTCGACTTCATTCCACAACCGCTCTCGATCACTGGCCCATTCTGGTGCATTTTTGGGGGTTAAAATAAAGCTTTCTGGCATAACCGAGCGGGCATAAAAATAGCTTCGCCCTTCTTTTTGATCGAATAGCTTTTTACCACTTCGATAAGCGGCACTGGCAATCGCACTTCGTCCTTTTCCAGCACTAATATTACTAAAACTCATATGAAAAATTGCCATGTCGGTCACCATCTTTCTTTGGGTCTATGGGTTTGCTTTTGTTGTCGCCAACGGCGACTTCTGATACAAGGGTTTAGCACAATAACACAACTAACTTTAGTTGTTGTGTATAAGTGCCATTGACCTCGTTTCACTCGGTCTGCTGATTCCCTTAACTCCACTTTTAGTGTATGCCCTCCGCTTCGCTATTTCAACTTTTATACTTTGACTTAACGTTTCCTATATGATATAGTTTCGGTGATTATTTCTAATATGATTGGAGGGATCGTTATGTCTCAAAGTAACTTAGAAAAACAAGAAGCTAAATTAAAAGCCCTTAATCAAAAAATTAAGGACGAAAAAAATAAGATTGAACAACGGCTAGGTAAACAAATCATCAGTCAAGCCAATTTAGATTATGCTAATTTGTCTAACGATCAGATTAAGATTTTAGCCCAGCAATTTTCTGAATTTTTAAAGGTAAAGTCTGTAGATCATTAGCCATACGAGATGGGGAAATTCTATGCCTAATCAATATGAAAAATTAGTTAAACAACAAGCACGTTTAAAGCAAAAAATTGAACGAGAAAATTTTAAATTACGGCAATCTAAATACTATGAAAACCGCCAAGCACGCAAAGCCCGTTCTCGCCGATTAATTCAAAAAGGGGCTTTGCTCGAAAAATACTTTCAAGCTGATAACCTCTCGGTCGAACAAACCGAAGAACTTTTAAAAATATTTGCTAATTACATTAATGCGCATAAACCGAACAAATTCAAAAACGACCAGCCTAGTAACTAGGCCGATCGTTTTTATTTTCTGGATCATTTTTAGGCTTTACTTCTGGGTTTTGATCTGCAAAATTTTGTAACTGCTTTTGCACCTTTTCTGGATAAGTAATATTTTGGTTTATCCAAGGAAAATGCCTCAAATCGTTCTTAAAAACTTGTCCCTTATCTCTTGCATAAACAGGGGTAAACTTTTCGCTATTATCATAAATCATGACCTTATCAGATTTAAAGGCCACTAATGGCAAATTATGTTTGGATTGCTGATAACGTTTCTTGATCGTTGCTACTGGAACACCGTGCCCACCTTTTTGTACCCGTTCGTTGACCCTTTGGATAGCTAAATTTTCATCTCGCAAAGCAACATATAATAAAGTCACTTCAAAGCCATTTTTGTGAGCTTTGTCAATCAAATTGAGTTGAGCTTTGCCTCTACCTGCTAGTGTTGTTTCTACGTGAATACTTTGCTGGTGATCTAAAGCATAGTGTAGTTGTTTGATTTCTTCTTTCATGGCTTTTAAGTTGTCACTATCTTTATGCCAATCGCCACCCATTTGTCTTAAAAGTTCATCAGCGTTAATCCGTTTTGTTTTGTCAAACAAGCTGGGAAATGTATCGTATAGCGTACTTTTCCCTGCTCCGTTAATACCAGCAACAATTATATATTGGGGTTTATCTATCAACGGACAAAGTCCTTTCGCTTAATAACCTCATCTTGCCTTTTATCTAAAAAGTAGGTATATAAAGCGTCATATACTTTGCGCTTTTCTGGATCTGGCTCATGTAATGACTTATCAAGTAAATCTTTTAAATCAGTTTCTTTGGCAATTTCAAAAAAGTCATTAATTGTGATTGTATCTTTCATGTTCATCACACTTCCAAGTTATTAATTTATTTAATCTGATAAGCCATTAGTCCTCATCTGGATCATTGAGCCAATCAGCGACTTCTTTAGCGTCTTTGAACTCTGTTACTGGTGTCTCTTTGGTAGCCTTTAAAAGGCTTAAATTAGCTCTTTCGGCTTCGCTCAGGGCTGGTTTAAACGGTAATGCTGCGTCAGCTACGATCCGCTTATAAAACATATTGATCGCGGTAGTTGGGTTTAGGCCTAACTGGCTTAAAACGGCTTCGGTATTATCTGCCAATTCTTTGTCAATCTTGACTTGTACGCGTTTCTTTTCCTTAACTGCCATGATTGTCTCATCTCCTCTCTTTTGTTACTACCATTATACTACCTTTTGAGTACCCTATCAATAGATAAAGCCCTGGCCTCAAATCACCTGAGCTTGGCGTTGATCTAAAGGCTGAACTTTTGAGCTGGTTAGCCTGGTTAGCTCTGACGCTCATTTAAAAGCCCCTATTCTTCTGTCTAAGCGATTTTAAAGCGATTTTAATATGATCATGCCTGTAGCACTTAAAACGGCTTAAATGAGCTTATACGGCGTTTTAATCCCAAGTATGCTCGTTATCAATATTTTGGTCTTTGGGGTGTTTGGCCACATAGTCTCTAGCCGCTTGTTGGTTCCACCAAACATCAAATAGGTTTTGCATAGTGCCGTACAGGTAATTCTCAACGTTCTTGATATGTTTCTCATCGCTTCTTAGGGCATTAAAATAGCGTCTTAACGTTTTGGTCATCATTTTTTTTAAATCAGGGTCATCTAATAGAATCCATACGCCTAAATCCTTATGTTCTTTTTCAACAGCATATTTGGCGTTTAAGATAATGCCAATAAAGCGCCGCATTTGTTGTGGGGTCCGGCACCAAAAGCTAAGTAGTTGCACTGCTTCTGGTTCTAAGAAAACCGGTAAGCCATTATCTTCGTCAGTTAAGAACTTATCAGCATGTTTTACTAAATCTCGATTTTGAGCTTCAATTTCAGCTGGTGAAAAATTGGCTGTGGAAAAGTCCAACTTTTGAGTATCTATATCGTATCTATTAGTATCTATATTATTTTTATAGTCTTTATATAGATTGTGTGTGATTTTCACATTTCCGCTTGTATCAAGGGTTTGAGCGGTCTCATCAACGGACTTATGCGGAAGTGTGATTTTCACATTTCCGCTTGTATCAAGGGTTTGAGACACTTTTGGGCTATCTTCACCGCGTAAATAGACATCGGTTGCTTTCACATCGAGCTTGGACAGATATAAGCGATTCGGTTCATTCTTTTTTGTTTTTGGGTTAAAGCCCAGTTGTTTTTGCATCAGCAAATGAGCGGTTTCGAGTTCTTTTTTTATTTTGACGACTTTTTGATTATGGCAATTAAATAAATTTTCGAGTTCTTGATTGGTAAAAGTAAAATAGACGTGTCCTTCTTCATCAACCCAGTTGTTGCGCAAAGAGTACTCGAGCCGGTCTTTCAGTACCATATAAGCCAATTTAGCGTCACTGCTTAAATGTTTATATTGCTCGCCATACATTAATACCTTAGGGAACTGGAAAAATAAGGCTCCATATACGTTATCGGCTTCATAGTAATTAAAATTTGTTGATTTTGTCATAATAAAAACTCCCTTTCTTGACTGACACACGCTGTCTCAAAAGAGAGTTGCTAAAACATCTGACTTGCATTATAATACAAACCTGATATGCTCTAACTGAATTACAAAGCGTTCATTTAGTGGTGAGGCTTTGTAATTTACCAGCATGTGTCTGTTTGCGAGTTGCCCATTCGGCAACTTTTTTAATTTCTAACAACAAAAAATGGACTAAATAACTCCAGTTAGCTACTTAGTCCATTGACTTCAATTTGTTTTTAACTATCCTTAAACTTGCCCTTTTGGACTGGTTTGCGGTATAATTAACCTACAAATTAAGAGCAATGTTCAGACGATTTAGACCTGCAAGTTAAAATCGTCTGAACCTAAGTAGCTGGATGGTAGCTACTTGCTAAACCAAAGGTCCCTGGTTCCTCGTGAACTGGGGATCTTTTTAGTTTAGCTTGATCTCTTCATTCGGTTGTTAAATTAGTTTCAGTTTAGCATAGTGCTTCCTAACCGGCAACTTTATTTGGTCCGGTACACTTTACAAGTTTTTATCTAATTATGAGTTAATTAAATAAATTGTCTGATTAATTATTTATTTAATTATTAAATTGCATCTATGATTGAAGCTAAGAATTCTGACCGATTTTTAAATCCGTTTTTTCGGGCAGCCGTGTCCATTTTTTTTAATTGACTTTCAGTAATTGAGAAGGTTACTGATCGCTTACGCTCTACTTCTTTTCGACTGATATTTTTTAAAAATGCTACTGCGTCATTCTTGTTATCTTTCAATGTAGTTTCGTAACTTTCTCTCATTTCTTCGTCTTTTTTATGGTTGAATGAATCTAAACTCATAAGCTAACTCTCCTTACTTGGTTTTACTTGCTAATTCTTGAAAAAGATGATCGGCTTTTTTTATGAACTTTTGATTTTGCTTTAAAACGGATTTATCATGATTGGCTAATTCAAATATCGAAGCGTGCCTTGCAGTAGCTTTATTAAAGAGCTCTCTTTCTGGAATTATAGTTGCGACTGTTTCATCACCTTCTATATGTTTTAGCAAATCGCGAGACATACTTGTATTATGTCTAATCATATTAACGATAAAGAAAAGTTTTGCGTCTACGTAAGTTTCGCCAGTTCGATAATCAAAAAGTGATTTTCTGAATTTTTCGAGTCGTGTTTCTAGGTCAAACTTAGCATTGTAACCATGCTCACTGGGTGTGATGGGACTAAGAAGGTAATTACTGATAGCAATAGCATTTTTAGTGATGGTACTAAAATCTGGGTGTGTATCAATTAAGATATAGTCATAGTCGGTTAAGTTTAATGAATCGGAGTTGTTTTTAAACCACATGAATAACATCATTTCTTTGTTACTGTTATTTTCTAGATAACTTCCCAAAACATCTAGGTCTATAAAACCGGCGATTAAATCTAGATTTGGTCCGACACTGTCAATTTTTACTTTTTGAGCATTATCGTTTTCTTTAAATGCTTCAGCGATGGTATTGTTGCGTCGTGTCTTTTCAAAAACGGTTGTTAAATTACACTGATGATCTAAATCGATTAATAGAACCTTCTTGCCATGTTTGGCTAACCAATCACCATAATTTAAAGTCAAGGTTGTTTTACCGACACCACCCTTGATAGCAGTAAAAGTAATAATTTTCATCTTGATACCTCCTTTGTCTAGTTTAATTATATCGTTAGCAGACAAATAAATAAACAATTTATTAAATAACTAACGTAACAATTTTAGCCGGCTTAATAAAGAATTACTTACAGAACTTTGCTATTTTATCAAGACTAGTCCCTAGTCAACGGCTTTTAACGCTTCTTATGATAACGACCATGGAATAATTTTTTATGAGAACCAATATTAACAGCAACGAGTACTAAATCTTGATTGTTGACTTTATAGATAACTACAATGTCAGTTGTTTCAGTTGGTTGCTGCCCTTTGGGAGTATCACGAAGATGAAATTCTCGATAGCCAGTATAGTTTCCTTCTAATTCGTGATCATGAAAATCATCGGGAAGTATGTCGCCATCGAGGAGAATAGAAATAGCGTCTTTTACTTCATCAATAATTGTTATATCAAGCTGTGCAAGATAAGCTAAGTTTCGTTCAAACGATTTTCGTGGTTTATATTGATATCTCATTGGTTACTGTTATCCTTTGGCTTAAAACTGTTCCAATAATCGTCAGTTGGTTCAACGATAGGATCATCAGGTAAGATGTGCATTTCGATTAACTTATCTCTGGCAATAGCATAATCTAGTGAATCTTCTTTAGCATTAACAGCTTCAAGAAGGGTATTGAGTTGTTCTTGTGAGATAACAGCTGCTGCTCGTTGATTAGAACGTGCAATTAGTACTGTTTGGTTTTCATCATTGACTTTATCTAAGTAGTCTTTAATATGATTACGGAAATCACTTTGAGTAGTAGCAATTGGCATAATAAGGACTCCTTTCTTTTCTCTTACATTATATTGTACTATATTATGTACGTTATTTCTACTACTAGTGCCTCATAATAGTTAGACAAAAGTTCTAACCATTGTGAGGCGCTTTTTCTATGGGGTGAATTTACAATTGAAGTGCAACATAAAGTAAAAAAATAAACCCATACCGGGTAGAATATGTGTAAGCACACCATAATAAGACGTATATAAAAAAAAGCGGGCATCTCCTAAACTGGAAGAAAACAGTTGGAGGAGCCTTTCTAGATGCAAGATATTATCCCGGTGAATTTACATGAACGAAATCCAAAGGATTTCAAGTCAACCAAGCTACTTTACGCATTCCTTTATTTCAGGCAAAAGAAATGACTTTACCGCAGCAGAATACCGCTTCGGCAAGGCCAACTAGTTTTTATTATTTAATGTGTCAACTTGACAGGGTACAGTACCGTATTGTACGGATTTCACAAAGTCCTATTTAGAATTTACACCAATTATACGGACATAACCTTACAAAGCCTGCCAAGTTAATTTTTACCGTAGTCTGCGTGGCGAAACCTTAACCTAAAAATAAAAGCTCGATCCTGAATTTCAAGGTCGAGTTTTTATTTATGGTTCTTCAATTTCTGTCTTGGCAGACAAATTTGTCCAAAAACTTAAGGCGGCCAAGGCATTTATAATGTAGTAGATGTATTTACCAACGTTAGCAAAATTACCTTGCACTAAGGCTTTAATTAACTGGACAAAGTTATAAACAAACCAGTATTGCCATTGGACTGTCAACTTCATGGCATTTAAAACATTAGCGGTTAGTGAAAGGCCAAAGGCAATCACCACGATCCAAAATAGCGGTTGTTGGAAACCATTTTTCCAACCAATCAAATTGGTGGCAAAGGAAAAGGCCATACTTAAGATGAACAGACTAATCATCACTAGCCACTTCTTCGTTCCCGTTAAGGGCTTAGTCGCCCGATACTTTTCCGACCGCATCCAGGTTCGAATTGCAAAAATATAAATGATAAAGGTCACCGGATAAGTGACAATCGCCGCCTGATTGCCAAGTAAGTAATCAATGGTTCCTGATAGGACAGCGTTAATAATCCCAATCCAATTACCGACATTATTCATGCGACCAGTTAGCCGGGTCGAATAAATGGACAGGACCGAATTCCCAATAGAGATCAGCCCAAATGGCACCCAACGCGCCCAACTACCCCAGTTTGTTACTTCTGCAAGGGTTTCAGTTAAATAACCACTGGCGATGGCAATCCCCACCACTAGTATAACCCCTAATAAATCAAATAATTTCGATTTAGCAATTCGTTCCATAACATCATCTCCTGTTTGTTTTTAGCGAGGCGTATTCGGAAGCAACCCTCGTTTTGATGAATGTTATAGCACAAGTAGTCAGTAAGGTAAAGGGCTTGGAGCTATTCTACTTCATAAACTAAGTGTTGATTAACAAATTCAGTAAAGCCAATTTCACTCAATTCCCGGCCATAACCAGAATTTTTCACCCCACCAAACGGAATTTCAGGTAGAGAGGCCCACCCTGCATTTATCCAGCTCATCCCACTTTCTACTTGAGCGGCCACTTCTCGAGCATGGGCAATATCAGAACCGAAAACCGTATTTCCAAGACCATAACTAGAATTATTAGCTAAGGCAATTGCTTCGGCTTCGGTTTGGCATCCGTAAACAACCGCAACGGGTCCAAACATTTCTTGATAACGCACCGGTAGAAAGCTTCTCAAAAAATTAATTTGGGTAATCAGAAAATAAGCCAGGGTCAGAAAAAATTGTTAGTAGGTCTCAAACAATTGGCACAAAAAGAAGCTTTAACGACAGCTTTGAGAAAAATTAAGCATACTAAGAATCAACAAATCAGCCAGGCCTTCAGTCATACCTACTTAGTAGGCGCGGTGATTGTATTGATTCTGTCGCCGATTGCTTTATTGACAGATCGTAAGTCATTAAAAAGTTGAATTTAAAAAGGTACCTCGGGGATATGAGGTGCCTTTTTTAGGTGGTTTCTTAGATCTTATTTGCTTTATCAGTATCATTTTAATATTTAACTTTTATCATTAAATTTATAGTGTATGTGGAAAACAAGTCTGTACTAAAATTAGACCTAATTATAAAAGAACGTGAAATGCTTATCCTTTTACGAGCTAAAGGGTTATCTATCATAAAAGATCAAGGAAAATTATCTAAAGGAATAATTGCTGATCATAAATTGCCTTTGCAAAATAAACAAGGGAGTAAGTTATCGTTATATTATTTGGTAAACAATTTTCAATTTGGAACGTTAAAATTGTACAAATGCGCTTAAACGATCAAACTAAAAGTCCTATTTCGTAACTTAACTTAGGTAAAAACCGATTGAACAATACTAGCAGGCTTTTTACAAAGTTCTACTTTTCGACTTTTGGTTAACTTACACAAATCGTCTTCCAATAAATAATTTAGAAGATCATTTCCTATTCTTCCTCCAAAGTGGAAATTTCGCTCCGAGAAATCTAAGCAACAGGGTACGGTGGTTTGATTTACTTTACAAAATTTGCTGAATATATTTTTCCCTTTTTCAGTAAAAGAATAGTTAACTTTATCAGAAGTGAAGATTAGATGTTTAAGCTCAGCATGCCTAAAAATAGTGACCCCTAGTTTTCCACCAAGATGATGTGAACAGGTTCTTGCAATTCCTAAATTACTAATGGTATTTCTAATATTCAACATGTTATTACTGGTATTACCTAATTTCGTTACATTGTAGCTCATTTTATTTTTGTAATACCATCTACCGTAAAATTGTAATGAAATAATAGTTTTATCACACTGAAGTTGACTTATTACTTCTTCTCTGCTTAAATGGCAGACTTTTGACAGTTCATTAACAGTCAACCATTTATTACAGGTAAGTGCACTATTAACGACTCTCATTTGTTATCATCTCTCATAAAATCTAAAAAATTAGGAACTAACTCAAATATTCTATTTGTTATTTGATAAAGAACGAACTTTTTTTGTTTTGTAGTTTTTAGTAAATTTGCTTCTTTTAATATTTGTAAATGCCTGGATACAGTGGAGGTACCTAGTGATAAAAGCTGTGACAGTCCTTGTGTAGTGCAAGGTGACTTCGAAACGGTTTTCAAGATCTGAAGTCTGGTTGGTTCACTAAGAGCCTTAAAAGTTAATAATAGTTCTTTTGGTGTATAAATTAGATCTGCTCTTTTTTGTAGTCCGTAAGTAATGACCACTCCATTTTTAAATGTATCAACGAATAGATGAGGCCAAGTAAAAAAACTTGGTATGAGCATAATTGTGTCAGTATCTTTAAGATCAATTTCTCTCTCAAAAGGCTTATTAATAATTAAAGTATCATTTTTCCAGTGCATACGAGCTACTTGCAATTCATCTATAGTACTTCGAATACCATGAATATTAATTGAGTTCGCCCGTATCTTAATTTCCTGAAATAAGAGTTTTTTAATATTAGCTTTTTCCCAAACCGCAGAAAAAACATTGTCATTATACTTAACGATAAATTTAAAAAAACGGTTAATGACAGTTTGCGGGTTACCACTAAGGTCTTTTATAAGTAATGGATTCCGGTTAATAGAAAAATCCTGCCATTCAAGACCTTTAGCTAAATTTGGAATAAACGTGTTACTTCTATCGTGATTTAAGGTGGATAACTCATTAATTAGTCCATTTACATTACTTTGCCTACTAAGAAAAGCGCGAAGCATGGATAGTTCATCCTTTAGATTACTAGCATTGTATTGAAAATTACAAAGTACAGTGGGAGGAACACCTAATTCATATACAGGACTAAAATAGTACAAATTATCAATATCCTCTTTATCTAATTGTTCCATTGTCTTTAAGGCCCAATCTACAACTAACCCATGATGCCTAGGATTCATCAAGACATGAAGACTTCTAAGAAGTTCATTCAGTGGTGAATAAACAAACTGAAATCTTTGAGTTAGTGTCTCGTCTGTTACAGTAGAGTATTTACTAAAGTTTATCCTAATAGTCATTTTGTCCTCCTTGATTCGATATTTCTTGAATCAATTGATCGTTAATTAAATATAAGTTAACATAATTAGCACAATCTAACAAGGAGGATTAATATAATGATTCACGACAAAAAGCACTTAAAATACACAGCAATCCCAAACGAAGAGATGTATTGGGAAAGGGTAAATCGTAGTTTGGGTTGGCTCGGTGACACCAAACAGGAACAACATAATAAACAAGAAAAATTGAAAAATGTTGTAATTGGAATAGCAGGCACTGGTGGAATAGGAGGACAACTTGCACAACGGTTAGTTCGAATGGGTGTTCGAAATCTAAAATTGGCAGACCCAGATACATTTGATATTTCAAATATGAATAGGCAAATGGGTGCTGATCTGCAACATATTGGAAAAAATAAGGCAGAAGTTGTTGCAGAAATGACTTACAGCTTGAATCATGATGTAAATATAGACTTTCATTCTTTCTGGAGAATGCGCTATGAATATAAGAACTAAAGATCATTTAGTCGTTATAGTTGCTGGCATAGGAATGTTATTATCAACATTAGATACAGGGATTATCAATGTTGCATTACCATTTTTAAAATCTTACTTTGAAACTACAGCAGACATTGCTGCTATTGCAGTTACGGGTTATACTATTAGCCTTGCTGTTTTTATTCTTCCTTTTGGACTACTTAGTGATAAATTTGGTAAACTATCGTTCTCGTATATTGGACTGATAATTTTTGGGCTTAGCTCATTACTTTGCGGACTTTCAGCTAATATTCAAATGTTAATTATGTTTCGAATTTTCCAAGGTATTGGTGCAGCTGCATTACAAGCAACATCAGCCTCTTTAATTACCACCTTAGTTTCTGCTGAAAAATCCAGTTCTGCTATCGGAGTTTTAGGAATTATGATTGGTGTCGGACCTGTACTTGGTCCTTCATTAGGTGGATTGCTACTATCATTAAATAGTTGGAGAGGAATATTCTGGTTAAACATTCCGTTCGTCCTTCTGGGACTCATTTGTAATCACAAATTAATTACAGAGATCTCTGAGAATAAATACGCTAAACACATTGATTACCCTGGAAGTCTTACCAATGGACTATTTGTGATATTGCTTATTAGTGGATTGTCATTGCTAAGCTCACATAGTATTGTTGGGATAGCATTAATAATCGCTAGTCTAATAGCTGTAATTATCTTGTTTAAAGTAGAAAGAAATAAAGAAACTCCTGTTGTCAATGTAATAAATCTTATTCAGAATAAATCGCTACTGGTATATCTATATGAAACGATTGCCTTTGGCTTTGCTTCAGCCATAATCTTTCTTATGCCACCTTATTTGTTTGAAACTGTCTTTAAATTAAATTCAGGATTGACGGGTATACTGGTACTAGGTGCACCTATAGGTCTAGTTTTATTTTCTAGAGTATCTAGTGCACATAATAATGGTTTGAAAGATAATTCCTTTTCTAAGGTCGGATTATCTATTATTCTTTGTTCATTACTACTCTTGAGCCTATATCAAACATCTTTACCATATATTTTAGTTACAATTTGTTTGTTTATTTATGGTGTGGGTGGTGGCTATTTCCAACCGGCGAACATATCTGTAATTATGAAAACTACTGATATCACTTCACAGGGTAGTATTGGTTCACTCCAACGAATGGTTCAAAATGTTGCTATTGCTATGGGTACAGCAACAGGTTCAGTATTTTTAAACATGTGGTCTCATGAATTAGTAACAGCTATTAAACTTGGTTGGATTACTGCAGGATGCTTAATTATAATTGCAATAGCTCTAGATTTTGCCCTAAATAAAAATAGTTTCAAATAACTCTAAGACTAACAAAAACACCTGTCACACGCGACAGGCACTGATTTGTTTTGCTGAAATGTTAATGGACTTAATCAGTTTTTTTAGTTGCTTCTTAGAAAGTAGCAACAATGCAAGCACGATGATGCTGATATATAAATCAAGTCAGTCGATTACTTATCCGAACCGGTGGGACATCTGAAAAGATGCCCTTTTTATGTTTAAATTCTGATTGATCAAAATTACTATTAGGAGGAATTAAATGAAACGCTGCTTTCCGAAAAACGATGATGCTCCACTCCTTACGAAGTATCATGACCACGAATGGGGTAAGCTGAACCTCAACGAGAATTACTTATATGAGATGATGGTTCTAGAATCCTTTCAATCGGGACTTAGTTGGCAATTAGTCTTGGATAAGCGAGAAAATTTTCGACAAGCCTTTGCAGGCTTTAATGTGGAGCGGGTTGCAAAATTTACCAGTAATCAGCGTAAGCAATTACTGAAAAACCGAGGAATCATTCGTAATCAGCGAAAAATTGATGCCGCCATTAATAATGCTCGTGTAATGACTAAAATGCACCATGAAGGGCACCAATTGTGTACAGTACTAACAACCTTAATTCCACAGCCAATCATTAACCACCCTCAACAGTTTACTGACATACCAACCCAAAATAGACTATCTCGAAACCTAGCAAAAGAGTTTAAAGAAATAGGTCTTCAATTTATGGGGCCAGTAACAATCTACTCCTTTCTTGAAGCGGTAGGCCTAATTAACGATCATATCGAAGACTGTCCTTTTAAGTACACTACTACGTAATCTACAAAAATTACACTCTATCCTTTACTAATAGGACTCTCTTTTAAACTTAGGGGCCATATATGATTAAATACCCATTGAAAATAAACAAAAAACGTCTGCCGCACGCGACAGACGCTGGTTTATTCTACTGAAATGCTAAAGCATGTACTTTAACAGCTCAATCATGAACTTAATCAGTTTTTTCAGTTGCTTCTTACTGAAAAAAGGCAACAATACAAAGATGAAGATACAATGAGTCACTGGGAAGAACCTCCTTCCCACACACAAATTGAATGCTTGATGGGGGCATTCTGGTGTGCTTTCCTATTGTATCATAGAAAGTTTTCAGCTATAATATTGTTACAAAGATGAAGATGCTGGTGTGTAAATTGGATCAGCTGATTACTTATCCGAGCCGGCGGGGCATCTGAAAAGATGCTCTTTTTTTGTACCTAAATTTTCTTTTATTGGGTCTATTTGTAATAATGGAACCTTAAGAATGCCGAAAAATACCCCTTACGTTAGCCAAGTAGCTAAGTAGGGGCTATTTTTTAGCACTTTAAACTTACAGGGCTCACTTCGACAAAGGTAATTTTTAATTTGGCTTATCTTATAAAGAGGTTCTTTGTGAGGTTTAGTTATTATTTAGCTCCTTTCTGATATATCAAAAGTGAATATTAATCTTGCAGTTGGCTGAATAATCATAATACTAAAAAATAAGTCTTTAAACGTTGAAAGGTTTTAATAGTTTCCTGATATATTTCGTTTTCTTGATCCCTGTCAATTTATCTAGGCCCCATGGCGGCTAAGATAATGATAAAGGAAACGAAGGAGAAAGAACAATGGGCAAGCTACGGGGGTTCTTCAGTAAGAACCAAAAAATTAACGTACTGGTGATGACAATCTTGATCGTTGTTGCCGAACTGAGTCGCTTTGCAAAATTGGAAACGGTCTACCCGTTGTTAATGATTATTGTCACGATTTTAGGGGGGATTCCGATTATCCTGCGGGCCTTCAGCGCCCTGCGGTACCGGGTGATCTCAATTGAACTCCTGGTCGCCGTTGCCATCATCGGGGCCGCCATCATTGGTGAGTACACTGAAGGGGCGATCGTGGTCTGGCTCTTCAACCTCGGGGACGTTTTGGAGGCCTTGACCCTCCGCAAGACACGGGCCGCTGTCAAGTCCTTAACTGAAATGGCCCCGCAAACTGCTGAGGTAATTGATTCGGTTGACGACGCGACCGGTGAGGTAACCGACATTGATCTGGTTGACGAAGGAGACCTGGTCCTGGTCAAGGCCGGTGACCGGATCCCGGTTGACGGTCAGGTTAAGCGGGGAACCGGGCTGGTAAACGAGGCCAGCTTAACCGGGGAGTCGCGGTCGGTTGAAAAGAACCTCGATGAAACCGTCAGCGCCGGAACAATCCTGGAGGACGGGACCCTGGTGGTTGAAGCCAGCCGGGTCGGGGAAGACACCACCTTTGGGAAGATTATTGAACTGGTTGAACAGGCTCAAGACAGCAAGTCCAAGGCCCAGCGGGTGATCGATAAGTTTGCGAAGTACTACACCCCACTGGTGATGGTGATGGCCCTGGTGTTTGGCCTGCTGACCAAGGACGACGAGTTGGCGATCACGGTTCTGGTTCTCGGTTGCCCGGGGGCCTTGGTGATCGGGGTGCCGGTTTCAACCGTGGCCGGAATAGGTCGGGCGGCGAAGTTAGGGGTACTAACTAAGGGGAGTGCGAGCCTTAGCGCCCTCAAGAAGGTTGACACCCTGGTCTTTGATAAGACAGGGACGGTCACTAAGGGCCAGCCGGAAGTGGTTGACCAGTGGTGGGCACCGGAAGCGGGCGATCAAGATCGTCAGTTACTGGTTAGTGTTGAAACGGCCTCCAACCACCCCCTGGCTAAGGCGGTCATTGATAAGTTAGCTCAAGAACCGCTCCCGGTTGACGATAACGAAACGATTGCCGGTCAGGGAATGGTTGCCCAAGTGGCTGGCCACCAAGTCGCCGTGGGGAACGCCAAGTTGTTAACGAACCACCAGATTGACTTGGTGGCGGTGGCCCAAACGGCACCGGCTTGGCAGGCGAAGGGGCGCTCCCTGGTTTACGTTGCCATTGATGGCCAATTACGGGGCTTGCTGGGGATCAGTGACCCGCTCAAGGATAACGCCAAGGAAACCTTTGCCCGCCTGCGGGAACTTGGGTACACTAATCTAATCATGCTGAGTGGTGATAACCAGGCGACGGCCGACCAGATCGGTCAAGAGGTTGGAATGAGCAAAGTGATTGGTGATTTAATGCCGGCGGACAAGGTGGCTAAGATTAAGAAACTCCAAGCCGCGGGGCACAAGGTTGCCTTCCTTGGTGACGGGGTGAACGACAGCCCGGCCCTGGCAACCGCAGAAGTTGGGATTGCAATGGGGAACGGGACGGATGTGGCTCTCGACGTGTCAGACGTGGTCCTGCTCCACTCCGACCTTGGTCGTCTGCCACTGGCCTTGATGATCGCCAAGAAGACGGTTGTCAATATGAACCAAAACATCGCTATTGCGGTCTTAACCGTGGCCCTCTTATTCCTAGGCCTGATGGTGGACTCGATTCACATGGCCTCCGGAATGCTGGTTCACGAGTTGAGTATCTTGATTGTTATCTTAAACGGAATGCGGCTCCTAAAAGTTCGCTAGACTTGACGATGATCAATTATTTTGGAAAATAGTACACTATACTAAAAGAAAAACAAAGGAGGGACCGAAAATGGAGAAGGTTGTAATGGAATTAGGTGGGATGACCTGCCCGTCCTGCATGGATAAGATTAAGACGGCGGTTGAGCATCAAGCCGGGGTCAGCGATGTGAAGGTCCTCTTTAACGCTGGTAAGCTCAAGGCAAAGGTCGACACCAATCAATCAAGTGCTGATGACGTTAAGAAAGTTGTTGAAGATTTGGGTTACCAAGTCAACGGCGTAAAGGAAAAGGAGATTGCCTAATGACAAAGGAAGAATTATACCAAGCTGAATTAAAGCAAGCCGACCAAGATCACCACACCCCAACGGCAGGGGCGATAACTGGCCACATTCTTGCCAACCTATGGCTCCACCAGCAAAAGGTCAACCAGGCTCGCCTGTATGCTAAGGGTTGCGCCAGCCTCTTCATTAACCAAAAGGCGGCGGAATGGGTGGCAACCGAGCGCCAATACTTTGACCGGATCAACACCCTCCTGCTTAGCCTGGGGGAAGCCGTTCCAACCACAACCGCGCAGTTTGTAGAGTACGCAATGCTAAAGGAAGACGGGGCGGAAAAGTACGCGCCCGGCAAGGACCAACTCTTTGACCTAATTAAGGACTTTGACACCCAGCTACTCTTCTTCCAAAAGGCAATCGCCCTTGGTAAGCAAGAAGGAAAGATGAAGCTGGTTCACACGATTGTTGACCTGGATGACTGGATGCGGGCCGAGATCTTAGCCGGGCAAAATTTCCTGGGAAATGATCTGATGGAGGGTCGCTACCAAGAAGAGGACGACGAAGATGATGATTAGTGGCACCCACCTTTGTGTCCGGTTAGTCCCCCTCTTTAACCAGCTTCCCCTGGCTAACCAGCGCCAGATTGAATCCCTGTTGGTCCACCATCATTACCAGCGGGGCGAGGTAATCCTGGCGCCCGGTGATGAGGGGCGGATGGTGATCGTTGAAGATGGCCAGGTCAAGCTCTACCAACTAAATGAAGAAGGGGAGGAGCAAGTCCTTGAGGTCATGCACACTGGGGACTACGTGGGTGAGCGCTGGCTGTACGGGGCTGAGAACGAAGCAACCTTTGCGGTGGTTCAAAAGCCTGCCGCTCTCTGCACGATCAGCTACGAGGATTTTACCAAACTACTGGCGGAGTACCCCGAGTTGGCCACCCGCCTCCTGCAACTAACGATGGACAAGGTGCAGGAGTTAACCACCCAAAACCAGTACCTAATGATGGAAGCGGTGGAAGAACGCCTGTGGGCATATTTGAACCGGCAGGCCACCCTGCGCGGTAGGTCCCGCTTCACCTTACCAATGAAGATGAAGGATCTGGCCACCTACTTGGGAACGACTCCGGAGACCCTGTCGCGGAAGTTTAAGAACCTGCAAGCGGCCGGTAAGATTGACCGGGACCGACGAGTGGTTTCAATCCTACAATAAAACCCGACCCCAGCCTTGTGATATGCTCCCCTTAGAGTGGACACAGAATTATACAAAATTCTGTATGTAACTCTAGGGGGATTTTTTATGTCCAACCGAACTAGTAACCATACCTTAAATCAACGACTGGCAGCGGTGAGGAAAGTCCTTGAGGGAGAGTCCTCGGTAAGTCATGGGGCCCGTGAATTGGGGGTTAGTAAATCAACTTTAACAAGCTGGATCATTAAGTACCAAAATAATGGGGTAGCTGGCTTAAAAGAGTCGCACACTTGGCGACACTATCCTGTCGACCTCAAACATACGGCGGTCCATGATTACCTTGACAATCACCTTTCACAGCTGGAGTGCTGTCGTAAGTATAATATTTCCAGTCGCGGTGTTCTCAGGCGCTGGGTTAACCAGTATACTAACGGTAAAACCTTGAAGAAGATAACTGGAGGTTCTACCAAGATGAAGGCACACCGGAAAACCACTTATGAACAGCGTCTAGAAATCGTTCACTTTACCCTAGCCAGTGATAAAGATTATCGAGCAGCGATGGCGAAATACGGCGTCTCTTACAGCCAGGTTTATAGCTGGGTACAGAAGTATGAGCGGGACGGTTACGAAGCCTTAGTTGATCATCGTGGTCATCGAATTCAAGACCGCACTGTAGCTAAACTAAGTAAAGAAGAACAACTCGAACGACAGCTCAAAAAGCTAGAAGCTCGCAACCAGGATCTGGCGGCGGAGAACTACTTCCTAAAAAAATTAAGTGCCCTGGAGAATGAATCCGAGCAATAAGACATCATCGCGATATCAGGCGATTCAAGCTACTCGTCATTTTCCAGGGCAATCAATCAAGCATCTTTGTATCCTCGCTCAGGTCTCACGAGTAGGTTATTATCGCTGGCTTTCTAAGCCGACGACGAAAGAAGGCCAGATCAGTGAGCAGCTCAAAGCGCTGCTCAAGCAGACTTACTGGGAAATGAAGGGTAAGTGGGGTTATCGCCGATTAACAATGCTTATTAATCGGCGTTACAACTGTCACTATAATCATAAGCGTATTCGGTGACTCCTCGTTGAAATGAATCTGCGAGCGGTAATTCGACGGCCTCGTCATAGCTGCACGATCGCTCGCGGACAAAACCATGAGCCTAATATTCTTAATCGGAATTTTACGGCTGATCACTTAAACGAAAAGTGGGTCACCAATGTAACGTATCTGATCTATGGCAATGGTCAGAAAGCCTATCTCAGTGCTATTAAGGATTTACATAACGGTGGGATCATTAGCTATGTCGTTAGCCAGCGCAATGACAATCCACTGGTAATGAAAACCCTCAAGCAGGCTTTTAAACGCTATCCAACCGCGACACCATTACTGCACAGTGATCGTGGCTTCCAATACACCTCTAAAGAGTTTGCCTGCTTGACCACTGAGCACGGTATTACCCGCAGTATGTCTCGGGTCGATAAGTGTATTGATAATGCCCCGATGGAAAGCTTCTGGAGTCACTACAAGGATGAAGCCTACTATGGTCAGTACTTTAAAACCTATCAGGACTTGACCTCTTCAGTTGATCGGTACATTCACTTCTATAATCACCAACGTTATCAAACAAAATTAAACAGCCTGACCCCGGTAGAATACCGGCATCAAGCTGCTTAAAGTTCATTGTATAATTGACTGTCTGCTTGACAGGGCGCAATCCACTAATCTAATTTTTATCCATTTTTTGCAGTCTTCTCATTTCATAGTTATATCCATTTATGAAATTTACGATTTCCTGCATCTTTCGTAAAAAAACAAAATTTAAAAATTCAAATAGTAATTTAGGATAGTGTTTGATCGCTTTTCCACTTTGATAATCAGTCTGAGCTTGAAACTTTCCTTTATCAAAGTCTGATAGGCTATTAGAATTATTAGACCTATAGCTGTAATCTTTGGAATACAAGCCATTTTCATAATTATGCTTGATTAAATCATGTAGTTTTAATAAAAACATAAAGGCCACCTCGACTTTTAATTTAAGTATATCATAAGAAATACTAAAAAAAGCAGCTTGCTCCCGGCTTTCTGACTGTATGGTTGTCTTTAATGTAAGAATCTTTGCTCGTTCTGTAAAGAGTTTAACCTAGTTAAATACGGTTGGATTTGTACGCCAGATAACGTACAATATTACTGAGGTGATGAGAATGGCAAGAATTGAAGCTCGAATTGACGGAACTATTAAAAGTAAAGCCAAAGACGTATTGGCTAATCATGGTCTAACAATTTCTGATTTTATGCGCATGACATTAACAACAGTTGCTCATGATGGTTTACCTAAATATTATTCAATCCCTAATCGGCAGTTAAAAAATTCGATTCAAGAAGTTATTGATGATCTATCTTAAAAAGAAAAGCTACCCGAAGCCCGTAACCTTAAAGAATTAGATCAATTGCTTAGCTCCGATGACGCATTGGAGTCTTCAAAAAGCGGCGCCAAGACCCCAAGTGGCGTTCAATATTTAAAAGTTCACTACCTCAAGAGCTTGATGATCAAAAGCGGAGTCCTTGGAAATATATTATTCAGTGTTTAATTGAAGATAAAACCATTCCAGATTATTTTTATCCGCATACTTTAGAAGGTGTTACAATGGAAAATCAAGAAACGACAAGAAAGAAAAATAGGTTTGATATGAAAAGGTCTTTCAGGCGGATTTCTGCTATCATAGCAACGATGGCTTTCACGACAGGTCTGGCCGCCTGCGGTTCCTCCCAGTCGACTGCCCCATCGGCGAACAAAGCCACTTCCTCCGTCACTGCCCCCCAGGGCTGGAAGAAGTTCACGTCCAAGGATCTGGGCTATTCCGTCTATTTCCCGGGCGTTCCGGAGAAGGACACCTATAAGGATCCCACCGGCGCTTATGCCCGCTATTCGACGGTCAATGACAAGGATCACATCAACTACGCTGTGTCCGTCACCAAATTCACTCGGAAGCAAGTCGAGGACTCCAAGGGGTTCAATGACGCGCAGAAACGTAAGGTCTTGACCAATGTCGCTCGTCTTCTGCAGATTGACAAGTATTCCTTCACCACCGTGGACGGGCATATGGCCATTTCCTACACCGGTCACGATAGCGAGGACTCCTCGGTGATCATGCGTCGAGAGGTCGTTTACTCGTCCACTGGCCTCTATGGCCTCGAATCCTTTGGAACTTCCAGCTCGGAATACAAGCAGTTCGTCGATACCTTCCGGCTTTCCGAAGATACGCAAAAATGAAAGGAGTACTACTGGCGATATGACTAGTCTTGGTATTATAAGGTTAGTTATGTTCAGTAATGATTACCAAAAGAAGGAGATGATTTCTTATGATTGAGAAAGAAAAAGTTTTAAGCGATGCACCAAAGGCTCTAAATTCTGATAACAATCCTTGGGAAGTTGCTGTTGAAGGAGATTCGATTATTGGCACATGGAAATGGATGGATGCCCGGTTTTTCACTGAGGGTGGAATCTCCGATGAGGACAAAGAGTTTACTTTTACAGTTACTTTGAAAGATAACGGGAAATGGAAGGAAGTTGATAGCACTTCTAGTAAGACATCAAGTATTAGGATGCATAACGGTAAACTATCTTTCAGTAAAGACATCTCCTTTTCTAAGGGAAAGACTTATCAGAAAAGTATTTCTTTTGGCATTGGACAGGACAAGAAGAGCGGTAAAGTTGGAATTGTTGAATCTAAGTTAGATACTTCAATCATTAAAAAGTCGATTCGAGATTATTTGAAACAATGTGGCTGGAAGAAAGCTGGACTATTCGGATAGGAAATTATATGGTTCACGTGATGTAATACTGTTAGCAACAGGACTAAAGTTACTATTGCATAATATCAAAAGGCCCGTTACCTCGTGGGGAAGTGAAGTGCAACAAAAAAGTTAGACAAA
>NZ_AZGE01000029.1 GCF_001434465.1 Limosilactobacillus oris DSM 4864
GCCATTAAGCAACGGGCAATGATGCTTCTGACAACTAATCAATCGCAAAAAGACTTAGCTAGGACGCTTGGAGTTTCTGATTGGACAGTTCGTCGGGTGATTACGAATCTTGATAGCTCCTTCAAACCCAACTACCGTTGGCTGCCCCGGCACATTGCCTTTGACGATTTCAAGTCCGGCAAGATGGCCCCGAGCGGTATGAGTATGATTCTAATGGATATTGAGAATCACCGAACCTTAGATATTATTCTTTCCCGGCGTAATCGCTACTTGCGGAGTTACTTTCTGCGCTACGGCCGTTCAGCTCGCTTAGCCGTCCAGACAGTTACAGTGGACTTATATACTCCTTATCGGCGCTTAATCCGTGAATTATTTCCCCATGCCATCATTATTGCCGACCACTTCCATATCGTTGCCCAAGCCTACCGTGCGCTTAACCAAATTCGGATTCAAGCAATGAACCGGGCTGGAAAAGGAACTCATCAATGGCGAGCGCTGAAACACTTCTGGAAGCTAGTTCTAACGCCTGCTAGTGAGCTTAAATATGATAACTATTGGCGACGGGCTAACTTCGGCTATGCCCAATTGACTGATGTCGAAGTCATTCATCGCCTTCTCAGCCTTGACGAGGAGCTTGAACAGGCTTATCGATACTATCAGGACTTAATCTTCGCCGTCAGTCGGCGAAGTCGTAGTCGACTGAACCAATTGCTTACTATCAAACTAACTGTGCTTCCTCAGCCCCTGCAAAGGGTACAGCGGACATTACGTTAGCACAAGGAAGAGATTTCCCATAGCTTCAAATATGAGGGCTACACTAACGGCCCTGTCGAGGGCACCAACAATAAAATTAAAGTCATCAAACGGGTCGCCTACGGATTCAGAAACTTTGCCAATTTCAGAATCCGGATATTGCTTGCGCTTCCCAACACGTATATCGCCATTAACTGGAAGAACAAGCAAGCAGCTCGTGCCAAAGTCCAGGCACGAGCTGCTTAACAAAACTATTCTATTTTCTCATCAGTACTTCTTGACGAAGAGCCTAAAATTCTAAGCCCCTACACTAGCAGCAAAGCAAAAACAGACCTCCAACGTTGATAATCAACACTGGAGGTCTGTTACTATCTAGTTAACCAGAGATCATAGAATCGAAATCATCATGGTCGCTAATACGATCAAGAGGATAATTACCATCAGAATTTGACGGAAGCGGAGGGGGTGCGGCTTTTTGACGTAAACCCGCCGCTTTTCCTTTTCCACCTTGTGCAAACGGTCCATGGCGTGCTGTTCAACCAGCGACGGTTCCTTTTGCTCATCATGCTTAGTCATTGGTCAACTCCCCAATCGTTTCCTGGTAGTCCGCGACCTTGACGTCCCCGGCAACTTCCCGTTGGTGGTCGATCAACTGTTCCATCAGCCGGGGCTGAATCAAGGCCGTCATTACCCGTTGCTTCATCCCATCTACATCGGCAGGATCGAAGATGTTTTCCGGCGCTAGCAATTCCGGCCGGTGGAGTGTGTTCTTGAAGCCGACAATCAGCATATTCTGCTCAAACGCGCCCCGAACCGCGTCCAGGATTTCATTTCCATGGTTAATATCCATGTACACATCACACTCTTTAATCAGCTTCTGAACCCGGTTAGTCGTAACCGTTGGGTAGACATCGACGTTCTGATAGTCAGCGAAGGCCATTAACTTACTAGACATCTCAGTAATTGCGGCAATGTGGAAGTGGAGGTTCGGCATCCCCTGGACCAACGGCGTCAACTGTTCGATCTGATCCGAATTGGTCAAAATCAAAATCTCAGGCCGGAGGTTATTGCTCCGCGGGTGCGGGTAAATCGTCCCCAAGTACCGGAAGTCAACGTTACCGGCAGACTGCTGGAGCTGAGACCCGTATTTTTTCCAGTCTGGGAAGCGTTGGAAGACAACGTGCTTGGTCCTGGTCTCATTCTTCATCAGGAACTGCATATTGCCTGGTAGTTCGTCACCAGTCGGTTCGTGCCAAAAGAGGGTGTCGCTCCCGTTCCCGCCGAGACGCAGGGAAACAGCCAGGGCCCGGTTTAAAGTATTATAGAAGATGTGGTCTAGCTTATAGTGGCGGTCGCGGAGGTAAAAGATTACAAAGTCTTCGATACTTGGAAAATGGCGGGTTACCATCCCCACGTTCAAAGTGAGGTCCCCTGCTGGAAGGTTCCAAGTAACTACTTCTTTCCCCTGCGGCGTAAAGTACTTCCGCAGCACCGGCTGGTCTTGGTTAAAGTAGGTCTTGGCAAACCGTTGACCGTGCCGATTATAGTGGTCAACCCAGGAAACCCGGCCCTGTTCGTCCAGCCAGTGAACTTCCTTGACCAGGCGCGTATTATCGGTGGCACTGTAAAAAATTGTTGCCCGCTGCCGGTCCATGTCCATCACCTGGGCCTGGTCCCCGGTAGCTTCAATCCGCCAGTAACGGTTTGGCAACGGCAGCTGGTCAAAGTATAACGGCCGCCGGTTGCCCTTGTTCTCCGTATAGTAACTAAAGGGTGAATCGACGTCCTCCGGCAGAAAACCATCATCCTCGATCACGACCGAAGGGATTTTAACCTTAGCGATAACCTGAGACCGCAAAAAATCGAGTGAACTCGTATCAAAAGTATCAAATAGGTTAATCATTCGCTAGTTCCTCCAAAACTTTCCCCCACCGCTGAGCAACGTTATCCGTCAGGTATGGTTCCGCCACTTCATACGAGTGCTGACTGTACGCTGCCAAGTCAGCCTCAGTAAATAGTTTCACCATGGCATCGCGCAGCCGGGCCACCTTTTGCTCATCGGACCAGTCTTCTTCGTAGGGAATACGATAGCCATTCTGACCGTCATCAATGAAGGTCTGGTTACCGTACGGAACGTCGAAGCCAATCATCGGCAGACCCGAGCCCACCGCTTCCAGAAGACTCAGGCCAAAACCTTCGCTCGTCGAGGCGGCCGCGTAGGCAGCATACTTCACGTAAACATCCGCTAAGTCCTGCTGTCCCATCAGGCGGATGTAGTCTTCCGCGTGATTATCCTTAATTAATTGCTGGAGACGACCATATTCGCCCCCCTGACCATAAATGTCCAAGCTGATATCCGGCACCTGCTGGCGGGCCGCTACCGTCGCCTTGACCAGCCAATCAACGTGCTTCTCCTTGGCAAGCCGGGAAGCCGTAATCAGCGAGTGCAGCTTGCGGTCACTGCTTGGCTTGACTAAGCGCGCGAGGTTCCCCACCGGAATGGTATCAACGCGCGGCGTGGCGTGCTGAAAGTGCTGCTCCTGTTTTGCAAAGAGCTGCTTTTGGGCGTCAGTCGCCACGATAAAGCTGGCAACGTCTTCCGGATGGGTAAATTGGTACTCATAAAAGTTATTCCAAAGAACATTCTGGTTATTAGTGTAGTGCTTGTCGTAATGGTCGGCGTGAACTACGACAACCAGCTTAGCGGGCTGGTGTTCTTCAAAAATAATCTGCCCGTTGACCAGTTGTTTATCCTCGTTCATCCGGTCAAGAATGACCACATCCCCCTTTTGGAAGTGCAGCCGTCTAATCATCTCCCGGTAAAGGTCGTTCTTTGAATAGTAGACCGTCCCATCGGCCATCTCGAACGTTTCCTTATCGCCATCGAGGTGCTGGACATAGGCAACGCTCCCGTCCTCATTATAAAATTCCCGGACGGTAACGTGGTTATTCTCCTTTTGACCGTTGTAGTATTCCCGCGCGTACTTAACATAGGAATAAAAGTCACGCATCACCATTTGCCCGTTAGCAACGTAGGACACCTGGTCAAGCGTTTGCCCCTGCTCATCATGCAGGCGGACAACCAGGATCAGTCCTTCATCATTCAGAAGGTACTGGACTTCCTTGCCGTTGACCTTTTTCTCAGCTTGCCGCTGTTTTAGTTGCAGGTCCCGTTCTAACTGGTTAAGCGTGTACGTCGACGGTGCGATCCGGACGTCCGTGAAGAAGTTGTAGAGCCAGATTATCTGGTCGTCCTTAAAGTCAAGGTTGCTGGTCAGGTCCTGGATGTTATTGCCTAAAATCAGGTCCGAGAAGATGAACTTGGCCGGGATTCCTAGTTGGTTGAGTGATTGGGACCGGTAAGCCTGCGCATATTCAACCCCACTGCTGGCCCAGCCAATTCCCAAATTAACGTTATAAACTGTCATTGATTTTCCTCCGTACTGATTAATTGAATGATACCACAAGTTCACCCTTCTTGTTGACCTTGATAGTGCTAAGCAGCAGGTTGTCCAACGCCCGCAGCTTCGCCTTCAACAGCATTTTTCGGTAGGCGGTAAAGGCCCGCTGCTGGTACTCAAAACTCGGGTCCCGGCCCGCCATCGCCTATGGCTGAACCTCCGCCCGCAGATTAGTCAAGAGCTCCATCTCATCCATCCAGCAGGAGTCGATCGCGTTCAGCAGTGAAGAGCGGTAAAAGTGATTTAACTGCTCATTGTTGACTAGGGCAGCGGACTTGGTGGTCAGGATTTGACGACTAAGCTCCTCAAGGTACTGCTTTGCCTGCTGCTTGCTGGCCGCCGCTTCTGCCGGCACCTCGACCACATCGTAGCTAAAGTGGTCGTTAATCAGCAAGCTGAGGTCGTGGACCGTCCACTTCTCCTTCTGGGCAAGGTAATAATCAATTGCTTCGCTAATCCAGTAGCCAACCGTCTGTTCAAAGTGGTCGGCCCCCATGATTTGGCGGCGCTCCTGGTAGAAGTTATCCCGCTGGAGACGTAAGGCAAGTTCATTTTTATTAACCCGCTTTCGTGACGCCTCCTCGTTGCCGGCTACCCGGCTCCTGAGCATCGCCAAGCTAACCAGCAGACGGGGACTGTGCAGGGGCTGGTCGCGGTCTGGGTAGCGCCGGACTAGTTTGCGGTAATACTGCTTAAACCGCTTCGTACTATTTTGGGAAATAAAGTTATCTTCCAGGGAGATGAAGAAGCGGCTGGACCCGGGATCACCCTGGCGACCAGCCCGGCCCGCCAGCTGCAAGCGAACCCGCGGGGAGAGCATTTCCGTACCAATTACTGCCAGGCCGCCCTTTTCTTTAACGCCTGGGCCCAGCTTAATATCGGTCCCCCGACCGGCCATGTTCGTGGCAACTGTCACTGCCCCCTCTTGACCGGCGCCCTTGATCATCGCTGCTTCACGGGCCGCGTTGAAGGCGTTGAGGACATTATGCGGCACCCCGTAGTTCAGGAGGATTTCCGAAATAATTTCTGAGTTTTCTACCGACCCGGCCACCAGCAAAATCGGCCGGCCCTGCTTGTGGAGCTGGAGCGCGTAGTTAATCGCGTGCAGCATCTTTTCCGTCGTCGTGATGTAGACCTGGTCCGGGTAGTCCTTTCTGATGACCGGCTTATTCGTCGGCACCTGGACCACCCGCATCTTGTAGACGTTCATGAACTCATTCTCGTTCACCTTGACCGTCCCGCTCATCCCAGCAATTTTGTTAAACAGGCCAAAGAGCCCCGGGAAGGTAATTGAAGCCGCAACCTTTTGGTTAGGGGTCAGTTCAACGTGTTCTTTAGCCTCAACCGCCTGGTGGAGACCGGTGCTGACCTTGACCCCGTGCTTGAGTCGCCCGTTGGTTTCGTCCAGCAGGATGACCTTTCCATTTTCAACTAAGTATTCCCGACCGTTGCGCATGAAGTGGTGGGCGCGCAAGGCTAAGGCGATGTGCCGGTAGATTTCACGACTGGACGCGTCAAAGAGGTTCTTGACCCGGAAGAAGCGTTCGGCCTTCCGAACCCCATGGTAGGTCAGGTAGACAGCCTTATCATCACGTTTGAGCCGGTAGTCCATCTTGGGTACCAGCATACTGACAAAGTTTTCCGCCAGGCCGTACAGGTTTGATTGCAGCATCGGGACACTGGAGACCACGAATGGCGAAGTAGCCTCGTCCAGGAGGACGTCGTCGACCTCATCAATAATCACGTAATTATACGGCCGTAGATACTGGCTCTCCGTACTTGAAGCCAGGTTATTGAAAAGGTAGTCAAAGGCCAAGCCGCTAGCAGTGGTATAGATGATGTCGTGGTTATACCAGTCCCGTTTTTCCGCTGGCGTCACTTTTTTCTTTTCTTCGCCTTCTTTGGGAAAGGCAACTGTCGCCGTCAACCCCAGCCAGTTATAGACCGGCTCCAATTGTTCTTCGTCCCGCTCCGCTAAATAGCCGTTGGGCGTGACCAGCATCGCTCCCTTTCCCTCCAGGGCATTCAAGTAGAGCGGCATCGTCGCCGTCAGGGTTTTCCCCTCCCCGGTCTTCATCTCGGCAATGTTGCCACTGTGCAGGACAATTGCCCCCATCACCTGAACATCATAGGGAAACATCCCCAGCAGCCGGTAATCCGCCTCACGAATGGTCGCAAAGGCCTCGGGGAGAATCTGGTCGAGAGTCTTCCCCGCCTTTAGCTGCTGACGGAGCTTGGCGGTCTGGCCCTGAAGTTCTTCATCACTCATTGCCCGCATTGTCGGCTGCCACTTATTGACCTTGTGCAAGGTCCGCTTCACCTTATGCAGGATCATCTGATCGACGACCATCTTATCCCTCCTTCCGTTGTTGCTGAATCGCCCGGCCAATCGCCAACCAATCCGGCTCGCTGACTTCCGGCGAATACCAATCCGCGTTGCCGGTCCACTGGTAGTGAGCGAGGTCGGGATCACTGAATTGGTCTGTTACCAAACCCCTAACAGCGGGATGCAGGGCGCAGAGCTTTGCCACCGCCTGATCGGTTGCTGGTGTTGTACTGACCAAGTGGAGGTGCTTCGTCTGTCGCGCAAGCAGCGGACTAAGTTCTTCTACCAGGTCACCATCATACTGCCAGGCAATGTTTACCAGTTGATAGGAAACATGCTCGAAGGTGGGACCCAAGTCTGGGCGGGACGTTCGGCTATGCTTGCCATCCTGGACCAGCAGCACGAAGAGCTCCTGGTTGTCCCCAGCACTTGGACGCGGTTCCTGCAGCCACAGGTCATCAAACGCGGCTGGCGGCGTTTGCACATCAGCAATCTGTAAACGGCTGAACTCCAACGCGGTTGCCCCGGCGTTAATTAGACTGAGCGCATACGAGAACGCCCCCACCGGATAGACAAATTGGTGGTTGCCATTATAGAATTCCAGCTTCTTAATCCGCTCACCTTGGAGGTTGAAGAATTCCAGGCGGAGCAATACCGCCTGCTCGGGTTCCGTCGTCAGGCCGGCCACTAAACGGTAGCGGTGGTTGGCTTGGAGGATTGGCAGGGCAGGTACCATTTTAGCCGCCTGGTAGGACGTCGTCGATTCCCACTTAATGATGCTAGCACTGGGCTCCATCAGCCGGTTGGCAAAGTGGATCCGCTGCTTGGGACTTGAGCTGATTTGCGAACCGGTATAGTAGGCTTGGGCGCCGGAATCCCAATAAACTTGGTTAATAAACTTATCACTCATTAAAGGCATTACTCCTCTTAAATTCCTTCCCGGTCAAGTAGGCGACCCGCTGGGCAAACCACTGAATCGACGCTGGATTATCGTTATGCCGCCCGCCAAAGCCCTTGTAGGTAAACTGCTTGGCCTTTTGGACCGCCGTGTTCTTCTGCAGCCCCGCTAGTGCCCGGTCGTCGTAGTCGTCGTTTTCCATGACTGAGATAAAGAGGCGGGTCTCCGTCAGGTCAGTCTGACTGGCAAGGCGCCAAAATTCTTCGTCTAGCTGGCGTAACGACTGCTCGTCCAGGTCAGGTGCGATCTGGGCGTCAATGTCAAAAATCGTGGCAAATTCATCGGGACGTTGGAGCCGTCCCCGCTCCGCCACGTGGCCCAGGTTGGCAATCGGCTTGGCAACGTTGATGGCATACGCCGACAGCTGCATTCCCAGCTTCATGGCCGGGTAGGTCCCCATTGAAATCCCATTCATTATCAGCTCGTGGTTGGTCAAGCCCAGTTCCGCTAGTTTTGCGCGAATCACTTTCTTAATCTGCTCTTCAATCACCGGTCCCGTGTAAAACTGACCGATTTCCAGCCGCATGTCAGTGAACAGCAACGATGGTGCGTGGGTGTTACGGAAAAGGGGGTAGGCTTCGAACCCCTCCAAACCCCGGGCACCAGAAAAGTAGACGTTCAGCGGCGGGCGCATATCACCAGGGTTAAAGTAATAAGCAATGTCTTCATGCTTGACCGGGTCGACAATCCGTTCGCCGCCAGTCAAAAAAGCCCCCTGCCCGGCTCTGGACCAGCGGGAGTGCAATACTCCCAGACGGAGTTTCCCCGTCCCGCGGACTTCTAAGCCGATGCAGCCAAAGCGGACGTCGGAAGCCACCTTTATCGGTAGCTCCATCTCCTGCTCACCAGTCACCGGCAGATAATAACAGTCTTTGATTTCACCATCACCCCCGTTGGGCTGAATAAAAACCCGGAGGCGGATTTGGAGGCCGGTTCCCTGGTACTCAAGCCAAAATTTAATCAGGTGGTGGGGGTCAATAAACAGACTCTGCTTATACGTTCCGAGGTCTTGCCAGTCCTGTTCCGCCTGAACATCCACCTCCATGTGCTGGCCGTCGACATACTGGTAGCCGGGAAAGTTGCGGGTATTCAGGAGCAGCATACTGGGCAAAATCCGCAGGCCCGACTGACCAGTGTAGTATTTGGGAATCAAGTCGGCGATTAAGTCCTGGGGTAATTGTTCGATTGCAGCCGCTTTTTGCTGGTGCAAAAATAAGCGAAGCTGCTTGCCGGCCGCGGCCTTGACTCCGGGAAGGTAAAAGACCTTGTAGGGGTCGACCAGCCACTGGAGCCGGAACCATTCATCCCCGGTCAGCGCTGGTTCGCTGGTGAAGATGACCGCGTCATAGCGGTGCTGTTTCTTTTTATCTTTGACCGGGTAATCATTGAACTCCCACTTGATGTCACTGGGAATCTGATACTGGTCCGCCCAGTTATCACCACCGAGTTGTAATACATTCATTTTATCCACTCCGTCTTTACAAAATCTCCTGCCATTTTTTTAGCAGGTTTTCTTCCGAATACTGGTTGAGATACTGGACATTATTCGCCAGTGCCGCGTTCCAGTGCCGTAATGATTGCAAGTAATAGTTCAGGCCTGCTGGCAGCTTGTCCAGGTCCGTTTCAACCAGCCCGTTTTTCCCGGACTGGAGCATCTCGGTCGGTGCCTGCCGAATCTGGGGAATCCCCACGCTGATCACCGCGATTTGCATAAACTGGTCGATTTTTGTCCCCCAGTCAACCATGATCCGGGTCTTATCAAGTGCTTTGAGGACGGCGCTCGTGCTGGTCAAGCGGACCGTCTTGATTTCCAATTGGGGCAGTGCCTTCTCCTTTAAGTCCCGCTCGTTTTCGTTTTGGTCGGGCTTGTCTGGTTTAAATTCAAACTCTCCTGGATGGCGGTCGGTCAGGTCATCAACCAATTGGCGGACTTCCTGTTCCTTCTCCGGACTGTACGTCAAATAGTCGACCGCTAGTTCATCCGGATCCTTGAGCAGGAGCTGGTAAAGCAGTTCGACGATTCGCGCGAGCTCGTCATGGGCTGTGTTTTCACAAAAGACTGCAATCCGCTGGCGAAGGCTGCGCTGACTATGGCCGAGCTTAAACTGGGCCTGGAAAATCGGAATAATAGCTGGCGGTTCAGGCAGGTACCCAAGCTGCTGGACTTCTTCCGCCGTCGCCTGCGCGTCGGCAATCAGCAACGGCTTCTGCGTCGCAATTTTTGCGAGTGTCTGCCGGTAGGGGTGCCACCGACTAGCCGAAAAGACGACCCGGTCCTGCTGGGCAAAGACCTGCGAAGCCACTGGCTGCTGGTCATCCAGGGACACAATCAGCCGGTCGGTCGCCTTGAGCTGCGGCAGGAAGTGCTCCCGCACAACCTCAGTAATCAAGTCGCTGAGCTGGTCATAAGCTAACTGCTTAGTGAACCGCGGCAGGTCAGGATTAATAGTTACCCGCCCCGTTTGCTGGTCCTGACGGAAGCGCCAGTGGCCCTGCTCATCAAAGTAGGAAAAGCCGCGGAGCTGCCCGTCGGTGTATTCCTCTTCACGGGAAACGAAGCCCCGGCTATCCAACAAAAGGCGCCGGTTCCTTTGCCCGTCCGCTTGAAAGTAGTCAATCCAGAGCACCTTCCCCTGGTTATCAAAAATCACCTGGGCATACTTCCGTCCCTGGGAAACCACCTGCAACCGGAAGGGGGTCATATCAAAGAGTGCGTCGGCTGGCCAGGCAAGGTCCCGGTAGTCAACCACCCGGCTGTCACTATGCTCTACTCCCTGAAGGTAATCGAAAGCGGCGAAAACCTTCGTCGGGGCCAGTGAGAACTGGTTGAGTTTGGACGAAAGCTGGGGTTGGTAGTCCGTGACAATTAGGCCCGCTGGCTGCTGGTCATCCCGCAAAATCTGCAAATGGCTGACGGCATCATCAAATTCGACCATGGGAACGGTGTATGCCCAGTCATTCAAAAGCTGATGCCAGCCCGGCACTAAATAATCCATTTTGCTTTTTCCTCCTCCATAATCTTCCGGTAACGGTTTGGGAAGAACATAATCATAAACTGATCCTTGATCCCGCTCATAAACATGACAATCATCAGGATATTCATTGGAATCAGGGCAAAGCCAGCGAACTTACCCAAGAGCGGCATTGCCAGCAGGCCAAAGGTCAACTGGACGGCGTTAAGGACCGCGCCTGGGAAAGCGATAATCCAAAGGCGTTTTGACAGGTACTTCTGGGTTGGCAGGCCTGGTCGGACATTTAGGATGTAGTTGTTTTCGTTGCGCAGTTTCTTGGCTTGCTCCTCCGGGTTAAACTGTACAAAGGTAAAGAAGTAGAAGAGCAGGAAGGTCAGGCTTCCGCCCAGGACCGCGTCAAAAGTAATGTTCGAAAAAATTGACTTGGGACCTAAATACTGGCCCAGCATTGTAGGCATCATCAGGATTGCCATCCCGATCATGATCGTCATCATGGCCCCCATGTTGAGACCAATCGGGAGGACCATCGGCTTGGTGTAGCTCGGCATTGTATAGTTGACCACCTTTACCGGGTAGTAGGCCCGGTTAAAGGCAATCCAGAAGACCCCCAGGGCCAGACTGAACAGCACCAGGGCGAGCAGCCAAAGGTTGGCGTACGGCATCTGCTTGAGATAGCGGACCGACCGAATTAAGTTTGGCAGCGAGAGGTTGATGATGTTGAAGAGGATAATGGTAATCGTTCCCCCAATCCCATGCTGGATATTCATCACCCCCAGCCAGACAACAAACATACTGCCGGCTGTCAGAATCAGGGTCACCACGAAGATGTGGAAAGGACCGCTGGTCAGGTGGAGGGCCACCGTGACGGAAAAGGACTGGGCAGCCGCTAAAATCGCCGTGAGCACCTGCTGAACGGTCATCATCTGCGGCATCGAAAGGCTATCAAAGTAAAAGAGCCACAGCATCGTAAAGAGCTGGATAAACAGCATCGCAATCATCAAGGGGTTTAAGCCGACGGTGAAGAGCGAGATGTGTTGGAGGTTAACCCCACTCATTAGCGACGCCACGCTTAATGGCGACGTATTTATCATCTGATGGGCACTTCTCGTGATTTTGGCAAACGGAATCGGCACTGAACACCCCAGCATATATACCAGTAAAATAAACATCGTGAAGCCCAAGCGCCGGTAAAAGAACTTCATCCGGGTCAACTTACCCATTGTATTCACATCCTAATTTTTATTAACTGCCTTTAATTGTAATTCAACTATAGGGGAATTTAAATATCTACAAATAATGATATAATTTTAACATAATAGCTATTAACATTTTGATTACGAAATTATTTATATTAAAAGTTGATCGCTCAGCTAGGGAGGACTAAGCAGCAGATGGAAAAAGAAAAGGTTTCCGTAATTGTCCCCGTCTATAATGACGAGAAGTACCTGGCAGATTGCGTTGACAGCATTCTGCACCAAAGTTATCAAAATCTGGAACTCATCCTGGTCGATGATGGCTCCACCGACAACAGTGCCCAAATATGTGAAGACTACCGGGAAAGAGACGACCGGGTGCGGGTTCTCCACAAGGTCAATGGCGGGGTCGGCTCCAGCCGGAATGCCGGCCTGGCAATGGCAACCGGTGATTACATCCTCTTCGTCGATAACGACGACTGGCTTGCTGATGACCACATCAAGAAGCTCTACCAGCACCTCAAGGCAAGCGGTGCTGATATTGCCGCAGCTAATTATACTGAGTTCCGCATGGCAGACCAGACTTACCGGATTTGGATCAGCGATGATGACTACTACGAACGGGACTACTCTATCCAGGAATGGTTCAAGCTGCAGTACCGAGGTGATTACTACAACATGTCCCAGGTTTTCACCGTCCCCTGGGGCAAGCTCTATAAACGCTCCCTCTTCCGGCATATTGCCTACCCGATTGACAAGCCGGTCGAGGATGACCTGACGAGCTGGAAGGTCTACCTGCTAGCGAATAAGGTGGCCTACTTTAACGAGTCGCTTTATTGCCACCGGATTTTAAGCGATAGTGTTACGGCCCGCGTGAAGCGCACCGCCCTTTTCCCACTTGAAGCGGTGGCAGACCGGCTGGCAATTCTGAGCCAAATCGGTTTCGACACTAGCAATGAAATTGCAGCCTACCGGCAACGCTTAGAAGTCTGCCAGAATGACGCACTCAAGGATGGCGACTTTGTTAAGTACCAGGATGCCATGCAGAAAACGGCCATCTTAAAACACTACCAGGCGAAGCAAGCAAACGGAGGTACGCAGGAAAATGAGTGAAAAGATTTCAATTATTGTCCCGGTTGAAAATAATGAGCAATACCTGGCGGAATGCTTAGACAGCATTATCCACCAGTCGTACCAAAACTTAGAAATCATCCTCGTGGACAACGGCTCCACCGACCGGTCCCTGGCAATTATGCGTCAATACGCGAACCAGGATTCACGCATCCGGATGGTTAGTCAGGAGCACCACGGACTAGGGACCGCCAAGAACCTGGGCCTTTCTATGGCAACTGGAGACCTAGTCATGTTCGTCGGCCCTAATGACCGGGCCGGCAACATTGAACGACTACTCGCTAGTATGCACCAATACCATAGTGACGTTGCCTGCGCCACCTACTACCGGCAAGACGCGAACGGTACCTACTACTTTTACGTCGACGACAATGACCCAGCGCAAAGGGAACTGGAGGGCGCTTTTACTCCCCAGGAGTGGATTCAGCGGGAAACCGGGTACGCGCTCAACATCACCGAGGACTTCAAACGGTGCTTTAACAAGCTCATTAAGCGCTCCCTCTTCCAGCAAAACGTGATGTTCCCCGACTATGACCAGTGCGAAGATGACTTTACAATCTGGAAACTCTACCTTCTCGCCGACCGCATCTCTTATATCAACGTTGGCGACTATTGCTACCGTTTGCTCTCCCAGGCTGAGGAAAGCAGCCAGGACATTTTCCACCGGAACCTGTTGCGGCTGCAAAGCCTGGAAGAGCGGCTGGCCCTCTATGCGATGATTGATTTTGACACTACTTTTCTAGACCGTTACTACCGGCAGCTAGTCGAAGCAACGAGGGACAGCGCCCTGACAGCCGGGAATTACCACTACTACAAAGACTGCTGCTTTAAGATTGGAATGATGGATCGCTATGCTCCCGAAAAATTCAACTAAAAAAGTAATCGTCCTGTCTGGCGATTACAGTTACATTAACCAAATCACCACTACTATCAAGTCAGTTCTCTACCATGACCGCGGGATTAAGTTTTACCTAATCAACAGTGATATTCCCCAAGAATGGTTTAGGCTGATCAACCAGCATCTCGCTCCCCTAGCTAGTGTAATCATTGACAAAAAAATCCGGCAATCAGCAATTGCGCAAGAACACGTTGGCCTGGGGCACATCCACCCAATTGCCTATGGCAAGATTATGATTCCCGACCTAATCCCCGACAGTGGCCGGGTCCTCTACTTGGATAGCGACCTCGTCGTGGATGCCAGCCTAACCTCCCTCTTCAACCTCGACTTGCAGAGGCACCCGCTGGCGGCCGCGTTAGACATTGATGAAAATAATGGTCACTTTAACACTGGGGTTGTTCTCTTCGACCTGGACCGGCTGCGGCAAATCCCCCACCTGGTCGCGGATGAACTCCAAAGCGGGCAAAATCAAGAGTTGCGCAATGCCGACCAGGATGTCATGAACCTGTATTTCCAAGACGATTTTTACGAACTGCCCCTTGCGGACAACTACCAAATCGGAATGGACATGATCTCGTTCTATGATAACCATCCCTACTACTTTACGGCGATGGATAAAGTAACCAGCCCCCGTATTATTCACTACCTAACGGGGGATAAGCCTTGGAAGACAGTTTCGACTAGCGGCTGCGTGAGCGTTGGTGGCAATACTACGGCCTCAGCTGGGATGATATCTACAAGCAGCGTCCGCTCCCCAGGGTGACTCCTCAATACTAGGGACGCTTCTGTACCTTCCTAACTTCGGAGAATATGGGTCAGCTGCCCCAGCTCATCCAGTCGCTGCCTGACTGCCAGTTTAACATTGCCGCCTGGACAAGTTTTGGTAAACCGGTAATGCAGCTCTTGGCAGCAGATAACGTGCGTCTCTATCCCCACGTTACCCGGCCCCAAATCAACAAACTGGTGCACACCTGTAACGCCTACCTAGATGTGAACTGTGACGGCAAGGAAGAACAGATCCTCCGGCAGTTTGAGCAGGCGGGAACACCCCTACTGAGCTTTCAAAGCGTGGCCGCCGCGCCAGGCAGTTACCAGCGGTACAGTACCTTTGCTGATGATGACACTACCGGCATGCTCCACCAGCTCCAAGAACTTTGTAAATAATTATAGGCGCCCTGAAATGTGCTTAGTCACATTCCAGAGCGCCTCTTTTATTTGCTCAAATCCAAAATAATTTCTGCATTGTATTGGGGATCATCAATTGATTGGGGAACTCCCTCATCGTAATTCATCTCTGCCGTGTGTTTTCCCTGAATAGGGACCCGGCTAACGGCCCCCTGCCGGTACCATTCATATTCCGGGTCCAAGTGACCGGAATCAATTACCTGTCCCCAATCGGCCAGGTCTGCCGCAATCACCGTGGCTGCCATCCCAAGCATCACCAGCACTAATTTGCCCTCACCATACCGCTTAATAGCTGCTTCGATTTCCTGGTATTTTCCCCAGGCGTTCTTAGGCGGGCAAAGAATTCGCTGGACTGAGCGGGCATTATCATAAAGGTCGCTGCCGACACCAGACCGGGTATAGGCTCCCTCAACAATCAGGAGGTCCCGGTCCTGCCACCACTTCTTGATCCGGTGAAAAATTTTCCTTGCCTGACTCCGGTCTTGAAAGTCCATGTATGGCCGGGTAACCATCGTATTGCCGTAAGTATTGCCTAATTTACCCAGCTGCTCGTAGAAGGAAGAGAACGTCTGCTGGTGTCCCCGCCACCAATCTTGGGCCTTGGGAACCAGGCGGCCAATGTCGTGAAAGGTATCGCTCAAGCACACTAGCAACCGGGGATTGCTTGGTGTTTCCACGATTTCACGCAGCCGCTTTTCCAACAGGGGGTCCGTGTCCTGGAAGACCTGCCCCGCTCCTAGCATGAGGGAGATTTCACCATCCCCGAGCCGGGCCACCGAGGGCTGGTAGCGTTCGATGTAATCCAGGGTTTCCTGGCTATCTAGTACGTGGAGGTTAAAGCGGGCCTGTTGCTTGCTGGCATCAATACTAGAAACATAAGCCTGGTAGCGGGCCCGGTTGAACGCCTGCTGGATAAAGCTGTCCTGGCTCAGTAGTTCAGCCCAGTGGTGGACGTTAGCTGCCAAGTGCCGGTAGCGGTCTTCCGTCACCCCGTTTAGCAGGTCCCGTTTCTCCTGCTCATTCTTATAAGTTAGGCCCAGCTGGTGCTGCTTAACTAAGCCCGCGGCAGGATCATTTTGCCGCGCCAACAACGGTAGGCCCGCGCTGAGAAAGTCGATAATTCTCTCAGAAGTCGTTAGCCAGCCCGGCCTAGCAAGATCTCCCCAGCCGCCAGCCTGGTTGAGTTTGGCACGGGCTACCGACCGCGGAAGCTGAACCGGTAACTGCTGGTAAACATGCTGGCTAGTGGCAGGGAGCCCTGCAGCAACGCAGCCGCCCACCAATTGACAAGTCGTGATCCTTTCGCTCGCAAAGCCCTCCCTTACTAGCCATTCCTTGGCCTCTTCTGTCGGGGCCACTACAACGGAGCAGTGCTGACATAGGTCCAAGATTGACTCCTGCTGGGCGGGTAACCAATCATAGGCTGGTAGCCAGGCGATAAAAACCAGTGGTTTGGAAGCCTGCTCAACTGTTGCTAGCTGCTGGGGAAAGTTTATTCCCTGCACTACTACTGCATCATGAGCTTGCAGCTCGGTGCTCTGGCCGTTAAATCGTTGCACTCCCAGTCTGGCGAGTACCTCAGCAATTCTTTCTTGATATAAACTACCGTCACTTGTCACATAAGTTGCCATTTTATTATCCTCACTTTAACCGATTGATGTCTGCAACTGCCTGACTAATGGCATGGCTGGTAAAGCCACCCGCCCGTACAAAGGCACTGAGCCGGCCTGCATTTTCGACCAGCGCCTGGTAATCTTCCGCATTCGAGCGCGCCAGGTAGGCGGTCACTGCCGCTAAGTCGGCGAAAGCAATCCCCATTCCCGCCCGTTCTACGATTCGCGCCAGGTAGGAAGCCCGGTTAACCAGGACCGGTAGGCCGCTAGCCAAGACTTGGGCGGCCGCGATCCCGCTGTCGTTGTTCGTACTAGGCCATAAAAGGGCATAACCGCCAGCCGCATTTAAATCATACGCGGCGGTAACGCTTGGTCGGACCCATAGCCCGGCCGTCTGGTCGGCCAGGGAACTATCCAGGGTAACCAGCTGACGCCTAAACTGGGGGCTGGTAAGGACCACGTCGCTTTTCTGGTCCCAGACATTCAGGTAGGCTAGCCGTGACACCCGCAGTCCATGTTCCTGCAGAAAAGTTCCAGCCTCCACGCTGGGAACCAGCAGTACGTCAGCCCGGTTAAAGAACTAAACCTGCTGGGCAAGGTCGGATGGGGTCGGCAGGGAGGTAACCGCAATCACCAGCTTACTAGCGGAAGCCTGTTGAAAATTAGCGATTTTATCCAGGAGGGCCTGCTCGTACCGGTCGCCCAACATCGTCGGCAGTTGAACGATAATGTCGTCACCGAAACTGACTCCAGACAAGATGCCGTCCTGCCGGGCGCTTAATTCACCAGCGGAATCCGCATCGACCGGGTAGTAGTAAAGGCTGAGCGGCAGGATCCCCTGCTGGCGGGCTGCCCGCACCAGCCGGGACTGCTTCTGCAGAACGGAACTGCCAATCAGTCCCCGCGTTTGTGTTATGTAAGTTGTCATCTTGTTCTCGCCCCTCCATTGATTTTCTTGGGCATCCCAATTATTTAACTCCCACTGATAATTGCCGCCACAAGTAGTTCTTAATGTATTATAATTTAAGTAATAATTAATTGACAAGCCACGGGACCGAAGTAAATTAACCTTGCTGCCCCCCGTTTAGCCTGTCAGTGTGGTTATTTAAGTCTAATTTGGATCAAATTAAGGGAGTAATCAACTATGTCAGAAGCTGCTGCTATTTGTGCCGACTACGGCTACCTTACACCAGCAGAAACACTAATCAAGTCCATCGCCTACCATAACCATGATTTACCAATCTACCTGCTCAACACTAACATCCCCCAGGAATGGTTCTTGAATATTAACCGTCGGCTGGCCCCCATCAACGTTCGGGTGGTCGATGCCAAGTTTTCCGCAAGCGTATTAAAGGACGAAGCTGTTTCCCGGACTGAGTACATGAACACCATGATTTACGGCCGCCTGCTCATTCCGCAGCTGGTTCCGGCCGACCGGGTCCTTTACATCGATTCTGATTCAGTCGTTGACCGTTCGCTCCAGCCGCTGTTTGCGACCGATTTAGAAGGCAAGGTTGTGGGCGCCGTCGAGGACTACTCAATGCCCGGGACCTTTAATTCAGGGGTCCTCCTCCTAGACAACACTAAACTCAAGGCAATTGACAACTTCACCACTGACCTGCTTGCCAAGGGACAGGAACGAACTTCAAACGATGACCAGACATTGCTGAATCAGTACTTTAAGGATAACTGGCTCCAGCTGGATTACGGTTACAACCTACAAATTGGTTTGGACCTGACCCTCTTTTACAATGAGCATCATTCCCTCCTCCGCTTTTACCAGTTGTTGAAAAAGGCCCAGCCAGGAACCATCATCCACTACTCAACTTCTGATAAGCCGTGGAACTTCATGTCCTCAGGCCGGCTCCGGGAAAAGTGGTGGCAGTACCAAAGCCTGGAATATAGCGAAATTGTCCGGCATGCTCCCCTGCCAACTATTCGCCAGCACTACCGCACCCGGCTCTTTACCTTTACCCAGTCAGAACAGCTCGACAACCTGGAAACCCTCCTTCGGGTCCTGCCGGATTGTGAATTCAACGTAGCGGCGTGGACCAACATGGGTGACGCCTTGCTCGCCCTCACTAAGTATCCAAACCTGCACCTCTTCCCGGCGGTGGTTGAGAGCAACATCGATATGCTGATCGACCAGGCAGACGGTTACCTGGACATTAACGAGGGCGGGAAAGAATTACAGTTCATAGAACGCTGTGTCCAACGCAATAAGCCCCTCCTTTCTTACAACGAATATCCAGACAACCCGGTGCTGACAGCTGCTCTGCAAAAGTTTGACCGTGAGCAACCAGACCAGTTGATTGCCGCCATCAAGCGGCTTTAGGCGCTGGGACTGCAAATGGAAAAGATTTCTATTATTATCCCCGTTTACCAGGTCGCCCAGTACTTGGCAGCCTGTATTGAAAGCTGTCTCAACCAGTCTTACCAGCACCTTGAAGTTATCTTGGTGGACGATGGCTCCCCAGACGAATCCCTCCGGATTTGCGAACACTATCGCCAACGGGATTCTCGAGTCCGGATCGTCTGCACGAAAAATCAGGGCATAAGTAGGGCACGAAACAAGGGAATCCAGGTTGCCAGCGGTGATTACATCGCCTTTGTCGATAGTGATGACACCATTGCCCCAGATTACCTACAGCACCTCTACCAAAGTATTAAGCAGACGCACAGCGAGGTTGCCGTTGGTTCCTTCTACCGAATCGACGACCAGAATGTCTATTATTTTATTTCCCGCCGAAGCGACCTAGAACAGGCCAAGCTAGAACGGACTTACACCCCGCACGAATTCTTCCAAGCACGTAAGCATCCACTCATTAACCGCAATTTTGAGTTTCTTTGGGGAAAGTTATTTAAAAAAGAACTCTTTGACCTAGTGGAGTGCCCGACTAAACGGGTCCTCGCTGAAGACGCCTATACGACCTGGAAACTATACGCCCAGGCCCGCCAGATCGTCTTTGTTAACCGGGACGAATATTGCTACCGCCTCCACACCGGTTCGGTAACGGGAAGGAAGGATTCTCCCTCACTAATTGCCTTGCGGGCCCACGTCCTGAAAGCGCGCGAAGAACAAGTTGCTATGGAGGCCGCTGCCGATCTTCCCATATCATCGGGTGGTCAGGCTCAGGACATGTTAACCCAGTTAATTCTCGCGGCGGCCGCTGGCGATTCGCGGGAAAGATACCAAGTGTGGAACGCAAAATACTTACAACAGGTTATTGGCCGCTTCCACCGTCCGGTTTCCCGTTCCGACTCAACTAATTGAAAGGTCTAACTCGCTATGGAAAAAATTTCTGTGATTGTTCCGGTTTATAATATCGGTTCGTACCTTGAACGCTGTGTTAAGAGCATTACCAACCAGAGTTTTCGCAATCTCCAGATTATTCTGGTCAATGACGGCTCGACTGATGATTCCTTACAAGTTTGCGAGCAACTAAGAAAGCAGGACGACCGAATCACAGTCGTCACCAAGGCAAACCAGGGTTTAGGTTACGCCCGTAATACAGGTCTAGCAGTGGCAACGGGCGACTACGTAACCTTTGTCGATGGTGACGACTACCTGGCTCCCCAGATGCTTGAACACCTCTATTCCCGGCTCAAAAAAGATAACAGTGACATCGCTTGTATGCACTTCTTCCGTCAAGATGCTGCCGGCACTTACTACTTTTATATCGATAAGCAATCCCCTCGCCAGCAAGCACTAGCACGGGCCTATTCGCCTGAGGAGTGGTTAAGGCTGGAGCCTAGTAATACCGTTATTCAACAGGTATTCTTTCAAGCCTGGGGGAAACTCTACAAGAGAGAATTATTCCAAGACATCGAATATCCGCGGGAATCTTTGGCCGAAGATAATTTGACCACTTGGAAGCTCTACCTAAGTGCCAAGCGAATTTCCTACCTTTTGGCTGACGAATACTGTTGGGTAATGCGGAACAACTCCCTGACCGAGGCAGACAATAAGAGCTATACCAGCTACAACAATATCCAGGCCATCAATGACCGGATCCAGCTCTACTCAATTTTGGGCATCTCACCGGCGTTTCTGACCACCGACTGGCTTAACTGGCTTCGGCGCCTCTCCACCGGACAGCCGCAGGGCAATGAACTGGATAACTACCGGCGGGCTAGCTACTTTGAACAAGTTTTTCAAAAATACCAGAAAAAATCACCTTCTTAAAACTTGAATAGAGCAAGCGGGACTGCTAATCGCGTATGATTGGCAGTCCCGCTTGTTTGGTGAACGGACAAGTAATAACTTGTCGCACGTATTTTCAATTTCTAATTAGTCGTATAGAACCTTGTACACCGCGTCGGCTAATAGGTGCTTGGTGAAGTAGCCATCCCGAATCAGTGGGCTGAAATCGGCAATGGCATCCCGCATCTGGTTGTATTCATCATCAGTCATCGCGGCTACCCGGTTAACGGCCGTGTCCAGGTCATCCGCAATAATTCCCAGGTGCTTATCCCGAATCTTTTCTACTTCTGGAGTGTCGCTACGGACAATTACCGGAATTCCCGCCGCAAGGTAGGTACTGAGCTTGTACGAACAGTTCAGGCGCATATACTTGACCCAGTCGTCCTTATCGCCCCATAGGAGTCCAAAGCCGCCGCTACGGCGCAGGAAGTTGATCAGTAAAGAATCATCCTGCCAGCCGACAAACCGAACATTCTTCCCCTGCCCCCACTCGGCCGGATCCGAGAAGGCCTGCAGGGTAACGGCGGAACTATCCCAGTCCATCAACGACTGGGTCTTTTTTTCGATATTGCCAATAAAGGAAATCGTCTTATTATTGGCGGGCTGGATGAGCGGGTCAATCTGGCAAACGTGATCCCACATGTGTTGGATTAAAATTTTCTTGGTTGTTAAGCCATGTTCCCGCAGGTAGTCTAGCATTTGCTGTGATGGCACGATCAGGAGGTCCGCCCGGTTATACATATCAATGAACCGGTCTAACAAATAGTAGTTGCTTTCAAACATTAATGGGATAACGTCGTGAATAAAAATGATCCGCTTGACGTTCTCGTAAACAAAGGTGCGGTTGAATAAGCCGACCTCCCATTCATTGGTGTTCCAAGTCGGTGTCTGGAAAATAATCACGTCGTTAGCACCGACAGACGCTAAAATGCCATCATAGCGTGACGAGAGCGCCTCCTCTGATTCGTTGGCGTCGTAATAGGAGTAGATGCCGAGCTCGTTAAAGTTAAAGTTTTCCACCCCAATTCTAGCCACCATCTGTTGCGAAATTTGGGCCACGCTATTGTAGGCCATTCCATAGAGATTAGTAATATGTACTTTCATGTCAACGTCTCCTCAAAATAACAACGGTTTAAACCTGCTCCGTTTTCATTAATATACTACTATCATTGTAAACCAAATTTAGGCTGGTCAGGACATTATTTCCCCGCTTGGCCACAAAAAAGATGATATTCTTAGGTTGTCACATCAAGCATCCATCATCACTTAATTGTTGCAAGGGGTATTCGCTAACGCGGGCGCCATGCGAACTATCAGTTTTCCGTTGTACTTCGGGTGTAAACAAAAGGTTCTACAATTTTAAGTACTGATGGA
>NZ_AZGE01000003.1 GCF_001434465.1 Limosilactobacillus oris DSM 4864
TCCCTGCGAGGATAGGACGTTGCCACGCGATTGACGGACTTTGGCACCTGGCTTTGTGCCGGGGTTCGGATACTGGAGAGTTGTCCGAGTTGGCCGAAGGAGCAGCATTGGAAATGCTGTATACGGGTTAAAGCCTGTATCAAGGGTTCGAATCCCTTACTCTCCGTTATGACCCGTTAGTCAAGTGGTTAAGACACCAGCCTTTCACGCTGGTATCGTGGGTTCAAATCCCGCACGGGTCACTTTTGGAGGATTAGCTCAGTTGGGAGAGCGTCTGCCTTACAAGCAGAGGGTCACAGGTTCGAGCCCTGTATCCTCCATCAACAACTTAATAGTTGTTACCCATACACGATGGCTCGGTAGCTCAGTTGGTAGAGCAACGGATTGAAGCTCCGTGTGTCGGCGGTTCGATTCCGTCCCGCGCCATTTATGGAGGAGTAGCGAAGTCTGGCTAAACGCGACGGTCTGTAAAACCGTTCCTTCGGGTTCGGCGGTTCGAATCCACCCTCCTCCATTTATAGGGATATAGTTAAACGGTATAACTACGGTCTCCAAAACCGTCATTGTGGGTTCGATTCCTACTATCCCTGCTTAACTGAATATTTTGGCGGTATTGGTGAAGTTTGGTTAACACACCGGTTTGTGGGTCCGGCACGCGTGGGTTCAAATCCCACATACCGCCCTTATGATTGAACATGAGGGTCTTTCCTGTTCAATCTTAACTATTTGGTGGTATAGCCAAGTGGTAAGGCAGAGGTCTGCAAAACCTTTATCATCGGTTCAAATCCGATTACCACCTTTTAGTTAGCTAATGCCTCTGTGGCGGAATTGGCAGACGCGCTGGACTCAAAATCCAGTTCCCGTTGAGGGAGTGTGGGTTCGACCCCCACCGGAGGCATTTTACAGATACTATTCAGCTAATATTAAACAGGCTTGAATTGCTGGCTTAGCAGCGTTCAAGCCTGTTTTATTTTAAATTTTATTTCCGCTTGTACATCAGTTAAAATAAGGGCGTCCATTTTCCTAAAATCAAATAAATTTTATAGGGATGACCCTCCAGGATTATAAACTTGTTCCTAACAGAATGATTCTTGGGAATGTCAGTGAGGGGGCAACCCGGGTGCTTCAGCAGGCTAAGACAACGGCAGCAGTGAATGCTGGTTGAACCGCCAGTTAGATGCTGCGTTAAGACATTCTATTAAGAAGCTGGGAAGGTTTCCCGGCCTCTTTAGTCTTTTAAAAGCGGTAGTTCTTAATTAAAGTTAGCGCTTCGTATCATCAGACGTGGGACCCTACGAATAATAGCCGTGCAGCTAGTCCCACCTGCCGAGGAAGCTCTTTCTCGCTTTTCCTATGATTGAAGAATGATGGTTCCTTCATGTGTGGGCAAATTAAAATCAAATATATCTAACGATAAAGCAAACTGAAATTTAAGAGGCAGGAAAAAAGAGCAACTATTGGGCTAGTGAGCGTGTCAGAGGGAATTGCTCTTTTTATCGTGTAATCTAGTTAATCGGTTTAACCAGGGAAGGGAGTAATCTAAATCTCAACCACAACATATAGTGGTAAAAATGTCAATCCTTTCTACCAATTGTATTTGTGCTAGTATATAAACTGTTAACTTTTGAAGGGAGACGGCATTAATGAAGGTCCAAATAATTGATAAAAAAAATTTAAATAACCTGGCAGATGTGAAGGTTATTAAGCGTGATGGGACCCCCAGCTCCTTTTACGCCTACAAGATCGATCTAGTCTTAGACGCCCTGGATGCCGACGAGCAAACGCGGCACAGCGTCGATTTGGCCATTTTCAATGCCTTAATGGGGAACCATGAGGTACAGACGAGTACGATTGCTGATTTATTCGTCGCTGGGCTCAAGGCAGCTGGTCATGATGACCTGGCTAAGCAATACCGCGACTACCGGCAAGCGGATGAACGGGCTTTTGCCGAGGCGACTAACCCCCAGCACAAGCTAGAACAGCTTTTTGGGCGCAAGGACACGGTGGTTCACGAAAACGCCAACAAGGATAGTCGGGTTTTCAACACCCAGCGGGATCTCGAGGCCGGGGTTGTCAGTCGGGCCCTCGGTTTGCGGATGCTTCCTGAGGTGGTTGCCAAGGCCCACCTCCGTGGTGATATTCACTGGCACGATCTGGACTATTCGCCAGTGACGCCGGAAACGAACTGCTGCCTAATCGATTTCGACGAGATGTTCAAGCACGGCTTTAAGATCGGAAATGCTTGGGTTTCCTCGCCCCGCTCTATTCAGACTGCGACGGCCCAGATGTCCCAGATCATCGCTAACGTTGCCTCCCTCCAATACGGGGGCTGTTCGGCCAACCGGATTGACCAGCTCTTGGAACCGTACGCGAAGATTAACTACGAAAAGCACATGGCGGATGCAAAGAAGTGGATTACTCCTGACAAGCGGGAGGAGTTTGCCCGTGAAAAGACCAAGAAGGATATCTACGACGCCATGCAGGCGTTGGAATACGAGATTAACACCCTCTACTCCAGTCAGGGTCAGACCCCATTTACGACTATTAATTTTGGCCTGGGGACATCGTGGATCTCGCGGGAAATCCAAAAGGCTATTTTGCAAATTCGGATCAAGGGACTGGGGAAAGAACACCGGACGGCAATCTTCCCGAAGTTGATCTTTACTATTAAGCGAGGACTTAATTTGAACCCCGGCGACCCGAACTATGACATTAAGCAGCTGGCTCTAGAATGTTCGACCAAGCGGATGTACCCCGACCTCTTAATGTACGACAAAATCAAGGAAATAACCGGGAGCTTCAAGACGCCAATGGGCTGCCGGTCCTTCTTGCAGGGCTGGACGGACCCCGAGACGGGCAAAGAAGTTAACTCTGGCCGTATGAACCTTGGAGTGGTCACTGTCAACCTACCACGGATCGCCCTGGAAGCCCACGGTGACAAGCGGCTCTTCTGGGAAATCTTCCAGGAAAAGATGGGCATCTGCAAGCAGGCCCTCGACTACCGGATTAAGCGGACCAAGGAAGCTAAACCCGAGAACGCCCCGTTACTGTACATGTACGGGGCCTTCGGCAAGCGGCTCAAGAAGACCGATAGTGTGGATGAGGTCTTCAAGAACAGCCGGGCCACCGTTTCGCTTGGCTACATTGGCCTTTACGAAGTCTGCACGACCTTCTACGGCCCAAACTGGGAGCACAATCAGGAGGCCCATGATTTTGCGGTTTCAATTACCAAAACGATGCACGACCTCTGTGCCAAGTGGGAGGACGAAGAGGGCTACCATTTTAGCCTCTACTCTACGCCGGCGGAATCGCTGACGGATACCTTCTGCCAGGATGACCTGAAGAAGTTTGGCCGGGTTGCTAACGTTACCGACAAGGAATACTACACCAACAGTTTCCACTACGACGTCCGAAAGCACCCGACCCCGTTTGAAAAGCTGGAATTTGAGGAAGATTTCCCTTACCAGGCCGCTGGTGGCTTTATCCACTACTGTGAGTACCCAAACCTGCGGCAAAACCCGAAGGCCCTGGAAGCCGTTTGGGACTGGGCCTATGACCACGTGGGCTACCTAGGGACCAACACATCAATTGACCAGTGCTTCAAGTGCGGCTTTAAGGGTGAATTCAAGGCAACTGCCCGGGGCTTCAAGTGCCCCCAGTGTGGCAACTCCGACCCGGCAACCTGTGACGTGGTCAAGCGGACCTGTGGCTACTTGGGGAACCCCCAGGCGCGGCCAATGGTTCACGGCCGGCATGAAGAAATCATTCACCGGGAGAAACACATGAGCCCGTCGATGATCAAGCACGCGGCGGCCTTTGAAGCGGCCCGGCAGTGTGACTCACGGGAAGGTTACGCTACCGTTAAGGGTCAGCAGATTTAACGGGAGGGGATTAAATGGTAGAACATCAGCGCCAACGCTTACCGAAGAATCCTCAACCGCAGGAGTGGCTTGCTGCGGACCACTCTCTCCAGTACGTGGCCGATTACAAGCCCTTTAACTTTGTTGACGGCGAGGGGGTCCGCTGCAGTGTCTACGTCAGCGGCTGCCTCTTTAACTGCCCAGGCTGCTACAATAAGGCCGCTCAAAACTTTCACTATGGCCAACCCTATACCCAGGAGCTGGAAGACCAGATTATGGAAGACCTTTCGCAAAGCTACGTTCAGGGCTTGACCCTGCTGGGCGGCGAACCCTTTCTTAACACCCAGGTCTGCCTGAAACTGGTTCATCGCTTACGGAAGGAGTTTGGTCACACTAAGGATATCTGGTCCTGGTCGGGGTATACTTGGGAAGAATTGCAAAAGGAGTCGGCTGACAAGCTGGAACTCTTGCATAACATTGACATCCTCGTTGATGGTCGTTTCATGCTGGCTCAAAAAGATTTAACCCTCCAGTTCCGTGGGAGTGCCAACCAACGGATTATCGACGTTCCGAAGTCACTGGACCAGGGACAGGTAGTCATCTGGGACAAGCTAGTTCACTAGGGGGGTATGCGATGACAGTTAAAAAACAGGCTGGAAAAGCAGAACCGGACTGGCTGCAAAAGAAGCGCCAGCTAGCGACCCTCTTACAAAGCCATTTTCCCGTGCTCCCGGGGCAAGAACAGTGGCTCCCCTGGCAACCAACTAGCTGTACTGGGCAGGAGAATGAGGGCTGGCTGCGTCATGCCGGAACTTACACTGCGCTTCCCCTGGAAGAGGCAGTGTGGGACTACTCCGAACTCCTGCAGGAGAACTTAATGGAGAAGGCCCTCCGCTGGCAGGACAACCAGTTGTTTGCGGGCCACCTTGCCAACATTGACGGTGGTCAGTTCATTTACGTGCCCGATGATTGCCAGTTAACGGTGCCGCTTGAGTTCACGGGGCGGGGGTGCTTGGCTAACCCCCATAATGTGATTATCGTGGGGGCCCGGAGTCAGGTGACAATCGCCGAACGGCTGATGGTGAAGAGCGCCCAGGGCTTATTCGCCGGGACTGAAATTTTGCTGGGTGCTGGGGCCCGGGTGGAATACCGGCAGGCAAATGACTTGCGGGCGCCGGTAGTTTACACGGCGGTTCACGCCTACCAAGCCCACGGGGCTATGCTAGACCTGCACCTGGTGGTTGCTAACCAGGGAGCGGTCACGGTTAGTGCCAGCAACTTTCTCGATGGGGCTGGCAGCGAGTGGACGACGACCGCCTTGCTGGATCCTGGGGATACCGGTCAGCTCCGCTTTATTCCGGTTGCAGATGGTTTTGGTCAAGGCAGTCATGCCGACTTGACTACCTATATCAACGACCAGGGCCAGGGGCAGGTTAAGCTCACCCCATTTAAGACCGGCTCAGGAGAACCGCTTCCTTTGAAGAGTATGGTTATTAGAAAATCGGGAGCGGCCAAGTGGCCCCTAAGTCTTACTGGGGTGCAGTAATCGTTACGACAGTATTACAAAAAGTGTTTAAGACAGTTTAAAAGTGATCAAAATCAGCTTGGCAAGCCGGTTTTGACCACTTTTTTTCGTGTGTTTGTTACAAACTTCCATCCTGGTTGGGGGATGAATTAAGACCGAATTGATGCGCTTATTCCGCATTATCATCACTTTTTTAATGGCCTATGTTACGGATTATTACCAGCGGCTAGAAATTGAAAATTGGGGGTAATTGTGGTGTAACCTCGAGGCGTTATAGTATTAACTGTTGATTGATATCAATCGTTTCTCAAGAAAAGATCGCAAAATCAAAAATATGAAAAGGATGGGATTTTATCTCTATGAAGTTATCTAAACACATCGCAAAAATTACCGCTGCTGTTGCTGGTGCCGTTGCTTTAGGAACCATTGCTACCGCGACGACTGCAAATGCAGATTCAATTTACACGGTGCAAAGTGGCGATACTTTATCAGGAATTTCCTACAAATTCGGTCACGATTTGAACTTTGTTGACACGCTGGCTTCTTCCAACAACATTGCTAACAAGAACCTGATTTACGTCGGTCAAAAGTTGGTAATCAAGGATAATGGTGAAGTTGCACCAGCAACGCAGGAAGAAGTCGCAACCCTGCCAAGTTCAAACGGAACTAACCAGGCTGCTAGCCAGACACAGGCGGCCGCTCAACAACAAACTGCTGGTCAAGCCCAACAGGCTACGGCTACTGCAACGACCCAAGCTGCGAATGCCGCTACTTCTAACTACACCTCTAGTGTAGCTGGTAGTGACGCCGCTGCTAAGGCCTGGATCGCTGCTCGTGAATCCGGTGGCAACTACGGCGCAACCAATGGTCAATACATTGGTAAGTACCAATTATCTGCTTCTTACCTGAACGGTGACTACTCAGCCGCTAACCAGGAACGGGTTGCCGACCAGTATGTTGCGAGTCGTTACGGCTCTTGGACTGCTGCCCAGGCATTCTGGCAATCACACGGCTGGTACTAAAATTAATCAACCTAAATATTAATTGCAAGGGGATGGCGTATGCCGTCCCTTTTTTGTTTAAAAAGAGTTGACCCGCTTAAAGGTTTGTTATATGATAATGACAATCAAATTATAAAACGCTGAGAAAAGATGAGTAACTATTTAAGAAACTGGTCCAGAGAGCGGGGAAAGGTGTGAGCCCGTCCGGTTGAGGATAGTGAAGATGGTCTTGGAGCGGTTCACGGTGGTGAGTCAGGTGGCAAGCAACCGTGCGGGGTGACCTCGATATCAGGTCTGAGTATGTTAGTACTCAATGAGGAGTGGGCTGTGAGGTCCAGTTAAATCCGGGTGGTAACACGTTAGAACAGCGACGTCCCGAAGAGCAGAGTTGAACTGCTTTTCGGGACGTTTTTTATATTAAGGAGGAAGTGCAAATGCAGAGAAAAAAACGGCGGCAGCGCCGCAATTGGATTATTGGAATTATTGTTGTCCTGTTAGTGCTGGGCGGACTTGGCCGCCTCGTTTATCAGCGCCACCAGCGGGCAGCTACCAAGACGGTTCGGCTGGGGTTAGTTGGCACCGATTCCGAACCGGTTTGGGACAACGTCCGGGCCCGGCTGAAAAAGGAGCACATCGAGATTAAATACGTGACCTTCAACGATTACGTCCAACCAGACGTGGCATTGAAGGAAGGCAAGATTGATCTGCACTCCTGCCTGACCCGCTATTACTTTGATTCTTATAATAAAAGCCAGCACGCCCATTTGACCAGTATCGGCAATACGGTGATTTCGCCTCTGGGAATTTACTCGAAAAAGTACTCGGGCTTAAAGGATCTGCCAGATGGCGCAACAATTGCAATCCCAAATGAACCGACGACCCTGGGGCGGGGGCTGAACCTCCTGCAGTCGGCGGGGCTGATCAAGGTCAATGGCAACAGCGGAATCAAGCCGTCGCTCAGTGACATCACGGCCAACCCGAAAAAGCTGAAGTTCAAGGAGGTCGATCCCGCGGAAACGGCCCGGGCACTGACTTCTGTGGATGCGTCAATCATCAACAGCAACTACGCGGTGGCGGCAAACCTGCAACCAAAGAAGGATGCCCTCTACCTGGAACCGGTCAACAAGCAGGCCCGGCCGTACGTCAACATTATTGCAGTTCAGGCCAAGGATAAGGACAACCCGACCTATAAGAAAATTGTTGATGCTTACCAGACTGAGGCCACTAAGCAGGTTATCCAAAAGACTTACAAGGGCAGTCAGGTAGCGGCATGGCCGATCTTTGGCCGGAACTAAGCTATGAAGGAGGAAGCGAAAATGAGTGTAGACACAGCAATCTTTGCGGGTGGGTGCTTCTGGTGCATGGTTCAACCCTTTGATACCTACCCGGGAATCGAGAAGGTCGAGTCCGGTTATACCGGCGGTCACGTGCCCAATCCGACCTACGAGCAGGTCAAGTCGGGGGCAACTGGGCATACGGAGGCGGTGCGTATTACCTTTGATCCGGCAGTCGTTTCTTACGCGGACCTGGTCGAAATCTACTGGCAGCAAACAGACCCGACGGACGCCATGGGACAGTTTCAGGACCGTGGTGATAACTACCGGCCGGTAATCTTTGTTAAGGATCAGGACCAGCGCCGGATTGCAGAGGCTTCCAAGAAACGGTTGGCGGCGAGTGGCCGGTTTGCAGACCCAATCGTCACCCGGATTGAGCCGGCCCAGCCCTTTTACCTGGCAGAAGACTACCACCAGCAGTTTTATAAGAAGAATCCAGAGCGGTTTGCGGCCGAGGAAGGGGCTGGCCGGGACCAGTTCCGGCAGGAGCATTGGAATAAAAAGTGATACGCAACAAGGCCTCCAATTCTGGTAAAACCGAACTGGAGACCTTGCTTACATTGTCTTTGCAATTGTTAAGTTAGCGAAAGAATGAGGAAAAAGGCCCAAAATTGGCTGATAAGCTGATTTTGGACCTTTTTGACGCGAAGTTATATTATTAGCTATCAATTAGTTGTTCATCAAGACGTCGAGCAGCTCCCGTGCAGATTCATGGAGGGCTTCTTTGGACTTGTCGTTCCCCAGGTGGGTGTAAACTTCACCGACGTAAACGTCGTTGTTGAAAAGTTTATTGAAGATCTTGTCGATAATCGGCTTCGTCTTTTCTTCTTCTTGAACCGGGCCAAATGGATTAGCAAAGAAGGTGGTGCTCATGCCGACCTCGTCAGTCGTCCCCAAGGCCTTCCGCTTACCGGCAACGAAGACTTTCTTGGCTTCGTCTTCGTTGTCAAAGCGGTGGATACCAACCTTGTCATCGTAGTTGTTAGCGTAAACCCACATGTCGATTGGGTGGTGCTTGATGATGTTTTCATAAGCATCGGCGGGGATGATGACCCGGGCGTTGGAAAGTTCAGGATTGAGGTAAACCCCGCGGTCCATGTTGTTAAAGGCGACCGCGCTGGACAGGTCATCGAGCCGGACAAAGGCCCCGGTTTCTGTTCCCTGGGCGTAAACCTTGCCGTCTTCACCGATTGCAAAGCTGCCCATGTCATCAAAAATGGTTTCCATGTCAACAATCTTGTCGTCAGCAATTTCCTGCATGGCTTCGATTGATTCGGACTTGCCGGCGCCGGAATCGCCAAAGAAGACCACGTTCTTTTCCTTGCCGTTAGTGAAGCGGACCCGGAGCATGGAACCATGGATTGGCAACCGGCCACTGTAAATCTGGTGCAGGTTGTGCAGGGTCAGGCACATCTTCTTCATGTAGCCGAAGTAGGTGGTCTTGTCCGTGTATGGCACTTCGCCGACCCAGATGTCGTTAGCTGTGTCGTGGTAGTAGTGGGAGACCATTCCTTCGGTTTCTTTCAGGCCGAAGAGGAGGATTAGGTCGGGCTTTTGGCCCTGTACTTCATCGGGGCGGGCCAGCTGGAAGAGGTTGGAAAGGGCAATTCCGTTGACCAGGTAGTCTACGTTGAAGTAGATATAGGCCAGGCTTTCACCGATCTTGGCCGGGTAGCAGTACCACTGTCCCTTTTGCCCATGGAACCGTTTGATAGGATTTTCATCGACCGCGGAGAAGACACCCTCCCGCTTATTACTCTTGGTGTGCATCATCATTGGCGGCCGGAGCATGACGGTGTCGATGAAGTCAATGTCACGGAGCTGGTCGTAGTCTTCAGGAATTGGCCAGTCGTGAGTTTGAACGAGCATTGATGCGTTAGAACCAGCGTTGACCTGCCGGTAAGTCTGGTTAGGGTAGCCCTGGAGCTTTTCTTCAATGACCCGGTAGGCTTCCCGAACCAGGTCATTGAGGTGGCTATCAATCATCTTAAATTCGTTCCCGGCGATCTTGCTGTTGTTGTAGTTGATGACTGTTACCCGTAATAGTGACCGGTAGAAGGAATACAATTCTTCAACACTGGCCAGAATATCTTTCGGGTCATACTTATCAAAGGCGCTATCATCATCGATCAGGATTTTTTTGAGGACACTTACATACTGGGTTGGGGTGGCGTTATCAAAGGCGTCATCATCATACTCGGGGTTCTTGGAATCAAGGTAGAGCTTAATGATTTCCAACAATTCGTCACTGTTAACCAGTGAATAGGTATCCTTATAGTATGCTTGACTTAGGTTTAACAACGCGACCCCTGCATCGGTGTTGACGTAAAGCGATGGGGTTTGAACTTTTTCTTGCTTAGCCATTTATCTCAATCCTTTCTTATAGCCTTGCTCCTATTATAAGCTACTTTTAATCGATTGGTGAGAAAAATCTAATATTTATCCCGTTGTGGTAAAATAGGTAGTAATAAATTGTGTAAGGGGTTTCAGATGATGAAGATAAATTGTAAGCAAACACTATCAGTTTCGATTCACCGGGTCTTCAATGCCGACTTGAATGAACACGGCACGGTGTTCGGCGGGCGGATCTTAGAGTTGGTAGACGGGGAAGCATCGGTGGCGGCGATGCGGGTTACCCGGGCAACGGTGGTTACTGCGGCAATGGACCATGTTCAGTTCTTAAAACCCTTCCGCCTGCAGGATTCAATGTGCATGGAGGCGTACGTCACCGGGATCGGGCACCGTTCCTTAGAGGTGTTTGTTAAAGTGATCGGTGAACACCTCCGGACTGGGGAGCGCTTTTTAGGCTTTACCTGTTTTATGACCTATGTGATTCAGGATCCGGCAGAACAGGTGAAGTACGACGAAGTGCTCCCGGAAAATAACGAGCAGCGGGCACTGGTCGCCGGTTACGAACGGCGTCGCGAACAGCGGGCAGCCAACCGAGGCCACCAGCAGGAAGCGTTAGCAGCCATTACGATCGATAAACCTTGGGAATAGCAAAACCGGCTGACCATCTCCAATTAGGAGGCGGTCAGCCGGTTTTATCAGGTGGAAGACTGCTTGTTACGTGGTCCTGCAGTTAAATTACGTGGGCTGTGTAGAATCACCGTTTGTGGTACAGGTGGCATTAGAGTTCCGCGCTGGCTTTTGAGAACCGACCTAGTTTTCCTGGACGACGACTTTCGTGCCGGTAGGGACATTCATCATCCATTTAGAGTCAGGGACGGAGAGCCGGACACAGCCGTGCGAAGCGGTTTGCTTGCCTAACTTGGCCGCCTCCGACTTGATGTAGTGACCGTCCTTATCGGTTGGAACACTGTGAAAGAGGTAGGCCCCGTTATCATGCCAGGAGACATAGTTGTTAGCGCCACACTTGACCGCGGCATTGTAGAAGCTCGCACCCCGGTCGTCTTGAATGGCAAAGGTTCCGGTCGGCGTAGCACTGACGTGTTTGCCATGCTTGCTTTCATACTTGCCGGCGCTGGCGTACATAGTGTAGACACACCGGTGACCATCCATGATGTAGACCCGGTTTTTAGCAATGCTGACCTTGACCCAGGGATCCTTCAGTTTGTTAATATCTGGGTAGGGGATAGTCTCGGAAGACTTGAGATAGTTGATTGGCGTCCGCATATGGGAAGCGGCACTAGCAGTTCCGGGGAGTGCCAGCAAGAAGAGCGCGGCGACCTCAGTGATTAGCAGCAGGATTTTTTTAATTGTCATTCTGAGTTACCCCTTGTGGTTTAAAATAATCAAACCCATTTTAGCATAGTCACTCCTGAAATAAAGATGTATTTTTTATCATATGTTATAAATTAGTTTCGGCTAAGACAAAATGAGGGGCGCCGGTTTAAAATGGGTGCGGCCAGGTGGGCGTAGCGTTCTAACAATTGGCCAATAAAAGTCAAACGAATTTTAGCAGATTAACGATTAGACTGCTAAAAAGCACTTGCAACCGCCGGCTAATGGACTATGATAGGGGCGTAATCAAGGTATGAGAAAGGATGATTCAATTATGGCTAACGAAATTCAACGTCGTAACAACCTTTTTGACAATTTGATGAATATGCGTGACTGGATGAATGATGACTTCTTCTCGGACTTGACGCCCGCCGCTGATCATATGAAGACGGACGTGGCGGAAGACGACCACGGCTACACCGTTAAAATTGATATGCCAGGCTTTGATAAGAAAGACATCCATATCAACTACGCTAATAATATTTTAGCCGTTACCGGCCACCGGGATAGTTTTGCTGATGAAAGTGACCAGAAGGGCAACGTCTTACACACGGAACGGCGGTATGGTCAGATGAGTCGGCAGTACCGATTGCCTGATGTTGACCGCAGCGCTGTGAAAGCCGGTTACGAGAACGGGGTTTTGACATTGGAACTGCCTAAGCTTCAGGCGAGTGACGAGAATGATACCCGGATCGACATTGATTAGTCAGTAAGAGCTACGGATGCGTTTCACCGTTATTGCGGAGTTTAATTTAGTAAAGAAAATTTAAGGCCCCAGATTCGGTTTTGCCGAACCCGGGGCCTTAGTGTTGTTGAGAACTGTTCTAATTGCCAGTTAGAATGCTTGAATAATGTGCATAATTCCGAAGACCATCAGCATGACGGAAACTAGCCAAACAATGGTGATTGTCGAGAGAATTGGACTGAAGAGGAGAATGATCCCCAGAATCAGACTGATAATGCCCAGGATTACTAACCAGGTAGCGTAACCGCGGTGGAATTCCTTAAAGAACTTGGCCCCGCGAATCATTGCCAGTGAGTCAATGATGAACCAAATGGCAAAGAGGATTGCCAGGTACAAGACACCGAAGTTTGGCCAGACCAGGACGATAATTCCTAAAATAATATCTAAAATAGCAATAAAGATAATCCAGCCGGTGCTTTCGTCCAGGGCGTTATTGATAAAGTTCCGGAACCATAATTCGTAGATTCCCCGAAGGATAAAGGCGATCCCTGCTAGAATTGCCAAAAAGTGCATCGTCTTATCGGGATGGGCAAACGAGGCAATCCCGGCGATAACGAATAAGATTCCGAGGACCAGACTAAACCAGTCAAAGCCCTTCTTGTGTTCAGTAAACATAATTGACTTCCTTTCTTAGCGTAATCGTTATAATCATAAACTAAATAATATTTTAAAACAAATATCTTACAAATAAAAAATGGCAGGAGGACAGAACTAGCTCGGCTAGTTCGCTGTCCCACCCCGTCACCGCGCAGCCAGCTACTGCGCTGAGGCATTTTATCTTTAAAACAGTAAAGAGACTGAGTTAATTCCCAGCCTCCGATTCACTATTCGTCATGCTGTCCCAGGTGTTCCCGGATGCCGTGGGGGAAATCCTTGTCAATTTCCTTTAGCAGGGGCACCAGGTAGTTGACATAGCGATGATATGCCTCGAGGGGCTCTAAGTCCTTCGCATTGGCTTGCACGAGGGCCACCGCGATGTCGTGCGCACGTTGTTCATTTGAAATCATTTTCTCTCACCTCGTCCCTAAGTTTACCAGACTTTCGCCGCTTGCGGCGGATTTGTTTACTCAAGGTGCATGGAGATGAGCCGAGTTGTACTGGAGCGGTGATTGGGTATACAATGAAGGCTCACAATTTACGGATCAAAAATTAGGGCGCGGTAAGCTCTAAATACGAACCATAGGAGAGTTAGCAAATATGAATAAGCAACAGCGGATGAAGAGGAGTCTCAAGAGTCGGCACATTCAGTTGATGGCACTGGGCGGAACAATTGGGACCGGACTGTTCCTGGGATCTGGAAGGGCTATTCGGATGGCGGGCCCAGCCATCCTGTTAGCCTACCTGATTACGGGGATTGTCTGCTTTGGCATTATGCGGGCCCTAGGGGAGCTATTGATGGCAAACCTCAAATACCGTTCCTTTATGGAAGCAATTCGGGACTACCTGGGCAACCGGATCAGTTTTATTACTGGTTGGGCCTACTGGGCGTGCTGGCTGGCGCTGGCAATGGCTGAAATCACGGCAATCGGGCTTTACATTCAGATCTGGCTGCCCAATCTTCCCCAATGGGTTCCCGGGTTGATTACGCTCCTGATTTTTCTCTGCCTCAACCTGATTACCGTTAATATATTTGGTGAAATTGAGTTCTGGTTTGCCTTGATTAAGATTATCGCTATCCTGGTCTTGATTGCTGTGGGGATTTTTATGATGGTCATTCAGTTCCGCTCCCGGGGAGGCTACGTGGCGTCGCCGGGAAACCTGGTCGCCTATAACGGCTTCTTTGCGACCGGGTGGAAGGGGTTCGTAATGTCCTTTCAGATGGTTGTCTTCGCCTTTGTCGGGATTGAAATGGTGGGGGTCACAGCGGCAGAGGCGGAAAAGCCGCGCCAGGTAATTCCAAAGGCCATCAACGGTATTCCCATCCGGATCCTGCTCTTTTATATCGGTGCGTTGGCGGTAATTATGTGTATTTACCCTTGGAACCGGCTGTCGCCAACTAACAGCCCCTTTGTCCTGGTCTTTCGTGATGCGGGTTTACGTGGGGCAGCGAGCGTGGTTAACTTTGTGGTGATTACCGCGGCAGCATCTGCTTGCAACAGTTCCATTTACACCACCGGCCGGATGCTGGCGGAGCTGACGTCCAACGCTCACCGGCCGGCAATTCGGAGCCTTTCCCGCCTCTCAAAGCACCGGGTGCCGGCCCGGGCCGTGGCCTTTTCCACGGCGGTCATTGCCCTAGCAGCGGTGCTTAACTTAACGATGCCAGGGGAGGTCTTCACCCTGGTTTCCAGTATTGCAACGACCAGCTTTCTTTTTATCTGGGCAGCGATTATTGGTGCCCACCTGCGCTTTATCAAGCTGCACCCGACCGACCGGCAGTTCAAGATGCCGGGGGCCCCGTTTACGGACTGGCTGGTCCTGATATTTCTCGCCTTTGTGATGGTTGTGCTGTGTTTTGAAAAGCAGACACTGATTGCGCTGCTCTTTACCCTGGCCTGGTTTGCCGTCTTGGGGGTAGCCTCGCTAAGTCAGCCGGCCCGGACAAAAATTAAATAAACTGATCAATCAGCGGCGGGATGTGGCCCGACCGCTGATTTCAGTTTAAAAATAAAAAGGAGTGAGCGTGAGAGTGAGGACAAACGCCCCCAATCGGCTAGCTGGTTGGGGGCGTTTGTCTTTCGACGCGCAGCTAGCCTCTGAGAACCTCCGTCGACGCACAGCAAGCCTATTTGGGGGTGGTCAAATGCTAATTGATCAGCGTTTGAACTGCCAGCCAGCTACTACGCTGAGGCATTACTATCTTTAAAACAGTAAAGAGACTGAGTTAATTCCCAGCCTCTGTTCCTATAAGGTCTGATTTAAATGAAGCTTGCGCTGGCAGTCGGGGCATAAGCCGTGAATTTCAATGTTACTTCCAGTCACGAGATAATGCGTTTTTTCCCGGGTCATCGTGGAAAGCTCTTTGGTGATTTCAGAAAAATGTTCATCGAAAACGTCCGTAATCTTGCCACAGTTATCGCAGACAACGTGGTAGTGGGGGCGGCCAAAGTAGTCGTAATGGGTACTGCCGTCACCATTTTTTAATTCAATGGCCAAATTGTAGTCGACGAAGAGTTTAATCGTGTTGTAGACCGTCGCCATGCTGATATTGTCGACCTGATCTTTTAAGTCCGCATAGATCATTTCCACACTGGGGTGGGTATGGTGGCTGATGAGGTATTCCAAAATTGTTTTCCGCTGGGGGGTGAGGCGAACCTTGTGCTTCCGCAGCATTTCCAGTGCCCGGTCCAATTCAGCTTCTGCCATGAGCAATTCTCCTTTCTTAATTTAAAATAGTTTTAATCTATCAATATTATACCATTTACAAGGAGAGATTCAAAATATATAATTGATAACTGGCAAATAATAATAGTTCTAAAAAGGGAGCGAGTTAGATGGAAAAGAGCATTGACCAACATGGCCGGCCTTACAGTCGGTTTTGGTTTATCTTTACCTTGTTAGTGGGAACTTTTACGATGTCAATTAGTCAGTCATCACTGTCGACAGCGTACCCGACGCTAATGAGGGCGTTTGGCATTTCAGCTGATACTGTCCAGTGGCTGACGACTGGCTTCATGCTGGTGATGTGTGTCAGCATGCCGATCAGTCCCTGGATGCTGAATAACTTAAACTTTAAGACGATGTTTGTCGTTGCCCTGGGACTGTTTGATATCGGCTCGTTGATGATTGTCCTGACCCCGGCAAGTTGGGGGAGCAACGGTTTTTGGTTTATGATGGTTGGTCGGGCGCTGGAAGCCTTCGCGGTGGGTGTCCTCTTTCCATCATACCAGTCGGTGCTCTTGGAAATTACGCCCAAGGATAACCGGGGGACAACCATGGGAATCGCTGGTCTGGTGATGGGATCAGCCCTTGCCTGCGGACCGATTGTCTCGGGAATTATCCTGAAATTCTTTGACTGGAAGAGCCTCTTTGCCTTCTTTATGATTGTCATTACCTTAATTATGGTGATGGCGGGAACTGGTCTAATTAGGGACGTCATGCCCCGGCACGAAACGGTTCTGGACTGGCTGTCCGTTATCTTATCGGTTGGCCTGATTGGGATCATGTACGTGGTCAATTTGGCGGCCAAAAAGGACGTCAACTGGCTTCTTAATGGTCTTATCCTGGTTGTCAGCGTGGCGGCAATCATTTGGTTCTGCTACCGGCAATTGCACTTGGCGGAACCGTTGCTGGAACTGCGGGTCTTAAAGACCTTCAATTACGATCTAGCGGTGTTGCTGACATCGATCTCCTACATTGCCTTGATTGTTACGACCATTATTTTCCCCCTCTATTACCAGGGAGTATTGCACGTCAGCCCCTTTGTTTCCGGGATGGCGTTGGTTCCGGGAGCGGTCTTTCTGAGTATCCTCAACCCATTGTCAGGTAAATTAGCTGATAAGATCGGCTTTAAGCCGACGATGCTGGTGGGGATGGTCATGATTATCTGCGGCTGGCTGGTTGGCTTAACCATGCTGAGTCGGTTGAGTCTCGTGGCAATGATCCTGTGCGCGATGATCATTGAAGGGGGAAACGCCTTTGTAATGATGCCGGCGGTCACCCTGGGAGCCAATTCCCTGCCCGACAAGCTGGTTCCTCACGGGACGGCCGTGATTACCACGGTTCGTCAGGTTCTGGGATCAGCTGGGGTTGCCGTAGCGACAATTGTTCTGACCGTGGCGAGCGAACACGCCCTGAGTGCTGGTAGCAAGCCATTAGCAGCGAACCTTCATGGCTACCACCTGGTTTTTATCATGATGGTGGTAATTGAACTGGTGGGCCTGGTTTTGGCAGTAATGCTGAAGAACACTAAAAAGCAAGGTGCAAAGTAAGGTTAGCCCCGTATTTAAACTATGAGGGAGTCGTGAGCGGGCAGAACCAGCTTGTCTGGTTCGCAGTTCCTGCTGGCGCGTAGCTAGCCAACCACCGTATTAAATTAGCAAAGAGGCTGGGAGAATTTCCCGGCCTCCTGACTTTTATTATTTTTAGGAGGACAGAATATGGCTATTATCCGTCCCGACTGGGCAAATAGTTCGGTTGCCATGCAGGATTATTACGATCATTACTGGGGCTTTCCGGTTCATGATGACCGCTTTCTCTTTGAAATGCTGAGCCTAGAAGCATTTCAAGCCGGTCTGAGCTGGACGACAATTTGGCAGCGTCGCGCTGCATTTGAGCGGGCGTTCCACGATTTTCAAATTGCGGTCGTTGCTGAATTTGACGACCGGGACCGCGCCAGGTTGCTGGATGATTCAGGGATTATCCGCAACCGGCGTAAAATCGAAGCCACGATAAATAACGCCCGGATGATTCAGAAACTTGCTGCAGCTGGGCAGAGTTTTGACGACTATGTTTGGCAGTTCGTCGATTACCAGCCACAGCGCCTCATTTTAAAGTCAGGTGAACCGTTGCCGGCCCAAACAAGTTTGTCACGGCAGATGGCCCGCCAGATGAAAAAAGATGGTTTGGCCTTTGTGGGGCCAACGACCGTGTACTCGTTTATGACGGCGGTCGGGCTGGTGAATGCCCGTCTTTAATAGATTCCTAATTGATTATTAATGTTACTTTGTGATAGTATTATCCTCGTTATGAAGCAAATTCCCGATAGGATTCACTTAATTGTGAAGATGCCTTGTAACCGCAACTACAAAACTACTGTTAGAGTTTCGACTAGAATATGGGGGAATTAATAAAGATGACAGAAAAACACCTCTTCACATCAGAATCAGTTTCTGAAGGACACCCGGATAAAATTGCTGACCAAATCAGTGACGCCATTTTAGACGCCCTGCTAAAAGAAGATCCAGACGCGCGGGCTGCGGTGGAAACCTCAGTGACGACCGGCCTGGTCTTGGTATTTGGCGAAGTCTCAACCAAGGGCTACGTTAATATCCAAAAGGTCGTTCGGGACACCATCCGCAAGATTGGCTATACCGATGGCAAGTATGGCTTTGATGCTGATAACTGTGCAGTAATCACCGCCTTGGATGAGCAATCACCAGATATTGCTCAGGGGGTTGATGACTCACTGGAAACGCGGACTGGTGATAGTGATCCGCTCGACAAGATTGGTGCTGGTGACCAGGGGCTGATGTTTGGCTACGCAACCGATGAAACGCCGGAATACATGCCGCTGACCTTAATGCTCAGCCACAAGCTGATGCAACGGATTGCCAAGCTCCGGAAGGAAGGGGCAATCTCTTACCTGCGGCCGGATGCGAAGGCCGAAGTGACAGTTGAATATGATGACGAAGGGAAGCCGCTCCGGGTAGACACCGTGGTACTGAGTACCCAGCATGATCCTGAAGCGACGCTGGAACAAATTCGGCAAGACGTTAAGGAGCAAGTGATCAAGGCAGTGATTCCTGCTGAACTGCTTGATGATCAAACCAAGTACTTTATCAACCCGACCGGCCGCTTTGTAATCGGTGGTCCGCAGGGGGATGCCGGTTTGACCGGGCGGAAGGTCATCGTTGATACTTACGGTGGGGCCGCTCACCACGGTGGTGGAGCCTTCTCCGGCAAGGACGCGACGAAGGTGGACCGTTCTGCTAGTTACGCGGCCCGGTACATTGCCAAGAATTTGGTTGCCGCTGGTTACGCTAAGAAGCTGGAAATCCAAGTCGCCTACGCAATTGGGGTGGCCGAACCAGTCTCGATTTCGATTGACACCTTTGGCACTGGTACCAAGAGTGAAGCGGAATTAATTGCCGCGGTTCGGAAAGTCTTTGATCTGCGTCCAGCCGGAATTATTGAAATGCTGGACCTGAAGCGGCCAATCTACAAGCAGACTGCTGCGTACGGCCACTTCGGTCGGACCGACGTTGATCTGCCATGGGAACACCTGGATAAAGTTGACGAATTGAAACAAATCTTGGGTTAATTTCGTTTCCTGCTTGCAAATTACGGGTGAGAAAGTTAGAATACAATTAATATTTTGATCGTAGGGGAAATAGTAGCTGGATGAACTATCGACAGAGACCCGCTGGTGCTGTGAAGCGGGGATGGTTATCCGGTGAACTCATCCTAATAGATTGCCGCTGAACAGGAGTAGGTGGTGACGTCTAACCGCGTTAAGGCTTAGAGTGCTATGGGAATCCATAGAAAAACGGGTGGTACCGCGGATTAGATTTCGTCTCGGAGGAGCTTAGACTCCTGCGGGACTTTTTTATTACGATCATGAAAAAGAAAGGGAGACAGACTATGGCTTACGATCACACAACGATTGAAAATAAGTGGCAGAAGTTTTGGAAGAAAAACCAAACCTTTAAGGCAGACATTAATAAGGACCAGAAGAAGTTTTACGCCCTCGACATGTTCCCGTACCCATCTGGGCAGGGACTGCACGTCGGACACCCTGAAGGTTACACCGCAACCGATGTAATGTCGCGGATGAAGCGGATGCAGGGCTTTAACGTACTGCACCCGATGGGCTGGGATGCCTTTGGTTTGCCGGCGGAACAGTACGCCCTCAAAACCGGCCACAACCCAAAGAGCTTTACTAACAAGAATATCGACCACTTCCGCGACCAAATTCAGTCACTCGGTTTTTCCTATGACTGGGACCGGGAAATCAACACTACCGACCCGGAATACTACAAGTGGACCCAGTGGATTTTTGAACAGCTCTACAAGAAGGGGCTGGCCTACGAAAGTGAAATTATGGTCAACTGGGCGCCTGATTTCATGGGCGGAACCGTGGTTGCCAACGAAGAAGTTGAAGATGGCAAGACCAAGCGGGGCGGCTACCCGGTTTACCGGAAGCCGATGAAGCAGTGGGTCCTAAAGATTACTGCCTACGCTGACCGCCTGATCAAGGACCTGGACCTAGTAGACTGGCCAGAAAGCGTTAAGGAAATGCAGCGGAACTGGATTGGGCGCTCTGAGGGGGCTTCCGTCTTCTTTCCCGTTGCCGGTGACGAAGAGACGAAGATTGAAGTCTTTACTACCCGGGCGGACACCCTGTTTGGGGCTTCCTACGTTGTCCTGGCACCGGAACAGGAGTTAGTTGACCAGCTGACCACTCCGGAACACAAGGAAGAGGTTGCTCAGTATAAGGAAGAGGCTTCCCGGCGCTCGGACCTGGAACGGACCGACTTGAATAAGGAAAAGACCGGGGTATTTACCGGTTCCTACGTTATCAACCCGGTGAACGGCGAAAAGCTGCCAATCTGGATCAGTGACTATGTTCTGGCTTCTTACGGGACTGGGTGTGTGATGGCGGTTCCTTCTGGCGACCAGCGGGACTATGACTTTGCCAAGAAATTTGACCTGCCAATCAAGCCGATCATCGAAGGGGCTGACCTTTCCGAAGGGGCTTTTGACGGTGACGGCAAGCATATCAACTCTGGCTTCTTGGATGGCCTGAATATTAAGGATGCCAAGGCGAAGATGATTGACTGGCTGGAAGAACACGATGCCGGTCACAAGCAGGTCAACTACCGGCTGCGAGACTGGATCTTCAGTCGGCAACGCTACTGGGGTGAACCAATTCCGGTTATTCACTGGGATGACGGCACGACTTCCCTGGTTCCAGAAGACGAACTGCCGCTGAAGCTGCCGGATACCGACAACATTGAACCATCCGGGACTGGTGAAAGTCCACTGGCAAACGTCAAGGACTGGGTCAACGTTTATGATGAAAACGGCCGTCACGGTCTGCGTGAAACCAACACGATGCCGCAATGGGCGGGCTCTTCTTGGTACTGGCTGCGGTACACGGATCCTCACAACAGCAAGGAATTTGCCTCTAAGGAAGCGCTGGACTACTGGTCACCGGTTGACCTGTACGTTGGTGGTGCCGAACACGCCGTCCTCCACCTGCTTTACGCCCGCTTCTGGCACAAGGTTCTTTACGACCTGGGCTTAGTACCAACCAAGGAACCGTTCATGAAGCTGGTCAACCAGGGGATGATCCTGGGTTCCAACCATGAAAAGATGTCGAAGTCCAAGGGGAACGTGGTCAACCCGGATGACATCGTTGACAAGTACGGTGCCGACACGCTCCGTCTCTACGAAATGTTCATGGGGCCACTGACCGAATCCGTGCCGTGGGATGAAGAAGGCCTGCACGGTTCCTACAAGTGGATTCAGCGGGTTTGGCGCCTGTTGATGGATGATAATAACCACCTCCGGGACCGGGTTTCCAACTTTAACGATGGCAAGCTGACCAAGGTTTACAACCAGACTGTCAAGAAAGTAACGGAAGACTTTGAACGGATGCACTTCAACACCGCGATTTCCCAACTGATGGTCTTCGTCAACGAGGCCTACAAGGCTGATGACTTACCGGCGGAGTACATGCAGGGCTTCATTAAGATGATTTCACCAGTTATGCCGCACGTGGCAGAAGAACTGTGGAGCCAATTCGGCATTAGCGACACGATTGCCTACCAGCCATGGCCAAAGTATGATCCAGCGGCTCTGGTAGAAAATGAGGTCGAGATGATCCTCCAAGTTAACGGCAAGGTCCGGGCGAAGGTCAAGATGGCTAAGGATACGCCGAAGGAAGAGGCCGAAAAGCAGGCACTAGCAAACGAGCACGTGCAGAAATTTACGGCTGGCAAGGACATCAAGAAGGTCATCGTTGTGCCAAATAAGATTGTTAACATCGTTGCAAAGTAAATGAATTAAAAGGTTCCGTGGTTTTCCCGGGCCTTTTTCTTTAGAAAGGAACGTTGAGTATGGAAATCGTAACGTACCCGGCCATCTTTACCCCGCGGGATGGGCAAATCCTGGTTGACTTTCCCGACCTTCCGGAGGCTTTTACACAGGGGAAGACGATGGAGGAGGCGCTGGAGTTCGCCAAACTCGGCCTGGCAATCACCATTAACGATAAGCTGGGGCATTTCGAAGCAGCTCCGGTAGCCAGCCCGCTGGCGGAAGTGGCTGCTGCACACCCGGAAGCGACCGTTCGGGAAGTACGGGTCGACCTCGACCAGTATTAGCATTAAGGAAAGCTAAAAAAGCGGAAAAGAAATTGCGCCGCGGTCTGATTCACGCTAAAATAATTAAGATTGTTTATTTTTGAAGAAGGCAGGAAATTTATGAATCATGAATGAAGAACATACTAACGGGTCGCCGCTTGCGGCTGCCAATAAGGATGCCCGGGAGAAGATGCTGAGTGGTTCCGCCTGGATGACGGTCGGTAGTATTACCTCGCGGATTCTTGGTGCAATTTACGTTATCCCCTGGGTAACCTGGTTTGATGCGTATAGTAACGAGGCCAACGCCCTCTATGCACAGGGATACAACATTTATAACATTTTCTTGACGATTGCCACGGCAGGGTTGCCGTCAGCGATTTCTAAGATGGTCGCCCATTACAATGGCCTTAATGAATACGGCGTCAGTCGCCGGCTGTACTATTCCAGCATGTACGTTGCCCTGGCGATGGGAATTGTCTGCGCAATCGTCATGATGGCCTGGGCACCGGGACTGTCAAATAACGACCCGAATGTCGTACCGGTAATTCGTTCTTTGGCATGGGCAGTCCTGATTATCCCAGCTCTGGCAATGAGTCGGGGCTTCCTGCAAGGATACAACTGGATGGCGCCATCGGGAATTTCCCAGTTTGTTGAGCAGGTCTTCCGGGTGGTTTACATGCTGGGGGCAACCTACCTGATTATGAAGATCCAAAAGGGAAGCTGGGTCGGTGCGGTTACCCAATCTACTTTTGCGGCCTTCATCGGGGCCCTAGGTGCTGGGGCGGTCCTCGCCTGGTTTTGGATGCGTCACCGGCGGGAAATGAACGAACTGGTTAACCGGGGAAAGCCAAACCGGTCGGTATCAACGCTTAGCCTGATCGGTAAGATGGTTTACCAGTCGATTCCATTTATCGTGATTGAATCCGGGGTGGCCATCTTTATGCTGATTGACCAGTATACTTTCCCTTGGATTCTGTTCCGGGTCGGTGACTTTACCCGCTACCAAGAAACCGTGCTTTACGCGCTCTTTGCCTTTAACGCCAACAAGCTCTACACGATTATTATTTCACTAGCGAGTGCGATGGCAGCTACAGTGATTCCGCTGTTAGCAACGGCCCGGGCCCAAAATGACCAGTTAGGGATGCGGAAGCAAATTGAAAATGTCCTGCAACTGTTCTACTTTATTATGATTCCTTCTTCACTCGGCCTGGCTGCGGTGGCCCAGCAGATGTATACGGTCTTTTACCGCTATGACCACGCCGGAATCGTTATCCTTGAGTTTGCGGCCTTTGTGGCAATTCCTATGGGTCTGTATACCGTCGCCGCAGCGATGATGCAGGGAATTTCAGAAAACCGGCGGATGATGAAGTACCTCGGAATTGGGATTATCATCAAACTGCTGTTACAGTACCCATGTATTTTCCTCCTGCAGGGAATGGGTCCCCTGCTCTCGACCTGCCTGTCAATGTTTGTAATTGACTACCTGATTCTTCATTCTTTTAACATGGAATTTGGCCTGCATTTTAACCAGATGGCAAGGTCAACGAACCAAATTCTCTGCTTTTCTTTGATTATGTATGCCGTTACTAAGACGGTAATGGTCGTTCTCGGTCACTTTATCAGTCCGTACGGCCGGTTTACGGCATTCTTTGCCCTCGTGCTCGGGGTTATCATTGGTGCCAGCATCTTCATTTACCTAGCATTGAAGTACCGTCTGGCGGACCGAATCATTGGTTCCCGGTCAGCCGCACTTCGGCAGAAGCTGCGAATTAGCTAATTGAATATGGAAAAGGGGCTGGGAGAAAACGTTGCTTTTCTCACCAGCCTCTTGCTAGTTCTTAACTATTATAAAGATAACGTGCGAAATAACCACAGGGCTAGTGTCTAACTACGAACGCTAGCCGGCCCGTGCCGTGCCAACTATCGTTCTAGGTTAGCCATACGCCCTGTCGAGAAGGTTATTTCCCACTCACTTACTTTTACCAGGCAACGGCCTGTCTTTATCTTTTGAACTGGAATTAATTTCCCGGGAAATTAATTTAAAAAGCCAATTTGGTGTTCGGTTGGTACCTGTTCCATCTTCTTCATGAAACTTGGAAGGGCACGGCTGATTTGGTGGGGCAAGACAATGTACTGACTTTCCGCAATCTTATCGGCGATGGCACTGTGGGCATAAACAGCGGCAAGGACTGCCTTTTGCGGCTGGCTGCTAAATTCAGCGGTAAAGCCACCCACCATGCCGGCCAGGGTGTCGCCCATGCCGCCGACGGCCTGGGCGGGAGAGCCAATGGTGAGCTGGTAGACCTGGCTAGCGGTATAAATTTCCGTGTGGTGCTTTTTGAGAACCACCGTGGCGTTAAGCTGGTCCCGGACGGCCTGATTCCTTGCTTCCGTTTGCTCACCAATTTTGATTCCGGAGAGGCGTTGCCATTCCATCTCGTGCGGGGTGTAAATGACGTTAGCGGCCGGTGCAGTTAGCTTTTCGCGAGCCATCAGCGTAATGGCTGAGCCGTCAATTACCAGGTTTTGTTCGGGTCGAACATGGGCAAAGACGTTTTTTAGAATGTGCAGGCTTTGGTCGTCGTCTCCCAGACCGGGGCCCACAACAACGGTGGTTGCGGCACTCAACAAGTCCGCTAACTGCTGGTCGGCGGTGAAGTCGGCAAACATTGCCTCTGGCAGCTGGGCGTGGAGGGCACCAGAATTGCTGGTGGCAGTTGCGGTCGTCACTAAACCAGCACCGGCGCAGACAGCGGCAGTAGAAGCCATGATAATAGCACCGCCAAAGTTACGGTTGCCCCCAACGAGGGTCACCTTGCCATAGCTTCCTTTAAAACTATTGGCTGGACGCGGCCGAATAACATCGTGCAGGATTTGCTCAGTTAATTTTTCCATTTTAAAACTCCTTTAGATTTTGTAATCGTTATAATAATGGTATCATTATTTTAGTTGAATGATTAGATGGAGGGACTAAAATGACAGAATGGTTAAAAGCGGCCCAGAGCCAAGAAAAAGATTACTTGAACGACCTGGTGGCCTTAATGAAGATTCCCAGCGTTCGAGATGACGCGGCCGCAACTGATGAATACCCATTGGGGCCACGACCAGCCCAAGCACTAAAGGCCTTCTTGGAGATGGCGGACCAGGACGGTTTCAAGACCAAGAATATTGATAACCTGGTTGGCTACGCTGAGTGTGGGGAAGGGGACGAAACCCTGGCAATCCTGGCACACTTGGATGTGATGCCAGCGGGCAAGGGTTGGGATACCGATCCATTCGACCCAGTGATCAAGGATGGCAACCTCTATGGTCGGGGTGCTTCTGATGACAAGGGGCCCGGAATGGCTGCTTACTATGCTCTCAAGTATTTAAAAGATCAGGGAGTCAAGTTCAATAAGCGGGTTCGCTTTATCGTGGGGACGGACGAAGAAAGCAACTGGACGGGGATGCACCGCTACTTTGAAGTGGAACCGGCACCGACCCTCGGCTTTTCGCCAGATGCCGAATTTCCGGTAATCAATAGTGAAAAGGGGCAAGTATCATTGCTGCTGAACGTGCCAGCGACTAATGAAGGCCCTAACCAGCTCAAGCACTTTGAGTCGGGCCTGCGGTTCAACATGGTGCCCCGGGAAGCCGTAGCGCTAGTAACTGTTAATAATCTCCAAAAGTTGGAGGACGATTTTGCCCGCTTTATCGCGGAGAACCCAATCACTGGTGAGGCAGAAGAAACGGAAGACGGCTTAAAGCTGACCGTTATTGGCAAGGCGGCCCATGGGATGGAACCCGAAAAGGGGATTAACGCGGGAACCTACCTGGCCAACTTTTTGGACCAGTATGACTTTGCTGGCGGTGCGGGCAGCTTTATTCACTTCCTCGGCCACTACCTCCACCTCGATACCCGGATGGATAAGTTTGATGGTTCCTTTAAGGATCCGGTGATGGGCGAGCTGACTATGAATGCCGGAATTCTTAACTTTACCACTGAAGATGGTGGTGACATTAACATGAACTTCCGCTTTCCAAAGGGAATCACGCCTGACCAATTAGAAGCGACCGTAAAGAAAGTTGCCGACCCATTGGGAATTAGCGTGAAATAAGGGCCGGCCCAGGAACCGCACTATGTTGACCCCACTGACCCGATCGTTAAAACGTTGATGACGGCCTACATTGACCAAACCGGGGATCAGACGGCTAAGCCCGAGGTTGTCGGTGGCGGCACCTATGGCCGGTTGATGAAACGGGGAGTTGCCTTTGGGGCGCTGATGCCGAACACGCCGAATACGATGCACCAGGCCAATGAGTTCCAGCCGGTAGCCGACCTGATTAAATCAATGGCCATTTACATGGAAGCAATTAATGACCTCGTTACTGATTAATACTCTGAACTTATGCTAAAATAGGGTTAAATTAACTGTGGAGGCGGTTTCTGATGAGTTATCAAAAAATTTTGGTGGGTATTGATGGTTCCAAGCAGTCCGACATGGCCTTTGCAAAGGCTCTTGAGGTGGCTAAGCAAAATGATGCCAAACTCTATTTGCTGAGTGTGATCAATGGTGAACGGATTCCTTCTGGTGGTCCGAACGGCTATGGCTTTGTTGACCGAAGCATCTACAAGCCAGCAATTGAAACGATGAAGCAAAAGTTGGCAGAGTACGAAAAAAAGGCCCAAGCAGCAGGTATTACGGACGTGGTGACAGAGGTTGAAGTAGGCAATGCCAAGCTGGAGTTGGCTGAAAACTACCCCAAGCAAAATGGAATCGACCTCATCCTGATTGGTGCGACCGGGTTAAATGTGGTTGGACGGTTGATTGTGGGTTCGACCGCTGCGTACACGATTCGGGAAGCGCCGTGTGATGTTACGGTTGTGAAGACGGATCTTGATAATCATAAAATTGACGTCAAAAAGAACAGTTATCCAGAAATTTAATTAGTGAACTTTGCCGGCTCCGGAGCATGATTTGGGGTTGGCAAAGTTCTTTTTTAAATCTGCTTCGTTAACGGTATCATTATCTTAAAATGCTGGTATAATGCAAATGTTAACTTTATTTAGGTAAAGCGGAAATTTTGTATCTAGGGAGTTAGAAAATGCAGTTGAAGTTAAGAAACTATATTATTGCTGTTATTGCGATCCTAGTGGTTTTACTGGGAGTAATGAGTTGGCATCAGCATAACCACTTTAACCGGAACACGACTGTCAATGGGGTGGCAGTCGGCGGAATGACGGTTGACCAGGCCTACCATAAGGTCAAGGAGAGTAGCCGTGCTAACCAGGTTTATATCAATGGACGGTTAGTCTACGAGGGGAAGGCAAGTGCATCAGGAATTAGCAGTGCGGATAAAAGCAAGTTTGTTGCCGCGCAAAAGAAGCAACGGACCTTTTTCCCGTCTGGCAAAAAGCAAAACGTTAATGTGATGCCGAGCCAGTTAGATGATGAACAGACGGCTCTGATGCGGCGGGCAGTCTACGCTGAAACCCAGAAGATGAACCAGGGCCGCCGGGCACCTGTTGACGCATACGCGGAACTGAAAAATGGTAAGGTTTCAACGGTCGCCGCGAAGAAGGGAAACCAGTATGACGTCCAGGACCTTATTAAGCAGTTTAATAGTCAGCGGGCAAACGGGACGATTCGGTTAACGACTCACTATACCCAACCGTTGGCGGCTGATAGCAAGACTGTTCAAGCTGAAAAAGCGAAGTTACAAACCCTGAGCAAGCGGAAGGTAACTTACACGGTTGAAAAGGAAAACTATAAGTTCACCGCTGCTGATGTGATTACCCGGGCGACTTACCAACACGGCAAGTACAACTTTGATACGAGTGCGGTCAACGGGCGGATTGCTAAAATCAACGAAAAACAGGCTACGCTTGGCAAGGCGTTTAAGTTTAGGACTCACGCTGGAAAGGAAATTACTACCAGTGACAAGGGCTCCTATGGTTGGAAAATTAGCGAGCAGCTAGCCGGCCAGTCCCTGGCGCACGCGATGGCAGATAACAAAAAGAATGTTAACGCTAAAAGTGATATTTACGGGATTGGCTACAACCGCCGCGGAACCGGCTACGGGGTTACCAGTAACAACGGAATTGGTAATACCTACGTAGAACTTTCACTAGCGGACCAGCATGTTTGGTTCTACAAGGACGGCAAGTGTGTATTTGATGCCGACGTGGTTACGGGAAGTAATACACCGGGCAACCGGACGCCAAGGGGTGTTTGGTACATTATGTACCAGCAATCGCCGGCAACGTTACGGGGCTTAAACGATGATGGTTCGCAATACAGCAGTCCGGTTCAATACTGGTCACCATTTACCGACAGTGGCTGTGGCTTCTACGATGCTAGCTGGCGGAATAACTGGTCAAAGACCCAATATCTGACAACGACCGGTGGCTCTCATGGTTGTGCTAATATGCACCCAAGCGATGCCGGGACTGCTTATCACGATATGGAAATCAACGAACCGGTAGTAATTTATTAATAACGAAAGAGGCGGGACGACGAACTAGTTAAGCTAGGTCTGTCCCTCCTCTTTTTATTTTAAAAAATATTTTGGGGCTTCTTACCGTATTTATTATATAGAGGTGAGAAGATGAATAAACAATTATTAACAGTAATTATTGCCGGAATGCTGTCCTTTACCAATGGCGCACCGGTATTAGCAGCGGGAATAAACGTTAACTCGGCCTACCAGGATGCTGAATCAGTAATTATCAACCAACAACAGCTTGATGAGGGGCAAATTCGCCAACGGGGCGAAGAATATACCAGTGCTTTTCTAACGGCCTTCGCGCAGCTAAGCCGGGATTATGAGCAGTCATTCCGGCAAGGAGTTGCTGACGGCCTCAGGGGGATTATAGACGGGCGGACACGGACTAAAGTTGGTCAGGCTGGCTACCAGCGGGGGTATCAACGCGGACAACAGCTTCGTCCTCAGCCGGTCCCGGCGTCGCCAAGTTCGCCGTCAGCTGCACCAACGGATAACACAACGCCACCAGCGGACCAACCAGCACAACCAGACCAGTCCCCGGCCGCAACGGGTCCTGACCAACAAGAATACGAAGTGCAAAGCCCTTCGCCGGATCAGGCTAAGTTTATCTCACGAATTGCCAAGAGTGCCCAGAAGGTGGGGATGGAATATGATCTTTACCCGTCGGTAATCATCGCCCAGGCCGCTCTGGAGAGCAACTGGGGAAGCAGCGGTTTGGCTCAAAAACCCTACCATAACCTCTTTGGGGTCAAGGGTTCTTTTAATGGGAAATCAGTTGTTCAGCCAACAACGGAGTATACCCATGACGGAGAGGAAAAAAAGATCAATGACCATTTTCGTTGGTACGAAAATGACTACCAGTCGTTATGCGATTATGCTGAAACTTTGGCGGACCCGTTATATGCAGGCGTTCATCGGGGCCAAGCTGGTAGTTACCGGGCAGCAACGCACTCCTTATTAGGCAGGTATGCAACAGACCCGCAGTATGATCGAAAACTAAATAAAATTATTGCTAGCTACCAGTTAACTAAATATGACGACCCCGTTCCCACAGGGAAAAACGATCATGATAATCGGGAACTGCCGAAGCAAGAATCCGTGGCAGCGGTACGGGACCCGCAAAGTCACGTTTCACGAAAGAAAACCCACCATTTAACCTGGCTGTCGATTGTTGGCGGCGCTAGTTCCGCGGGTGCATTAGGATTACTCCGGCGGTTTTTAATTAAATCGTAAAGGTGGGGTAATTCTCTGCCGCAATTAGGGGATGTTCAGGTGCAATCCCTGATTGGTTAACTGTCGGTACTAACTCCCTGAATGCCAAAATGAAAACGACCAACATCAGCTTTAGCGCTGGGTGGTCGTTTTTCTGGCACTCTTTGGCTTTGCCTGTTAACGATTAACGAATGGTCTTTAACCGTTCGTCAATCATTGCTAAAACGGTCTGAACGTTTTCTGGCTTTTCCAAATCATAAGTTTCCAGGTCAATTTTCATTTTAGGACTAGCATCGTAGTCTTGGTACCATTGCTTGTAGGCACTCCACATCTTGTAGTAGTAATCCTTTAGTTCTGGATTGTGGTCAATCTGCTCGTAGTCCCGTCCCCGCTTCTTGATCCGGTAAAGAATGGTTTCAAAGTCAGTTTCAGAATAAACCATCAGGTCAGGTGCCTTCTTCGGCAGCTGTTGCAGGTCCTTCATCATATTGTCGAGAAGAGTTAGGTACACTTCCAGCTCAGTGTCGGAGATGTTTCCCTCAGCGTTATTCTCCCTGGTAAACAGGGCGTCCTCATAGATTGACCGGTCTAAAACGTTATTATCGTCGGCCAAAGCCTGTTTGATCATCGAAAACCGCTTATTTAAAAAGTAGATCTGGAGTAAAAAGCCATATTGCTTTTGGTCTTGGTAGTACAGTGGCAACACGGGATTGTCGCCAACTGGTTCAAAAAAAGCTTTAGTATGGAGGTGTTCAGCAATCTTTCCCGTTAACGTCGTCTTGCCAACACCAATCATTCCTGCTGTAATAATCACCATAGTGGCCCCTCTTTAATTTTTTTAGCACAAGAACCATGTTACTACAAAATATGGGGGATTCCTATTAAAAATTCAACTAGATTTAGTGGAAGCCGTTATTGGTCCGCAAAAAAGTTTGAAAAAAGCCGCTAAAACCGGGAAAATAAAGGGAAAGAACTTTAGAGGAAGTAATGACGAAATGGAGAAAGCAAAGTTGAACGAGCTCCGGGCCCAGTTGACGATTGCGCGGCAGCAGGGGACGCTAATTGAGGTTCATAACATTCCACATGACGAGTACTTTAACGTGGGCTTTGTCGTGGCCATGGATCCCACCTTTTGTCTGATGATTAGTATTGACTGGGATGGAAAAATCAACGGGCTGATTGTAATTCGTATTAGTAGCATTGATAAAATCGAAAGCAACACGGATTACTTACTGACGATTTCGGAAAAAACCAAGGTTGCCCACCGTCACGACTATTTTGACCTTTGGCACGTTCAGCAGTTTATTGATGACCATCCGGACTTTAGCCGGGGCGACCTGTTAAATAATGCCTTGAATGATTCTTATACCCACCGGCTACCCGTGGTGGTCGGTACGAGAAAATATAAGGGCGCTGATGATTTTACCGGCTTAATCGCTAATCGGGATCGGATCAAGCTTGATTTGCATTACTTTAATGAACGAGATTTATCATCACTATGGTCATACGAGATTTTACTTGCTCAGATTGATTACGTCCGGGTTCGGGGGACCCAGGCAGCTACGGGCCAGCAAATAATGCGGGACCTTTTTCAAAATTAAATTGCAAGATAACCGAAATTAGCTTACCATTCATATTAAAGCTAATGTAAAGAGGAATAACATGGGGAAAAAAGTAACAATTCGAGATATTGCGCGCCTGGCTGGGGTGTCGGTGACGACCGTTTCTCAAGTACTGAATGGCAAGGGAAACCGTTTTAGTAAGAGCACGCGGGAAAAGATCTTAAAGCTGCGGGACGAGTACCAATATGTGCCAGACTTCCACGCTCGCAGTCTGATTATGAGGGAAAACATCAATACGATCGGGGTGCTAGTACCGAACGTCAGCGAACCTTTCTTTGGAACCTTTGTCGAAGGGGTTCAGCAGGTGGCCCGCCAGGAAAAGCTGATTCCGTTGATTTTCAGTGCTAACCGGGATCCTAAACTCGAAAAGGCCTACCTGGAACAGATGGTGGAACGGTCAATTGACGGCCTGATTATCGCAAGTGCCCGGATGACGACCGAAATGATTAATCAGGCTCTGATTAACCGTGAAATCCCCTACATTTTGTTTGACCGGAATTATGATCAGGTGGGGACGCGGGTGCAAACCGATGATTACCATGGTGGTCAGTTGGCAGCACAGCACCTGGCTGAACTAGGCCACCGTAAGTTTCTCTACCTGGGTGTTAACCACCTGACCGAAAACTTTAAGCAACGGTTGGCCGGCTTCAAGGATAGTCTGCTGGCTAGTCACCTGTCCTTTAATGAAGACCGGGACGTTTTACATACAGAGCTTAGCCGCCAGGGGGGCTACAAGGCTGCCCAAGCGGTCGCAGAGAGTGGGGCCACAGCGGTCTTTACAGCCAACGATGATATTGCCATGGGGCTCCTGCGCGGTCTGCGTGAATTGAAGGTGCGGGTGCCGGAGGATATTTCTGTGGTGGGCTATGATGATATTGCCCTGGACGAGTATGTGTATCCCCAGTTGACAACCATCCACCAACCAATCTTTGACTTAGGAGTTGGCGCGGCGAAAATTTTACTTGACCGAATTGAGAACAAACACCAATCGGAGCAGGTTGAACATTTCCCAGTGCGGCTCATCCGTCGGGAGAGCACGGCGCCATATCATATGGTATAGTATTAGTACAGAACACGAGGAGGATTTCAAAATGAATAAAGTGACAATTGTCGGTAGTTTAAATGTCGACACGACGCTGCGGATCAAGCGGATGCCCCTGCCTGGTGAAACCTTAGCAGCGGAAGGCAAGAGCAGCGCCGCAGGAGGCAAGGGGGCTAACCAAGCAGTTTCGGCGGCACGGTCCGGTGCACAAACGGCGTTTATTGGTGAAGTTGGTAAGGACAACAGTGGCCAGATGATGCTGGATGAAATGAAGGCCAACGGGATTGACGTTGCCGGAATTCGGGAAAACGACCAGGTTGGTACCGGGACCGCCTCGATTCTCCTGGACGAAAATGGTCAAAACAGTATTTTGATCTATGGGGGCGCTAACCAGCAGCTTAGTCCAACCGATGTGGAAGCAGCGAAGGATAAGATTACGGCAGCGGACTTTGTAGTAGCTCAATTTGAAACGCCGCAAGCGGCAACTCTTCGGGCTTTCCAATTGGCAAAGGCCAATGGTGTTACTACTATTTTGAATCCGGCGCCGGCTCAAAAGATTGATCCAGAAGTATTGAAACTGACGGATCTGATTATTCCAAATGAAACGGAAAGCGCTGAGTTGACTGGTGTGATCATTACTGATGAAACTTCAATGCTGATTTCGGCAGCCAAGTTTGCACAAATGGGAGTTCGTAACCTGATCATTACCGTTGGGGCTAAGGGAGCGTTCTACTGCACTCAGGATGGTTATAGCTTTATTCCGGCCTTTAAGGTTAACGCGGTTGATACGACTGCCGCTGGTGATACCTTTATTGGGGCACTGTCGTCACAGCTCAAGCCGGATATGAGTAACATTGAAAAAGCCTTAGTTTATGCACAACGGGCTAGTTCACTGGCGGTTCAAAAGATGGGAGCATTGCCATCAATTCCGACTAGGGAACAAATCTTGGCGGCAAGCCAAAACTAAATCAGCAATGGGGGGGATGCGGCAGTTTCTGTCACGTCTCCTTAGTTTTAAAGTGAGGTTAATGATTAATGAAAGCAGAGTACCTGGTTAAGGTAATTTTACCGCCATTTATTATTTTTGCGGTTTTAGTAGCCCTGACGATCGCCAAAGTCATTTCTGGCTGGCTGATGTATGGATTATGGATTATTGGCTTTGTGGTTGCTAATATCATTGTTACCAAAATTACCGCTAAGTGGAGTTATCAGCGCCGCCGTGAATTACGGATGAAGGAAGAAAAGAAGAATGCGGAAAATAAGGATAAGTAAACTTGGCAACGGGTTTTACCGCGTAGGAATCGTTGCGGTGTTTTTCCTGTTGGTTCAGGTGCCGCCAGTGGCAGTAGTAATTGCCAACCGCGACCCGACGAATCAAAGGTTAGCAATCAGCTTAGCCGTTGTCTTTGTGGTGATGTTTTTGGTCATCATTGCTGGCGCACGACGAGTGTACCGGCACTATAACCAATTGCCAGTGGCTAAGGGGATTAACTGGCGCCTGGTAGTAGGCGGGTATTTTGCTTTGATTGTTGGGATGATGATTTTTGGCTGGTTGAACCAGTGGCTCTTTCACCAGGCTGGGACGGCCAATAATGAAATCATCCGGCAACTGCTCAACCACAACCTGATTATTACGGTTGTCTTTGTTATATCATCGTTTACCCTGACGCCGATTGCCGAGGAGCTGATTTTTCGGGGAATCTTAACGAACCTCTTTTTTAATCGGACGGCTCTCTGGTCGAAGATGATCTTGTCTGGGCTGGTTTTTTCGGCTGCGCATACCAGCACAACGATTATCAGTTTCTTGCTTTACTGTTTTATGGGAATGGTTTTGACGTATGTTTACCGGCAATCTGGCAACTTAAAAAATAGTATCTTAGTTCACGGAATCAATAACTTAGTTGCGATGCTGATGATGGTAATGTCGTTGGCTGGTAGCTGATTACTTCAAACTTTACAAAGGTGTTTATTAGGATGCGGCTCAGTATTATTAGCATTAAATAATTAAGAGACTGGAAGAAAAGTTTATTTTCTCCAGTCCTTTTGTATTTTAAAGGTTGCGAGTGGTTGGTATGGACGAAGGAGAATGTCGAGCGGCTCTAATATAGATATACGGGAGTGGGGGTAGAATGCACTTCAACTGCTGATAATTATATTAGTCGCTTATCGCTTGGACGGTATTTTAAAGCGCTTTCATATTTTTGCGGATTATGGGGCGGACGGAGAGTACACTGGTACGGGGGTTGGCTTTGAAGCGTTCGATTAGTCGTTTGCCAAAGTTTTGTAGACGATTGTTAATCCGGTTGACCTTTGCTAAATTGTTAACAGACACGTGGATTTTGCGTGAGTTACGCACCAGACCATGGGGAAGGCAAATACCATGGTGGGGGGATCAATAAAATAAAGGAGATCAAAAATCGTGACGAGTCAATAGCTAATATCAGGGAGTTTTTATTAATGCGTTTGAAACAAGGACCACGGGGACGTGATGGCGGTAATGGGAAACAAGAAGAAATCTTTCAGCGGTACCGCCCGCTAATTATCAGGCTCTGGCGGCGCTACTATGTTGCTGGCCTGGAATTTGCCGACTGGGAACAGGAGGCGCGGATGGTGATTGTCCGCGTTTTAGAGGTGTACCAGGGGAGCGAAGATGGTGAGCAGTTTAGTGGTTTTTTAAAACAGAGTCTGGTTAACCGCATCTTGGATTTATACCGGGCTCGGAAGGCTCACAAGCGGATTCCGGCAGGAGAAATTGGGGCATTGACGCCGGAAGCTGAAGAAATGCTGCAAGATCAGCCGTGGCGCCAACCTGAGGAGCTGGTTCATGGCCGGTTCTGTCTGCGGCAATTGATTGCGGCTTGTTCACCCTTTGAACGTCAGGTGTTGCTTAGTTTTAATCAGGGATATTCGATAGACGAAGTTGCGGAACGCTTGCAGTGCACGAAGCGTCAGGTACAAAGTGCAATGGGGAGGAGCAGGAGGAAAATGATGAAGATTATCCAGTCATAGCTGGCACTTGTTAATTTGAATACAAAGTTAGCTTATTTTTTACCTCATTGTTGTAATCGCTTACAAAAGATGGTATATTAAAGGCGTGGAAGGAAAAGTAAATGAGTCCATGATACGTCATGAAGTTCTCCCACCTGATAAAGTGCCGAAGGAAGTTAAGGAGTAGGCAGAAGCAACGTAAGTGTGACCTGAAATATCGTTTAGCGTTTATCTTTTAACAGTTGTGGTCACCAGGGTGCGCTTGAAGGGCGGTAAAAAAAGCGACTTTGCGGAAGTTTAGAATCAAAGATAGTTAATTAATCAGTTCCAGTGCAAAGTGGCGAGATTCCTTCCGTATGAGTAAAAGGCTGGGTAGAAACCCGGCCTTTTACTATTTTAAATGGCAAGTCACCGGCGGGTGGGACGACTGTTGCGGAAGTGGTACTCGACCGACCTGAAAGCAGCGGCCTCATCCAGTGGTGGAGGAACGGGGGGGGGGGAGTCATTTTTCAAAAAATAATAAATTAATGCAAAATACTGCTTGCAATTTTTCTGGGAATCAGTATAATAATTATTGTTGTCTGATTGATAACAACTAAATAGCGATGCCCCAGTGGCGGAATTGGCAGACGCGCAACGTTCAGGTCGTTGTATGGGTTTCCATGTACAGGTTCGAATCCTGTTTGGGGCATAGGGTTAGCTCGGTAAATGTTGATTTACCGGGCTTTTTCTTTGTCGGTGTTTCTAGGTGTGCATTGCCAGAATCTCAATCGGGGGAAGGATTGTTCAATGAAAAATAAACTTTATGAATCGAGCATGGCGATTATGGCGCTGATTTCGATTATTTTAATTATTCTTGATTATGGCTCGGTAATTAACATTGACCGGGGTTACCCAGCCCTATTAAACAACGTTTTGCTGGGAATTTTTACGATTGACTATTTTAGCCGCTTATACCTAGCCAAGGATAAGAAAAGGTTCTTTAAGGAAAATATTTTTGACCTGCTCTCCATTATTCCGGCTAGTGCCTCCTTCAACCTTTTCCGGGTTGCGCGCTTAGGACGCCTGGTAATGGTGTTCCGCTTGGTACGACTAGTCGGTCTGACCGGTAAACTGAACCGCCTTCTGAAAATTAACGGCTTGGTTTACATCATCTATACCAGTCTTGCTATTTTGATCATTAGTGCCGCCATGTATTCCGTCAGTGAACACGTCAGCTATGGACGGTCGTTATGGTGGGCAATCGCCACCGCGACGACGATTGGTTATGGTGATATTTCACCCCATACGGTTTTGGGCAAATTTGCCGCTATCCTGCTAATGATTATTGGAATCGGCTTTGTCGGGGTCCTCACCAGTTCGCTGACGAACTTCTTTATTCAGGACCATACTAAAGACCGGATGACCACGGTCCTGAACAAGCTGGACCAACTAGAAAAAGCTAACCGAGAACTTCAGGCCGAAGTATGGCGACTGGTGCAACGGCAGGAACAGCGTGATAATCAAAATGAGTGACTCGGCTGGCTTGGCGGCCGGGATGCTTGCTCCCCGGCCGTTTTTTGTTATAATATGAAGTTGCTTTAAGAATGGGTCGAACCAACCCTACCGGTGGTCAAACCGGTTGCTGACCGTCAGATGAAATTATCAGAGGAGCAAATGCAATGATCTATTTTGATAATAGCGCGACGACAAAAATATCTCCTGAAGTTTTGACAACCTATGATACGGTTAGCCAAAAAATTTGGGGGAACCCCAGCAGTCTGCATAACTTTGGTGAAGAGGCCTGGAACTTGTTGGAACAGGCTCGGCAGCAGATTGCTAAGTTAATGGGCGTAAAACCGAGTGAAATTATATTCACAAGTGGTGGCTCCGAGGGGGACAACTGGGTAATCAAGGGGACCGCCCTCGCTAAGCACCGCTTTGGCAAACACATCATTACCACTTCGGTGGAGCACGCGGCGGTACGCAATGCAATGGCTCAGTTAGAAGAGTTGGGCTTTGAAGTTACGTACCTGCCAGTTGACAAGGAAGGGCGGATCAACCCGGCAGATGTCAAGGCCGCCCTCCGTCCCGATACCATCTTGGTCTCCATCATGGCTGTTAATAATGAAATTGGCACTATTCAGCCAATTAAAGAGGTCGGCGAAATTCTCAAGGATTACCCGAACATCCACTACATGGTTGACGCGGTTCAAGCGATTGGCAAGGGCTTAGATGACCTTGTCTTTAGTGACCGGGTCGATTTTGCAACTTTCTCTGGGCATAAATTTCACGCTCCCCGGGGAACGGGCTTTGTCTATGCCAAGAGCGGTCGGAAACTTTCGCCGCTGATTGACGGCGGCGGTCAGGAACGGACGATGCGGAGCGGAACGGAAAACACCCCTGGTGACGTCGCAATGGCCCGGGCCATCCGCTTAGTGAAGGAAAACGAAGCCGCAACCGTTAAAAACGAGCAGGCGATCAAGGAGCGGATTTACGACCACCTCAAGCAGTTCGACCATGTCCGCATCTTCTCTGGCCGCAATGCTGGTTTTGCACCCCACGTGCTTTGCTTTGCAATTGTTGGTGTCCGTGGAGAAACGATTGTCCACGCTTTTGAGGAACAGGGGATTTACATTTCTACCACCAGTGCTTGTTCTTCAAAGAAACACGCCGAAGCCGGGACGTTAGCTGCGATGAAAGTACCGGAAAATGAAGCTACCAGTGCGGTCCGGATTAGTCTTGGTGACCAGAACACCCTGGCAGATGCCGATGAGTTCAACCAAGTTTTGGATCAGCTTTACGCTGGTTTCCAAAAAATTATTGACTAACAACTAAGGAGGTAAACACTTGCAGTACACTGAAATTATGGTGCGCTACGGTGAGCTTTCCACCAAGGGGCACAATAAAAAGTCATTTATTGACCGCTTGGGAAGCAACGTTCGCCATGCCCTACACCGCTTTGAGCAAGTAAAGGTGCACGCCCAGCAAGATCGGCTCCACGTCCAATTAAATGGTGCTGACTACGACGAAGTGATGAAGCACCTGAAGGACGTCTTCGGGATTCAAAACTTTTCACCGTCGATTAAGGTTGAAAAGAGTTTTGAAGCCGTTGCGGCCGCTGCTGAAGCGATGGTAAAGGAACAGGTTACTAAGCCCGTGACTTTTAAGATTGAGACCAAGCGCGCGGACCACCACTTCCCAATCGACACCTTTGAGATGAATAACCGCCTGGGCGGGGACCTGTTAGAGAAGTTTCCAGACAAGCTAAAGGTCGATGTTCACCATCCCGACCTGACGATCCGGGTTGAAATTCGCTTAAACGGGATTTTCCTCTCCAGCGAGACCATCAAGGGTGCTGGTGGGCTCCCGGTTGGAACCGCCGGCAAGGGAATGATGATGCTTTCCGGGGGAATTGACTCGCCAGTGGCCGCCTACTTAGGAATGAAGCGGGGTGTTTCGATGGAAATGGTTCACTTCTTTAGCCCGCCGTACACTAGCCCCCAGGCGCTTGCCAAGGCGAAGCAGCTGACGGAAAAGCTGGCTAAGTACTCCGGTAGTATCAAGTTTATTCAGGTGCCGTTTACCGAAATCCAGGAAGCGGTGAAGGAAAAAGTTCCAGAAGGTTACTTGATGACCGTCCAACGGCGAATGATGCTCCGTTTGGCAACGGCAATTATGGAAAAACGCCACGGCCTGGCAATCTTTAATGGTGAGTCACTGGGCCAGGTGGCTTCCCAGACGATGGAGAGTATGATGGCAATTGAGGACGTGACGAACTATCCCGTTTTACGGCCGGTCCTGTCCTTTGATAAGACGGAAATTATCAAGATTGCCGAAAATATCGATACCTATGACTTATCAATCCTGCCGTACGAAGACTGTTGTACGGTCTTTACGCCGCCGTCGCCGAAGACTAAACCAAGCGTGAAAAAGGCCCGCTTGTACGAACAGCACCTTGATGTTGAAGGCTTGATTCAGCGGTCCCTAGATGGCATTAAGATTACCGAAATCCATCCTGGGGAAGACTTCCTGAACCAAAACGAGGATGTCTTTGCGGAACTTCTGTAAAATTCCTGCTTGACGTCGCTAAGTTATTTAGCTATGATACAAGCATAATAAGCAATGACCGAAAGAGTAGTGAGTCGTGTAGTGCCTAGCGAGGGCCAGTTGGTGAAAGGGCCTGGCTGCTGACTGACGAATGTAGCTCGGGAGCTGATTGGCTGAACCTTTATTAGGCTGATCCGGTTCATCACCGTTACCAAATGAATGAGGGGAGTCATGACTTGACTCAATTTAGGTGGTAACGCGAGCAATCGTCCTATCAGAAATGATGGGGCGATTTTTTTATTAGTCGTGCTTACGAAGATGATGGAGTAAACAAAATGTGAAAGGAGCGATTATACGATGACAAAAGAGATGTCAACTAAGTATGATCCGTCAGCAGTTGAAACTGGCCGCTACCAATGGTGGATTGACCAGGGTCTGTTCAAACCCAGCGGTGACAAGAAGGCCCACCCGTATTCTATCGTGATCCCGCCGCCGAACGTTACCGGGAAACTTCACTTGGGCCACGCCTGGGATACGACCCTGCAAGATATTATTATCCGGCAAAAGCGGATGCAGGGTTATGACGTTCTGTGGATTCCGGGAATGGACCACGCCGGGATTGCCACCCAGGCAAAGGTAGAAGCCCGGTTGCGCAAGCAGGGGATTTCCCGTTACGACCTGGGCCGGGAAAAGTTCGTTCAACAGGTCTGGGACTGGAAGGACGAGTACGCCGACATTATCCACCAGCAATGGGCCAAGATGGGAATTTCTGTTGATTACGACCGGGAACGCTTTACCCTGGATGAGGGGCTGAACAAGGCCGTGCGGAAGGTTTTCGTTGACCTTTACAAGAAGGGCTTAATTTACCGGGGAACTTATATTATCAACTGGGATCCGCAAGCGCGGACGGCCCTGTCGGACATTGAAGTTGTCCACAAGGATGATCAGGGTGCCTTCTACCACGTTAAATACCCGTTTACCGACGGCACGACCTTTAACGGCAAGGACTACATCGAAATTGCGACGACCCGTCCGGAAACGATGTTCGGTGACGAAGCGGTCGCTGTCCACCCTGATGACGAACGCTACAAGGAACTGGTCGGCAAGAAGGTCAAAGTACCGCTGGTTGATCGGGAAATCGAAATCATTGCCGACGAATACGTTACCCCAGACTTCGGAACGGGGATGGTTAAGATTACCCCAGCCCACGACCCGAACGACTTCAAAGTTGGTAAGCGTCACAACTTGCCAGAGCTGAACACGATGAATGAAGACGCCACGATGAACGAAAATGCCGGCAAGTACGAAGGCATGGACCGGTTTGAAGCCCGGAAGGCAATCGTCAAGGACCTGGAAGATCAAGGCTACATGCTCAAAGTAGTGCCAATTACCCACTCTGTTGGTCACTCCGAACGGACCGGGGTCCAAGTCGAAGCGCGCCTGTCGACCCAGTGGTTTGTTAAGATGAAGCCGCTGGCTGAAATGGCACTCAAGAACCAGCAGACGGACGACCGGGTAAACTTTATCCCTGAACGGTTCGAGCACACCTTTACCCAGTGGATGGAAAATATTCATGACTGGGTAATCTCCCGGCAGCTCTGGTGGGGCCACCGGATTCCGGCTTGGTACAACAAGCAGACCGGGGAAGTTTACGTCGGGATGGAAGCACCAAAGGATGCCGAGAACTGGGAGCAGGATAATGACGTCCTCGATACCTGGTTCTCCAGTGCCCTCTGGCCGTTCTCAACGATGGGCTGGCCGGATACTGATTCCGCAGACTTCAAGCGCTACTTCCCAACCAACACCCTGGTTACTGGTTACGACATCATCTTCTTCTGGGTTTCCCGGATGATTTTCCAGTCACTCGAATTTACTGGCAAGGCACCGTTTAAGAACGTCCTCCTGCACGGTTTGATTCGGGATGAACAGGGCCGGAAGATGAGTAAGTCCCTCGGAAACGGGATTGACCCAATGGACGTCATCAAGAAGTACGGGGTGGACGCATTGCGCTGGTTCCTGATTACCGGCTCCACCCCAGGTCAGGATATTCGATTCTCCTACACCAAGATGGACGCTGCCTGGAACTTCATCAACAAGATTTGGAATGCCAGCCGGTACGTAATCATGAACCTTGGTGAGATGCCAGCCCCAGTTCTGCCGGCCAAGGAAAAGTGGGACTTAGCCGACCGGTGGATTCTGAGCCGGCTGAACGCTACGATTGAACAGGTTACCGAAATGTCAGAGAAGTTTGAATTCGGTGAAGTGGGACGGGCCCTCTACAACTTCATTTGGAACGACTTCTGTGACTGGTACATCGAAATGACCAAGGAGAAGCTGAATAACGGGACCGCAGAAGAAAATGCCGACACTAAGAACATTCTTGGCTACGTCTTAGATCAAACCCTGAAGCTCCTTCACCCGATCATGCCGTTCGTAACGGAAAAACTTTGGCAGTCAATGCCGCACGATGGCAAGTCAATCATGGTCGCAGCCTACCCAACGGTTAATGCCGATCTGAATGATCCGGCTGCAACTGAGCAGATGGATAGCCTGATTGAGATGATCAAGGCGGTCCGGAACATCCGGAACGAAGCTAACGCACCGATGTCAAAGCCGGTAGACATCCTGGTTAAGACTAAGGACGCCCACCTGGCCGAGATGCTCAATGCGAACCGCGATTACATTGACCGCTTCTGTCACCCGGCAGAATTAAAGATCGGGGCCGACGTGGAAGCACCAAAGCTGGCGATGTCCAGTATCCTGGCAGGGGCTGAAGTCTTTATCCCAATGGCCGAACTGGTCGACCTGGATGAAGAACGAACCAAGATGGAGAAAGAAATTGCCAAGCTGGAAAAGGAAGTTGAACGTTCCAACAAGAAGCTCGGCAACAAGAAGTTTGTTGAAAATGCTCCTGAAAAGGTCGTTGAAGCCGAAAAGCAAAAGGCCGTTGAGTGGCAGCAAAAACTGGCGGCCGCACAAGATCGCTTGGCCTCATTGCAAGATGCTTAACATTAATTGATGTCCCCAACAAGGCGGTTAACCGGTCAATCGTGACTCGTTGACCGCCTTGTTTTGAATAAAGGAGGATTAAGATGATTTCAACGTATGAAGAGGCGTTGGCTTTTATCCATGGCCGGACGAAATTCAAGAAAATTCCGACGCTCAAGCGGATGCGGCGCTTTTTAAAAGAACTCGGCGACCCGCAGGAGGGCTTAAAGTACATCCACGTCACCGGAACCAATGGGAAGGGGTCGGTCGTGGCGATGATGCGGTCAATGCTGCTGGAAAGCGGCTTGACGGTTGGCAGCTTTACTTCGCCCTTTATTACCCGCTTTAACGAACGAATCGAACTTAATGGCGAACAAATCAGCGACGCGGACCTGGTGCGGCTGACGAACCAGGTCGCCGGGGTAGTGGCTAAACTTGACCAGGCCTTACCCGAGGGGGGACCGACGGAGTTCGAAATTGATACGGCCATTATGTTTTTGTACATGGCGGAAAAACAGCCGGACGTGGTACTGCTGGAAGTTGGCATCGGGGGCCTCTATGATTCGACAAACGTGATCGTTCCCGAAGTCAGCGTGATTACGACGGTCGGCTGGGACCATATGAAGTACTTGGGGAATACTCTGGCGGCAATTGCCACGCAAAAGGCGGGCATTATTAAGGCGGGCCGTCCAGTAGTAGTCGGTCAATTGCCAGCAAGTGCCGCAACCGTGATTAAGCAAACGGCAGTGGCAAAGGACGCCCGCTTGTACACGCTGGATCGTGACTTTACGGTTAAAAAGTCCGCCAACCACCGTTTTTTCGCTCAGATTACTTATTCTGGGTTGGAACTGCACCAGCTTCGGGGACAGTTAGGCCTAGGCGGTGACTATCAGGTGGAAAACGCCGCGGTGGCTCTGACGGCGGTCCAATTATTTCTCACGAGTAACCATTACCCCCTGGACCGGCACGCCTTGCTGACCGGCTTGGCAGAGACGCGGTGGCCGGGACGATTGGAACCCGTTAACGCGGAACCGTTGGTGTTGTTGGATGGGGCGCATAACCTTCCTGGAATCCAGGCACTAGTTAAGACGATTCGTGATGATTTCGCCGACCGGGACGTTTACCTGTTGGTGGCCATTTTGGCCGACAAGCAGTACGAGCTGATGCTTGGTGAGCTGGCGAGCCTTGGGAATGTCCATATCACCGTTACCCACTTTGCGGGACCGGGGCCTAAGCGACCAAGTGCTGACTTGGCCGCGGCTGCCCAGCAGATCAAGGCCCGCTACCCAATTCAAGTTGCCGAACAATGGCAATTGGCTTTTCAGCAGGTAGCTCAGGAACTAAGCAGCGACGACGTTATGATTGTCACCGGCTCACTTTATTTTATTTCAGAAGTTCGCCACCTATTTGATGCAAATTAGGAAAGCAGTCGTATTTATTATTTAGAGCCGAAAAGGAGAATGATAAGTATGACTAACTCAGTTGAAGATCAGTACGTCAATTTACTAGCCCGGAGCATTCCCGCGGCGACAATCAAGCGTAATGAAGAACTTTTTTTGAAGTTTTTAGACTGGTTTCCCAACCCGCTCGCGGTTAAACAGATGTCACGTGCCCAGCGATCCCAGGTCCTGGAGTGGGGCCCGGAAATGCGGGCCTTGATTGCGGGAATTGAGCTTGGAAAACTGGTAGGGAAGAGTCACCCGGAAATTTGCGGACACGCATACTCCAGCGTGACGCTAGGCCAGCAGATGATCGACTACTTTGCGGGTGATGAGCAGGAAAGTGTTGTGATTGCCTGTACTGATGTTCATAATGACGTTATCGACTACAAGACGGTCTTCAAGGGTGGGCAGAGTGAGTGCCTTTTGTATCCTGACCAAATCTTTGCCTATGCACTGCGGCAATCCGCGACCGGAATTGTGATGGTCCATAATCATCCTTCTGGGGACGTCAAGCCCTCTGAACAGGACCTGCGGTTTGCCAAACGACTGGAGCGGGGCAGTCGAATTCTCGGCCTTCAGATGCTGGACTTCCTGATTGTCGGTCAAGAGCAGTACTTTAGCTGGCGGGAAAGTCAGTTAAAGTAATAAAAGGTAAAGAAAGATTTAATTTCCCTAGTGAGGTTTTACCCGGAACGGCTAATAATGTATATTTATGTTCGTATGTGACCCGTGGCTATGGTATAATATCCACGGTATTGAATTCAAAAGATTATCAGTCTTAAAAACGAAGGGAAGAAACAGAGTGCTAGGAATCGGAACCAAAAATTTGGGAATCGATCTGGGAACTGCGAATACGATTGTCTACCTTGAGGGCAAGGGAATCGTACTCCGGGAGCCATCAGTTGTTGCGCGGAATGCTAAGTCCAACGAAGTTATTTCCGTTGGGAGCGACGCCCGTGACATGATTGGCCGGACCCCAGAAAGTATTGTTGCAATTCGGCCGATGAAGGACGGTGTGATTGCTGATTACGATACCACCGTTGCCATGATGAAGTACTACATCAACAAGGCCCTCGGTAATGGGAATGGCAAGCCATACGTGATGGTTTGTGTCCCAAGCGGCATTACGGAAGTAGAAAAGCGGGCCGTAATCGACGCTACGCGGGTTGCTGGTGCGCGTGATGCGTACGTCATCGAGGAACCATTCGCGGCCGCAATCGGTGCCGGTCTTCCAGTAATGGACCCGACCGGGAGCATGGTGGTTGATATTGGTGGTGGGACGACTGACGTTGCTACCATCTCACTGGGGGGAATCGTTTCTAGCCGGTCAATTCGGATGGCTGGTGACAAGATGAACGATGCCATTGCCCAGTATGTCCGGCAAAACATGAACCTCCTGATTGGTGAACGGACTGCCGAAAAGCTGAAGTGGGATGTTGGTTCTGCTTCCGTCGAAGCTGCCAAGGAAATGGGAACGACCGAAGTCCGCGGCCGGGATTTGGTAACCGGTTTGCCAAAGACGATGGAAGTATCCGCTGTGGACGTTTCAACTGCTCTTCAGGACGTTGTCGAAGACATTATTAATGCTATTAAGGGCACGCTTGAGGAAACTTCACCAGAAATTGCCGCGGACGTCATTGACCACGGAATTGTTCTGACTGGTGGGGGAGCCTTGCTGAAGCACCTGCCAGATGTTATCGCGGATGCTACTAAGGTGCCAGTGTTTATCGCTAATGACCCGCTGGACTGTGTAGCCATCGGTACTGGTGAATCACTAAAGAGCATTGACGTAATGAAGAAGTAAGCAAAGAGAAATGATTTTGAGATAGCTGTCAATTGACAGTCAAAGATATATCATTAGATTTGGCTAGTGATAGGCGGGGCTGGTCGCAAAACGATTTGTTTTGTCTAGCCCCCTTTTATTATCTTGCCCACAATGGAGGATTAGCATGCAAAAATTCTTTTCCAATCGTCGGTTGGTGATCATTGTGGTAATTCTGGTTGTTTGTTTTGGCCTTATGGCAGGATCAGTTACCCTCCGCAACCGGCGAAATACACCGCCATTGATTCAGCAGTTTGGCAACGATATCGTTGGCTTTGCTGATAGTGCGGTTGCGCTACCGGTTAACTGGCTGCAAACCAGCTTCAGCTCGGTTAACGATTTGATGAATACCTATTCGGAGAACCGTGAATTAAAGCAGCAAGTGACGGAATTGGCACAGACGAAGGTTCGGGACCAAACGCTTGCTCATGAGAACCAGCAATTGAAGCAGGAACTCAAGCTGGGAAAGTCGATGACTGATTATGATACTGTGACGGCGGCTGTGTTAACACGGACCCCGTCGTCATGGCAGCAGCAGCTGGTCATTAACAAGGGCCAGTCCAGCGGAATCAAAAAGAATATGCCAGTGATGAGTGATGGTGGCCTGGTTGGCCGGATCGTGGAAGTCAACAAGACAAATAGTAAGGTTGAGCTGCTCAGTGACACTAATGAAGCTTCAAGTCGCTTTGCGATTTCTATTGGCGGGAGCAACTACCAACTCGTCAACGGGATTATCACTGGTTATAATGCCGACCGGAATGAATTAGTAATGGGTCAGGTCAGCTCCAAGGCGAAAATCAAGAAGGGGACCAAGGTCGTTACCAGTGGTATGGGTGGCGTTACTCCGAAGGGCCTCTATGTCGGCAAAGTTGCTCGGATCGGCAAGGATGATTACGGCCTTGCCCAGAAGGTGTATATTACGCCGGCTAGCAACTTTAATGACATCAATATTGTTACCGTTGCGGAAAGTACTGCTCGGGAGTGATTGCCATGTACCGATTATCACGATTAAAGTATGTTTTCCCGCTTGGCCTGTTCGTCTGCCTTTTTCTTGATGGTTCATTAAGTCATGTTTGGGCACCGCTGTTTTTCCGCTACCCGTATTCGATGGCGAGTGAGCTGGTTATTCTGTGGCTGGTCTTATCCTACTTCTTTGAAGATGGGATTGAGATCCCGCTGATTCCGTTTGCAATCGCGGCGGGGGTGGTTGCCGATGTTTATATATCAGGAATCCTGGGCTTATACATGGTCCTTTTTCCCTGCATCGTTGCGCTCACCAGGATGCTCGCCCATTATTTTACCCCGTCTTTTTTGACGAACATCATGATTTTCTTTGTTGGTCTCGTGGTGTTTGCGACGGTCAACTACTGGGCCTACTCCCTGATTGGGGTTACCAGTGTCGGCTTTGGTGACTACCTAGCATTCTCACTTGCACCGACCCTAGCGTTAAACCTTGTTTACTTTGTTGTCCTTTACTGGCCAATCCGGTCACTATATTCGTGGGCAACGACAGAAAAAACTATGTAAATTGGCTTGACATTAAAATATAATGAGTGTAGTATCATTTACAATCAATAAAGCAAATGACAATGAACAGACTAGTAAAGTGCTTCTAGCAGCTAAGAGAGTCCAGGCTGGTGGGAATGGACCTGTTAAAGTACTTGAATCACATCTGTGAGTTGACCTTCTGAAGCCTAGTAGGTTGGTCCGGGGTCGCCCGTTACAGCACGGAGTTTATCATAATGAACTCGCTAAGGCCAGTTACCGTGAGGGACTGGCAAGATGAGGTGGAACCGCGGAAACGCCCTCGGAGCCAAATTGGCTCGGGGGTGTTTTTGTTTTCCAGCGAGGTGGGCGCAGACATGATGAACTTACCGAGGCGGGTGCTGTGAAGCGGCCGCAAACTGAGGTGGTACCACGATTGATTCGTCCTCTAGGATCCGGTTGGATTCTAGGGGACTTTTTGTTTAGGGCCATTTGCTGAACACGAGAAGGAGGATAATTATATGTCTTATATTTCATCAATTTTACCGTCATTATTCCAGGGGGCGTCGCTGACCCTGCAAATCTTCTTCTGGACACTGATTGGCTCTTTGCCGCTAGGAATCCTTGTTAGTCTGGGCTTGATTTCTAAGATTCGCCCCCTCAAGTGGATCCTGGAAATTTATGTATGGTTAATGCGGGGGACGCCGCTCTTGCTGCAATTGATTTTTGTCTTCTATGGCCTGCCAATCATTGGAATTGTCTTCCAACGTTATGACGCCGCTCTGGTAGCCTTCATCCTAAACTACGCTGCCTACTTCGCCGAAATCTTTCGGGGTGGGTTCCAGGCAATTGATGAAGGTCAATTTGAGGCGGCCCGGGTATTGCGGTTAAGCTACTGGCAAACCCTGCGCAAGATTGTGATTCCCCAAGTGGTCAAGATCGTCATCCCGTCCATTGGTAATGAAGTAATCAACTTGGTGAAGGATTCATCACTGGTTTACGTAATTGGCCTGGGCGACCTGTTACGGGCCGGGAACGTCGCCACTTCACGGGATGTCACCCTGCTGCCGTTACTGCTGGTCGGCTTGATCTACCTGATTTTAGTTGGGATCTGCACGTTGATTTTGCGGAAGGTTGAACAACGCTACGCATACTTTAAGTAGGAGGAATTGCAATGTTAGAAGTTAAAAATTTAACGAAGAGTTTTGGCAACCGGGTCATCTTGGACAACGTTAACTTGACGGTAAAAGATGGCGAAATTTTAAGCATTGTCGGTCCTTCTGGAGCCGGGAAGACGACCCTGCTTCGTTGCATCACTGGTTTGGAAACGGCGGACAGCGGGCAGTTTTTGGTCGACGGCCAGCCCTTTGATCCTCAGGGGAGCAAGGACACGGACCGGGTGATTGGGGTAGTCTTTCAGGACTACAACCTCTTTCCTAACTTATCCGTTATGGAGAATATTACCCTTGCCCCGACGATGGTTCTGAAGAAGGATACAGCGGTGGCAGTCAAGGACGCTAAGGTTCTCTTAGAAGAATTGGGATTGAGTACGAAGGGTGACCTCTACCCCTACCAGCTATCTGGCGGACAGAAGCAGCGGGTCGCCATTGCCCGGGCACTGGCAATGAAACCGAAAATTCTCTGCTACGATGAACCAACCTCAGCGTTGGATCCCAACCTGCGGCAAGAAGTAGCTAAAATCATCTTGGGGCTGAAGAAAGACGGGATGACCCAACTGGTAGTTACCCACGATTTTGACTTTGCTGATACGATTGCGGACGATATTTTGAAGGTGCAGGCCCTTGATAAGGCCGTAAACCAGGTAGAAGATCTGGGTAAGGACGCTTAAAAGAAAAGAGGAAGAGGCATATGAAAAAGGTTAAGGCAATCTGGCTGCTGCTGATCCTGCTGATCCCCACTTTCTTGCTGGGGGGCTGCGAGAGTGTTACGACCCGGGCCAATACGCAGGATACCTGGTCGCGGATTGAGCGCCGTAAAAAAGTGGTGATTGGCCTAGATGATAGCTTTGTGCCGATGGGTTTTCGCGAAAAGAACGGTAAGCTGGTTGGCTATGATGTGGACCTTGCAAAGGCAGTCTTTAAGCAGTATGGGATTAAGGTTGATTTTCAGACCATTGACTGGTCAATGAAAGAGACCGAGTTGAAGAACGGGACGATTGACCTGCTGTGGAATGGTTATTCCATGAATCCGAGCCGGGAAAAGAAAGTCGCCTTTAGCCGGCCATACCTAGATAACCGGCAGGTCCTGGTAACGAAAAAGAGCAGTCACATTGACGGCTTGAGTGGGATGGCTGGTAAGTCGCTGGGGGTCCAAAATGGGTCTACTGGGGCGGCTGTTCTGGATGCTAAGCCTAAGCTGTTAAAGGATAAAATTAAAAATAAGTCGGCGGTCCTCTATGATACCTTCCCGGACGCCTTTATTGACCTCAATGCCAACCGGATTCAGGGCATCCTAATGGATCAGGTGTATGCCGACTATTACGTTGACCACCAGAAGGACAAGAATGCTTATCAGGTTTACGAGAGCAAGCAGCTGCCGGCAGAATACTTTGGTGTTGGGATGCGGAAAGGTGACAAGACCCTCCGTAAGAAGATCAACCAGGGCTTAGGCCGCCTGCAAAAGGATGGTCAGCTCCGACAGATTAATGAAAAGTGGTTTGGCAAGGACAGTAACTTCCTGGGCCCAGATAGTGAATAGGAATAGGCCTATCAATTCGAAAAAACGACCTCCAGAGTTTGGCAACTGCTGACTCTGGGGGTCGCTTTATGCTCATCGCGGTGGCAGTTTGAATTTGCCTAGCAGATAACGTATCATTAACCCGTATGGAATGGAGTATTTTGGATAGGAAGGATGATATTCATGCGGTATCAATTAACTGATGGGGTCAATTTAGAAGTAATCCCCACGAACAAATTCAATATGAACCAGATCCTAATTAACTTTGCTACGCCGCAAACGGCAGACAATGCAACGGCGCGGAACCTGTTAGCCAACTTACTCGAGACAAGTACGAACAAGTACCCGACGCAGACTGAACTGGCCGACCAGCTAGCAAAGATGTACGGGGCATACGTCAACATGGGGGTTAGCCGGGTCGGCCGGCTGCACTGTGTTCGCCTGAAGGCCAGCTTTGTCAATAATGAGCTGGCTAATGAGGACCTGTTCCAACAACTGCTAGCTTTGATCCAGGAAATGCTGTTTAACCCGCTGGTCAGCGATAACCAATTTGATGAGGCAACGTTTGCGCGGCAGGCAGTTAACTTGCAGAGCACCATCAAGGGCTACTATGACGACAAACAGTTTTGGGCGGCCCGCCGCCTGCTGGACCTTTACTACCGTGATGACTCGGTAATGAAGATTCCGAGTTTTGGCCGGGCCCAGGCGGTCAATCAACTGACACCCGCCAGCGTTTACCAGACCTACCAGCGGATGCTGACTAACGACCGGGTCGATATCTTCTTCCTGGGGAATATTGATGAAGAACAGGTGAAGCAGGCGTTTGCCCAGCTGCCGTTTACGCCCCGGCCGAATGCCGATGCGCAGCCGGAAATTCTGTACCACCAGCCGCTCTACCGGCAGGTTCAACGGCAGGTGGAATACCAACCGGTCAGCCAGGCAAAACTCAACATTGGTTACCAGTTGCCACTGTATAGCGGTACGGAGCTATATTACGCCGGGATCGTCTTTAACGACCTCTTTGGGGGCAGCCCCTTTTCCAAACTTTACGTTAATATCCGTGAACAGGCAGGATTGGCTTATTACGCAGCTAGCCGGTTAATGCCGTTTAATGGGCTCCTGAGTGTCCAGTCAGGGATTGATTCCAAGCGGGCAGTCCAGGTCGAGGGGTTGATTGACAGCCAGTTAGCAGATCTGCAGGCGGGCCGCTTTAGTACGGAACGGTTTACGGAGGTGCAGAATGGGCTAGCTAACCAGTACCTGTCGAGTAATGACCTCGCTGGAAACATTCTCGGCCGGCGACTGACTAACCAGCTCTTAGGCTTGCCTAACCAGGACGAGGCGGCCGCAATTCATGCGGTTACCCGTGAGCAAGTGGTGGCGGTTGCCAAAATGATGAAAAAGCAAGCGGTATACTTATTAAGTGGTGAGAATTAAACTAAATGGAGAATTATCTTTATCGTGAATTTAACCGGTCTGTCTACCGGGAAACACTGGCAAATGGTTTGCGGGTAGAGTTGATGCCGATGGCGGGATTTAACAAAACCTATGCGATTATGACCACCGATTTTGGCTCGGTTGATAACCATTTTATCCCCTACCAGGGGGACGAAGCGGTCCGGGTGCCTGACGGAACGGCCCATTTTTTAGAACATAAGCTCTTTGAAAAGCAGGACCACGACGCTTTCGACCTCTTCGGCGAACTGGGGGCAGACGCGAACGCCTTTACCAGTTTTACCCAGACCAGCTATCTCTTTTCGACGACGAGCCGCCTGCACGAGAACCTCGACGTCCTCCTCGATTTTGTGCAGGAGCCTTACTTTACGGAGCAGATGGTGGCAAAGGAACAGGGAATTATCGGGCAGGAAATTCAAATGTACAATGATGACCCGGGCTGGCGGCTTTACTTGGGGATGCTCGGCAACCTGTACCCGCATGACCCGATGCGGATTGATATTGCCGGAACCGTCGAGTCGATTCGGCAGATTACGCCGTTGACGTTAATGGAATGCTACCGGACTTTTTACCAGCCAGGTAATATGACCCTGCTGCTGGTGGGGAAGCTAGAACCGGCCCAAACCATGACGTGGATTAAAGCCAACCAGCAGCGCCGGTTATTTGCCGCCCAGGAGGCCCCGCAGCGTCTGTTTGAACTGACCGATCCTACTGGTCACGACGTAATTCCGTTCCGTTCTTTGACAATGAACGTTTCCCGCCCGAAAATCATGGTGGGAGTGCGGGGTACGAAGACCTTTGCTAACGGTCGCGACCGCTTGAAGTATAAGCTGGCGGTGGACCTGTTATTGGATATGCTGCTTGATGACACTTCGGCCAACTACCTGCGCCTCTATGATAAGGGGATCATTGATGATTCTTTCGGCTATAGCTATGATATGCAGCGGGGCTTTGACTTTGCGACGATCAGCACGAATACCGAGCAGCTGGAAGAGTTTGCGGATGAAGTGATGGTGATTTTAGAAAATGCCGACCAGGAGCTGGAACAGGCAGCCGACCGGTTTGCTGGAGTAAAGCGGGCTGAAGTGGGCCGCTTGATTAGCCTGCTTGATTCTCCCGAGGCGGTAGGGAATCGCTATGCTGGCCGCCTCTATGATGATGCTAACCTGATGGATGAAATTCGTCTCTTGCAGGAGCTGGAGCTGGCTGACCTGCACCAAGCAGCAACCGACTTCATTATGCCCCAGGCGATGTCAGTCTACCAAATCGTTCCCCAGCACCAGTAAATAAATATTTTCTTAACTTTCACCTGGCAGGCGGCATGATATAATTATCCAGTGAGTAAAACTAAGAGATTAATGGAGATAAGATAATGAGTGAAAACGACAGCGAACAACAAATTCAAATTGGTAAAAAGCTGCGGGAGGCCCGGCAAGCGAAAGGCTACACATTAGACGACCTTCAACAAATCACGAAGATTCAGAAGCGGTACTTGATTGCAATTGAGGATGAAAAATTCGATGAATTGCCAGGTGATTTTTATGTCCGTGCCTTTATCAAGCAGTACGCCAATACGGTTGGCTTAGATGGTAAAGAACTGCTGCGGGAGTACGATGATGACCTGCCTGAAGCAAAGACGGCGGAATACTCTGACCATATTTCCCAAGCAGTGGAAACACGGGCTAGCCAGCGTAAGACCGTCAGCAATAGTGTTTCCAAAGCGCGCCAATATTTGCCAACGGTTATCATTGCCTGTGTAATCGTGGTTGTTTTGGCGGCAATCTGGATTACCGCGATTGCACGGAGCCATCGTGATTCTTCGACGCGGATTGACAATAGTTCCGTATCCGTTTCTGGTGAAAGCCGGAAAAAGGCATCGTCTGCTAAGAAGACCTCGACTAAAACCAGCACGGCAAAGCTGAAACTGACGGAGCAAAGTCGGACCGCAACTGCCGTTACCTATACCGCTGGCAAGCTAAATAAGGCTGTTAACCTGGATGTGCAGACAAGCGGCAGTTCGACGGTTCGGGCCGTGGCAAATAACACTGACACCCTCTTGAGCCGGACTTTGACCGCTAACGGGAAGAGCAGTGTCAAGGTTGCCAAGGGAACGACTTCCCTGGTGATCACCGTTACTAATCCGGCGGTTACGACCATTAAAATTGGTGGGCGGACCATTAACTTTACCAATAGCGGAAAGGCCCAAACGACGCGGACGATTACCATCAACTTTGGTAGCCAGACCGCCAGCTCTTCAAGCACTAATAATACGACCGTGAATAATGGTCAACGGACCACCACTAACAATACGACGACTGCGGTCAACCGGTCGGCAACAACCAACTCCACCACGACGGGAACGTCAAATGCCACGACTGCTAACCGTCAGCAGACGACTACGACCCCGACGACTGGTAATCAGGGAACTACTACTACCGGTGGCCAGCAAACCACCACACGTTAATCCAGGGAGGACGAGCTTTTGAATTTACCTAACAAACTAACCGTTGTACGATTAATAATTGTTCCCTTCTTCCTGATTTTAATGGTGGTGCCCTTTGCCTGGGGTAGCGTGACCTTTTGGGGAGCGACGATTCCCGTGGCCCAGCTGATTGCCGCAATCCTGTTCATTGCGGCGACCATTACTGACAACTTAGATGGGCGGATCGCCCGGAAACATCACCTGGTGACGAACTTCGGTAAATTTACCGATCCCCTAGCAGATAAGCTGCTCGTAATGACTGCCTTTATCGTTTTGACTGGCAGTCAGGTAGTGCCTGCCTGGGTCACCACGATCATCATTTGGCGGGAACTTTCAGTAACCGGTCTGCGGTTGCTGTTGGTAGAACAGGATGGTACGGTTTTAGCTGCAAAGATGCCTGGAAAAATTAAGACGACGACGCAGTTTATCGCAATTATCTTCTTGCTGCTAAACAACGTTATTTTTGCCATCTGGAATATTCCGTTTGGTCAAATTATGTTGTACATCTGTCTGTTCTTCACCATTTACTCTGGAGTTGACTACTTCATCCAGGGCCGGGGTGTGTTCTCGGACGGCTTTAAGTAAACAAGGATAACGCAACGGCGTGCCATTGCTGCTCAGGCAGGGGATGCCGATGGGAGCGGGGACCGAACTAGGAAGGGCTAGTTCCGCCCCACTCCTTTTTTGCCTTTTTTAACAGTTTTCGTGCATTTACGGGTAAAGGCCGTGTTTAAATAATTAGGAGGATACTGACATGGATGCAGAAATTATTTCGGTAGGAACTGAATTAGTGTTGGGCCAGGTGACGAATACTAATGTTCCGTTATTAGCCCGGACGCTTTCAACGCTGGACATTAAATCCCCCCACCAGGTAACGGTGATGGACGACCAGGAGCAAATCGTTACTGCGATTGACAATGCCCGTCAGCGGGCGTCGCTGATCTTTGTCTGTGGTGGGCTTGGACCGACAACCGATGACGTTACGCTAAAGAGTACTGCTGCCGCTTTAGGGACGGGGCTAAAGACGGATGAACAGCACTGGGAGTGGATCAAGGGAACGTTTAAGGCGCGCCGGATTGAGATGCTCCCGGAGAATATTCAACAGGCTCGTTACCTTGCCGGTGGGACACCGCTCGCCAATCCGGTGGGGCTGGCATTGGGCAGCTGGTACGAGCAGGACGGCCTGGTGGTAGTCGTGCTTCCGGGGCCCCCAGCAGAGTTCCGGGCAATGCTGGAAGAAAGTGTTCAACCGCGTCTGGTGGAAAAGTATGGTACCGGGCGGCGGATTGCAAGTCGAACCTTGAATTTTTTGGGACGGCCCGAGTCGCAGTTAATGGATGAGATTGAGGCTGCAACTGAGCAGTTTCAGGATATGACGGTTACCTCCTACGTTCAGCCTAGCCAAATCCAGGTACGGATTAACGTCTATGACCTGCCGACAGCTCAGGCTAATGACCTGCTAGACCAGGTCACGGCAGCCATTTTGGCGGTCGAACGGCCATACTTCTTTGGGGTTGGCGACAAGTGTACGCTGGTAGCGGAGGTGGTTGAGCAGCTGCATGCGCGGCGGCAAACCATCACTGGGGCTGAGAGCCTCACCGGCGGCCTTTTTCAGAGTACGATTTGTTCGGTCCCTGGTGCCTCCAACGTCTTTAACGGTGGTTTTGTGACCTATGCGGCGGGTGCGAAGGAAAAATTACTGGGGATTGAACCGGAAGTAATTGCAGAACACGGGGTTGTGAGTTCCCAGACCGCGGCCCAGATGGCAGAAAAGAGCCGTGAACTCCTGGATGCTGACTTTGCGCTCTCCTTTACCGGAGTTGCGGGCCCTGATGACTTGGAGGGGCACCCGGCGGGAACCGTTTGGCTGGGACTTGCTCACCGCGGCCAGCCGACGAAAACTAAGGAGCTCCATTTAGCTGCCTACCTGGGGCGGCAGGCGGTTCGTAACCTGAGTGTCCAGTACGGCCTACAAATGGTTTTCCAGGCACTACAAGGCTAAGCGAACCGCTGTTCGCATTTTTCTTGTGTTTTCTGATGAAAACTGGTATCGTTAATTGGCAGAGATGAGTCCGATAAAGGAGGAAGTAATTTGGCAGACCAGCGTAAAGCAGCTTTAGATAAAGCACTTCAAAAGATTGAAAAGAACTTTGGTAAGGGTTCGATCATGCGCATGGGGGATGCTGCCGACATGAAGATTGCGACGGTTTCCAGCGGTTCGCTGGCAATCGACAAGGCACTTGGTGTTGGCGGTTATCCACGGGGCCGGATAGTAGAAATCTACGGTCCTGAAAGTTCGGGGAAGACGACTGTCGCCCTCCATGCCGTGGCAGAAGTTCAACGGCAAGGGGGCACGGTAGCGTACATCGATGCCGAAAACGCCTTAGACCCGCAGTATGCGGAAGCCCTTGGGGTTGATGTCGACAACCTGCTCTTATCCCAGCCAGACACCGGTGAAGAGGGACTGGCGATTGCAGATGCCTTAATTGCCACCAGTGCAATTGACCTGGTCGTGATTGATTCCGTAGCCGCCCTGGTTCCCCAAGCCGAAATTGATGGTGACATGGGTGACCACCACGTCGGTTTGCAGGCGCGGCTGATGTCCCAAGCCTTGCGGAAACTTTCTGGTGAAATCAACAAGACGAAGACAATTGCGATTTTCATCAATCAGATCCGTGAAAAGGTCGGGGTTATGTTTGGAAATCCCGAAACGACTACTGGGGGCCGGGCCCTTAAATTTTACTCCACCATCCGGATGGAAATCCGCCGGGCGGAACAGATTAAGAACGGAACCGACGTCATCGGTAATAAGGCGAAGGTCAAAATCGTTAAGAATAAGGTAGCACCTCCGTTCAAGCGGTGTGAAGTTGATATCATGTACGGTGAAGGAATCTCGAAGACTGGTGAACTGTTGGATATGGCGGTAGACCAGGACCTGGTGAAGAAGAGCGGTGCATGGTACTCATACGGCAACGAACGAATTGGTCAAGGCCGGGAAAACGCCAAACAGTGGCTTGCTGATCACCCAGACAGCATGATGGAACTGATGAATAAGGTTCGGGTTGCTAATGGCATGAAGCCGCTGGAAGAGAGCAAGAAGGCCGCCGATGATGGTGACACTCCGGCTGCCGGTCAGCAGGAAACTATCGAAGAGGCCAGCAAGAACTAACTAATACTGTTAACTAAGGGAGCACAAATGTTTGTGACTCCCTTTTTTGCTGGGGAGGCGACAAAATAATAATAGTTGACACCTTCCTTGACCAAGATTAAAATTTAATTTGTGTGATGCTTTTTAAGCGTGACACGGTGAAAATTATTAACCAACCAACAACAAAATAGTTGAAGCGGGGGTGAAATTGTGCAGTTATTTATTTTCGCCGCGCTTGCTATGGTTGTCGGTCTTGTTATTGGCTATGCTATTCGTAAAGCAACTTACGAAAAACAGTTAGCAGCGGCGCAGCAGACCGCTGCGGGAATTATTGCGACCGCTAAGAGTGAAGCGGAAACGGCGAAAAAAGAAGCGATTCTGGAGGCTAAGGAAGAAAGTCACCGCTACCGTGAAAACGTTGAAGATGAGCTAAAACAACGCCGGAGTGAGGTTCAGCGGCAGGAGGATCGTCTCTTGCAGCGTGAAACCAGCCTTGACCACAAGGATTCCGCATTAGAACGACGTGAATCAGCGGTCGGCAAGCGTGAACACAAACTGGATCAGGAAACTGAGAAACTTCACCAAAAGCAGCAGGCAGCAACCGCATTAGTTGACCAGCGTCAGGCCGAATTGGAAAAGGTCGCGCAGATGTCACACGAGGATGCCAAGAGCCTGCTTCTGGCAGAAATGAAGGAGCAGCTCAAGACAGAGCGGGAAGTAATGATCCGTGACAGTGAGCAGGAAGCCGAAGTGACCGCGGATCGTAATGCAAAGAAATTGATCGTGGAAGCAATCCAGCGGAGTGCCGCCGATGTAGTTTCCGAAACGACGGTCTCAGTTGTTAACCTGCCGAATGATGATATGAAGGGCCGGATTATCGGGCGCGAAGGTCGGAATATTCGGACCTTGGAAACCCTGACCGGGATTGACCTGATTATTGATGATACGCCGGAAGCGGTCGTCTTGAGCGGCTTTGATCCCGTACGGCGGGAGATTGCTAAGATCGCCTTGGAGAAGCTAATTCAGGATGGCCGGATTCACCCGGCCCGGATTGAAGAGGCAGTCGACAAGGCCCGCAAGGAAATGGACAGTCAGCTCCGGGAGACCGGTGAACAGGCACTCTTTGACCTTGGTATCCATTCAATGCACCCCGACCTGATTAAGACGGTCGGCCGGATGAAGTACCGGACCAGTTACGGACAAAACGTCCTTAACCACTCGATCGAGGTGGCTAAGCTAGCCGGTATTATGGCGGGTGAATTAGGTGAAGACGTGGCCCTGGCTAAACGGGCCGGACTCCTTCACGATATCGGAAAGGCAGTTGACCATGAGGTCGATGGTTCCCACGTTGAATTAGGAGTTGAATTGACGCGGAAGTATAAGGAAAATAAGGTTGTGATTAACACAATCGCTTCTCATCACGGTGATGTACCGGCAACGTCGGTCATTGCCGTCCTGGTACAGGCAGCGGATGCCATTTCTGGTGCCCGCCCCGGTGCCCGGAGTGAGTCCTTAGAGCAATACATTCAGCGGCTAAAGAAACTAGAAGGTATAGCTAATAATTACGATGGTGTCGACCATAGTTTTGCCATTCAGGCTGGTCGTGAATTACGAGTAATTGTCAAGCCAAAGAAGATTTCCGACATGGAAGCAACGACTTTGGCTCATGATATTAAACAACAAATTGAGAAACAGTTAGAATATCCAGGCCACATTAAGGTAACGGTTATTCGTGAAGTACGGGCGGTTGACTATGCAAAATAGTTAGCCAATCAGCCAGCGTTATCAAGCAAGAGGTTGGGACTCAGCTCAACCTCTTTGCTATTTTAAAGTTAATAGTGCAATCCGCAGGAGGCTGGCTGCACATCAACGGAGGTGGGATTACGAACTAGGCCAATAGTTTCTATCCTCCTCTCTTGTTTTTTAAATCCCCGGTGCCCTGCTTGCACTGACGAGACACAAAAAATATAATTGTCATATGTAAATTACGCAGAGTTTTTAATGAGGTGAACTTTTTGGCAAAGAAACAAACACCAATGATGGAACAGTATCAGAAGGTCAAGGACCAGTATCCAGATGCTTTCCTGTTTTATCGCCTTGGTGACTTTTATGAACTTTTTAACGAAGATGCGGTGAAGGGGGCTCAGCTGCTAGAGCTGACTCTGACGACCCGGAATCACAGTGCCAAAAATCCAATTCCAATGTGTGGGGTTCCCCACCGGGCCGTTGAAAGCTATGTTGACGTGTTGATTGACAAGGGCTACAAGGTGGCAATCTGTGAACAGATGGAGGATCCAAAGAAGGCTAAGGGAATGGTCAAACGGGCCGTAACCCGGTTGATTACTCCAGGAACCCAGATGGACCTCAATGGCGATCAAGCGCGGCAGAACAACTATTTGGCGGCAATTAGCCAGGCGGATAATCAGTTTAACCTGGCGTACACCGACTTGTCGACGGGGGAACTGAAAACGACCAGCTTAGGCAGCGTCGAGGGGGTCATTAACGAACTGATCAACCTCCAAAGCAAGGAAGTCGTCGGGGAGGGGGACCTGCCCGCCCGCCTCAAAGCTGCCTTGGACAGCCGGCACATCCTGCTTTCCCAGCAGACGGAAATTCTCAAGCGGTCGGAGATCAGCTACCTGACCCAGGACCTGACAGCCGCAGGTCAGCGGCACGTGGTAGGCCTCCTGGTTTCCTACCTGCTGACGACGCAAAAACGTTCTCTTGCCCATATGCAGCGGGCGATTGCTTACCAACCTAGTTCGTTTATGAAGATTGATCATTATTCCAAGACGAACCTCGAACTGATGACCAACCTCCGTAGCGGGAAGCGTCAGGGAACCCTATCCTGGCTGTTAGACGAGACCAAAACGGCGATGGGCAGCCGGCTTTTAAAACGCTGGCTGGACAGGCCGCTGATTGATCCGGCGGCAATTAAGGAGCGCCAGGATAAAGTGGCCGAGCTGCTTGACCACTACTTCGAACGGAGCAACCTTCAGGAAGAATTGATTAAGGTCTATGACCTGGAACGTCTAGCTGGCCGGGTCGCGTACGGGAGTGTCAATGGCCGGGACCTGATTCAGCTAAAGACGTCTTTGGAGCAGGTCCCCAAGATTAAGTACGTCCTCGAAACCCTGGACTCCCCCGTTTTTACAGACCTTACTAGCCGCTTAGACCCCTTGACGGATATTGCCGACCTGATTGACCGGGCCATCGTGGAAGAGCCGCCGATTGCGGTCACGGATGGTGGGGTAATTAAGGATGGTTACAATGACCAGTTAGACCAGTACCGGGATGCCATGAACAACGGCAAGCAGTGGATCGCTGACCTTCAAGAGCAGGAGCGGCAGGTCACTGGTATCAATAACTTGAAGATTGGTTATAACCATGTTTTTGGCTATTTTATCGAAGTTACCAAGGTCAACCTGGATAAGATCCCACGGGACCGGTACGAACGAAAGCAAACCTTGGTCAACGCGGAGCGCTTTTCTACGCCGGAGCTAAAGGAAAAGGAAGCCCTAATCCTCGGCGCCCAGGAGAAGTCAGTGGCCCTTGAATACGACCTCTTCGTGAAGATTCGTGAGCAGGTCAAGGAACAGATCCAGCGGCTGCAAAAATTGGCCCAGGCCCTGTCCGAACTGGATGTTTTGCAGAGCTTTGCCGTGGTCAGTGAAGACTACCACTTCGTACGGCCGATAATGAATAGTGGTCACCAGTTACAGATTAAAGACGGGCGCCACCCAGTGGTAGAAAAGTTTATGGGCCACCAGGAATACGTTCCAAACGACGTCCAGATGGGGGACGACACGGATATCCTGCTGATTACGGGACCTAATATGTCCGGGAAGAGTACCTATATGCGGCAGTTAGCACTGACGGCGGTAATGGCCCAGATGGGGTGCTTTGTTCCGGCAAGCCGGGCTGAGCTGCCGATTTTTGACCAAATCTTTACCCGGATTGGGGCGGCGGACGACCTGATTTCCGGCGAAAGTACGTTTATGGTGGAGATGATGGAGGCTAACAATGCCCTGAGTCACGCCACGGACCGGAGCCTGATCCTCTTTGATGAGATTGGCCGTGGGACCGCTACTTACGATGGGATGGCCCTGGCCCAGGCAATAATTGAGTATGTCCACCAGCACGTTCGCGCCAAGACCCTTTTCTCCACCCACTACCATGAACTAACCAGCCTGGAAGAGACTCTTCCCCGCTTAAAGAATGTTCACGTGGGGGCAACGGAGAAGAACGGTGAGCTGGTCTTCCTCCACAAGGTCAGTGCGGGGCCAGCAGATAAGTCGTACGGGATCCACGTTGCCAAGCTGGCTGGCATGCCCGCGCCACTTCTGAAGCGTGCCGACCAGATCCTGCAGAAATTGGAGAATAAGGAAGCCGAGCTGGCTAAGAAAGGGGCAGCCCCGACCAACCAACCGACTCCGCAACAGCCTGCGGCCCAGCCAAACGACCGGGTCCAGGAAGCACCCGCAGCGGCAGCTCCGCTAGTTGAACAGAACGGCCAAATGGAATTGTTTAACCCCCAGCCGGCCGCCAAGAAGCTGGATAAAAAAGAGGAACGGGTGCTTAACCAGCTGAAGGAGCTTAACCTGATGGGGATGACGCCGATGGAGGTAATGAACCAGCTGTATGACTGGCAGCAAAAACTAAAGTGAGGTGTGAAGGCGAATGGGGCAGATTCATGAATTGAATGATATTTTAGCTGATCAAATCGCTGCCGGGGAAGTAATTGAACGGCCAGCCTCAATTGTGAAGGAACTGGTGGAAAATTCCCTGGACGCTCAGAGCAAACGGGTTGACATCATCGTGGAAAATGCGGGCCTTGATAGCATTAGGGTGATTGATGACGGTCAGGGAATCGCTGCTGATGACGTGGAATTAGCTTTTAAGCGCCATGCCACGAGTAAGATCAATAGCCGCCAAGACCTTTTTCGGGTCCAGACGATGGGCTTTCGCGGGGAGGCGCTGCCCAGCATTGCTTCGGTTGCAGACGTCGAACTAACGACGGCCATTGCGGACGCAACCGCTGGCCGAACTGTCCATCTCCGGGGTGGCAAACTGGTTGCCAACCAACCAGCACCGGCCCGGCGGGGAACTGACGTCCGGGTGACGGAACTCTTCTTCAACACGCCAGCCCGCTTGAAGTACCTCAAATCTCCCCAGACGGAACTGGCTCGAATTACTGATATTATCAACCGGCTGGCCCTCGCTAACCCCCAGGTGGCCTTTAGCTTTACCCATAACGGGAAGGAAATCTTTCGGTCGGCGGGGAACGATAACCTCCAGCAGGTAATCGCAACGATTTACGGAATTCAAGCGGGGCGGAAGATGCTGGCTGTCCAGGGGACCGATAATGATTTTCGGGTAACCGGCTTTGTTTCCCTGCCGGAGTTAACCCGGGCGTCCCGCCAGTACATTACGATAATGATTAACCACCGCTACGTCCGTAATTATGCCCTGACTAAGGCGATTATCCAGGGCTACGAGTCAAAGCTGATGGTGGGGCGCTACCCGGTGGCCGTCATTAACATTGACTTGGATCCGGTCCTGGTGGATGTCAATGTCCACCCGGCAAAACGGGAGGTCCGTCTGAGCAAGGAGGACCAGCTAGCTAAGCTGATTGCGCAAACCATTCGCCAGCGGATTGCCCAGGAAAACCTAATTCCTGACGTGGACGCGGACCGGTTTACCCCCCAGCCAGATCCGGACCTAGTTGACGACCTTAACCGGCGCCTGAACGAGGCGGCGGCTTCCTACGGGGTTGACCAAGCTGACACGGCAGGAGCGTCCAGCGCAGCCGCGGGAGTGACACCGCCTCAGCCAATGAGCACGGCAAAGGCCGGGGCGGATACGGTCGACAGCCAAATCCCGGCCCCGGTGATTATCCACCAGAGCAGTGAACTAAATTCTGCCCGGATGAAGGAGTTTGATGCTCGTTACCAAGACGAAAGCCTGCCGGCACTGTTTAATGATTCGGGAAGGCCAGCCGCTGACAGTCAGCCAACCGCGCCAGTCCAGACGGAAAACCTCGAACTGGACGTTCATGACAAGAGCGACCAGGAGACGGGACGCTTTCCAGACCTGCAATATATCGGCCAGCTCCAGGGGACCTTTTTATTAGCCCAAGCTAGTGATGGCTTATATATCGTAGACCAGCATGCCGCCCAGGAGCGGATCAACTATGAGCGCTACCGGCAGGAAATTGGTCAGGTCAGTGCTGACCAGCAGACGTTCCTGGTTCCGCTAGTGTTGAACTATTCGACGGTTGATGCCTTGGCCATCAGCAACCATGCTGACGTCTTAGCAAGTGTTGGCCTGCACCTAGAACACTTTGGGCAAAACAGTTTCTTGCTACGGTCACACCCGACCTGGTTTAAAGAGGGGCAAGAAGAGGATACCGTCCGGGAAATGATTGATTGGATCATTAAGGACGGCAAGCTGACTGTCCAGCAATTTCGGATGAAGACGGCCATCATGATGAGCTGCAAACGTGCGATTAAGGCTAACCACCACCTGGACGATCGGGAAGCCCGGGCACTCTTGCACCGGCTTCCCCAGTGTGAGAATCCGTTTAACTGCCCCCACGGTCGTCCCGTAACGGTTCATTTTAACGACCGCGACCTCGAAAAGATGTTTAAACGGATCCAGGAAGCCCATGTTCCGTATGCTGACGATTTCGACGACCATGATTTTTAGTGATAAAGGAGTTTTCTGACGTGTATGAATATTTAACGGGAACCATTAGCATTGTTGCCCCCCAGTACATCGTGGTAGATGTTCAGGGAGTTGGTTACAAATTATTGGTGGCCAACCCTTACCGCTTTCATGAGGATTCAGCCAAGGCCGTCCGGGTGTTTGTCTACCAGGCTGTCCGAGACGATGACATTTCCCTGTTTGGCTTTAGTGACCAGGCGGAAAAACGGTTGTTTATGCAGCTGATCAACGTTTCGGGAATTGGCCCGAAGAGTGCTTTGGCAATTCTGGCCAACCCTGACCACCAGGGACTGGTGGATGCAATTGCTAACAATAACATTGGCTATCTGACGAAGTTTCCGGGAATCGGTAAAAAGACGGCCTCACAGATTGTGCTGGATTTGAAAGATAAGCTGGCGGCCGCTACTGCTGGCAGCCTGTTTGACCAGCAGCCAGTCAGTGCAACGGCTAACCCGGCACTGGCGGATGCCTTAGCGGCCCTTAAAGCGTTGGGCTACAAGGAGCGGGAGGTTAAAAAGATCGGTAAGCAGCTGGGTGAGGAGCAACAATCGACCGACGAGTACTTGCGGCAAGCACTGCGCCTGCTAAACCAATGAGGGGAGGATCATCGTGAACGAGAAGCAAAACGACGTGCTATCTGACCAGTCCCAAGATGAAGCGGAGGAGCAGATCGAACTCACCCTCCGTCCCCAGAATCTTCAGGACTATATCGGTCAAGCGCAGCTCAAAAATAAGCTGCGGGTGTACATCAAGGCAGCCAAGGAACGGGAAGAAGCCTTGGACCACGTCTTGCTGTACGGTCCACCGGGCCTGGGGAAGACAACGCTGGCGATGGTCATTGCCCATGAAATGGCTGTGAACATCAAGACGACCAGCGGCCCGGCAATTGAAAAACCGGGCGACCTTGTGGCCCTGCTAAACGAACTCCAGCCTGGAGACGTTCTCTTCATTGACGAAATTCACCGCCTGCCCAAGGTCGTGGAGGAAATGCTCTACTCGGCAATGGAGGATTACTATATCGACATTGTGGTCGGGGAAGGGCCAACCGCCCACCCGGTCCACTTCCCCTTGCCGCCCTTTACCTTGATTGGAGCAACGACCCGGGCCGGAATGCTGTCGGCGCCGTTGCGGGACCGGTTTGGGATTGTTGAGCACATGAACTACTACAACCAGGACGAGCTGAAACAAATTATTTTTCGATCGGCGCGGATCTTTGATACCCAAATTGAGGAGCAGGGGGCACATGAACTGGCCCTGCGTTCTCGGGGAACTCCCCGGATTGCTAACCGGCTGCTCAAACGGGTGCGGGACTTTGCCCAGGTTGCTCACCGGCAGGCGATTAATGCCGCTATCGTCAAACAGGCCCTCGATCTCCTCCAGGTGGATAGCCGCGGCCTTGATGAAATCGACCGGAAAATGTTGTTGACGATGATTAATTTCTACCAGGGCGGGCCGGTCGGTCTGAAAACAATTGCTGCTAATATTGGTGAAGAAACCAATACGATTGAAGAAATGTACGAACCCTACCTGATCCAGATTGGCTACATTAGTCGAACTCCCCGTGGACGGGTGGTCACGCCAGCAGCCTATGACCACCTGGGAATTAATTATCCAACGGATGAGGGAAAATAATATGGAGAGCAAACTTAAATTTAACATCCAGGCAGAGAGCGGCAATGCCCGTACTGGCCACTTACAGTTAGGATCCCGGACGGCCACCACCCCCATGCTGGTTCAAACCGGAATGGTGCCCGCAATTCTCACCAGCGATGAATTGACAGCACTAGGGACGCAGGCCATCAAGCAGTCGGCCTTAGAATATTGGCTCGGGGCCCAGGGGCAACCAGAGCAACTCGGGTTTGCCGATATCCATGAGCACTTGCGCTGGCCGGGAATCGTTGTTGGGGCCTCTGGAGCAGACCAGGCTTACCACTGGGCCAAACCCCGTGGTCGCAAGAAAACAGGGGTTAGTTTTCACGAGCCAGTGACGGGGCAGCAAAAAATGTATACGCCCCAATTAGCCCAACAATGGCAACGGCTGCTGGGCTGTGATCTGCTGGTTGGCTTTGCCCGCTGGGATGATTACTATGCCCCCGTCGACGATTTGCAAGCAGCTGCCCAGCAGACGGCCGAATGGCTCGGAATGGACAAGCAGTCATTGAATACGCTGGCGCCGGTAGTTGGGGGCGGCCTGAAACGGGTCCGCCAGGCCAGTGTTGCCGCGGCTCAGGCAACGCACCCTTGTGGCTATGCCCTCTTAGGGGTTGATGGGGCCGTCAAATTGGCTGAACAACGACGGGTAATCGGTGAAATCGTTGCGATGCTCCCTACGGAGGGACTGCGCTATTTACCTGCCTGTGGGGCGTTAGAGCAGGTACTGATGGCAATTGCACAGGGAATGGACATTGTTGATAGCGACTGTGCGGCGACGACCGCGCTCCATGGCACTGCCTACCTGGGGACAAAACGATTGCACCTGACCCAAGAACACTTGGCAGGCGACTCCCGGACACTGGTGCCGGGATGTCAGTGCCCAACTTGCCAGGCGGGTTATTCCCGGGCATACCTGCACCAGCTCCTCCAAGAGCAGTCACCAGTGGAGGTCCGATTGTTGACAGTCCACAACCTGTTTGTGCTTAACCAGTTGGTTGACCGCCTCCGCCAAGCTATCGCGGCTGGGCGGCTGGCAGAATTGATGGCTGACCTAGCAATTGACTACTAACGGTGGTTTTTTTATAAAAAGTTTGGTAAAGTTAAAAGAGAGATTTGGCGAAAGGAATGGATAATATCGTGAATAGTTTTGTAACTTTAGCTGCTGCTAATACCGGTGGTTACTCCAGCATCATCCTGATTGTTTTGATGATTGCTTTGATGTACTTCTTTATGATCCGGCCACAACAGAAGCAACGTAAGCAGCACCAGGAAATGATGAATGAGCTTCACAAGGGCGACGAGGTGGTTACCATCGGTCGTCTTCACGGTAAGATTGACGAGGTCAACAAGGAAAACCAGACCGTAACTCTTGACTGTGAAGGAATCTATTTAACCTTTGATATGGTAGCAATTGCCCGGGTCCTCAAGCGGGCTGGTGAAGCTGAACAGCCTGCTCAACAAGCGGCTGAAACCCAGGCCAGTGCTGGCAAAGATGACGCTGCTGAAACAGAGACTACTGATGACGCTGCGGATGCTAAGTCTGCTGACGACGACCAGGAGTCAAAATAATAATTGACTAATTTATGAAAACATGCGAAACTCTTAACTGGTAATTAGTTAAGGGCTTTTTTATTAGCAAAAAGGTCCCGTTATTTAGCTTTTCGCTTGCTAACTAAACTTAGCAGGCTGACCTACGACAGGAGGAACTTTTGAGATGCAAATTGGATTGATTGGTCTGGGAAAGATGGGGATTCACCTTGCCCAAAACATGCTGCGTAACGGTAACGATGTTGTTGCTTTCGATTTGAACCAAGATGCCGTTAAGGAAGCCGGTTCATACGGTGCCGAAACTGCTTTTTCCTTGGATGAAATGATTGAAAAGCTGGACACTCCACGGACTGTGTGGGTAATGGTTCCTGCAGGAAAGCCAACCGACGCTACAATGGCTCAGTTGGCGGAAAAGCTTTCTGCCGACGACATTGTGATCGATGGTGGTAACACTTATTGGAAGGACTCACTGAAGCACAACCGTTTGCTGACCGAAAAGGGAATTCACTTCTTTGACTGTGGTTCTTCTGGTGGTTGGCGTGGTGCCCTTGAAGGCGGTAACTTCATGATCGGTGGCGACGACAAGGAAGCCTTTGAACGGATTCGTCCACTCTTTGAAGGCATTGCCCAAAAGGATGGCTACCTCTACACTGGTAAGGCCGGTTCCGGTCACTACCTCAAGATGGTTCACAATGGGGTCGAATACGGGATGATGGAAGCCATTGGTGAAGGCTTTGAAATCCTGGAAGCATCAGACTTCGATTACGATAACGCCGCTGTTGCTAAGCTGTGGAACCACGGTTCTGTTATCCGGTCCTGGCTGATGGAACTGGCGCAGGATGCCTTTGAAAAGGACCCACACTTAGACCAAATCCAAGGTCGGATGCACAGTAGTGGTGAAGCACACTGGACGATTGCTGATGCGATGGACCACAACGTGCCAACGCCAGTTATCTACGAAGCATTATGTGCGCGTTTCAAGTCCATGCAAGAGGATACCTTTGACGGGAAGGTCGTTGCGGCATTACGGAATGGTTTCGGTGGCCACGCTGTTGACAAGAAGTAATTAATATTTAAGATTTTAGTTCAGGGGGCTGTGATATAAGTCCTATTACTTTAATAAAAAGCGAATAGCGTGGTACGCAAATGGGCTTCAGAGTTCGGCTTTGCCAATCTCTGAAGCCCTATTTGTGTTCGCGGGGGCTCGAAAACGAAGTCGTAAACGGCTTCTGTCTATATTTAAAGCTAATAATGCCTCAAGGCAGCAACTGGCTGGCAGTTCAAACGCTGACTTGCCTGACCACGCCCATTCTGTTACGTTTTTGATAGAATCAGGATGCAAATCCTGTTATACTTAATTCTTAGACAATTATGGAGTGCGAAGGAGTAATTATTATGGCGGACCAGTTAAGTCAGATTCTTGAACAAATCAAAAAGTACAATAAAATTATCATTCACCGGCACCAGCGGCCGGACCCGGATGCCATCGGTTCCCAGGTGGGGCTCGGCGAAATCTTGAAGGCCTCCTTCCCTTACAAGCAGGTTTACCTGGTAGGAAAGCATATTCCAGGTTTTGACTGGATTGGAACGATGGATGACATCGACGGTGAAACCTTTAATGATGCCCTGGTGATTGTCACCGACACGGCCAACGCTCCCCGGATCGATGACCGACGGTTTAACAACGGTGACGAGTTGATCAAAATTGACCACCACCCGAATGATGAACCCTTCGGCGACCTGATGTGGGTCGAACCAGACGCGTCAAGCTGTTCAGAAATGATTTACGATTTCTACCAGCATTTTAGCGACCAGCTAACCCTGCCTAAGAAGGCCGCCCATGCCCTTTATGCGGGAATTATCGGCGATACCGGCCGCTTCTTGTACCCAGCAACAACTCCCCGGACGATGCTAGTCGCGGGGGCGCTGATGGCTGCCGGAGCAAATGCGGCCGAGATTAGTCGGCGGGAAGATGAGATTACCCTGCCGGTGGCCCGTCTATCGGCCTACGTTTACGAGCACCTGACAATTTTAGACCACGGTGCCGCCTACGTCGTGTTAACGAATGACCTCCTTGAGAAGTTCGGCCTGACCGAAGCAGGGACCTCGGCGGTGGTTTCGCTGCCGGGACGGATTAAGGACGTCCGTGCCTGGGCCATCTTCGTTGAGCAGGCGGACGGCCACTACCGGATTCGGTTGCGTTCTAAGGGGCCGGTAATCAATGAGCTAGCGAAGAAGCACGATGGTGGTGGCCACCCGCTGGCTAGTGGTGCTAAGGCCAAGGACGAGGCGGAGATCAAGCAGGTCATTGCCGAATTAGATCAACTGACAAAAAATGAATAAGGAGGCGCCCATGACGAGCAAAACTTTTAGTGATTTTAAGCTCAAACCATACTTGGTAAAAGCTGTAACGGCAATTAACTTCCACGAACCTACTGCGGTGCAGGAGAAAGTCATCCCAGATATCCTTGCAGGAAAGAGCGTGGTTGGGCAGTCGGCTACCGGGAGCGGGAAAACCCACGCCTTTTTACTGCCGCTCTTTTCCCGGATCGACCCGGCTGTTCAGGAAGTTCAGGCGGTCATCACGACCCCGAGCCGGGAGTTGGCCTACCAAATTTACAATGCTGCCAAGCAGTTAAACCAGTTTGCTGACCAGCCGTTGACCATCCATAACTACGTTGGGGGTACGGATAAGCAGCACCAGATTGCCCAGTTGGAGCGCAAGCAACCCCAGTTAGTGATTGGAACGCCGGGACGGGTATTGGACCTGATTAAGTCCCAGCACCTGGACGTGCATACCGCCACAATGTTCGTGGTCGATGAAGCGGATATGACTCTTGATATGGGATTCTTGGAACAGGTCGACCAGATTGCGGGGCGCTTCCCGGAAAACTTACAGATGATGGTCTTTTCTGCTACCATTCCGGAGAAGCTCCGGCCGTTTCTGAAAAAGTACATGGCGAACCCGGTGATTGAGGAAATCCCAACGGCAACGGTCATTAATCCAGACGTAGAGAACTGGCTGCTATCGACTAAGGGCCATGACCGCAACCAGCTGATTTACCAGCTGCTCACGATGGGGGAACCATACCTGGCCCTCGTCTTTGCCAACACCAAGGAGCGGGCAGAAGAACTGACCCGCTACCTTAGCGAGCAGGGGTTAAAGGTAGCGCTGATTCACGGGGGACTGGAACCCCGGAGGCGGAAACGGGTGATGCGCCAGATCCGTAATTTAGACTACCAGTATGTGGTGGCAACCGATTTGGCGGCCCGGGGAATTGATATTGACGGGGTTTCTTTGGTAATCAATGATGACTTGCCGACTGACCTGGAATACTTCGTTCACCGGGTGGGGCGGACCGGCCGTAACCAGATGACTGGCACGGCGATCACCCTTTACGAGCCGGCCGAAGATGAGTTGATTGCCAAGTTGGAAGACCGGGGAATCAAGTTTGTGCCGAAGGAAGTCAAAAACGGCCGCTTGGTAACTACCCATGACCGGAACCGGCGGAAAAAGTTTCGGCGGCGGCAAGAGGAACTTGACCCGTCAATGAAGGGCTACGTCAAGAAAGCCAAGCGGAAGGTCAAACCGGGCTATAAGAAGCGAATCAAGCGGGCAATCAAGGATGATGAGCAGCAAAAGCGGCGTCTTGAACTGCGTCATAAAATCCGAAAGGCCAAGCGGCAGCGACAACGGCAGCACCGGCGTGAACGTGCCGACCGTTGATTTTTGCGCGGGGGTCCGCTATAATATGGTTCGTTTGGGATATGTCCGTTGATTCGTCATTGACAGAAACAACCGGGTCGCTGTGACGGTTGAGTGACGGTTAGCGGGTGCTCCCCATCCAAAAAACTGGATAAAACTCCCGTGAGGGAAATAAAGAGGTAAACGAATTCCATCGTTGCAAGCAAAGTGGTACCGCGTCAATCGGCGTCTTTGTTAGCAGGGATGGTTTTTGTTTTTTGAAAGGAAGAGAGTAGCGTGAAAAAGCTGAAACAGTTGGACAGTGCGCAGGTGCGGCGGATGTACCTGGACTTTTTCCAACAGCACGGTCATAAGGTAATGCCAAGCCAGTCCTTAGTCCCAGTCAATGATCCGACCCTGTTATGGATTAATTCTGGGGTGGCAACGATGAAGAAGTACTTTGACGGGAAGGTCGTCCCGGATAACCCGCGGATGACTTCCTCCCAGAAGAGTATTCGGACCAACGATATTGAAAACGTGGGGAAGACGGCGCGCCACCACACGATGTTTGAAATGCTCGGCAACTTCTCCGTTGGGGATTACTTTAAAAATGAGGTCATCCCGTGGGCCTGGGAACTGTTGACGAGTGACGACTGGTTCGGCTTTGACCCAGCCCGTCTCTACATTACCTACTACCCGAAAGACCATGATGCCTACAATAAATGGCGGGAAGTCGGGGTTGCCGAAGACCACTTGATTGCCGATGAAGACAACTTCTGGGATATTGGTCAGGGGCCTTCTGGTCCGGACACCGAAGTTTTCTATGACCGGGGGCAGGAATTCAATAACCTGGCAGAAGATGACCCTGAAAGCTACCCGGGCGGCGAAAACGAACGCTACCTGGAAATCTGGAACATCGTCTTCAGCCAGTTTAACCACACGCCAGAAAATACTTACGAGCCGCTCCCCCACAAGAATATTGATACGGGGATGGGCTTGGAACGGGTCGTTTCCATCTTTGAGAATGCACCGACGAACTTTGAAACCGACCTCTTCATGCCAATTATCAAGCAGGTTGCAGCCCTGTCTGCTGGTAAACAGTACGGGGCTGATAAGGCCGATGACGTTCAGTTTAAGATTATTGCCGACCATATCCGGACGATTACCTTTGCCATTGGTGATGGTGCCCTCCCATCGAACATGGGGCGGGGCTATGTCATCCGGCGGCTGCTTCGGCGGGCCGTGGTAGCCGGCAAGAAGCTCGGCATTGACGAACCATTCCTGGCACAACTGGTTCCCACCGTTGGCAAAATTATGGAAGACTACTACCCAGAAGTTTTGCAAAACGCTGATTACATTGCTTCCGTTATTAAGTCGGAAGAGGACCGTTTCAGTGCGACCCTGAATGGGGGATTAAACCTGTTAAACAGCGTGATTGCTGATGCCAAGCAAAACGGCAGTAACCAGATCGATGGCCGGACGGCGTTCAAGCTCTACGATACCTACGGCTTCCCAATCGAATTGACGAAGGAATATGCAGCTGATGAGGGCTTGACGGTTGACCAAACGGGCTTTGAAGCTGCGATGACTGAGCAGCAAAACCGGGCCCGAAACGCGCGTGACATGGACAACGGAATGGGCGTGCAAACCGACCTCTGGACCGACTTCAAGGAAGATAGCAAGTACGTCGGCTATACTGATTTGACGGTCGACGATGCCAAGGTGATTGGCCTGGCCCACGATGGCCAGCAAGCCGACAGCGCAGCGCCAAGCGACCAGAACATCGAAGTGATCTTTGATACCACACCATTCTACGCGGAAATGGGGGGCCAGGTAGCCGATACTGGTGATATTATCGATAATTACGGTAAGAAGGTCGGTCGGGTCGTTGGCGTCCAGCACGCGCCAAACCAGCAAAACTTACACCGGGTTGAATTGACGAGCCCAATCAAGAAGGGGGCCCGCTACAAGCTGGTAGTTGACCGGGCTCGGCACCTGAAGATTGAAAAGAACCATACCGCGACCCACCTGTTGGATCAAGCGTTGCGGAACGTCTTGGGCGGGCACACCCAACAGGCCGGCTCCCTGGTCGAAGCCCACTACCTCCGCTTTGACTTTAACCACTTCGGCCAGGTTACTGCTAAGGACTTAGCTGCGGTTGAAGCAATGGTCAATGAGCAGATCTTTAAGGAAATTCCGGTAACCACGGTGGAAACCGACATTGATTCGGCCAAAGAAATGGGCGCGATTGCCCTCTTCTCCGACAAGTACGGCGATAAGGTCCGCGTCGTTAAGATTGGTGACTACAATACCGAATTCTGTGGCGGTGACCACGTCAAAAACACCAATGAGCTGGGGCTTTTCAAGATTGTTTCCGAAGGGGGCGTCGGTGCCGGCGTCCGGCGGATTGAAGCGGTGACCTCCAGCGATGCCTATGACTTCCTGCAAAAGCGCAATGCCATGTTGGAAGAAGTCGCGGGGGACCTGAAAGCAGCCCAGATCAAAGAGGTGCCACACCAGGTTGCTAACCTGCAAGAGGAATTAAAGCAGGCCAACAAGCAGGTCGAGGCACTGCAGGCTAAGATTGCGGCCCAGCAGGCGAACAACGTCTTTGATGATGTTCAAGAGACGAAGAAGGGTAAACTGATTGTGGCCGAGGTCAAGGTTGCTGGGATGGGTCAACTGCGGCAACTGGCTGATAGCTGGCGTGCCAAGGGCTTGTCCGATGTTCTTGTCTTGGGGACGGCCAATGATGGCAAGGCTAACCTCCTCGTGGCAGTCAGTGACGAAAAGGTCAAGGCGGGCTTAAAGGCTGGTGACCTGATTAAGGCAATCGCTTCCGCCATTAAGGGTGGCGGCGGCGGCCGGCCAAACCTTGCCCAGGCTGGTGGAAAAGATCCTGCCGGTATTCCTGCCGCCCTCAAGCTGGCAAAGGAATACCTGGACAACGAAAATTAATTTAGCAGTTAGGCGGGCAGCTCTAACCCTGGCAATCAGCGGGGCGGGCTGCTCGTTTTGCAGTTAAATGAAGATTAGCGTTGTTCGATGAAGGAACCGGCTTTTTTAATTGCCAATCAGCCGGGATAATTGTGATTTTACAACGAGTATAGTAAAATATTGGGTTAAAGAGACTATCTGGAGGTGACGATTGATGACTGCTAATAATGACAAGACGATGTTCTTTGATTTTGGTCAGGAACGCCAAGAAGATATTAAAGAAACGCTCAAAACGGTTTATGAATCGTTGGAGGAAAAGGGCTACAACCCAATTAACCAAATCGTGGGTTACCTGCTGTCTGGAGATCCAGCTTACATTCCGCGGCTTAATGACGCCCGGAATCTGATTCGGGCTCATGAGCGGGATGAAATTATTGAAGAGCTGGTCCGCTCGTACCTAAAGAATAATGGTGAGACCAAATGAGGCTATTGGGCTTAGACGTTGGCTCCAAGACCGTGGGCATCGCCGTGAGTGACCCGCTCGGTTGGACAGCCCAGGCGGTCGAGATTATTCCGATTGATGAAGATGAAGAGGTCTTTGGCTTGGACCGGGTCGCCGAACTTGTCGACAAGGAACAGGTGGCGGGCTTCGTCTTGGGCTTGCCCAAAAACATGAATAATACGGAAGGCCCCCGGGTGGCAGCTTCTAAACACTATGGTGAGCTGCTCCAGGAACGGTTCCCCCAGATTCCAATCGACTTTCAAGATGAGCGCCTCACGACTGTTGAAGCGCACCGGATGCTGGTGGAAGAGGCGGATATTTCACGGGCCAAGCAGAAAAAAGTCATTGATGAGGTTGCTGCAACCTTTATCCTGCAAAGCTACCTTGATCGTCATGGCCGGTTAGTGCAAAAACTAAAATAAGGGAATGGTTAAAGTGACTAAACAACAAAATAACGATGAAAACATGATCACACTGATTGATGAAGATGGCAATGAACAGCTGTTTAAGGAACTGTTTACTTTTGACTCAGATGATTATGGGAAGTCATACATTTTTATTTACCCCGCTGAACAGGAAAACGATGAATCAGTTGACATCCAGGCCTACATTGTCACTGATAACCAGGAAGGCGACGGGCAGGACCTCGTTCCCATCGAGGACGATAAAGAATGGGACATGGTTGAGCAGGTTCTGAACACCTTCTTGGATGATGATGGCAACTTCAAGGGTTAATCAGGAAACGGCGATTGTCCAGGACCGGTGAACCAGGGCTGGAACAACTGAAATAACAATTGCCAAATTGAATTGGGGTCTAGTATACAATCAGTGGATTGGGTGCTAGGCCCTATTAGCGTAGTAGTAATTTTCAGGTAAAGGATGGCAGAGAATGGTTTTAACCACAGTTATTATTTTAATTCTAGTCGGTTGTTTTCTTAACGGCCGGCGCCGGGGGCTATTGATGATGGTCCTCTATGCCGCGACGTACCTCGTGAGCTGGCTGGTAGCCAAGTTAGCGGCTCCGGTGGTTGGCAGATGGTTGGGCAACCTGCTGCCAAATGTTTCAAACGGCTCGTCGTATTCTGGGCAGCTGTTAGCGCCGGTTGATCTAGACCACTTTTTTAGTAACGGGATTGCCTTCATGCTGATTTTCGCCATTGTAGCATTCTTATGCCACTGGCTAGTCCGCCAATTAAACTGGGTTCGGCGACTGCCCGTGATTGGAACGCTCGACAGGCTGGCCGGCGGACTCCTATCGTTACTGATTGGTTACGTGATTATCTTTGTGATCCTGGTAGTGACGCAGCTGTGGCCGGCAGAATGGTGGCAAATGCAACTCGCCAACTCTGGCTTGGCCCGGCTAATCATTGATCAAACGCCACTGCTCGCCCAGCTGGTTTTACAAACGATTGAATAAGGGGAAGTAGGAGAATGAACCATAAAATAATCGAGACACTTGAATTTGAACAAATCAAAGGCCGGGTCGCCCAGCACCTTGTTTCGGCTGCTGGCAAGCAGGAACTGGCGGCCTTAATGCCGGCAACGGACTACCAGACGGTGGATACCTGGTTGACAGAAACAACTGATGGGGCTGACATCCTCCGCTTAGAGGGGGGCCTGCCCCTGCCTAAGCTGGCTGATATTAAGCCCCAGATGAAACGCTTGAAGATTGGCGCCAACTTAAACGGGACTGAACTGGCCCAGGTGACCAAGGTCCTGCAAGCGAGCCTAAGCGTCCAGAACTTCTTTGAACAGATGCGGGAGAAGAAGATCAAACTCCGGGTCCTCGAGCAGACGGTGGACCGGCTGGTAACGATTCCGTCGGTGACGACCCGGCTAGTCCGTTCGGTGGATCCTGACGGGCGGATTAACGATGAAGCCTCGGCGAAGTTACACGGGATTCGGCAGTTAATTAGTAAGACCGAAAATGAAATTCGCCAGCAGATGGCCCAGTACACCCAGGGGAAGAGTGCCAAGTACCTCAGCGAACCGATCGTGACGGTCAGAAACGACCGCTTTGTGATCCCGGTGTTGGCCCGGTACCGGAATAAGTTTGGCGGGGTCGTTCATGACCAGAGCGCTAGCGGCCAGACCCTGTACATTGAACCGGGCGCGGTGATGGAAGACAATAACCGCTTACGCCAGGCCCAGATTGAGGAGAAGCAGGAGGTCCTGCGGGTATTGGCCGAACTGTCAGCCCTGATTTCACCATACCGGCACGACATCCTAAATAACGAGCAGATTTTGGGACACCTGGACTTCATTAACGCGAAGGCAATCTACGCCCACGAACTCAAGGCCAGCCTGCCGCTCCTGTCTGCGGATAACCAGGTGAACCTGCGCAAAGCCTGGCACCCCCTGATTGCACGTGACCAGGCGGTTGCCAATGATATTAAACTTGGTGGGGACTACCAAACGGTAATCATTACTGGTCCAAACACAGGTGGGAAGACGATTACCCTGAAAACGCTTGGAATTATCCAACTAATGGGTCAGGCGGGCCTGTTTATCCCCGCGCAGGAGGGCAGCACGATCGGGGTTTTCGATAACGTCTTTGCTGACATCGGTGATGAGCAATCGCTTGAGCAAAACCTCAGTACCTTTTCCGGACACATGGATAACGTGAAGACGATTCTTGACCAGTTGACCGCCGACAGCCTGGTTCTGCTGGATGAATTGGGGGCCGGGACAGACCCGAAAGAAGGGGCTGCCTTGGCCATGGCAATCCTGGATGAAGTCGGGCAACGGGGGAGCTTGGTAATGATTACCACCCACTATCCGGAGCTAAAGGTGTATGGTTACGATCGTGCCAAAACCATTAACGCCAGTATGGAGTTTGACCAGGCGACCCTGCAGCCGACCTACCGGTTGCTGTTGGGGATTCCCGGACGGTCAAACGGTTTGGAGATTGCCAAGCGTCTCGGGATTGGCCCGGCAATCATCAGCGAGGCCCAGTCGCTGGTCAGTGATGATAGTCAGGACTTGAACGCAATGATTGGCGACCTGGTAGAACAACGGAAGCAGGCGCGGGAAGAAAGCGAGCGGCTGGCAAAGCTGGTTGCCCAAAATCAGGCTGACCAGGAAGAACTTAACCAAAAGTTAGACCGCTTTAATGAGCAGCGCGACCAGTTGTTGGAACGGGCTCGGTCGCAGGCGAACCACCAGGTGGCTCAGGCCAAGCGTAAGGCTGACCGGATCATCCACCACCTGCGCCAGTTGGAAATCCAACAGGGAGCCGGAGTTAAGGAGAATCAGCTGATTGATGCCCAGGGGGCGTTGAACGCCCTCCACCAGGATAACCCGCGGCTCCAGCATAACAGCGTCCTGAAGCGGGCCAAGGAGAAACATGATTTGCATAAGGGGGATGCGGTCCTGGTGAAATCTTACGGCCAGCACGGCGAACTGCTTAGCCGGCGGGGAAACCATAAGTGGGAAGTCCAAATTGGCATTCTCAAAATGGAAATCGATGAACGGGACTTAGAAAAGGTTGCCAAGCGGGACCTGCCAAAAGAAAAGCAGCAGCGGACGGGGCACCGGGCGGTCAAGACCACGCAGACTCGGAAGACCTCTGCCCGGTTGGACCTGCGCGGGCACCGCTACGAAGAGGCGATGGGCGAGTTGAGCAACTTCATTGATCATGCCCTGCTGAACAACCTGGGGACTGTGACGATTATTCACGGCAAGGGGACCGGAGCATTGCGGAAGGGAACCCAGCAGTACCTGCAGAGTAATCCGCGGGTCAAGTCCTTCTCGTATGCGGCCCCGAATGCTGGTGGCGACGGAGCGACAATCGTTAACTTATAATAAGTAAGCTCTTTTCGTGCTTTTATTGCTGACCTCTGTTAAAATTAGAATCAAACAATTAGAGAGGAGTCTTTACAATGGCAGTAAAAGAAACTACTGATCAGACGTTTGAACAGAATACTGCGCAAGGGGTTGCGTTAGTCGATTTTTGGGCAACTTGGTGTGGCCCTTGTCGGATGCAGTCACCGGTCGTTGAAGCCCTGTCCGACGAAATGCCGGAAGTTAACTTCTTTAAGATGGACGTTGACCAAAACCAGGAAACGGCGCGGAAGTTCCGGATCATGAGTATTCCAACCTTAATGGTGAAGAAAAACGGGGAGGTAGTTGACCAGATTGTCGGTTACCACCCGCAGGAACAGCTCAAACAGCTTTTGCAACAATACGTAGATTAGTTTTTAAAACTAGTAAGGGACTTCCCAAGCACGGCATAGCCGGTTTGGAAAGTCCCTTTTGTTTATGGTCAGTTTTAATCCTGCTTTTCTCGTCTGGACCGCCGTTTGCGAAGGTGCCGTCCTGCTTTGGGGGACTGCACCTGGTCATTATCGGCGGAAGTGGTTTGCAAGTGAATGAACGTGGCCAATTCGGCTCGTTCGGAGTTGCTGTCCGTTTGGGGGTCGTTTTCCAGCAAAATATTGACGGCATCGTGGTGCCGGTCGTTGATTTTAGCTTCAACGACGGTCCCTAGTTGGAATTCGATTTCTTGGGCAAGGAAGCCGCATTCGAGGCCAAAGGACGTTTCTTCATCATCCTTTTTGATCCGTCCCGCGACGATTGGCCCTCCTAGCCGCCAGAGCTGGCTTGTGGGGCTGTGCTTTTCCAGTGTGAGCTCGCCAAGCCCAAGCTGGTGAGTCAAGGTGATAAGTTCGGCGGGACTAGCTACGGGGTACTGACGGGCGAGGTCCTTGCCAATCCAGTAAAGCATCTCGTCGGTTTCCTTACCGAGAATTGCCGGCAGGATGACATCCCGCAGGGTACCGTTAACCAGTCCCTGCGGACTATTGATCAATTCGTCATATAATTTTTGACTCATAGTTATCGTTCGCTCCTTTTTACAATCAATACTTATTATACTTAAAATCGATTAGGATAGTAACGGCAATTTTAAAACTTGCAAATTTTGATTATTAAACCGATAATAAAGTTTCAAGTATTTTGCGATTAATAGTGAGGTGGCAGAAATGGATAGACGGCCCATTGGGGTGATGGATTCTGGACTAGGCGGTCTTTCGGTCCTCCGGGTATTGCGCCGGGAACTTCCTGACGAGTCCCTGCTCTTCGTTGGCGACCAGGGACATTTTCCTTACGGGACAAAGACACAGGCGGAGGTACGCCGACTAGCCCTGGCAATCGGGCGGTTCTTGGTGCGTCACGATGCAAAACTAATGGTGGTAGCTTGCAATACGGCTACCGGAGCGGCCTTGCCCGCTTTACAGGCGGCTCTACCGATTCCAGTCATCGGGGTGATCCGGCCAGGAGCAAGCGCGGCCTTAGCAACGAATCCCCGGACAATCGGGGTGATTGGTACTGATTCGACGATTAAGAATGGGGCCTATGAACGAACGCTGCATGAATTACAGCCCACAGTCCAAGTGGTTAGCCAACCGGCCCAGCCCCTGGTGTCCATTGTTGAGCATGGTCAGACGGGGACGCCAGCTGCACAGCAAGCGGTGAACAAGGTTTTGCAATGCTTTGCCACCCAGCCGGTGGAAACCCTAATCCTGGGCTGTACCCATTTTCCCTTCCTCAGTCGGGAAATCCAGCGACGGTTGGGGCCAAGCGTACGCCTGATCGATCCGGCCTATGAAACCGTTCAGACGGTTAAGCAGGTGCTTACGGATAAGCGCTTATTATCAGCTGGCGGACAGCAACGGACGGCCCTCTACACTACCGGCCGGATTGCCGACTTGCAAGCTGGTGCGGATAAGTGGCTGGCTGGCGACTATGAGCAGTGTTCCAGTGTTAAATTAGACGGGGAGTGAGAAAATGGCTACTCTAGTGATTGCAACCAACAATGCGGGAAAGGCGCGGGAATACCGTGAAATGCTCGCGCCCTTCGGTGTGACGGTAAAGACGCTTGCGGACTTTCCACGCTTTGCGATTGATGAATGTGGGACCAGCTTTGAAGAAAACGCGTTAATAAAGGCGCGAACGGCCGTGGCTAAACTGGACTTGCCCGTACTGGCGGATGATTCGGGCTTGGTTGTCGATGCCTTAAACGGGGCACCGGGCGTTCACTCGGCACGGTACGCGGGGGACCATGATGATGCGGCGAATAATGCCAAATTATTACGGGAACTGACCGGGGTTCCAGCAGCGCAGCGAACGGCACACTTTCACACGACGATTGTTGCCTTGAAACCAGATGGGGCGAAGCTAGAGACTAGCGGTCGCGTGGAAGGGCAGATTCTCACCCAGCCGCGCGGTCAAAACGGTTTTGGCTATGACCCATTATTTATGCCAAAAGAATTTCCGGGACGGTCGATGGCGGAATTGACTCCGGCAGAAAAGAACCAGATCAGCCACCGTGGACGGGCCTTACGGGCTTTCATGGAACAATTTGCGGGGTGGTGGCAAGCATGACTAAGGCATTGATTGTGAGTGATAACCATGGTGACCGGGCGATTTTAGAGCAGTTGGTAGACCGCTGGAAAGAGAAGGTCGACCTGATGGTCCACTGTGGTGATTCGGAAATCCCAAGCAGTGACTCGTTAATGCAGTCCTTTGTCCGGGTGGCTGGGAATAACGACTGGCACCTGGGCTATGACCCTAATCAGCTGGTCCTCGCCGGGGGTGCCCGTTTCCTGGTCACCCATGGTCATAATTATGGGGTCAACTCTTCAATGACGCCCTTAATGCTTAAAGGGGAAGCGGTTGGGGCTGATGTTGTCTGCTTTGGTCATACCCACCAGCTGTTTGCAGCAGTTGAACGGGGGATGCTGATGATTAACCCCGGAAGTATCTCCTTGCCGCGGGGCCAGTATGTGGGAATTGGCGGAACCTTTGCGGTAGTGGAGCTTTCGCCGCAGTCCTTTACGGTCGATTTTTATGACCGTCATTCGCACCAGCAGCCCCAGCTGCACCGGGAATTTACTCGTGAGGAGCGCGAACTATGATTGAAAGACACCTGCGCGAATTACTCCTGGCCCACCAGGAGAAGTTCCTGATTCCTGCTAGTTTAGTCGCCAGTGTAAACGTTACTAATACGCTTGACCACGCCTTTTTGCTCTTGACCAAGAACCACTATGCCAAAATCGTGGTGGTTGATAATGATAACCACTACCGCGGGTTGATTTCCCTCTCAATGATTACTGACCGCCTAATTGAAACGGCCAAGATCAACGTCGAGAACTTGCACCGCTACCGGGTCGGGGATGTTATGCAGACGGATGTTGCGCCGATTACCGACCCCTACGACGTGGAGGAGAACCTCCACCTCCTGATTGACCAGTCCTTTTTGACGGTGGTCGACAGTGAGGGGCATTTTACGGGGATCGTAACCCGCCGGGAGCTGCTCAAGGCCGTCAACTACACCGTCCATCGCTTTGACCATTTTTATAACGTAAGTGAAAAAGATTAGACAAAACCCACCAGTTCGGTGCGCTTAAAAAAGTGCTGCCTACCGGTGGGTTTTATTTACTTATCGTTTTTCAGGATTTGCTGGATGGTTTTGAGGACGCCATCGTGGTTATTATCGGCGGCCGTGACGTGACCGGCCTGCATCCGGATTAACTGGTGGGCATTTTGCATCGCATAGCTTTGGGACGTCATTGCCAACATCCCCAGGTCGTTTTCGTTGTCGCCGAACGTGACGATTTCATCATCCGCAACGTTGAACCGTTCCTGCAAGAGGGCCAACCCGTTTCGTTTAGTGCCGCGGGCGTCGCCGATGAGGTCGGTGTTGAACCCTGAATTTTCAATAATCAGGGAGGCTGGCAGGTACTGGTCTAGGGTTGCTGCTACCCGTTGGAGGTCAACGTGGTCAGCAAAATTAATCGAAATCTTGGTAAACTCCTCGTGGGGATTGTTGCTGAAGAGCTGTCGCAGGTCGGTCACGGTGTGGACCTGCTCGTAAAAGGTCTTGACGATGGCGAGGTTGTGCTGGTCCATCCGCTGATCCACGTATGATACCTGGGGGCCGGAGACCACGAGCTGGTTAATATCCTGCGGCCCGTAAAAGCGGTCGAGGACGTGCAGGACACGGGCCAAGGCCGGTGCTTGGATGGGATAGGTTTGCAAAAGCTGCTGACCTTGGTGGACGACCGACCCGTTCTGTGATACGAAGGACATCTGGTCGAGGTAGGGTGCAAACTCACGGGCAAGGCGGGGGTAGCTAGAACCGCTGGCAGCGACGAAGTGCACCTGGTGCTTGCGGAGTTGCCGAAAAACCTTAGCAAATAAGCGGTGGTTATAGCTATGATCATCGTGGAGAAAGGTTCCATCGAGGTCGGTCGCAATCATTTTAATTTTCACTATGTTCTCTTCCTTCCCAAGATAGCGGCACCTGAGCCGCGTGAAGTTTTTTCAGATAGGCCGCGAGGAACTTGCTGGCGACCTGAGATTGGGTTCCGCTGGTGACGGTGATGGATACCCGAAAGACCAGCTGGGCATTAACGGTCAACGGTCCAATAATGACCGGCTGTTCCCGCAGCTCAGGCGTGTTGGCAATTAACTGCTGGTTAGCCTCCTCTACTAACTGGCGGACTTGGTCGAGTTTAGCACTGGGGGCAATGTGAATATCTACGTTGGTCACCATATTGTTGCGGGAAAAGTTTTGGACAATCGTGATTTGCCGGTTCGGGATATAGTTGAGGGTCCCATCGGCACTGGTTACCTGGGTCGTCCGGATCCCGATCGCGGTCACGGTTCCCTTAATTTGGCCGATAGCAACTGTATCCCCAACGTCAAGCTGCTGCTCGAGCAGGATGAAAAAACCGTTGACCAGGTCGCTGACGAAGCCCTGGGCCCCCAGTCCTAATGCGATGCTAAAGATTCCGGCACCGGCAATCAACGTACCTACGGGAACGCCAATTTCGGAAAGAATGGCGTAGAGAAAGAAGAAGTAGCAGGTGTAGCGGTAGATATTAAGCGTCATCGTCCGGATGGTTGCCAGCCGATTTTTATTTTTTAATAGTTGGTAGCGTTTGGACTCAAGGAACAGGTGGTTAATAATCAAGCGGCCTAACCACAATATAATCAAGAAGAGCAGGGCGGTGACGATAATCAAGAGCAACTTATTGAGAATTTGCCGCCCAATTTCATTCCAGGATAGGTCGGTAAAGGCATGTTTGACTTGTTCCAGCTGTTTATTCAATTGGGCATTTCCAGCACCAAGAATCATGGGACGTTCCTCCTTTGGGTATATCTTTTTAATTGTAACAAGTTCTGCGAGGGAATGTCGATAGGGGGAATTTGTTGTTTTGCCCGGGATTGTGATATGCTATCATTGATATAACTGAATTGTGCAATCGGGAGGCGGAGTAGAATGACGTTTGGTGAATTAGCAGGGTTAATCGCTGCAATTGCCTTTTTGATCCTGGTGGTTTTCTTATGTATTCTGATCAACCATCTTAGTAAAACCATGCAGGAAACCAACCGGAGTATTTCCCTGCTCACAAAGGATATGGATAGCCTGAGCAAGGAAGTTGAAGAAGTTTTAGGAAATACAAATGTCTTGTTAGAAGATATCAACAAGAAGTCTAGTCAATTGGATCCGGCCGTTAAGGCTGTGGCTGACGTTAGCCAGAGTGTGGTGGACATCAATGATCAACTGCACGAGATGGCGGAAAAGGTTGCAACCCAGCGTGAAAAGAACCGGCTGGGCTTAGGCTTAGCAAAGACTGCCGGAAAGACGGTTGTGCTCAGTGCTTTCAACCGTTACCGTCAGCACCGAAAGAATAAGAAAGGGGCCGCAAAAGATGAGTAAAAAATTATTAACGGGAATCGTTTTGGGAAGTGTTGCCACTGCCGTGAGCTGGGCGCTGTTGCCTAAGGCTAAGCGTCAGGAATTGCAGACGCAGGCCAACAGTAAATTGAATGATATTGCCGATTACGTTACTGACTACGCCTTAACGGCATTGGATATTGTTGACGAGCGCTTAGCCGAAATGGATAACGCGGGAGTTACGGACCGTATCAAGGCGGCTGGTCAAAAGGTTAAGGATAAGAAGGACCAAGTGGTTGACCACCTAGCCAATGATGATTTTGACGAACAGACGGCGGCAATCCGGGAAAAACTAGCTAATGCTAATTCCACGGCTGACCAAGATGATGACATTGTCATTGATGCAACCGCGGATGATAATAATGAAGAATAACGCACAATTAAGATAAAATGGCCGTTGCCCTCCTGGCTTGAGTGGCAACGGCTTTTCGATTACCGTTAACCGAAAGATGTTCGCAATCGTTTGCCAAGTAGATTTTAATTTGCTATATTAGTGTAGCTATGAAAAATAATGAAAGCATGATATATCAATAAAGAAAGGGCTATCTTATGGAAAAACAAGCTGTGACAATTTATACCGTTGCGCGTGAAGCGCGGGTTTCGATGGCGACCGTTTCCCGGGTGGTTAATGGCAACCCCAACGTTAAGCCGGCCACTCGGCAAAAGGTCCTTGACGTAATTGAACGTTTAAACTACCGGCCAAACGCCGTAGCACGGGGCCTAGCTTCCAAGCGGACGACCACGGTCGGGGTAGTAATCCCTAGCATCACGAACCCGTACTTTGCGGAACTTGCCTTGGGAATTGATGATATTGCCTCAATGTACAAGTACAACATTATTCTGGCTAATTCGGATTATGATAATGACAAGATCTTGAAGGTGGTTCGCAACCTCCATGCTAAGCAGGTTGACGGAATTATTTTCATGGGCTTTGATTTATCCCCAGAATTACGGGCTGAATTTAAGTCGAGCAGTACACCGGTAGTGGTTGCTGGCTCCGTGGTCAACGATAAGGAACTTCCGGCAGTTCGGATCGACTACCGCAAGGCTGCCAAAGAAGCGGTAACCCGGTTGTTGGATCACAACCACGACCACGTTGCCCTAGTAACGAGCTCGCTCGGCTACTCAATCAATGCCGATGACCGGCTCAGCGGCTACAAGGATGCTTTGGCGGATGCCGGGGTCGATTTTGATGACCAGCTGGTAATTGAAACCGATGGTAGCTACAAGCAGATTTATGACCAGGCGAAGGCAATTGCCGATTCCGGCGTCAAGGCTGCTTACGTGACGAATGACCACTTGGCGGTGGGACTGTTAAACGGACTCACGGATAGCGGCATCAAGGTGCCAGACGATTTTGAGATTATTTCATCCAATGACACGACCTACACTCGGCTGTGCCGGCCAATGCTGACTTCAATTAGCCAGCCGCTGTACGATATTGGTGCTGTTTCCATGCGCTTGTTAACGAAGCTGATGGAAGACAAGGATGACAGCGAAAGCGACGTCATCTTGGAACACAGCATTATTCCACGGCAGTCGACCCGTTTGCAATAGGTGGCTGAGACCAGTGCAAACACGGAGTGGAATTCACCAAGCGCGGCGCAATCATGACTCGGCTGGCAAACAGGGCCCCCACCTTGCGTTTAACATCTGTGGGCTAGTTATTCTGGTCCTGTTAATGGTTAGCTTAATTGCTAGCCGGACGGTTTTTAACAAGCGGTTTGTAATGCACGAAGTCACCTCATCAACGGTAGAAACAGACCTGCTGGACCAAGTGCAGGCTGGGCTAAGCCAGTACGGTATTCCGCGTACGGTCCTGACGAAGGACGATACCGATCGAATTGTTAGAACGGTGGTGAACCAAGCCTTCGCGGGTCAGGAGCTAAGCCTGGACCTGAGTCAGGTTACCAACCGCTTAGCTGGCCAGGCCAACAGTCAGCTAGCCCAATTTGGCATTTCAACAAGTTTACTGCCGTCCGGGACGACCGCTGCGGTCAACGACAATATCAATTCTGCCGTTAATTCGCGAATTAATACCCCGCAGGTAAAGCAGGCAATCAACAGCCTCCAACTGGCGCGGATGGTTAATACTACGGTTCTCGGCATCAGCAGTGTTCTCATGGTCATAATGCTGGTAGGGGCTGTTATCCACCGTCACTTAGTCCAGAGCTTTTCTTGGATCTGTACGCTTGCCCTGCTGGTTAGTGGGGGGCTGGTAATGACAGTCAAGGGCGTCATTCCCCACCTAGCCGCTGCTAATCCTGAATACAGTTCGTTGGCGGCCCAGCTGGCGACTGGCTTCCAGGCCGCTGCATTAACCTGGCTGGGCCTGCTGGCGGTAGTTGCCATCGTCCTGTGGGTAATCCGGCTGTTAAGCCTGCGATTATCGTCTCGACGGTAACCTTGAATTCATAGTCGTTTTTTGCTAAAATTTATCTGTTTATCACATTAATAAAGAAAAGAGGAGTCAGTAATGTCAGGACATTCAAAATGGCATAACATTCAGGGGCGGAAGAACGCCCAGGATGCTAAGCGGGGCAAGATCTTCCAAAAGATCTCCCGTGATTTGTACCAAGCAGCTAAAGCAGGTGATCCTGATCCAGCTAACAACGCCCAATTACGGCTGGTCATTGACAAGGCCCACGCGGCTAACATGCCAAAGAAGAACATTGACCGGGCGATTGCTAAGGCTTCTGGTATTGGTGGCGCAAAGTTCGAAGAAGTTACCTACGAAGGGTATGCTCCGGGTGGGGTTGCCGTAATGGTTTCCGCCTTAACTGATAACAAGAACCGGACTGCTTCAGCTGTTCGTTCAGCATTTAGTCACTCTGGTGGTTCGCTGGGTGCTAGTGGTTCCGTTGCCTACATGTTCAACCGCCAAGGTTTGATTGAAATTTTGCGGGATGATCTTGACACCAGTGAAGACGACATGTTGATGGACGCCCTGGATGCTGGTGCGGATGATATGAAGGCCACTGAAGAAAAGTTCCAAATCTTCACTGACCCAAGTAGTATGACTGCTGTTCGTGATGCTTTGCAGGAAAAGGGCTACGACCTGGACACTGCCGAAGTAACGATGATCCCAGAAAACCGGACGGCCGTTCCTGAAGACAAGGTTAAGCAATACCGGCATTTAATTGATGAATTAACTGCTAATGATGATGTTGCCGACATCTACGAAACTGGAATTTTACCAGATGACGATGACGACGATGAAGAATAAGTAGTCATTACGATGAACTAAAAAATCCAATTCTCATGATGATGAGAATTGGATTTTTTAGTTTAAATGGCTCCCGTTACCGTTTCTTATAGGTGAGGGGGCTTTTTGGATGATTGGATTTGAAAAAGAAATTGCAGTGGCGATTGGTCGGCGAGCGGCTGACTTGTATATCTTGCCATATAAAAAGTATTACCGGCTGCTGATTAACTGCCAGGGACAATTAAGGGTAGTTAAGGAAGTTGCGCCTGACTATGGTCAGCGGCTGATCTCTTATTTAAAGTACCAGGCGGACATGGCGGTTAGTGAACACCGGCGGCCGCAGTTAGGAGCGATGGAATGGCACCACGGGCCGGAAATTATTAACTTGCGGCTCTCGAGCGTCGGCGACTACCAGGGGCGCGAGTCCTTAGTAGTGCGTTTTATCTATCATTTCAGCGCTAGCAATTACCACTTGCTCTTCCCAGATCAGTGGCAGGAGTTAAAAGACCTGTTAAAGCAACGGGGGCTGGTCTTGTTTGCGGGACCCATGGGGTCTGGCAAGACCACCACAATGTATCAATTGGCCCGGCAGGTGGCTGACCAGCAGGTAGTCATGGCAATTGAGGATCCGGTGGAAATTGATGAGCCATCCTTTGTCCAACTCCAGGTCAATGAACTGGCCGGGATGAATTACCAACAATTGCTCCGGCTAGGTCTTCGCCACCGACCGGACGTTTTTATTATCGGTGAAATTCGCGACCCAGAGACAGCCCAGATGACCGTCCAGGCTGCTTTGAGCGGTCACCTCGTGCTGGGGACTGTTCACGCGCAGAATGTCTTTGGGGTAGTAGCGCGGCTGGAGCAGCTGGGGGTTGCACCTTTTTATCTGGAGCAGGTTTTAACGGGAGTTTTTTATCAGCGACTCTTACCGTGTCAAGACGGGAAGCAGGCGGTCCTGTTCGATTCCTTACGGGGAGCGGACTTGCAGGCTGCGTTAGTAAATCATAAGAAACGGGGGATGACAGATGACTGGCGGACACGCCTTCAACGGGCTTATGACCAAAAAAAGATTAGTTCTGCGGTTCAAGCGGCGTTTGCGCAGGGTTAGTTTTAACCAGGCGGCACAGGCAAAATGGTTTTTACTAATGGGGGACCTGCTAAAGGTCGGCTTTTCCTTGCAGCGCGCCCTGGCGTTTACGACCGTGGTGATGAAGCGGCAGCGGTTGGCGTTAGTAATGGTTAACCAACGCTTGATGGAGGGGAAGTCGTTTGCGGATAGCATGCAACCCTTCGTGGGGGCGGACCTTTATTATCAGTTGCTGTTAGCGGAGAAACACGGTGAACTTAGCCACATTTTAACTGAAATCGGGACGCTTTTGCTAACAAAGCAGCGTCAGCGGCAGAAACTTCACAGACTGTTGCAGTACCCGCTCCTGTTGCTCTTTTTACTCGGTGCCTTAATGGTGGGGCTAAGCGTCTACGTTTTTCCCGAGTTAAGCAGCTGGCAAACCGGGACCGCGGGAATCAAGTGGGACCGGCTGAAAGAAACCGGTATTTTTTTACTGATTTTTGTCCTCCTTGCAGCCTTGGGGTGGAGTGTTCGCACTGGCTGCCGGTGGCATCATTTCAATGCTGATCAACGGGCGGCCTGGCTGTGTGGGTTGCCGGTAGTCGGGCGCTGCTATTGCCTGTACTATGGTTATTATTTATCCACTACTTTAGCGACCCTCTTGCAGTGCGGAATGTCATTAAAAGAAATTTTAGCCGTTGTGAACCAGTTTGCGCCCCGGTCCCTGCTTTATTGCCTTGGTCAGCTTCTCCAAAGCCAGCTGGCTGCCGGTGGCGATGTTAAGGGCTTAGTCAACAGTCGTCCGTATTTACCGAATGAGTTAGTGATTTTAGCAGACAAGGGAACGACAATAGACCAGCTTGGGACTGATTTGATGGCCTTAGGCAAGATTCAGTTTCAACGGTTGCTAGCCCAGCTAGAAGAATTACTGAGTTTTGTTCAGCCAGTTATTTTTATCGTCATTGCGGTAGTAATTGTGGTCCTGTACCTGAGTATTTTGCTGCCAATCTACCAGTCCATTCAGGGGGTGTACTAATGAAAAAAGTCTTCAAACGGCGGCGGTCCGGCTTCACCTTACTAGAAATGTCCATAGTGCTCTTTATTATTAGTTTGCTGATTTTAATCGTGCTGCCAAACTTAGCCCAGCAGCGTCGTCATGCTAATCGCGTACATGGTGATGCAATGGTTGCCGTTGTTCAAACCCAAATTGATGCCTATGAGAACGAACACGGTACGAACCGGGTCAGCTATGCCCAACTCCAGGCGGATGACTACCTGACCAAGGCCCAGGTTGCTCGCGCCCAGCGGGAGCAGATCGTCATTGCTAATGGGAAAGCATACCGACGATGAGCAGAGCCAAAGCGTTTACGATGCTTGAGATGGTCATTGCCTTAGCACTTGTTACGGTAATCCTGCTCTTTACCGGTCCACTGGTTAGTCACAGCCATGAACAGGTGGTTGAGCAGCGATTTTGGCAGAGCTTTCGCCAGCAATGGCATTTGGCACAGACACGGGCTCAGCTCAAGCGTCAGCCAACTACGATCACTTATTCTGCGGATACCAATGCGGTGGTTTTTACCAGCTGGCAAAATCGCACCACGATAGCGGTTCCGGCAACCATGCGGGTCGAGCGCTTTTCGCCGATTGAAATGCAGGCGGATGGCTACGTAAAGCCCGCAACCCAGCGGTTTTATTCGCGGAGTGGGCGGTGTCGCTACCGCCTGGTAATTCAGATGGCACGGGGGGAATATGATGTTAAAAAAGACGAGGGCATTCGTGATGACGGATAGCATTTTAGCGCTCCTAATCATTAGTATTGGTTTGGGATCGTTAGCAGTCTGCCAAGTCCAGTTGCATTATCAACAACGGCAGCATTTAATTAAGCTGACTGCGGCCCGGTTACTAAAAGAGGCTAGTGATGGTTACCGAATTCAGCATCGCCAGACGGTCATTAACCGGGCTAACTATCACGCGGTCGCGGACTCTAATCAGGCCGCGGTGTGGTATCAGGGACGGTTGGTGATTCGACTATGAAACGGTCGGCTTTCACGTTAGTTGAATGTATTGGGGCCTTGCTGGTGACCAGCTTGGTGGTGGTGTTAACGGGCTATGCCTTAACCGCGATTCGAACGACAAGTCGGCCATCTTTGGACCGTGCTACGGACTGGATAATTTGTCTCCAAGAGCTGGAATCGCCAGACCACCGGTTCGCCCTCAAACGGACTGAGCGTTACCAGCTTGAACTGTACGACTTGAACCAGCGGCGAATTTATGAACTATGCTTGCGGGATCGTTTGTATCTCCGCGCGCCTAATGGTGGCTATATGCCAATCTTTAGTAATATTAGGGGCGAACAGAGTGCCTTTAAGCGGTTAGATAGTCAGCGGGTTCATGTTACTGTCGTGCGAACCAATGGTCAAAAATTAGAAGGGGTTGTCTGCTTTGAAAAGGATCGGTAACCGTCACCAGGGCTACGTTATGATTACCAGCCTAGTGGTACTTAGCTGCATTTGTATAACACTAATTTTTCAGTACCACTATTATGCGACTCAGTATCAATTGGAGAAGCAGCTGACGGATGAGTTGGTACTCCGGGCACGTCAAAATTTAAGCCAGAAAATCCGGTGAGTGGAAAGCGTTATCTTGAATTTGCAACGGAGAATCGGTAAACTGTTAATGTAATGTTTGTCATTAATTAGGGGGTGACAGGGACATTGCAACAAACACCACAGAAATTGTTTGAACTCTTTGATCAGGGGACTGAAATCCTGCAAGCGGCTTTGCGGAGTTCGTACCTTGACGCCATGCTGGAAAACGCGGAAAACGTGATTGACGGCCGGGTGGCGGTTGAAGATGGGGTGCCGGACAAGAAAACGGTTGAGCAGCTCGAAAAGCTCTATCAGGAAATGCACCTGAAAGACGCTTCGGCTGAAACCATTCGTCAGGTCCTTCAGCTGAGCTTTTTAAAGGTGATTCGCAAGGACGCAATCCAGGCCAACCACCAGATGACGCCAGATACCATTGGCTTTTTAATGGCGTTTTTGATTGAGAAGATCAGTAAGCTTGATCGGCCTTCCACGATTTTCGACCCCGCCGTCGGAACTGGTAACCTTTTGACGACGATCATCAACCAGCTCCAACAAGCCAGTGCTGAGCCAATTCATGGCTACGGAATTGATAATGATCCGGCAATGCTGGAAGTGGCAAGCGCTAGTGTAGCCCTTCAAGGATTAGACGTGGATCTTTTTCACCAGGATGCGATTAATGCGCTGGATATTCCGGAATGTGACTTGGCGGTGGCGGATTTGCCAATTGGCTATTATCCGCTGGATCAGAATACCAAAAACTATAAGACCCGGGCTCAAAAGGGTCATTCGTACGTTCATCACCTCTTGATTGAACAAGCGATGAATTACTTGCGGCCGGGTGGCTTTGGTGTGTTCTTGGTTCCAAGCAACCTCTTCCAAACGAAGGAAGCCCAACCGTTTATCCAGTGGATGCACTCTGTCGGCTACTTACAAGGTTTAATTAACCTTCCAGCAGAGCTATTTGCCAACCAGAATGCCCAAAAGGCCATCCTGCTCCTGCAACGTCATGGTGGCAAGAGCAAGCAGGCGGTCAAGGTGCTCCTTGGCGAATTTCCGTCGTTTAAAAAGCCACAGGAGTTCAGTGCCTTTATGCAGGAAATTGACCAGTGGGTCCAGACAAACTTAAATTAATAAAAGGAGACAGTTTTATGTCAAAATCAATTGCAGTTAATGCCGGAAGCTCAACATTAAAGTTTAAGCTCTTTGATATGCCTAGTGAGGAAGTAGTTGCTGAGGGAACCATCGAGCGAATTGGAGAAAAGATGGGTCATGCTAAGATCAAGTACGCTGGTCAAAAGCACGAGGACGACCAACCATTTGCTGACCACGGGGCCGCAATCAAGTACCTGCTCGATCAGCTGATTGCTTTGGGAATTGTTAAGAACTACGATGAGATTACCGCCGTGGGTCACCGGGTAGTTGCCGGTGGTGAATACTTTAAGGATTCTGCCATTATTGACGACGACGTAATTGCAAAAATTGATTCTTTAGCAGAATATGCCCCACTGCATGATCCGGCTGAATTGATGGGAATTAAGGCTTTCCGGAAGGCATTACCAAACGCATTCGCAATTGCTGTTTTTGATACATCATTCCACGCGGAAATGCCGAAGAAGAACGCGCTTTACAGCATCCCTTACGAATGGTATGAAAAGTACGGTGCCCGGAAGTACGGTGCCCATGGTACTAGCCACCGCTATGTTGCTGCCCAAGCTGCGAAGATGCTGAAGAAGCCATTGGAAGATCTCAAGCTGATTACGATGCACATTGGTGCTGGTGCTTCTATCACGGCCGTTAAGAATGGGAAGTCCTTTGATACTTCAATGGGCTTTACGCCGCTGGCCGGGATTACAATGGCAACCCGTTCCGGGGATGTTGACCCTTCACTGGTTGCTTTTGTTGAAGAAAAGGCCGGGCTATCCTCCGATGAAATGATTGATGCCTTGAACCACAAGTCTGGGTTACTGGGAATTTCAGAATTATCACCGGACATGCGGGACATCCTTGCCGCTGCTGATAAGGGAAATGAAAAGGCACAATTAGCGTTGGATATTTACGTCAACCGGATCAAGCGGTACATTGGTGCGTACATCGCCGAAATGGACGGAGTGGACGCCATTGTCTTCACCGCTGGTGTTGGTGAAAACAGTGCCCCAGTTCGGAAACTGGTTACTGACAACCTGGACTGCTTCGGCATCAAGATTGACCAGGAAAAGAACCAATGCCATGGTGTTGAACGGGATTTGTCGGCTGCCGATGCTAAGGTGAAAACCCTGTTGATCCCAACTAACGAAGAATTAATGATTGTTCGCGATATCGAACGCTTGAAAAAAGAAGCTAACTAGGCTTAAACTATGACCGGGAATTTACCGGCTATACGAAAATGTTAATTAAAATGGAGGCTGGGAAGAAACGAACCGTTTTTCCCAGCCTTTTGTCTAATTTAGGGGTGGTTTGATGCAATTTGTAACAGCTGACACGCATTTCTTTCACAGTGAGCTTCTGGGCGTGGATAAGTTTGCGCCGCGGCCATTTCCAGATGTTGCGACAATGAACCAAACAATTATTGATAACTGGAATGCTAAGGTTGGTGAGCACAATATTGTTTACCACCTTGGTGATATCGCCCTCTATTTTACCAAGCCGCCGCGGAAGGCGTACGAAGCAATTGCCGACGTGCTAGGACAACTTCATGGGCGGTTAGTGCTGGTGAAAGGCAACCACGATAGCCGGGCCCTGTTCAAGTACCTGGCCGCGCATAATTTTATGGTTGACGGTCACCCTAAGTATGAATTTCATGATGTGGGGGTACTTTTAAAGTACAACCACCGGCAGTACTACTTGACTCACTACCCAATGATGTTGGGAATTGCGCCGCAAATTATTAACCTGCATGGGCATATTCACCACTATGCGGTGCCAGTAAAGGAAAATATTAATGTGGGAATTGATGCGCCGGAACTTGATTACCTGAACCCGCGGCCCGCTTTTGGTGCTCCCGTAAACTTTGCCGAAATTGAACAAATGATTGTCGCCAAGGCAGCCGATTTGGAGAAGCAACGGTGAGCTTTATGGTGTAAGATAGAGGAGTTAAATCAATCCAAAAGAAGGTGACAGGGTGAACCGGGCAAAAATTCAAGATTATATTGACCAGCGGGAAGAGCAACGAGCGGATCTTTATCACTATGAAGCGACGGATGAGAAGCACTTCCAGCTGAATGGGCATGCATATGAGCTCGTGAAGGAGTACCGGCACGCCTTTGATGGTGAGGAATTTGCCAAGCGTTTTAGCAATATCCTCAGTAAATATGACTACATTGTTGGTGACTGGGGATATGAACAGTTGCGGTTAACGGGCTTCTATGACCGGCAAAATCCGCTTTATAATTCCGAACATGGTGTTGAAACAATTGAGGATTTCCTTTACGAGGATTGTAATTTCGGTTGTGCCTATTTTATTGTCCATAATGACAGTGTGCATCTCCCTCGTCAGCACCGGCGACGGAAACGCCACTCACGGGGGCCGGCAATTAAAGAACGGCGGCGGAAAGCTAATCAACCAGATGTTAAGCACCGGCGCAACCAGCATGCTAAACGTGTGCGAACGGGAAAACACCAGCAAAAATTTGTGATTCGCTCACGGAAACAAGGAGACAAGGATTAGTAATGACCGCTAATTACCAAGCATATTTTATTGACCTCGACGGCACTACCTATAAGGGGAAAAAACGGATTCCAGCCGCGGCCCGGTTTATCAAACGGCTCCAGTCGGCCGGGAAGCAAGTGTTATTTGTAACGAACAACAGTACCAGGTCACCCCAATTTGTCGCCGATAACTTAGCCCAAAACCATGCTATCAACGTGGGCCCTGAAAATATATACACAACGGCACTGGCAGCTGCTGACTACTTAGATCAAATTGCCGGGAAACGACGGTCGGTATACGTAGTGGGGGAAAGCGGCCTCCGAGAGGCGTTAGCTGCGAAGGGCTTCAAGGACGATGACCAGGATCCGGACTTTGTTGTAGTGGGCTTGGATTCCCATGTTACCTATGAAAAGCTGGAGAAGGCGGTACTATTGATTCGGGCCGGTGCTAAATTTATTGGCACGAACGCTGATAGCAACCTTCCTAACGAACGGGGGATGGTTCCGGGAGCGGGCTCACTTGTTAAGTTAGTGGAGTACGCAACCCAACAAAAGCCGCTGATGATTGGCAAACCCGAAAAAATTATTATGGAAATGGCATTAAAACGAGTTGGTTTAACTACGGCTGACGCGGTGATGGTGGGGGATAACTACCATACCGATATTCAGGCGGCAATTAACGTTGGAATGGACAGCCTGTTAGTTTACACGGGCCTTTCCCGTCCAGCTGAAGTTGAACAAGAAGAGATTCAACCGACATATACGGTGGCGACTTTAGATGATTGGCAGATTGACTAGTCGAAGAGCAATCCTGATTACGCTAGTATGTATTATTAGCGTGTTTAGCGTTGCTCTTTTTATTACGATTAATGTTTCACCATGGTTCATTTCGCATCCTGGATCATTACAAGTCAGTCGAAATGGGATAAATAGTGATTACCGGCGGCTGCTTGCTTACCTTGAGCTCCCAGGTAGCCGGTTAGTGTTAGAGCAGATGCCGCTCACCGCAGCGGCACGGGGCCACTTTGCTGATGTGAAACGCTACCTGTTGCTTAATGAGCTGGTTATGGTAGTTAGTACGTCAGCTGCCTGCATACTTTTGCAAAAAGAAAAACGGCGGCAACAACTTTGGCAGTTGCTGTCACCGTTAGCGTGGGGGATGAGCATATTAGCGGTTATTTTGACAATGATGCTGGTTGACTTTCCTAGTTTGTTCATTACCAGCCATTACTGGCTCTTTGCTAAGATGGACTGGGTGTTGAATCCGCGGGTGGACCCGATTATTTTACTGATGCCGCTGAGCTTTTTTACAGAGCTGTTTATAGTTTGGGTGAGTTTAGTCTTTTTCTTCCTCGCGGTACTCTGGGGATACCTCCACTTCGCCACTGGACTTACCAAATTTCGACTTTAGGAAACCGAAAATTGCTGGGAGCAGGGTTACAAAGATAATCCCAAGAATAATTACCGAGAAGTGTTCTTGAACAAACGGCAGGTTTCCAAAGAAGTAGCCTGAACCACAACAAAGGATTACCCAAGCTAAGCAGCCAATGATGCTGTATGGGATAAAGCGGCGGTATGGGAAGCCAGATCCTGCCGCAGCAAAGGGGGCAAAGGTTCTAATAATTGGCATGAACCGGGCAAGGATGATTGCGGGCGCACCGTGACGCTCAAAGAAGGCTTCCGATTTTGCTAGACTTTCTTTATTAATCAGTTTGCCAAAGAGCGAGTGATTAGAAAGAGTCTTGCCGACTTTGTGACCGATTAAGAAGTTCAGTGAGTCACCACCCAGGCAGGCGATTAAGAAAAGCAGGGCAAAAATCCAGATGTTGAGGTTATAACGGGGGTCAGCAGCAATCGCACTGGCGGCAAACAGCAACGAATCCCCAGGAAGAAACGGCATGATTACCGCTCCAGTTTCAATGAAGATAATTGCAAACAGGATTAGGTAAGTCCAGTCGCCAAACTGATTTACAATTTGGATGATGTGCGTGTCGATATGTAATATAAAGTCGATCAGTGTAGTCAACGGTATTCTCCTTTTCTTATAGCTAGTTAACAGTGATGAAGTTTAGCAGGAAATCTGCGCCTTGTGAAGATAGCAGGGACAATATTAGGATAAACGTAATAAATCTGAAATGTTTGGGCTTGGCGAATAGTTCGCTATCAGTCCACTTTTAGGCCCTGAGTCCGGTGAAATTGTTGCTAAAACTTAGCCGATGTTCCATGATAATGAGCAAACACTAAATGATCGTTCATTATTTAGTGTTTCTGGCTAGTAGTTAAGGTTCAAAATATTGTTGACAGTAATTGGTAATTCTTGTATAGTAATTAACGTTGTCAAAGGGAATAAGCAGCTTTGAAAAAAGTCGTTGACATCGTTTTGACAGCATGATATATTATTTAAGCTACTTGTTTGAAAGCTAACAAATAATTACTTGAAATTAGTTGTTGACTTGATAATGGTAGTTGTGATAGAATATAAAAGCTGTCTGATGACAGCTTGGTAGAC
>NZ_AZGE01000030.1 GCF_001434465.1 Limosilactobacillus oris DSM 4864
ATCCATCAGTACTTAAAATTGTAGAACCTAAATTTGGAATAGAAAAAACGCCGGGAACTGCACTGATGAGCGCGGTTGCCGGCGAGCTGGTTTTAAATGAGAGTGATTTCGTGTTGCTTGGGCTTCTTGGCGATGAGCTTGATGATGCCACAGTCTTCGAGGAAGTCAAGTGTGCGCCGAGTTTTGGCCATTGCAAAACCATTATCCTTATTATTCCGGATGATTTCATTGTCCTTAATTCCCAGGGAAGGAGCATAGGAAAAGAGCTTTGATTGTGCGAGATATGACAAGGTCTGCTGGATCAGCTGAGGACTTAATGTCGTTGGAAACTTGGCGGAGTGTTCTTGGATCCATTTTGAAATTGTCTGTTCAGCATCATTCAGCAACGCTTTAAGCTGGTTGAGAGTCGCAATATTTTCCTGCTGCTGGCTGGTTAAAATTTCGAGTAAGGACTGGATAAAGAGGGTTAAGTCGGCATAATTTTCGGCATTGTCGGCCACAATAAAATCTTTATAGTATTGCTGAATGTGGGCATGAATGGCGGTGGCCACAGAGAAGCCGGTGAAGCGATCGTATTTACTGGAAAGATAAGTAGATAGCAGATAGTGCCCCATTCGTCCATTACCGTCAAGAAATGGGTGGGTGTTTTCAAAAAAGAAGTGCGTGATTAACGCCTTATACAGGGCCGGCATACTTTCATCATTCATGAATTTGATGACACTGCTCATTGCTTGCTGGATTTTTTCTTCGTCTGCAGGTGGCCGGTGAACCACCTTGGTAGAAGAACTGATTGTCAACAGTTCACCATTTGTGAGCCGGTCACGAAAGATTTTACCGTTTGGCTGACGGTCAGCAGCCAGCTCTCCTTTTAGTAAGGTGTCATAAATCCGACGGAAATCAGCTAAAGTTTGGATATAAATTGGCTTGCCATATTGCGTTTGCTGGTAGAGCTTGATAGTTGATCCCAGGCGCTTTTCCGAGGATTTGCCACGCTGGCTTGCCAAGAGATTGTTTTCCTGAATGACAGTCCCAATTTCGATCTTGTTAGTTTTAACTCCTTCAATATCGTTGGTGTAGAAGATTTCAGATACCAGGAGTGAATTTAGAAATTGACTGATTGCCAGGGGAGGGAGCTGGGATGCAATATGGTTGATTGTTTTAGAGTTAAACCGAAATTGATCGGCGAGCGTGAGAATCTTTGGGAGTGGGAGAAAGAAGATTGGGTACTTACTCGTTTGGCTTTCATCACGGTAGGTTAGGAGGGGGTATAGGAACGTTTTTTGAACCGCATAGTTATCGAGGCGAGCATTGTATTCATTTTCTGCAATAATCCGCGGATCATCACCATTGCTGACGGCATATTTGTATTTGGCAAGCGGTAGGTACTTCATGGCAAATCCTCCAAAACTCGTTATTTGAAGATAATTATAGCATTAACACTTGATGAAAACTCCCAAAACACAATTTTCGGCCAATAGGATTTTTAAAAATGACATAAAAACTTCGAAAATGCGATTTTCGAGCAATAGGATAATAGAGGATACTCTAAAAAGCTCAAAAAGTTATTTTGGAGGAATAGCCAGCAAATCTAATTCAGGTGCGGGGATTGTGAAAAATTCATTTCGTCGGTTTTTCCGTATTTATTAAGTAGAGCAATAAGTATGGGGTGACCAAGGTGCAGAATAAGATTAGTATCCAGGATGACTTTGTCTTTGGGAGCGTGATGAGTAATAAACGATTGTGCCAGCGCTTAATTCAGTTGATTTTACCCGAATTGAAGATTGAGCGGATTGAATTTCCAACGGTTCAGAAAACCATTCAGGAAACCCAATTCAGCCGGGGTGTCCGCTTTGATGTTTACACGAAGGACCAGGATGGGGTAGTGCACGAGATTGATATGCAGGTCCGCCATACTCGGGGCCTGCCACAACGGGTTCGTTACTACCAGGGCCGGATCGATAGTGAGATGTTGAAGCATGGGCAGCAATATGTGACCCTCCGTAAATCCTACGTGATTTTTATCTGCCCGTTTGACCCGTTCAATTTAGGTCGGCACCGGTATGATTTCAAGAATTTTTGAAAAGGGACAAGTCCCTTGAGATGGGAGACGGGCGGACGGCGATTTTCCTTAATACCAAGGGGCTGAGGGATTAACTCGGTCTCTTTACTATATTTAAAGGTGAAAATGCGACAGCGCAGTAGATAGCTGGCAGGTCAAACGCTGATAAATCAGCATTTGACCAACCCCAAATAGGCTTGCTGCGCGGCGTAGCTATCCTTGCGGAGGTGGGGCTACGAACTAGCCAAGCTAGTTCTGCCCCACTCTCGAAAGACTTGCGCAACTTCCTCGATTACGTGGATAATAAGGATGTAGAGAACGATGAGTATGTTGATGAGTTGAAAGATTACATCCACAATCTAAGTAAAAATACGGAATGGAGGAACGAATACATGGACAACCAGACTCATATGATGTTCCACGACGAGGACATTCGTGAAGAGGGGAATCGCTGCTGGAAAAATGGAAGCTATCCGGGGCATGATTGCCTTAATGCGCAATAATGGCATTGCTGAGGAAAAACTAAAGCCGCAAATTCAGGCCCAGTTCGACTTAACCGACGCGCAGATGCAGGAACTATTTAAATAAGACCAAACAAAAACTCCGCCCAGCGCTAAAATTGCGCCTGGCGGAGTTTGTTTACTTTAAATTATGGGTTCAGCCGGTTCAACATCCGTGGGAACGGAATGTTTTCCCGGATGTGGTCTTGCAGGGTTACCCATGACAGGAACCGTTCGAGACCCATCCCGAAACCGGAGTGCGGGACGGAACCGTACTTGCGGAGGTCATCGTACCAGCCGTAGTTTTCCTTGGACAGGCCGTTTTCTTCCAGCTTGCTGGTGATGTAGTCGTAGTCGTAGGACCGTTCAGAACCCCCGATAATTTCACCGTAGCCTTCGGGAGCCAACAGGTCGGCACAGATGACTTGCCGGTCGTCCTCAGGGTCAGTTGGCATGTAGAAGGCCTTGATTTCCTTTGGATAGTTCTTGATGAAGACTGGCTTTTGGAATTGGTCGGCCAGGTAGGTTTCTTCTGGTGAACCAAAGTCGTCGCCGTACTTGACGTCCAGACCACCCTTTTGCAGCATATCGATGGCTTCCTTGTAGGTGATCCGTGGGTATGGCAGTTCGGTGAACGGCTTCAGGCTTTCCACGCTCCGGCCAACCATTTCCAATTCAAGCGGACAATTGTCAATCAGGTCCTGGATTAGGTAGGCCACGTATTGCTCTTGGATTTCTTCACTTTCTTCTTCGTGGCACCAAGCCATTTCTGGTTCGATCATCCAGAATTCCATTAGGTGCCGGCGGGTCTTGGACTTTTCAGCCCGGAAAGTTGGGCCCATCGTATAAATTCGACCCAATGCCATCGCACCGGCTTCCCCATAGAGCTGGCCTGATTGTGACAGGTAGGCGCTGCGGTCAAAGTAGTCGGTTTCGAACAGTTCGGTTGTCCCTTCTGGCGCACTCCCGGTCAGAATTGGGGCGTCAAACTGGGTAAAGCCGTGCTTGTTGAAGAATTCCATCGTCGCTAGCTTGACCCGACTCCGGATCCGCATCAGAGCCCATGGCTTGCGAGAACGCAGCCACAGGTGGCGGTGATCGAGCAGGAAGTCGATCCCGTGTTCCTTGTTACCGATTGGGTATTCATCGCTGGTGCCCACAACATCGATGTCCGTGATATGGATTTCATAACCAAACTTGGACCGCTTGTCTTCAGCGATTTCCCCGGTAACATAGAAACTGGTTTCCTGGTGCAGGTCGTGCTTTGCCAGTTCAAATGTTTCTTCGTCCACGTCGTTCTTCCGGATAATTCCCTGGAAGAAGCCGGTGCCGTCCCGTAGTTGCAGGAAGGCAATCTTCCCGCTGGACCGCTTATCAGTTAACCAAACGCCAATGCGAACCGTTTCACCCACGTGCTGTGGGGATTGACTGATCGTAATTGTTTCCATCAAAAACTCACTCCTCAAAACTTAATTACAGAATCTGAATGTGTGCCTGAGCGCACTTGTCGAGCATCTCTTGGGGCCAAACGCTGGCTTGGACTTCGCCGACATGCGCCTTGCCCAGCAGAAGCATACATAACCGGGATTGACCGATCCCACCACCGATGGAGTACGGTAATTCGCCGTTCAACAGCATCTGGTGGAATGGCAGTTTCGCCCGGTCTTCTTCACCGGCCTTCTTGAGCTGTTCCCGCATCGACTCTTCGCTGACCCGGATCCCCATGCTGGAGATTTCGAGCTTGCATTGCAGCGGCTCGTACCAGAAAATGATGTCGCCGTTGAGTTGCCAGTCGTCGTAGTCGGGGGCCCGGCCATCGTGCGGCTTGCCGCTCCGCTTGAGCTTATCACCAATCTTCATTACGAAGATGGCACCAAGTTCCTTAGCAATTTTATCTTCCCGCTCCATCGGGGTCAAGTCTGGCCAGCGGTCTTCCAGTTCCTGGGTAGTGACGAAGTGGATTTCGTCCGGCAGGTGGTAGACGGCTTGCGGGAACTTGTACCAAACTTCGTGTTCCATGTGCTTGATGACCTTGAAGATGGTCCGCACGGTGTCCTTTAGAGTTTCCTCGGTTCGTTCGTCCTTGGCAATGACCTTTTCCCAGTCCCACTGATCAACGTAGATTGAGTGGAAGTTGTCGAGATCTTCGTCCTTCCGAATGGCGTTCATGTTAGTGTAGAGGCCTTCGTGCATCCCAAAGCCATACTTCTTGAGTGCCATCCGTTTCCACTTTGCTAGCGAGTGGACAACTTCAATCGTTTCACCCGGCAGGCCTTTCATGGTAAAGGAAACCGGCTTTTCAACCCCGTTTAAGTTATCGTTGAGCCCGGTGCTCTGTTCAACAAACATTGGGGCGGACATCCGTTGCAGGTTCATCTGGCCACCAAATTCATCTTGGAAGGTTTCCCGGATGTAGCGGATTGCTGCTTCGGTATCCCGAATCGAAAGTCGTGGGTCGTAGTCTTTAGGAATAATTAACGTCATAATCAACACTCCTTTGATAAGTCCGGGGATAAATAAAAAGCCCTTCGTCCCCTTAGTAAAATCGAAGGGACGAAAGGCTTTATTCCGCGGTACCACCCAAGTTGCCTAGGAATACGGGATTCCTAGACCGCTTTTTCGAACGCAATCACGTTCTACCGGTGTGGTAACGTACCGGGGACGGCTGAGCCTACTTTAGTCTGGTGACTATTTGGGTCAGCGGCACTGCGAGAAAGTGTTTTTCGCACGTCCAGGGTCGGCCGGTCTCGCACTATCACCAGCTCACTTAACGAATGCGGCGTGTTACTCGTCTTTCTCATCGCTTTTGAAATCTTTAATGATATTCTAACCTGTTTTTTATAAAATGCAAGAACTTTTTGCAAATTATTTTGGGGCGGTCCAGGTCATGTGGACATTCGCCGCGTCCTGCTGACTGGTGACAAAGCCGTGCCGGTGGTAAAAAGCAACTGCTCGCTGGTTTTGGGGATAGGCGTCCAGGGTTAGCTGCTGGTGATGCCCTTGGACGAAGGCTAATAGCTGGCTGCCGATGCCCTGCTGGCGATACTTGTTCGCCACGAACAGGCCGGCTAGGTAGTCGCCGGTCAGGCCGATAAAGCCGGCAATGGTGTCGTTGGTGGCAATGTAGCAGTAAACCTCGGCGTCTTGAATCGCGGCCCGTACCGCTGACAGTTGCTCCTGCCAATATTGCCTGCCAACAAAAGAGTGGGCATCGAGGTTGCTGCTCAGCCAGATTTCCATGATGGCGTCGAGGTCAGCTGGTTTCATTTTCCTAATCATTTCCGAACCCTCCCTTCGCTACCGGATACTGAAACGCAAAGCGGACTATTTTCATTATAACGGGGACGTGTTAGAATAACGATAACTTTGGGTACTTGCAGGCGATACCTAGACCAACATTGCCGCCGATGGAAAGGATCAATTATGCGGATTAATGTTCTTCAACACACCCCTAACGAGGGACCGGGAGCAATTCAAGCCTGGGCAGACGAGCGGGGACACGAGTTCTATGTCTACCATCCTTACCAGTTCGGCAACCTGCCGACTGCTGAGGAGACGGACTTGCTGGTTGTCCTCGGCGGCCCGATGAGCCCTAATGACGACCTGCCCTGGATTAAGCAGGAGCGGGTGCTAATCAAACAGCTGCTGGCCCAGCACAAGCCGATCTTCGGTGCCTGCTATGGTGCCCAACAGATTGCCAAGACCCTCGGCTACCAGATTGGCAAAGCGTCGCACAAGGAAGTTGGCTGGGCACCGGTTTACCGGCAGTCAACGGCGGTTCCGGGGATCCCAGAGAAGTTGGATGCCCTCCATTGGCACGAAGAAATGTTTGAGGTGCCCGATGAAGCTCAGTTAATCTTCTCCAGTGATTTGGTAAAGAACCAGGGCTTCCTCCTGGGCGACAACGTGATTGGTCTGCAATTCCACTTTGAACCGCTGGCTGATAACGTCCGTGAGATGGCGGTCAACGACGACCAGTACCCCCTCGAACACAATGACCTTCACCAGACACCGCAGGAAATTATCGACCACGGTGTCCCGGCAGAGAACAAGCGGGTGATGTTTAGCCTGTTAGATTTTATTACGAAATAAGATGTAAGTATGAAATAAAGGAGTTGCGGCAAAAACTTGCTACAACTCCTTATTATTAACGGTCTAAATTAAGATTTAAGCGGGCCAGCTGTCGCAGAATAATCAGCACCAGGATGGCTTCCAGCGGCCAGGAAATAACTTCCTTGGGTACCCGGATGGCCAGCAGGGCGGTAAATGCTCGGCCGGTGCTGGACGAGCTGAGGCTCATCAGGTAGACCCACAGCGTCGTGAAGAAAACGTTGGTTACCAGGATCTGGACGAATTCGTAGATAAAGACGCGCTGCCAGGTAACCTTTTGCTGGTAGAGAAAGAGACCAGCAATCACGCCGGAAACGAAGGCGGAAAAGGTGAAGCCAGGGAAGAACATACTTCCGGTATTCAGAATGGTGTTACTGATTAAATCGTTAACGACCATTGCCATTCCGCCAATCCATGGTCCAAGGTAGTAACCAATTAGGGCCGTCGCGATAAAGCCGAAGCTGAATTTGAGGACGGCCGGATCACCGACTGATAACTTACCGAGGATAATTTGCAGGGCTACCAGGAGGGCAGCCAGGGTCAAATGCCGCGTAGTAAGGCGGGGACCCGAAAATGATAGGATTGACATCATCAACACACTCCCTAGAAAATTTTATTTTGTTAGGGAACCATCGACGGTTGTCCGTGGTGAATGCGGAAAACCAAAGCAGCCAAGCGGCCTCCTTCCAGCGTTCACATTCCGTTCCGCTGGACAATAACTCTGGAGTTCCTACCCCAACAATCGGTAGTATACGATTAATCCGGATAATAAGCAATAGTTTTGTTTTGATTTAACGTTAAACCTGAACGATTAGCCTAATGACAATGTTCGTCCTTCGACTGTGAACAAATTCACGTGGCTTAAAGAAAGTGATAAGAAGCGCCAAAATTATTACAAACGGACGGCGACGTTATAAAATAGAGAAATTGAATTCAGCGAGCGAATCGGGAAGGGGGAAACCATGATGCAGAAAAAACGAGCAAGACTGCTGACAATCGTGATGGCCGTGGCCCTCGGCGTGCTGCTTATCGCGACCCAATTCGATCAGCAGGTTCATTATGTTAATCCAGGCACGCTTAATCACCATTTTTTCTGGCGTCGGGGATGGTACTACGACGGCACTGACTGGGCATACGTGCGGGGTGGTCGCAAGGTAACCGGTAGTCAGAAAATTAACGGCGTCCAGTATCACTTCCGGGCGGACGGGCGGCAATACGAGTTGACAAGCAGTCAGGGCAGCAACCAGCGGGCAACGCCAAAGTATATCATTTTACATGACGTTGGCAGTCGGGCGACCGGCCAGCAGGCAGCTAGTTTTATGCAGCGGACCGCGAACAGTAACCAGGCTTACACGAACTTTATTGTCGGAAATGGCGGCACCGTCTACCTGATGAAGCAGCCAGGGACCGTTTCCTGGGGTGCTGGAACGACGGCCAACCAGAACGCCCCGGTCCAGATTGAACTCGGTCAAACCAGTAGCGCGGCGACCTTTCGCCGGGACTACCAGGCTTACGTTGCCCTGGCGCGGGATATGGCCGGGAAGTATAATATTCCGTTGACCCTCGATCAGGGCCGTGCTGGCACCAAGGGAATCAAGAGTCACCGCTGGGTTAGTCAGCATATCTGGGGCGACCACCAGGATCCCTATGAATACCTCGCGCGTTTTGGGGTGACCAAGCAGGAATTAGTTGATGACTTAGCAGGATAAATGAAAATGAAGCGTCCAATGTTCTATTTTAAGCATTGAACGCTTCATTATAATTTTATAAGCAGTAATTTGCTTAAATTGCCTTAGCAACCGCGGCATTAACCGCTGCTTGTTCTTTTTCTACCAGGGCGACCTTGCTCTCGATGATCCGGATGTCCATCTTGATTTCCCGGGTCAGACCGGGGGTGTCAATCTTCGGTTCAAAGAATTCCTTGAATTCGGCGAGGCGGGCCGGGGTGTGGAAGATTCCAGCGGAAACGGTGATGAAGCTGGCAAACTCCATGTCACCACCGACCGTGTCTTCAAGCCACTGCCAGTCTTCGCGGAGCCACGACCAGGCAGCTTCCTGACCGGCGTTGTTCGCCAGAACACCACGGTACCAGGCACGGAGGTCCTGCGGCTTGATGACGTTGGAGTCCTTGTAGTGACCGATGATCGTCTTAATCAGTTCTGGGTCGGTCGTGGTCGGGATTGCCATCCGCAGGTCAGCCTTGTAGCTCGGGTCGGTCGTCTGCTGGTAGGCGGTCAGCAGCTGGTCGAAGAGTTCGTGGCTACCGAAGTTCTGGACCTCATTTTTCAGAATCAGCCCCCGCACATCCGCGGATAGGCTGGCGAGCTGGTCCTGATTGTCGATGAAAATCTGGTGGGCCGCTTTAATGGCTTCCTCGTTGTGAGCGTAGAGAGCCGCGTTGAGGACGTATGGCCGGGTCAGCTGGTCATCGTTGCTTTCGCCGTCCTTTGGCAGCCAGCCGAGCCGGGCTACCTGATCCTGGCTGAGCAGGTTAAAGAAGCGTTTGAGCTGCTTTTCTTCTGCTGAACCCGGCGTTGCGAACATCTTGAGGCTGTTGGCGATATGGTAAAGTTCGGCGTTAACGATGGCGGAATGGGAATCTGCAAACCGGGTCAGGAGCGGCAGCAGGGCGGCGTATGAGATCTGCTGTCCCTCGGCAAGCAAGCGCAGGTCTTGGAGTAATTGCCGCTGGCTGATGGCGTCCAGCTGATCAGCGTGGTCCAGGATGTCCTGGAGGAGCTGGTCGTCGTACTTGACGATGAAGTGGGAGTTATTGCCGACATTAAGGCGGAATGGTTCGTCGGCGGCCGCCCGCATTTCTTGGTAATCGCCCAGGACGACTTCCCGATCGGCCATGATCTGTGGGGCGGCCGGGTAGTTGCTGTGGAGCGGAATTTGCCAGGTCCGGCCGGTATCCTGACCGTCACCGATAAAGAACTGTTGTTGGCTGAGTACGAGTTGACCCTGGTCATTCACCTTCGCTATGACGACGGGGTAGCCGGGCTGTTCAAGCCAGGAGTGCATAATCTGGCCGATGTTGAGACCGGAAGCGTCGCCGAGGGCCTGCCAGAGGTCATTTCCGGCGGCATTATTGTATTGGTGGGCGGCGAAGTAGTTCTTCAAACCCTCCCGCAGTGCTTTATCACCAAGGAGTGCCCGCACCATCACCAGCATCCGCGATCCCTTAGCGTACACGATTGCCGGGTCGAAAATGGAGTCGATCTCGGCCGGGTTGTTAACGTCGACGTGGACTGGTTGAACACCGTCCGTGGCATCCCGTTGCAGAGCCATTGGGGCTTCAGAAGTCTGGAATAGTTCCCAGATTTTCCATTCGGGGTGGATGGCGTCAACGGCGACGTATTCCATCATGTTGGCAAAGCTCTCGTTGAGCCAGAGATCGTCCCACCACTTCATCGTAACCAGGTCACCAAACCACTGGTGGGCCAGCTCATGAGTAATGACGGTGGCGACCAGCTGCTTCATGTCAAGCGAGGTGTTGTCGGGGTCAAGCAGGAGGTAGGCTTCCCGGTAGGTTACCAACCCCCAGTTCTCCATCGCCCCAGCAGAGAAGTCGGGCAGGGCTAGTTGCCAGGAGTGGGGCAGCGGGTACGGGGTTTGGTAGAAGTCCTCGTAGAATTCAATTGCCCGCTTGGCAATGTCTAAGGCAAAGTCGAGTTCCTTTGGCTGGTGGGCCTTGGTTGCGAAGACGCCGACCCGGACACCAGACTTAGTTGTGGTCAGCTTGCTTTGGAGTTCACCAAAGGCAAAGGCAACAAGGTAGGTCGACATTCGAACGGTTTCGTCGAAGTAGTGGACACCGTTTTCCTCGTGATTCTCCGGCATGTTGGCAATGATCGTTTCGCCAGGGTGTTCATCGAATTTGATCGCCAGGCTGAAGGTCGCTTTAGCAGCGGGCTCATCGACGGACGGGAAGGCCTGGCGAGCGGCGGTAGTTTCGAATTGTGTTCCGATAATCTGCTTCTGTTCGCCGTTTACTTCGTAGTAGGATGGGTAGATTCCCATCATGGTATCGGTCAACGGGGCCGTGTAGTCGACGCTTAGTTTGACGTCGCCGGCTGCCGGAAGGGTGATTTCGACCGCTTCTTCATCGTCTTTGACGGTAAAGGGTACCGGTTGCTGGTCCACAGTGACCGCGGTGATGTGGAGGTACTTTTGATTTAATTTGATTACGGGTTGGCTAGCGTGACCGTTGATGGTCGTGGTTCCCGCAATGGTCTTTTTCGCCCGGTTGATGTCGAGGTAGACATCGTAATGGTCGGGCTGGAAAAGGTCATAGAGTCGTGTGTTTTCTGCCATAAGATTATTCCCTTCTTTTGTCTAAGATAGGTTTATTATACCGCGTTGGGGATGGATTCCGCTGGCCCTAAGACCTGAAAATGAAAAAGGCCGGGAGCAATCCCAGCCAAATAAAATATTACAATTCCTTCTTAATCCGTTCCAACCAGTTTGGTAGGGCCTCGCTCAGGCTGTCGTAAGTTTCCTGGAAACGGTGAGTGATCCAGGGGTCAGAAATCCAATGACCTTGTTTGCCCGGAGTCGTTTCATAAATTCCGTGAACCTTGCCAGCGAGTCCGGCCGGGGCCATGTCCTTAGCGTCGACCATGTTCATCTGGTCCATCACGATGATGTAGTCTGCTTCTTCGTAGTCCCGGTCGTTGAGCTGCCGGGCAATCATGCCGTCATCAGGGATGTTGTACTTGTCCAGAATTTTCTTCGTTCGGGAGTCGGCAGGGAGGCCCGCGGCAATGTCACTGGTCCCCGCGGAGTCAACGGTAATTTGGTCCTGGAGGTTAGCGTTCCGGACCATTTGCTTAAACATCGCCTCCGCCATCGGTGACCGGCAGATGTTGCCGAGGCAGACAAAAATAACTTTCATTTTGTGAGCTCCTTTCAGTGTGCAAACGCTATGCGACAGTATTAGATTATACTGGCTCAGGCGCGATTATGCAGGAGCGGGGGCTTGGCCAATATCGCATACCCGGTTAGGCAATTGTTAATGAGTCGGCGTACAATGAACTATCACAAAAAGCCCTCTGCTATTTGCCAACTGGGCAAGCAAGATCAACATTTTGGTGAACTATTGCGCAACGTTAACTTTGAAAATCACGACCAAGTCACCAAAAAGGTGTTGTCGCAACAACTAAAGGCGCTGATTGCGGCTGGAATAGTGAGCCGGACGATTATCCCAACGATGCCGCCCCAGACACAGTATGCCCTCACCCCGGTCGGCAAACAGATCCGTGAATTGATGGTAAAGCTGTCGCTAGCGGGAGAGCAGCTGGTTAAAGAAAACAACCCTCAGGTGACGATTGAATATTCGTATGGCTGTATTAGTGAGCCTGGTCTTCACCCACGAAAAGAGTAATATGTTATAATGAGATTGTTGGGTTAGCCCGGCAATGAATTTTTGGAGAATTACTCAAGTGGCTGAAGAGGCGCCCCTGCTAAGGGTGTAGGTCGTGCAAACGGCGCGAGAGTTCGAATCTCTCATTCTCCGTTGTGTGAAGGTCTTCCGTTGGGGAGGCCTTTTTTAGTTGGGTGGATAGGTATTCAGCAAAAAAACGCTTTACAAACAGAAAATGCAAGTTTACACTAAAGATAAATTCAAACGCAATTTTCTTCGGGGCCGGGTGAAATTCCCAACCGACGGTGACAAGGCAACTTGAAGTCCGTGACCTGCTAGCCAACAGTGGTTAGTGGCTGAACCAGTGCGAGTCTGGTACCGACAGTATAGTCTGGATGGGAGAAGAAAACGCTGTACACACTATCAGTTTAAAAGATGGCCCCGGATAGCACGCTTGTTATCCGGGTTTTAATTTTTAAACCAGGAAATCAACCTAGTGCAGACCAGCAGAAAACGCCCCGTGAGAAATCGCGGGACGTTTTTTTGATGGGAAGGTGACGTGATGAATGATGAAGATTTGATGGGACTAGCAGTCGCGGCGGCCAAGCAGGCCGGAGTGGCAACCTGGCGGAACCCCGGGGTCGGGGCCGTGGTGGTCAAAAACGGTCACGTGCTGGCAACGGGCCATACCCAGCCCTATGGCGGTCCCCATGCGGAGCGGGATGCCCTCAGCCAACTTGCTCCGGGACAGGCTGCCGGAGCGACCCTCTATGTGACCCTGGAACCCTGCAACCACTATGGCAAACAGCCGCCCTGTACCCAGCTGATTATTGACTCTGGGATCCAGCGGGTAGTTATCGCCCAGCTCGATCCCCACGCTTTAGTCACTGGTAAAGGGGTTGCTGCCTTGCGCCACCACGGGATTGAAGTGGTGACCGGGATCGGCACTCAGCAGGCAGCACAGGTTAACCCGCACTATAACTTCTTTTATCGTCACCACCGTCCCTGGGTGACCCTCAAACAGGCGGTGAGTCTCGATGGTCGGATTAGCGCCGGGCCTGGGCAACGGACGGCAATTACCAACCAGGCGGTTTACCAGCGGGTCCACCAAGAACGGGCCGGCTTTCAGGGAATTGTCATCGGAAGCACGACGGCGATTGTGGATGACCCAACCCTGGTGCCGACGCCCCAACTCACCCACCTGCCGATCCGGGTAGTGCTGGATCGCCGGGGCCGGTTGGCGGACTATCCTGACCGTCAGCTTTTTCGGGACGGCCTGGCACCAACCTGGGTGTTTACCGAAAGGAAATCCTTGCCCGACCGCCTCGGTCCGCGGGCATGGGTCTTTGTGTTACCGGACTGTTCGGTACCGGCGGTCGTTCAAGTGCTGGCCGAAGAAGGCGTTCAATCATTGTATGTTGAGGGCGGGCCAACGATTCAAAACGCCTTCGCCCGGGCTGGACTGGTGGAGGAGGTCCTGACCTACCTTAGCCCGGTCATGCTTGGCCAGGAAGGAGTGCCGGGCTTTGCGCCACCAGAAACGTGGAAGTTTCAGGACCAGCAGCTAGAACTTTTAGGAAACAACGTCCGAATTGCGGAAAGGGAGCGGCAAGATGTTTAGTGGATTAGTTCAAGGAACTGGCAAAATTACGGAGTTGCAAAAGCGGGGCGAGACGATCGAACTGACGCTGGCGCCGACGAACGCGGAAATATTAACGGAACTGGCAATCGGGGACTCGGTCGCCGTTGACGGCACCTGCCTGACCGTGGTTGCTCGGGACCAGCGAGCGTTTCGGGTGACCTTGATGCCCCAAACCTTTGAGAAGACGACCTTTCGGGAGCGGCACACCGGTGACCTGGTCAATTTGGAACGGTCAGTGCAGGTCGGTGACCGCCTGGAGGGCCACATTGTTACGGGGCACGTCGATGAGGTGACGCACGTGGTCGAGCGCCGGGTCAATGAAAACGCGATTGAGGTCCGCTTCGCCCTCCCACGGCGGCTCCAAGGCCAGGTGGTTGCCCAGGGGAGCGTCGCCATCAACGGGGTCAGCCTGACGGTCATGGCGGTCGGTCCGGATTGGTTTTCCGTCGGTCTGATCCCGCATACCCAGACCGTGACCAACCTCGACCAGCTCCAGGAAGGGAGTTTGGTTAACTTGGAAACCGACATTTTAGGCAAGTACGTTGTCGCAAACTTGCAGAGAGGAGCGGAATAAACGATGGACGTTAAGAAAATACAAGCAGCGATTGAGCAGCTAAAACAGGGTGGGCTGGTCATTGTCATGGATGACCTTGACCGGGAAGCCGAAGGGGATTTAGTCGGCCTCGCTAGCAAGGCCACGCCCGCTAAGGTCAACTTCATGACCAAGCACGCCCGGGGGTTGATGTGTGTGCCAATGGCGCCCGCCGTGGCGGACCGGCTCGAACTGCGGCAGATGACGGTCGATAATACGGACCCGTTCGGCACGGCCTTTACGATTAGCGTTGACCACCATTCAACCACCACCGGGATTTCTGCTTTTGACCGCTGCCGAACAATCAGCCATCTGGCGGATCCGGCTTCCCGGAACGCTGATTTTTATAAGCCGGGGCATATTTTCCCACTGGTTGCCAAGGCTGGCGGGGTGCTGGAACGGAACGGTCACACCGAGGCGGCGGTCGACCTCGCTAAACTAGCAGGAGTCGAACCGGTGGCCTACATTTGCGAAATTCTCAAGGACAACGGTGAGATGGCCCGGTCGCCGGAGCTCCACGAAATGGCGGCCGAGTATGGCTTGCCAATCATCACAATCAAAGACCTGCAGGAATACCGGCGAAACCCGGTGAGTAGGCCGGTAGCGGAAGTCAAGCTGCCGAGCGCGTACGGCGACTTTCGCCTGCGCCGGTTTGCCGGTGACAACCTGGCCCTCATCAAGGGTGACCTCGCTGGTGAAGAACCGGTCCTGGTGCGTCTGCATTCGGAGTGCTTTACCGGGGATGTTCTGGGGTCACTCCGCTGCGACTGTGGTCCCCAACTCCACGCGGCGATGGAACGGATCAGCGCGGCTGGTCGGGGCGTGGTCCTCTACCTGCGTCAAGAGGGGCGGGGCATTGGCCTGGCGAACAAGCTCCGGGCCTACCGTCTCCAGGAGCAGGGTTACGATACCGTGGAGGCCAATGAGCAACTAGGTTTCCGACCCGATGAACGCCAGTACGATTTGGCCGCGAAGATGCTCAAACAGCTCGGGGTTCGCCGGGTGGCCCTTTTGACCAATAACCCGGATAAGATCGGCCAGTTACGACTCGACGGGATTGAAATTACCCGGCGGGTCCCGCTGGAAATTCAGCCTAACCGGTATGACCGGCACTATCTGACGACGAAGAAGGAAAAATTTCACCACTTATTAACATTGGAGGCAGATTAAGATGAATGAATACCAAGGAAAATTTGACCAAACGAACCTGCGAATCGCAATTGTAGTGGGGGATTTTAATTCGACGGTGACTAGCCAGCTGGTTGCTGGGGCGGTTGGCACTCTGGAAAAGTTCGGCCTGGCGAGCGACCGGATCGACGTTTACCATGTTCCGGGGGCCTTTGAGATTCCTTTCGCGGCCAAGCGCTTGGTGGCGACTGACCGCTACGACGGCGTGATGACCCTTGGGGCCGTAATCAAGGGCGGGACCGACCACTACGACTTGATTTGCCAAAGCGTCACTAAGGGGATTATGGAACTCAACCTGCAGGGGAAGGTGCCGGTGACCTTTGGAATTTTGACGACTGACAACATCGACCAGGCCCTGCAACGGTCCGGCCTCAAAATGGGCAACGAGGGCAGTAGCACCGCCCAGAGCCTGCTAGAGATGATCTCCCTGGCGCGGCAGATTGGGTAAAATAAATCCGCCTACCTGGTTATTGCAACCAAGTAGGCAGATTTTGCATTAAGTTAAAATAGGGCCACTAAAGCGGTAAGGGCAGGGCCACTAAGATTAAGTAGACGATTCGCTTCCATAACGGCCATTTTTTATCTTTTAGGACGTCATCAAACATTCTGCTCACTCCTTTTTCATAGCAGTGACTATTAATATCCCAGCATTGACCACCATGAGGAGAATATAGGGATAAAATAACCATCCAGGTGCGGTATCCCAATATTGATCAAAGATTACCAAGCCAATTAGGAATAAGGCATTTATTGATGAACAGATTGCAATGACGGAACTGCGGTTATTTGCTTTCATTTAGTCCATCTTTCGCTCCTAGCCGAACTGCTACTTTGGCGCTAGCTTACGTTTCTCACAGTTGTACCCTTCAACAAAGTTTTTAACTTCCGTTAGTCGCTTTAGCGTGAGCAAGTTTGCAATCTTAACTAATAGCAGAGGGTAGAATTTAAATCTGCCCCTATTTTGGAAATCCCGCCGCGCTTGTTGCTGACCCATCCAAAAATCGGAAGCCGGATTGGCCTGGTTGGCTTCGTAAGAATAGTTTTGGTCGAATTGCCCGTCCGCATAATTCTGTTTTACGTAATCATGGAGTTGCTTTAATCGCATTTTAATCCCCTCAACTTTTAATTTTAGAATTATGATATCAAATCTATTGAAAATGGCAAATTGAATTTTGCATCAAAAGAATAAAATTAAAGAAATCCAATAAAACTCTTTAAATCTAATTCATTTTTAATTAAAATACATTCAACAATTAAATCTAGCAAAAATACTGGTAGTAATGTAGTAGTTGTTTAGCGGTGTCACAGAGAGCGCTGGTGGTGAGAAGGCGCGATGACTATTCAACGAAAGATTATTATTTAAGCAGCTACTTCTTGAGGTAGCCTGGTAGCACCCATTACCGTGCAGCGTATCGCAGTCATTTGCCGTACGTGTTGAGGATTCAGTTGCGAAGCTGAATTGAAATTAGGTGGTACCACGAGCTAATCGTCCTTTATTCGAGATGAATAAGGGGCGATTTTTTTGTTAGAGCATTACATTCAATAAAGGAGCGTGTTGATGATGAAGTATGGAATTATTGGTGCAGGAGCAATGGGTGTTCGCTACGGAGCAATGATGCAGGAAAATGCCGGAATTGACGTTGACTATATTGAAACCTGGGAACCCAATATCGAACGAATCAAGGAACAAGGCGGGGTGTCAATCGCCCGGGACCACCAAAACCGCCACATTATCCCCGTCAACATTTACCGGCCAGAAGAGTATCACGGTCATCCGGACGTCTGGATTATCTTCAAGAAGCAAATGCAACTGGCTGAAGAGCTGGAACGGGATAGCAAGGCTGGTATCTTCCATTCGGACCAGTACGTTTTCTCAGCGATGAATGGGATGGGGCACTTTGAAAAGATTGCCAAGTACTTCCCCGCTGACCACATTATCTGCGGGACCGCGATGATCGCGACCCGGATGGATGCGCCTGGCGACGTTGATTTTATGGGTGCGGAAGGTTCCGAACAGATGCACATGGCCCAGTACAATAACGAACGGCCGGATGCTGTCGTCCAACAGGTCTTCGACGACTTTACGAAGGCTGACCTGGGTCCCATCTTCGCTGACGAGTGGAAGGGGATGTGCATGTCCAAGGTCGTTTTCAATGCCGTCTGCAATACCCTTTGCACCATGTTTGAAATCCAGATGGGGCGGTTTATCGCTTATGATGGCGTGAAAGAAATGGCCCGCCAGCTTTTTGACGAAGCGTTCGATGCTTGCGAACGGGCCGGGATTTACCTGATTGAGTCGCGGCAAGAGGAAACCGATTCGGTAATCTCAATCTCCCAAGCATACAAGTACCACTACCCGTCGATGTACCAAGATTTCAGCAAGGGGCGGCCAACCGAGGTTGACTATATTAACGGCTACATTGCCAAACTGGGCCGGGAACACGACTATGTCTGCAAGACGCATGAATTCGTCGTCCACGAAGTTCACCTGGCGGAAACCATGCGGCAGTTTAAGCAGTCGGCTCAGGCTTAGTGGATGTTATTGATTGTTACAGGAAAATAAAAACTCCCATAGTTGGATTTTGTCCAACTATGGGAATCCACTTCAGGGATTGTAAATCAATTTCAGACGTTTTTTTAGGACTTCATTTGGATTGATATATCAGCATCCAGCTCTAAAAAATTTGCATTAGATTTGGTGGTCTGTGGAATAATCTATTCTAAGTCCGGCATTATCCGATGAGGTTATTCAAACGTTTCCATTATGGATTTTCTAGTTTGTTTCATCTGAGAGCCAATACATTGCTGACTCTGAGTAATGTTACCTTGCCAACCTGGAATATTGTGTAATTGCAACGGCCAAAGCGGAAATTATTGAGGATAGTATCCTCTACTTCGTGTAGGATGTTGGTATCTTTGATGGGTAAGACGAGTTGTTTCATTCTTCCCAGCCTTCCATTACCAGCTTATGAATGTATTTTTTATCAGAAGTGTCAATATTGGCACCCAGTTTGGTTAATACAGTAGTTCCTCTTTTTGGACGGTCAATTAGGTGAGCTTTATATAATGATGTGAGGGCAAAGCTCATTCGATTTTTAAAAGGCTGATATTGGTGTCCAGTCTTTTTGGCGGTTACTGATTTAAGCGAATCATTCGGGATTTCTTCAACGTTCTTCACTAGGTACTCAGCAATTTGTGGGCGTGTTACAGGTTGCTGTAATTTTTGTAGGTATTTGAGGATTTCTATTTCAAGGAAATCCTCTTTTTTGTAGTTTGTAAGATTTTTGTATTCTTGCATTTATGTGGTTCCCTTCGAATATAGGTGAAAAGTATATAGAAATAGCCCCTAGAATTCAATCATCTTCATCATCACTGTAGCTAATATGATTAATAGCTTTAGGCTTTAAGGTATCTGATACATAATCTTGGCGAAGTTTATCGTAATCTCCTTGATCTTTACAATCATCATAGTCAGACGGATTATTTTGCAATCCCCACTGTTTAATAAAATTAGTTGTTAAATCTAATGCCTGTATATCATATAAATTAAAGGTATATTTATCATCATCATCTTTAATGGTTACAGTATTAGTATTCTTTAGCTGTGCATTCTTTGCTGCATGGACTGCTTCATACCAGTAAAAGTCACTACCATAAATTCTTTTCCTATCTGGTAGCTTATATATTTATAAGCAGATTAGAAGCTGTTTTGTTAAGTTTTATATGATAATATTCACCATCACCATCGTTCTCATCATTATTCATGATATCGGTAATCTTGCTTTTATAAGTAATTGCATCGTTAGCTTGAGCTGATTGATTAAAGCTCAGACATACGAAGAATAGTAAGATGAATACACCTAATATCAATTTTAAACTACTTTTATTATTCATTTTAATAAAATCTCGCGTAATTATTTTCATTTAATACTGTTTGCTTCTGTGTTTTTTGCAGATTCGGTCATATTTGACTTGATTTATATTAACCCTCAATACTATTTCATTTCAACAACTCCGGGTCAATCTCCAGCTGCCCGTGGTAGTACTTCCGGTCGTGGTCGCTGATTTTGCGCAGGACCCTGGCGGGAGTACCGACGGCGACGACATCGGCGGGGATGTCCTTGGTGATCACGGCCCCTGCGCCGATGACGCTATTATCACCGATTGTCACCCCAGGAACCACGATGACGCCGGCCCCGAGCCAGCAGTTTTTCCCAATGTGGATGGGAAGGTTGTACTGGTAGCCGTGTTCACGCAGTTCTGGCAGGATGGGGTGCCCAGCCGAGGCGAGGGTGACGTTGGGACCCATCATTGTGTGGTCGCCGATGTAAACATAGGTATCATCGACAATTGTCAGGTTAAAGTTGGCGTAAACATGGGCGCCCAGTTCCACGTGCCGGCCGCCCCAGTTGGCGTGGAAGGGCGGTTCGATGTAGGAACCCTCACCGACTTTGGCAAACATCTTAGTCAGCAATGTCTGTCGCTTGGCCGTTTCGGTCGGCAGGGTCGCGTTGTACTCGTACATCGGCATCATCGCCTTAGTCTGCTTAGCGAGAATTTGCGGATCTTCCGGGTCGTAAATCTGACCGGAGTGCAGCTTATCATCAATCTCCATTATTCGAAACCTCCGTAAGCGTTTTCTTTAATTCTACCATTTACCACCGTTAGCAAGGGTACCGGTCCGCAAACTTTTCCAAAGTTTAAGGGGCCGAATTTGTTCAAATCGTAAGCCTGATTTGCGGTATGATGGCAGGTAATTAGACTTAGAAAGCAGGTTTTATTATGGAATTTCGGAAAGCAGTTCACGCGGACTTGCCCCGCATTGTGGAAATTTACAACCAGATTATCCCGTCCCGCCTGGCCACTGCGGACCTGGAGCCGGTCACCGTGGCCGACCGTGAAGACTGGTTTGCTTCATTTACGGCCACCCATCCGCTGTGGGTAATGACCCAAGGAGACCAAATCATTGGCTGGGTTGCCCTCGAACCATTCTATGGCCGTCCCGCCTACGAACACACGGCCGAGATCAGTATCTACATTGACCAAGCGGTCCGCCACCAGGGAGTGGGTAGCCGGGCCCTGCAATTTGTCATTGACCAGTTGCCACAGTTGGGAATCACCGCCATCGTGGCCTACATCTTCGGTCATAACCAGCCAAGCCTCAAGCTCTTCCGCCACTTCGGCTTTGCGGAGTGGGGCAGTCTGCCGCGGGTTGCGGAATTAGATGGTGTGCAACGGGACCTCAAAATTTTGGGCCGGCGTTTTGATTAAGTAAAAATGGCTCCCGACATCCAAGTGCTGGGAGCCATTTTTAAATTATGTTAAACCTCCTTGACCGCAGTATCGATCGGCGTGTCACCGCTCCGCATCAGGATGACCTTACCGATGGTGTTGTCATTTGCCAGTACCGTGGCGAGCACCTGGGCAACGTCTGGGATCGGGTTGGTAGTATCGTCACCTTCGCCAAAGGTTACCTTGCCCGTGGCCGCTTCCTCGGTCAGGCTTGCCGGCTGAACAATCGTGTAGTCCAGGTCGGTGTTGTGGATCAGGTAGTTGTCAGCGAAGAATTTGGCGATGTTGTAGTCGGTGATCGCTGCGAGGGCAGGGTAGTCGGCCCACTTTTCCGGCTGGAGGGCGTACATTGAGCTGAGCATAATGTAGCGTTTGATCCCCGCCCGTTCGGTAGCTTGCATGGTCTTAACAGCGCCCATCGCGTCGGTTTGCAGGAGATCCTTGCCCCGGGAACCGGCAACGAAGTAGACAGCGTCAGCACCAGCCATCAGGCTAGCGATCTTGGCAACGTCACCGTGAAGGTCGAGGGTGACGGGAGTGACACCTGCCAGCTGGACGATCTTTTCGGGGTGCCGCGCGCCCGCGATGACTTGGTGTCCATCAGCAACGAGGTCCTTGATCAGGTCGGTTGCGACCCGGCCGGAGCCACCAGCAACAAATACTTTACTCATCATGAATTCCTCCCTGTGAATTTATTCAGTTATAGTTTAACTGATTGCTAGTTAGTTCGGAAGCAAAAGCAACTGGGGCTGCATTCTGAGAGTAGGATAAACCGTGGAACTAGCCCGGCTGGTTCGTCTCTCCACCTCCGTTGATGCACAGCAATCTTATTTGAACTATTACGCTGAAGCATTTTTATCTTTAAAACAGCAAAGGGGCTGTGACATAAGCCCGATT
>NZ_AZGE01000031.1 GCF_001434465.1 Limosilactobacillus oris DSM 4864
TTGCTAGTTCTTAACTATTATAAAGATAAAAATGCAACAGCGCAGGAGCTGGCTCGGCAGTTTAAACGCTGATCAATCAGCATTTGCCCAACCCCAAATAGGCTTGCTGCGCGGCGACGGAGGGGGGAGACGACGAACTAGCCAAGCTAGTCCTGTCCTACTCGCTTGTCTTAATTTCTCCATTTATCAAGCTGTTCCCCCGTCAATTAGCTTAACCGGGAGCTGCACAGAACCAGTGGCCTGTTCACCGACAATTCGTTTCTGTAAAAGTTCTACCGCCCGCTTCGCCATCTCGTCGATTGGCTGCTGGATTGTGGTTAACTCTGGCAGCAGGGTCCGGGTCATGTTGGCCCCATCGAAGCCGACTACCTTTAAATCATGGGGAATATGACGGCCCCGTTTCCGTGCAACCTGGATAATCAGGCTCGCGTTAGTATCGTTATCAGCAAACACACCGTCAACTTCCGGGTGCTCGGTAAAGAGCCGGTTAAAAATCGCCCGCTTCTCCTCATCGGTACTGTCAAAGTTAACCTCATAAGTAATCGCCGGCCGGTGCCGGGCCTGCATCAATTCTTCATAAGCCCGCCGGCGCTCCAAGTTTGGTGACGGCAAGCCGTGGGGATAATTAGTATGGATAATATGCTGGCAGCCATCATCTAGCAGCCGTTGCGTAGCCATCCTGCCGCCGGCATAGTTATCCGCCGCCACCACCGGAATATCCTTGCTCACCCAGCGCTCAATCGAAACAATCGGCAACTGGGTATCCCGGTACTGCTCAATGCCTTCGTTGTGGGCCCCAACGATCAGACCATCGACCTGCCCATTGAGCAGCTGGCGCAAGTAGGCCTCTTCCCGTTCAGGATTATTTTGACTGTTGCCCATCAGGACCCGGTAGCCCTGCCGGTAGAGTTCCTGGTCCAGCTGAGCCTCCAGCTGGGCAAAGAACGGGTTATCGACCGTTGGAAAGACTAGCCCGACCAGGTTAGTCTTCTGCTGGAAGAGCTGCCGGGCGATGACGTTAGGCCGGTAGTGGAGCTCCTGCATCGCCTGGTGGACCTTATCGATTGTCCCCTGGCTCAGGTAGCCCCGGTGATTGAGTACCCGGGAAACCGTGGTTTTGGAAACCCCAGCGACCGCGGCCACGTCCTCTAACTTTACTGCTTGTTTTTTCATATTACCCCAACCCGCTTTAGTATTTGTGCCTATTATACCGCACTGGTAAAATGATTAACCCCACCTTTTTTTGAAAAAAGATTAAAAAAGCCGTTGACAAAAATGAGAATGTCATTATAATTAGTGACAACAAATTAATCAAACGTTAAAACATATCGAAAGGCAGAGTAAACGCCCAAGCTGTTCAGAGAGTTGCTGGTTGGTGGAAAGCAATGAGTCTAAGCGTTGAAGATGGGCCTGGAATGGTACCGGTGATTGTTAGCCGGTAACGGGTTAGCACACGTTACAAGTGCTGGGTAATTCTAAGAATTAACTTAGAGTCACCCACTAAGGTTAGGCTGGTGACGGCCTAACGAACAAAGGTGGTACCGCGAAGCATTCGTCCTTTTATTAGAGGACGGGTGCTTTTTTTGTGGCAACGGTTGGTTAATTAACATTATATTTTTTGAAAAACGAAAGGGAGTTTTGATTATGAAGAGAAGAAAGAAACGCAATGCAATTATTTGGGCAGTGGTCGTAGTGGTCGTTCTGATCGCGGGTTACTTTAGTTTTGTCCGGCCACAACAACAGGCCGCTAAGACCGTGACGGTCGGAATCATGGCTAGTTCCAAGGCCGATGACCACATCTGGAATTCGGTTGCCGAAACCGCCAAGGATAAGTATGGGGTAACGGTTAAGTTCCGGCGCTTCACCGACTACAACCAGCCAAACAAGGCTCTGGAAAATGGCGATGTTGACCTGAACGCTTTCCAGCATAAATTGTTCCTGCAAACCTGGAACAAGGCTCACCACACCGACATCGTCGCTCTCGGTGACACGTTCATCACCCCAATCCGGGTCTACTCCAACAAGTACAAGAACATTAAGGACCTGCCAGACGGCGCAACCGTGGCGGTACCAAACGATGCTTCCAACGAATCCCGGGCCCTCTTCGCACTGAAGAACGCTGGCCTCTTCAACTTAAAGAAGGGAACTAAGCTGGCAACCGCCTCCTCCATCACTGATAACAAGAAGAACATCAAGATCAAGGAACTAGCCGCCGATCAAACTGCCCGCTCCCTGGACGATGTCGACGCCGCTGTGGTGAACACCAACTACGCTCAGGCAGCCGGCCTGAACTACAAGAAGGCGATCTTCGTGGAACCAATCAACCAGGATTCCAAGCAGTGGGTCAACATTATCGCGGTTCAGAAGAAGAACAAGAACAACAAGGCTTACAAGGATGTTGTGAAGGCTTACCAGACTGAAAAGACGAAGCAGCTGATCAAGAAGTATTACGGCTCATCCGAAATTCCAGCCTGGGATCTCAACTTTAACAAGTAGGAGGTAGCGTATGGCGAACCCAATTATTGACTTACAAGACATTGACGTCACCTTCAAGCAGGGCAAAGAAGTTGTCCACGCGGTCAAAGATGTGTCGTTATCAATCGAAAAGGGCGATATTTACGGTATCGTCGGCTACTCCGGGGCCGGGAAATCGACCCTCGTGCGGACTATCAACCTCTTGCAAAAGCCGACTGATGGCACCGTGACCATCGACGGCGACGTCTTTTTCAAGGACCACCAGCAGCAGTTGTCCAACAAGGAACTGCAGAAAAAGCGGCGGTCCATCGGGATGATTTTCCAGCACTTCAACCTCTTGAACGAAACCTCGGTAATTGAAAACGTCCTCTTCGCGCTCAAACACAGCGACCTGGACGACGACGCCCAGGAAAAGAAGGCTTACGAGCTGCTCGAACTGGTCGGCCTAAAAGACAAGGCTGAATTCTACCCTGTCCAGCTGTCCGGTGGTGAACAGCAGCGGGTTTCCATCGCCCGGGCACTGGCCAACGACCCGGCCATCCTGATTTCGGACGAAGCAACGTCAGCCCTCGACCCGCAAAATACTAACCAGATTTTGGACCTGCTCAAGAAGCTCAACACCGAACTAGACTTAACGGTGGTCCTGATCACCCACGAGATGGACGCCGTCAAGCGGGTTGCGAACAAGATTGCGGTCATGGAGCACGGGCAAATCATCGAACGGGGTCCCCTGCAAAAGGTCTTCTTGCAGCCGCAACGGGAATTGACCCGGCAGTTCGTCGGCGGGTCCCTGGCGGCTATCGATACCCTCAAGGCATTTGACCTCGACCAGCTAACGGCTGACGAGGACCTCTTCCAACTGGTTTACAATGGCAATAACGTCACTAAGTCGATCATCATCGAGCTCTACAAGAAGCTCGGTGTAGAAGCAAGTATGCTCTACGGGAACATCGAAGTTCTCGGGGGCGAACCGGTTGGGACCCTGTTCGTTGTCGTCAAGGGCGATGAGCAGCAGCGCCAGGCCGCCATTCAATTCCTGCAAGATAATAAGGTTACCGTAACAAAGATTGATGATAGGAGGATTTGGCATGAGTAGTTTTTTACCAAACGTCGTACAGCTCGGCTGGGGAGGCGATAATGGCTGGGGAACCTCCATCGGCCAAACCATCTACATGACCGTCTGGCCGGCCATCATCGGGGGCCTGATTGGTCTCGCCTTCGGGGTCGCCCTGGTCGTTACTGAACCTGGAGGTATCCTGGAAAACCGCCTGGTCTTCAATATCTGTGACAAGGTCGTTTCAGTCTTCCGGGCCATCCCGTTCATCATCTTGCTGGCCTTCATCGCCCCAGTGACCCAGGCCATCGTGGGCACCCAGATTGGAACCACCGCCGCCCTCGTTCCCCTATCCATCGGTTTCTTCGCCTTCTACGCCCGGCAAGTCCAAGTGGCGCTCAAGAGCGTGGACCAGGGTAAGATCGAGGCGGCCCAGGCGATTGGTTCTACCAACAAGGACATCATCTTTGACGTCTATCTCCGTGAATCACGGTCAGAATTAGTTCGGGTTTCCACCGTTTCCCTGATCAGCCTGGTCAGTCTGACCGCCATGGCCGGGGCAATTGGCGCCGGGGGCTTAGGTAACACTGCTATTTCATACGGCTACGACCGTTTCAACAATGACGTGACCCTGGTAGCGACCCTGCTGGTACTCTTATTTGTTCTGATTATCCAAGTCATCGGTGACCTCTTAGCCAAGAAGCTCAACCACCAAGACCGGTAAATTTGTGAGGAGGACGCAAGATGAAAGAAAGCGAACAGGTTCAGATACTGCAAGATTTGATTCGGATTCATTCCGCCAATGGCAACGAAATTGAGGTAGCAACCTACCTGAAACAGCTACTGGCAGAACACGGAATTGCCGCTCAAATTGACGAATTTGGCGACCGCCGGGCAAACCTGACGGCCCAAATCGGCCGGGGCAGTGATGACCGGGTACTCGGCCTGACCGGCCACATGGATACCGTTGCCGTCAGCAGCCCCAAGAGCTGGCAGCACGACCCCTTCGGCGGGGAAGTCGTGGGCGAACGGCTTTACGGTCGGGGCGCAGCTGACATGAAGAGTGGCCTGGCCGCCGAGGTGTTAGCACTGATTGAACTCCAAGAGGCCGGCGAACTGCCGAACGGGACCGTCAAGCTGATTGCCACTGCTGGTGAAGAACTCGGCACCCCGGGAGCGAACCGCTTAGCCAGCCAGGGCGCGGCGAACGAACTCAGTGCCCTGGTTGTCGGCGAGCCCACCGGCGGGAACGTTATCTTCGCCCACTCCGGCAGCCTCAACTACGAGGTTACCAGCACTGGCAAGACGGCCCACAGCTCGATGCCAGCCCAAGGAATCAACGCCATCACTGGACTGGTAAAGTTCATCGAAGCCGAAAGCAGCCTGTTCGCTGATGCTCCCGTTGACCCCTACCTCGGCAAGGTTCAGCACAGCGTCACCGTGATTGAAGGTGGGCACCAGGTCAACAGCATCCCCGATACCGCGAAGTTGGAGGGGAATATCCGCCCCACCCCGGCCTGTGATAACCAGGAAGTTGCGGCCCGGCTTAACCGGGTGATTGACCAGATCAACCACCAAACTCCCTTTCACTTGAAGCTAAATATTTTCTGGGACTATCACCCCATCAGCACGGACCCTAATAGTGACTTTGTCCAGTCAGCGCTCCGGGCTGCTCAGCGTTTCTTCCCCTCCCCGGTCAAGACCGGAATCATCAATGGGGCAACGGACGCTAGCGTTTTCCGTCGCCAACGGCCAGACCTGCCCGTCATCGTCCTCGGCAGTGACGCCTGGGACGTAGCGCACGCGACCGACGAGTACACGACGATTCCTGCTTACCTCGCGACAGTGAAGACCTACAAGCAGATTATCAGGGACTTTTTCTAAATTTTATCAGGGCGTGGGACAGCACTAGCCTGGCTAGTCGTTCTCCCACGCCCTGCTTTTGTTTATTAAGCAACTAAACAGATTTGCTTTTGATTCTAAAGCACTGCTGGCACAATCCTTAACTTTTCCTAAGCAAACGATAAGCATTTCACCCTAATTGCTCAGAAAAAAATTAGCTAATTATTATCTTCGCGAAGCGCTATCATTGTTATAATATGAGTGTAAACAAAAGATTAATTAACTAGAAAGGGTGTTTACCATGATGTCAGCTTTAAGTAATGCAATTGCCGTTGTAAGTTTCCTTGGGATTCTGATTGCCTCTGCCGCGGGGATGTTTATGGGTAAACCACAAAATTAATTAACTTACAGAGCAATTATTCATTTTATACCAACACCGGTCAGGAAAGTTCTTAGCTTTTCTGACCGGTGTTTTTGCTAATAACGTTATAATGGGGATAGTCTAAAGAAGGGAGCGTGCTTTCCTTGCTCGAATTTATTAATCACTTTTTTAATTCCTTTGGTGCCACCGTGGTGGTCCCAATTATGATCTTCATTATCGCCCTCTGCCTGCGGGTGCCGGTTAAAACAGCCGTCCGTTCCGGCCTTTACGCTGGGGTCGGGCTCACCGGTTTTTCTTGGATTATCGGCGAATTCACCCCGGTAGTCACCAAGATTATCCGGCAGATGGTCGATAATTCCGGTATTCATCTCCCCGTCGTTGATATCGGCTGGCAGGCTGGCTCACTCGCCAGCTTCGGTTCCTCGGTCGGGCTGACCTTTTTCGTTTTTGGTTTGATTGCTGAGTTTATCCTCTTCACAGTGGGCATCACCAAGGTGTTTATGCCTTCTAACCTCTGGAACAATTTTGGCTTTATGATCTGGGGAACGGTTGCGTACTACGTTACCAAAAACTACTGGCTAGCCCTGGGCTTGTCGTTTTTCATGCTCCTCTACTCCCTGCTGCTGGCAGAAATTCAGGCTGATAGCTGGTCTCGTTACTACAAAGTCAACAACGCGACTGTCTGTGCACCCCACAACATCGTCCAGACGGTCCCAGCCATTCTTCTGGACCCGCTCTGGAACCTGCTCGGCTTTAACAAGGTGAAGTTCACCCCGCAGAGTCTCCAGCAACGGTTGGGCATTTTAGGTGAGCCAACCGCGCTGGGGGCAATCCTCGGGCTGATTATCGGGATCCTCGGCAACCTTAACCGGCTGGGCAGCTACCAGGCCTGGGGCCAAATTTTACAATTCGCCGTCCAACTATCTGCCGTAATGACGATTTTCCCCCTGGTCACCAACGTCTTTGCTAAAGCCTTCACCCCGTTGGCAGATAGCATTGACCAGCACCGGCAGCGAAGCGCAGGAAGTTCTGCTTCCGCTGATTCAGTCAACGATCGCAAGCGCTGGTTTTTGGCCGTTGACGACGGGGTAGGTTATGGTGAGTCAGCAACCATCATTTCGGGGATGATCCTGATTCCAATCATGGTTGCCCTGGCCTTTATTCTCCCCGGCAACCGAACTCTGCCAGTCGTCGACCTTATCTCCCTGCCGTTCATGGTGGAATCGATTGTCGCCCTCACCAACGGTAATATTCTCAAGGTCATCGCTAACGGAATCGTCTGGTTCAGCATCGGCTTGTACTGTTCCAGCTGGTCGGCCGCAATGTATACCGGAGCCCTCAGACACTACGGCGCCGTAATTCCCGCGGGAATCGTCCTCGTTACCAGCTTCAACCTGATGGCCCGGCCGCTGAACGCCCTGATTTTTGCCGCGTTCATCTCCCAAAACCCGTACCTGATTGGCAGCTGCATCGTGGTTTACCTAGTCCTCCTAGTAGCCCTCCGCCGCTACCGGCCCCAAATCTGGCGCTACCTTCGCCGGATGGCCGATGCGAATGTCGGCACCGTGACGGCAAAAGATAAGCACGTTTAACCCCTGACCAGGCTGGACACCCTTTAAACCAGGATGGTCTCCAGAAGTTGGTAATGCCCACACTTCTGGAGACCATTTTATAAATCATTATTTAAATAAACGCATGTACTCACCATAACCGGCAGCTTCGAGCTGGTCGGCTGGAATAAAGCGCAGTGCCGCGGAATTGATGCAGTAACGCAGGCCTCCACGTTCCTGGGGTCCATCGGTAAAGACATGACCAAGGTGCGAATCTGCCTCCCGACTACGCACCTCCGTTCGTTCCATCCCAAACGACTGGTCGCGTTTTTCCTTAACGGCACGCCGGGCAAGCGGCTTTGTAAAGGCCGGCCAGCCACAGCCAGAATCATACTTGTCCAGTGACGAAAAAAGCGGCTCACCGCTCACCACGTCGACGTAGATCCCCGGCTGGTCAAACTGGTCGTACTTGCCAGTAAAGGGCCGTTCCGTAGCGGCTTCCTGGGTAACGGCATACTGGATGGGGGTTAACTTTTCACGCAGGTTCTTTTTCTCCATCGCAATCCCTCCTTCTGCCCAGCTTACCATAAATCCATCCCATGCCCCACTATCCTGCTCAGTGCAAATTAGTTGTCAAAGTGACCCGTTCAAGGATAATAGAAGGAAAGTGTTAAGGAGGAGCTAATGTTTGAATTACCAGCTGGAATCGGCCAGGTCCACGCGATGAACGAGTTGTTTAAAGCGGATCCGCGGGTAGCGATTCTCGTCTTAATCCTAATCATCGCCCTGGCCTTTTACTTTAATTCCCGTCGCTAAATAGCTGTCCCTTAAATTGAATGAGAGTGAGAAAAAACGGCCCAAATCGGCTAGCAAGCTGATTTGGGCCGTTTGTCTTCGAACCTCCGCAAGGATGGCTACGACGCGAAGCTAGCCTATTTGGGGTTGGTCAAACGCTGATTTATCAGCGTTTGAACTGCCAGCCAGCTACTGCGCTGAGGCATTACTAACTTTAAAATATTAAAGAGGTTGAGTTAATTCCCAGCCTCATTATATTTTCTAAAGCAGCAAGGAGCGAAAGCTGTGACCGTAACCGCGCACTTGGTCGTCAGCTAAGCCAAGAACGTCCTGAATCGTTGCTGCGATGTCGGCCAGCGTTGACCTGTCCGCCAAGCGCCCGCCCCGCAGAGATGGCGAGTATGCCAGCAATGGCAGCCATTCCCGAGTACTCCCCTCACCAGCAAAGGCCGGATCATTACCGTGGTTAGCCGTGATTAATAATAAGTCGTCAGTGCGGACCAACGGCAGTACTTCTGCCAAGTGACGGTCGACTTCCATCAAATGCTGACCACTTTTTTCCGGATCCCGCTGGTAGCCAGCCCGGTCAATTTCATGTACGGGGACCAGGTATAAGCCGGTGGCCGGGTCTTCGCGCAAGACCGTCTGCAGGTCAGAAAACACCGTTGTTCCGGCAATAACCCTCACTGGCTGGTGGGCAGCCCGTACCCGGTCAACCACTGTTGGTTGAGGTGGGCGCATGTAAAAGATCCGTTGCTCTGCTGAGCGGTAGTAATAGCGGCCAGGCCCACCAGCGAAGGGACGCGTAGTTACCTGCCGGAGGAGGCCACTACCCTCTTCATCGAACCAGTGACGAATGAACCGTCCAAGCCGGGCAAACTCATCGCCCGTAACCGTGGCCTCATGCGCGCTGACCACCATGTCTGAGCCACCACTGGTACTGACCAGTAAGCCGCCGGTAGCTACTTGCACATCACCGTAGTCTTCGAGCAGGTGCTGGGGCTGGTAAGGAGCATTGACTAACACTGGCCGGTGAAATTGCCGTTCCAGCTGGTGAACGAAGGCAGCCGAAAAGCCGCTGGGATAGGCAGTGGCGTCCTGTTTACGGACGACCCCCAGTAGTTCCCAGTAGTCCTCAATTGCTGATTTTTCAGAAGTCATCTGCCTTAACCGGCCGTAATAGCTGTGCTCCTGAACGACCGGCGGAGTGAAGGCCACTGGATGGAGCGCCGTCAACCCCAGGCGCTGCAAAGTCGGTAACTGGAGACGGGCACGGAAATGATCTGCCAAGTGACCAAGGGTATCCGCACCGCTGTCCGAGAAAACGGCAGCGTCGGGTGCCGCGCCCAGCCCTAGGCCCTCCACAACTACTAAAATGACTCGCTTGAATTTAGTCATTTACCCTCCCCGTGCTTTTTAAGCCTTTCTACTGCTTGCTGGTAATACTTTTCCGCCTCAGCAGTCGGCATCCGGCGAATAGTGGTCAAGAACTTAATTACTTCATCCGCAGACTGACCACTTCTGATAAGGTCACAAACAAGGTTGAGGCGTTCATCGGTGGCACCTTGTTCATGACCTTCGAGTAATCCCTGTTCATGACCCTTTTTAACAGCCTGACGGCGATCATGCTCAATATCCATCTCGTAAACCGTTCGTAACATGTATTCTCTCCTCCATTTCCGGTTCTGCTTAACAAAGGCAACTCGTTTCCTTAATTGTACGATGAAATCATCACTCTCATCAACATTACGGCCGGCTAGCAAGTCCAGAAAATTTTGCAGTGGCTGACTAACGGTGTGTGACGAGTTCGTTACGTCAAAGCACAAGCTCACCTCCCCATCGCCAAGCCGGGAGCGAGATGAACTACTGTAGATTTCCCGCTCTACCCGGTACCACTGGTTGCCATTGCCGCCCGGGTCAAAACAGCAGAAGAAAATCACGAAAGCATTACCACCTTCACGATAATCTTTGCCCCGTTCATAGGAATCCATTGCCATCAGCGACTGGTAAAAACGAATCCGTTGGGCCAAATTATGGCGGTTAAGAACCTGCATTTCAATATCAAAGCGATTTTTAGAGTCATCTTCAGCATAAATATCGAAACGGAGCCCCTTAGAGTCGCGGGTTGCAGTTAGCTCATGCTGGGTTTCAACAATCTTGAGCTTGCCCACCTGAATATCGGGAAGCACTCGGCTAATCAGCTCTTTAGCGAGCCGCGCATCAAGAAAAGTCTTATTAAAGATAAAGTCATCTGTGAGTCCCGCCTGAGCAAGACGTTGGCGCCAATCGGTTACTTGCATATCATCCCTCCTTGGTATCCCTAGTTAATAAATACGGGGAGTGATGATCTTCTGCACTAAAATAAGTCGTTCTTAACTTGCGAGCCGGCATCGCAGAACCTTTAATTCCTACTTTGCGGTTTTTTAATGAAGTAGACTTCATATGAGACTAATAAAAAAACTGGCTAAGTAATAATCTTAGCTTTCCGAAGCGATTTGATTACTTTTCCATCGTCAAAACACAATGGTAGCTGTTTAGGCCTGGCAAATCACCTTTCAATGCACGTTACTGCGGAATTGAATAGATTATTAATATTATATACGATATAATCATTTTCAGTAAGCGCTTACATGACATTTTATTCAATTAGAGGTGATTATGATGATTTATGACTACCAAGGTAAAAACGCGATCGTAACTGGTGGTGCTAAAGGAATCGGGAAAGAAGTCGTTCAAGGAATCGTCAACGGTGGCGGTAAAGTTGCCCTATTAGACATTGATGATGCGGCTGCTCAAGCAGTGACGGAAAAGTTTGCCGGTAAAGTTAAAACTTACCATGTCGACCAGGGAAACCGGGACGAAGTTAACGAGCAATTCAGCACAATTATTGATGATTTTGGCAAGATAGACGTCTTGATCAACGTTGCCGGGGTCATCAGCGCCAAGTCCTTTGACAGCCTTCCACCAGAAGAATGGGATCGAACAATCAAAATTAACTTAACCGGTCCATACAACACTGTTCACGCAATCTGGCAGCATTTTAAAGCCAATGGCGGGGGCCGAATCGTCAATGTCTCCTCTGTTGCCGGCAAGATTGGCGGCGGCCTGTTGGGCACTGTCGCCTACGCTTCCTCTAAGGCCGGCTTAAACGGCTTTACCAAAGCCATTGCTAAGGAAGGCGGGAAGTACGGTATTGCTGCAAACGCAGTTGCCCCTTCATTTACCCACACCTCAATGACGACCTCACTAGCAGAAGACCCGGATAAGAATGCTAAAATCATTGGCATGATCCCGCTCGGTCGTGCAGCGGAGCCAGTAGAAATCGCACAAATGATTCTCTTCTTTGGTTGTGACGCGGCCAGCTTTATCACTGGAGAAATTGGTGACTGCGATGGCGGCATCGTGATGGATGGTTAAAGAAGGGACAGGTTTCATGAGTTCTACTAAAAAAGCAAAGAAAAAATTTTCTATCCCCGGTGGGAACATTATTATTCCCATGTTTATCGGAGCGTGTATTAACTCCCTCTTCCCTTCATGGCTGAAAATAGGTGGTTTTACCACCCCGTTAGCGCAAGGATCTGGTGCGCTTGTCGGGGCTTTCCTTTTCGTTATTGGTGGTTCCATCTCGTTCCGGTCTACCGGTGCTGCAATCAAACGCGGCGGAACGATTATTTTAACCAAGGTTATCGTTGCGGTCGCCCTCGGCTTATTCGTTGGCAAAGTTCTTAATAATAATTTTCTTGGCTTGAGTGCATTAGCAATTATTGGCGCAATGTCTTGTGCTAATAACGCCATGTATGCCGGAATCGTCCACGACTTTGGCGATAATATCGATGAGGCTGCCGTTGGAATTACCATTCTAGCCGTTGGCCCGTATATTACAATGATCGCTTTAGCCTCCTCGGGCTTGGCTTCATTCTCACTTATTACACTGGTCGCCACCATCCTTCCCCCTGCTAGTGGGGATGGTGCTGGCTAACCTCTTCCCGGCGATTAAGAAAATCCTGAATGATGGAATGAATGCCTCAATCGTTGTCGTTGGCTTTGCGTTAGGGTGTACGATGAACTTCCAGCAAATATTCACTGGTGGTTTATCCGGCATCCTCTTAGGCTTTGTCGTTACCTTTGTCGGTGGTATCTGCGCGATTCTTGCCGACAAATTAACTGGTGGTTCCGGGGTCGCTGGTGCCGCAATTTCTAGCTGTGCCGGTGCAAATATGGCTACCCCGGCTGCGTTAGCGGCAGTTGATGCTAGTTATAAATCAGTAGTCGGGACCGCAACCGCGCAAATTACTGCCGCGGTTGTTATTACCGCCATTTTGACACCAATCCTGACCGCCTGGATTTACCGCCATAACAAGCAAAAAGCAGCGCAATAGGTTCAAGCACTGATAAGCTAGTGTTTGATCACCCCAAGAGCAACGAAAGACAGACACCGAAAATCAGCTTGCCAGCCGATTTTCGGTGTTTTTTCTCACTCTCCCAACCACTTTTTTGTCACAAAGCTAATCTTAGGAGATCCCGCTGACGGTTTCGCCCTAAAGCCACTCATTCCAAACTGAAACCAGTGGGATTAGACATACATACCGCCCCATTCGGCAATCCAGGTAGCTGCCCATGCCTCCGAGAAATTAATCCTTTTCAAATTCACAAAATCTTCATATAATATTCAAGAGAATTTCTGACTTAGCTCAGAAGCAATTTTAGACCAGAAAGGAAACATCCATATGTCTTTCAAAAGCTCTGTCGCGGCAGGGGTTGGACACCTCTCCTACTCTGTCCTCCACGACGTTTTTAACCGTGGGAGCTCCCTCCCCGGCCTCATCGCTCTGAAAATCGATCCGGATATTTTATACCACTACAAGGACCGTTACGACTTTGTAATCGTTGGTGGAACGAACGGTAAAACGACCGCCACCGCCCTCGCCGTCCAGGCCCTCAAGCAAAAGTATCCGGATGTCCTCTACAACCCGACCGGTTCAAACATGAAGCGGGGAATCGCCACGATCTTCATGTCCGCCCCTAAGCCGAAGAAGAAGGGCCTGGCCGTCCTGGAAGTCGACGAAGCCAACATCGTCCGGATCGTTAAATACTTTAAGCCGAAAGCCTTCGTCTTTACCAACCTTTTCCGGGACCAGCTCGACCGGTACAGCGAACTGTACGCCACCTGGGACCGGATGTTGGAAGGTGTCCGGATGGCGCCGAACGCAACAATTATTGCCAACGCCGACGACCCGATCTTCAACTCTGTCGACCTACCAAACCCCCGCGTGTGGTACGGTTTTGACGACCAGCCAATGGGTGATTTGGAAGCCCCATCTAATACTGACGGGGTCGTTTGTCCGAAGTGCCACCACATCATCCACTACGGCTTCATCACCTACGGCGGGCTCGGCGCCTACTTCTGTCCTAATTGTGGTCACAAGCGGCCAGAACTGGACTACCGGGTTACGGCCGTTGACGAAATGACCTCAGCGGACTCAACCGTCAAGTTCGATGATTACGAATTCAAGATTCCGGTGGGGGGCTCCTATAACATTTACAACGCCCTCGCCGCTTACTCCCTGTCCCGCTTCATGGGGGTTGACCAGGAAGCAATCAAGACGGCCTTTGAAAAGAGCCCCGAAATTTTCGGTCGGCAGGAACGGGTCCAAATCGGCGACAAGGAAATGGTCATTATCATGGTCAAGAATCAAATTGGGGTCGACACCGTCCTTGATATGATTAAGACCGACAAGGAACCCTTCTCCTTTGCCTTTATGCTGACGGCTTTGCCTGCCGATGGCGAAGATACTTCCTGGATTTGGGACTGTAACTTCGAAACGTTAAAAGAACACGATATTCCTTACTACCTGGTCGGCGCGTCGAATTACAAGGACGCCGCTACCCGGTTCAAGTTTGGCGGCTTTACCGACGTTAACGTGGAACCCGATCCGGCCAAGCTGATCGACCGCATTAAAGAGATGCCAACGAAGCGCCTCTACGTGGTCACCTGTTACACCGCGATGCGTCAATTGCGGAAAGCACTGGCCGAACAAAAATTGATTGATGGGGGGATGGAATAATGGCGACATACCAACTGCAACTTGCCCACCTCTACGGCAACCTGCTGAACACCTATGGCGACCTCGGCAACATCATGGCACTCAAGTATTACGGCAGCCTCCTCGACATCGACGTCGCCAGCCGTGTTGTCAGCGTGGAAGACGATTTTAAGGCCGCTGATTACGACCTGATGGTGATTGGCGCCGGACAGAAGTTTGAGCAGTCAATCGCGCTGGAAGACATTCCAAGCAAGCACGATGAACTGGCGAAGTACATCGAAAATAACCGGCCGCTGCTAGCGGTCGGTGAAGGTTACCAGCTGCTCGGCCAATCCTACATTGACCAGCACGGCAACAAGGTAGCTGGTGCTGGCCTGCTTTCCCACCGCAGCGAGCTGCCGGCTGACCAGGAGCCAATCCAAGACGACCTGGTAGTCAAGACCAAGTGGGGGCTCAACTACCACGGTCACGAAAACCACGACCTGGTCACCTACTTGGGAAAGGACGAACAGCCCCTGGGCAAGGTCATCGAGGGCGTCGGGAATAACCAGGATGACGACACTGAGGGTGCGATTTACAAAAACGTCTTTTGTACCAACATGCACACGGTGCTTGACCGTAATGGCGACCTGGCAAAGCGGATGCTGATTACCGCCCTGGCCAACAAGTACCCAGATGCCGACCTGACACCCCAACGTGAATTCAAGATTGAACCAACCTACTAAAATATTGACGGCCCGTGACCTGGCGCTTGCTTGGTCCCGGGCCGTTTTTATCATAAAATCGCGGACAGAATTCTTCTGAACGCCTGATATCTCCATGCAAGTAAACTATAATAGGTATGTATGGAGTTTATCAAAGGGAAGTTAAAATAATGCAACGCTTATCAAACAAACAAAAACTATGGCTAACTATTATCATTGCGGGAATCGCCCTCATCTTACAGTACGGCTTCCACTACCCGCTGCTCGCTCAAATCATTGTCACCATCGCCGGGGCAATCGTTGCCTTGACGATGCTGGTTGGGATGGTTAAAACCCTGCGGTCCGGCAAGTATGGGGTCGACCTCCTGGCAATTCTCGCGGTCGTCGCTACCCTCGCGGTCGGCGAATACTGGGCCGCTATGGTCATCCTCGTCATGCTGACCGGTGGGGATGCCCTGGAAGACTATGCCGCCAAGAAAGCTAATACCGAGCTCAAAGCCCTGCTAGACAACTCACCACGCTTTGCCCACGTCGTCACCCCGGATGGCAGCAAGGACGTCCCGGTCAACGACGTCCCGGTGGGTGCCAAAATCATCGTCAAGCCCGGTGAGCTCGTTCCCATTGATGGCCTGATTATTAAGGGAACGGGCGAATTCGACGAGTCCTCGTTAACTGGTGAAGCCCGGCCAGTCGCCAAAACGGTGGGTGATACGGTCATGTCCGGTTCTATCAATGGCGATGAGGCTATTACGCTGACGGTCACCAAACTGGCCAAGGACAGCCAGTACCAGCAGCTGGTCAAACTCGTTCAGGAAGCAGAGCAGACACCGGCCCACTTTGTTCGTTTGGCCGACCGCTATGCCGTGCCGTTTACGGTTGCCGCAATCCTGGTTTCACTCCTTGCCTGGTGGCTTTCTAAGGATCCGCGCCGCTTTGCCGAAGTCCTCGTCGTGGCTTCCCCCTGCCCGCTCATCCTTGCGGCACCAGTCGCGATGGTTTCTGGAATGAGCCGTGCTTCCCGGAATGGAATCGTCGTGAAAACCGGCAGTGTTCTTGAAAAGCTGGCCGGGGCCCGGACCGGGGCCTTTGACAAAACTGGGACCATAACCAACGGCCACCTCACCGTTGCCCAAATCCTCCCTGCCGGGACAATTACTAAGGAACGGCTCCTCCACCTAGCTGCCAGCGCCGAACAAGACTCTTCCCACATTCTCGCCCGGTCGCTGCTCGCCTATGCTAGCCAACATAATATTTCTCTAGCAGCGGTCTCCGGCTTAACCGAGGAAACAGGTAAGGGAATTACGGCAATGATTGAGGACCACCAGGTCAAAGTCGGCAAGCGGCAATTCGTCGCTCCCCAAAACCAGCAAGCGGCCCTCGACACCACCGCTATCTACGTCAGTGTTGACGGAACCTATTACGGAGCCATCGCCTTTACCGACCACGTCCGGCCCGAAGCTGCCCAAACCATGACAAAGCTAAAGGCCGCGGGGGTAACCAACCTGATCATGCTGACCGGGGACCAGCGTGCCATTGCCCAGCAAGTCGCTAAGGCGGTGGGAATTTCCACGGTGAAGGCCGACCTCCTGCCCCAGGACAAAATTGCGGCTCTCCAGTCCATCCCCCAAAGCGAGCACCCGGTCTTCATGGTCGGGGATGGGGTGAACGACGCTCCTTCACTAGCCACAGCCGATGTTGGGATCGCGATGGGAGCGCACGGTTCGACCGCGGCTAGTGAAACGGCCGACGTTGTCATCTTAAAGGATGACCTGGCAAAGGTTGCCAAAGCGGTCACCATCTCCCAGGACACCCTCCGAATCGCCAAGCAGGCGGTCCTCATCGGAATCGCAATCTGTACGGTTTTAATGCTCATCGCCAGCACCGGGGTCATCCCCGCATTTGTTGGTGCCATGCTGCAAGAAGTCATCGACACTGTTTCCATTTTATGGGCACTCAAGGCCCGGCAGTTACACAACTAAAGTGAGGAGTCGCAGAATGAAGAAGAACGGATTACTATTAGTCAACCTGGGTTCACCCGCCACGCCAACTACGGCCGACGTCAAGCACTACCTCAACGTCTTTCTCAGCGACCGCAACGTGGTCACCATGCCGCCCGCACTCTGGCAGCCCATCCTCAAGGGCTTCGTCCTCCCAATGCGGTCCTGGCGGTCGGCAACCTTTTACCGGGATATTTGGACGGAAGAGGGGTCCCCACTTATCGTCTATACAGCACGGCTGACAAAGCGGGTGCAGGACCTCCTGCCCGATTGGGATGTCCGGATGGCAATGACTTACGAGCAACCATCCATTCAGGAAACCCTGACGGCCATGCTCAACGCTGGCGAAGAGGTCACCGTCCTGCCCCTCTTCCCCCACTTTACGCAGAGCACCACCCAATCAATCATTGACCAAGTACACGCAGTCGACCCGACAATTCCGGTCATTGACCGTTTTGCTGACGAGCCGGAATACCTCCAGCTGCTCGCCGACCACATCCAAGCGGCCTGGCAAAGGAAGAAGTACGACCGGCTCCTGATTACCTACCACGGGATTCCAACAGCCATGGTCAAACACGGCGACCCCTACCAGGAAGAAACCGAGCGAACCACCGCCCGCCTGCGGCAACTGTTAGACATCCCAGACGAGCAAATCAAGATGGCCTACCAGTCGAAATTTGGCCCGATGCCCTGGCTGAAGCCCTACCTGCGCAATACCCTGATGCAGGAGGCCCAGCTGGGCAACCGCAATGTGTTGCTCGCGGTGCCGTCGTTCGTGACCGACTGCTTGGAAACCTTGGAAGAGGACGGGGTGCAAAACTACCAGGTCTTCCGGTCCAGCGGCGGCCAGGAACTCAACCTCGTACCCGCCCTCAATGACCAGCCCGCCTTTGCCCGCTTCATCGCTAACTTGGCCCAGAAACGGGGCGGTCAGGCATGAAAAAGAAAAGTCTCGATGAAATCAACGGCAGCGTGAAGGTCCCAACGGTCTATGAATCAGCCTTCTGGCAAAAGTTCCTTGCGTACAGCGGCCCGGGGGCCCTAGTCGCGGTCGGTTATATGGACCCTGGCAACTGGCTGACCTCCCTCTCCGGGGGCGGCCAGTACGGCTACCAACTCCTGATTGTCCTCTTCTGCTCTATCCTGATTGCGATGGTCATGCAGTCGCTGTCGATCAAGCTGGGCGTCGTTACCCGGACGGACCTGGCCCAGGCGATTGCCAGCCGGGTCAATAAACCCGTCCGCCTCACCCTCTGGATCCTCAACGAAATTGCGATGATGGCGACGGACCTGACCGGGGTCGTGGGAACTGCGGTTGCCCTCAAGCTCCTCTTTGGCCTGCCCTTGGTGGTTGGGGTCCTGTTAACAATTGCCGACGTGCTGGTCGTCCTGCTCTTTCTCCGCTTCGGGATTCGACGAATTGAGTTTATCGTGCTCTTCGCGATTTTAACCGTCGGTGTCATCTTCGCCGCGGAAGTTTGCCGGGCCCATCCCGCCGTCGTTGCCATTTTGGAAGGTTTCACCCCGCACGCCCAGATTCTAACTGACCACGCAGAGTTAGTTCTCAGCCTGGGGATCATCGGGGCCACCATTATGCCCCATAACATTTACCTCCACTCGGCCCTAGCCCAGAGCCGGCGCTATGACGAACACGACCCCAAGCAGGTGACCGAGACTTTGAAGTTCGCCAACTGGGATTCAGTCATCCACCTGATTGCGGCCTTGATTGTCAACGCCCTCCTGCTGGTCCTGGGAGGAACGCTCTTTTTCCACCACGGCGACTTGACTAGCCTGCAAGAAGTCTTCTACGCGCTAAAGGACCCGGGAATCGTCGGCCACCTGGCGAGCCCGCTGATGAGCTGGCTCTTCGCCTTTGCGCTCCTGATTACCGGGCTGATTTCATCGATTACTTCGACCCTGTCCGGGCAAATCGTGATGGAGGGCTACATCAACATCCGCCTGCCCCTCTGGAAACGGCGCCTGCTGACCAGATTCGTGACCCTGATTCCGATCCTCATTATCGGCTTTATCATCCGTTTCAATGAAAACCAGTTCGAGCAGCTGATTATCTATGCCCAGGTGGTATTGAGCATCGCCCTGCCCTTTACCCTCTTCCCATTGGTTGCTATCACCAGCAACCGTGACCTGATGGGCCCCCACGTCAACCGGCGCTGGCAGATGGTTGTCTGCTACGCCCTGGTTGCCCTGATTACGGGGCTGAACTTGTCGGTCCTGTTTTAAAACGAAAATAACTCCCAGTCATCTCAAAAATGACTAGGAGTTATTTTCTTTAATCCCGCCGCAACTGCAGGCGGTCGTTGAAGAGCTTGGTCAGGCCAAGAACAATCGCGAAGTAGACTAACCAGAGCACGTAAGGAATCACCGGATTATTAAATACAATCGCCATTGCGGTAACAAACTGCTTATTTTCCACTAATGCTGTAATCTGGTTGTTCAGGGTCAGCATCAACCGACCCAGCATCACGCAGAGGATGATAAACATCACCGGCAGGCCGATCCCAACGATCCACTTCCAGGTCCGGCTCAGCAGACCGAAGCCGTTACCAATTGCCTGGCAGGTCACGACCACGGTCAGCAGAATCAGAAAGTTGACCAGCAGGGTCCGCGGGCTCATTGCCGGCTGGTTAGCCAGTGATAGCAATTCATCGAGGATAAAGATCACCAGCGTCGCCAAGAACAGGGCCAGCGCCCGCCCGCGCCACATCGTCTTCCGGGAAATCCCGTTCTGGATGGCCCATTTAAAATCAACGTAGGGCGTAACGATGAAGTAGGCGAAAAGAATCAGGTTGATAAACACCGCCAGGGTAGATGGGATGGCCTGCAACGTGACCAGGAATGATTCAAGGTTGTGGTTGAAACCTAGCCCCATCAGGGAAACGACCACTTCAAAACCGACGACCCAACCAACCGTAATTAAAATTGCCTGTCCGAGACGGTAGAAGACGTTCGTCATCACCAAAGTCATTTTCTGCTTACTCATTCTTACTGCCCCCATTCGTTAATTCAATAAAGAGTTTCTGTAAATCATAGTGTCCGAGCTTAACCTGGTCAGGAATTACCCGCTGGTCATCAAGCTGGTCATAGACATAGGCAGTCTTGACCGTCCCCAACTGGTCCGTGGATAGGACCCGCAAGCCCGCAACATACTGGTCGACCAGCTTTTCCGGTCCCGTCACCGTGTGGGCCCGGTCCAACATTTCCTCGACGTCGGCATCAGCAATCAGCTGGTGGTCCGCCAAAATCAGCACGTATTCCACCAGTTGCTGGATTTCGTCGATTAGGTGGGTCGAAAGGACAAATGTCCGCGGCTTCTCCTGGTAGCTCTTGACCAGTTCCTTATAAAACAGCTCCCGGTGGTTAGCGTCCAGCCCCAGCGTCGGTTCATCCAGGAAAACGTAATTAGCATTGACGTTCAGGGCCACGACCAGCTTGGCAGCGGTCTGCAACCCGGTTGAGAGCTTGCTCAGTTGAGTCTTGGCACTAATTCCAAAAGCCTTGAGCAGGCGTTCAGCATTTTGGTAATCGAAATTGCCGTAGGAACCATCCGCCAGGTCAAACATCCGTTGAATCGTTGTCCGCTTCGGGTAGAGGTTACTTTCACTCATCAGGTAAAACTGGCCCAACACCTGGTCCTGGTCGTTGGTTCCCAGTTTACCAAGAGAGACCATCCCGGCCGTCGGGAAAATCCGGCCCGTAATGATATTGAGCAGGGTCGACTTCCCTGCCCCGTTTCGGCCAAGCAGGCCATAAATCTTCCCCGGCGCTAACTGGCAGCTTAGGTCTTCTAAAATCTTCTGCCGGCCGTATTTTTTGCTGATGTGACTAATTGTTAACTGTTCCATCGTTCTCCCCCCGTTCAATCAGTTCTAGTAAGTGCTGCTTAGTAATCCCCAGTTTGTGGGCTTCCAATAACAGGCTCTTCACGTAATCTTTGTAAAAACTCTCTTTGCGTGTCTGCATAATCTTCTCCTGGGCGCCGGCAGTGACGAACATTCCCCGGCCACGACGTTTTTCAATCAAGTCTTTCTCGACCAGCATATTCATCCCCTTGAGGACGGTTGCCGGGTTGATGTGCAACTCGGTCGACAGCTGCGTCGTTGATGGGACCTGACTGCCTTCCGGAAAGACACCGGTAAAAATCATTTCTTCTAGTTGAGCGGCAATCTGCTGGTATAGCGGCGCCGATTCGTCAAAATGAAACTGCAAGAGCGCACCTCCTTAGTTATTCGGTTAATTACTTATGTAACTAAGTATATGGGTAGCTAATAAAAAAAGCAAGCATAATTTTGTGAAGTGAACCCCCATAGTTGGACGAA
>NZ_AZGE01000032.1 GCF_001434465.1 Limosilactobacillus oris DSM 4864
CATCAGTACTTCTTGACGAAGAGCCAAACGAATAAAACCACTGATGACCAGCACGGCCATCAGTGGTTTTTTACGTTTACTTCAATTGTTCTTTGAAATGCTCTAAGTTAGCTGGGGTTGGATTAAGGTTTGCCCACCTTTGGGTCAAGAACTGGTCACTCAACCGATAATGCGGTGCCGGCTGTTTGCTGGTAATGAAGCTATTGGAAGCTCGATCAAATTTGACCCAGCCAGCCCAGCCGATGTGAATGGTGTCTTCCATAAAGGAAGTCTTGCCGCCATCATGGGAAAGGTCGAGCACGTTGTTGAAACCTTGTTCGCGGAGCTGGAACTTAATCTTGTTCACCGAACGGTAGTACATCTGCATATCCAGGCCAGTGAACTTTTCCCACTTGGCATTAACCGGTGGAATTACGAACAGCACGTTGGTGTTCGTGTTCTTAAACTGGTTTAAGACAACTTGCAGGTCACCATATTCCGGTGATTGAGTATAGTTCAGGTGTCGCTGACTACCCGCCAGCCGTTTTTCGTGCGGCTTGATTTTCTTAGTGTAGAAACTATTTTTAACCCGGAAGCGGTTGTTAGTGGTATCCCGTTCACCGGTTGCCTCAGCGTCCTTATACAGCTGGTCGTAGTTATACTTTTTCGGCAGCTTGTTAACGTTTGGCAGGATGTGTTTCTGGTAGTTCTCGTTAATTTGGAACTCTGAGAAGAGGGCGTCTTCGTGCTTGAGCATCGCCACCCGGGTGTTGATTACCAACCGGTCCCAGCCGCTCAGGGCATGACCAGCCGCAATCTTACGGGCTGCGGCCCCAATCGTCCCGTCCGTTCCTAGGAGGGTCAGCAACCGGCGTGCGGTATACCGGTCGTATGGTGACCGTGGATTGGCTTTTTGCAGCCAGCTCAGGTCGGCATATGTCCCGTTATAAAACTTGAATGCGGGGGTTTTGACGCCCTGCTTGGTAAACCATTGGGGAGAAATAATGTAGACTGCCTTTTGGTCCGTTAACTGGTTTTCCATCGAATTAATGTTGAAAAACTGGGGCAGTGACTGGGTTCCCCGGGAACCAAATAGGAAGGGCGTGTAATTATGGTACCGCGCGGCCATTACGGATGGGTGATACTTATCCATCCGCCGCAGCTCGCTGGAACCAAAAAAGGGTACAAATTTGGTCTGGTGATTGCTCATGGCCTGCTGCTTAATTGATTGGTTTTTAAAGACAACTGGGCTGAGCGAAACGGCTGCTTGTTTCTCCATGGCGGTGCTGTGCTTATTTTTGATTGGTAACGAGAACAGCACCACGATCAGGACAAACGCCAGGATAACAGGGCCAAAGATGGACCACAGTTTCCGGCGATTATGCATTTTGAAGCTCCTTTACCCGTTGTTCAATCTTTTCAATTGTGTTCCACTGGCTCCGGTCAAACTCAGAAACCGGAACTTGAACATCAAAGGCATCTTGCAAGCCTAGCAGCAGGCTAACCGTTGCCATGGAGTCCAAGAGGCCACTTGTAAAGAGGTCTTGGGAAGCATCGCTAAAGTCAGCAGCGTCCCGGCCAGTTGTGTCAGCTAAAATGTTAATAATCTGTTCTTGCATGATCGTAAATCCTCCTAAAATCGATGTGGTTAGCTAAAGAAAAAGGTATCCAAGAAACCACTAAAAATCAAAAACGTAAACATAACAAAGTTAAAGGTAACAAAAATAGCAATTCCCGTGGTCAGCTTATTGTGGGGCAGGTTTGGCAGGCGTTTCCGCTTAAACCGCAACCACCAGTCATTCGCCACTAGGGCAAAACCGTGCAGGAAACCATATAAAATATAATACCAGGTGATACCATGCCAAAAGCCCATCAAAACCATGTTAAGCATATAGGCGGTCGATGACAAGGTATTCCGGTTTTTAAACCAGCGTTTTTTGGTTGCCATGAAGACAAAGCGCATGAAAATATAGTCACGGAACCAGAACGACAGGCTGATGTGCCACCGGTTCCAGAACTCTTTGATGTTCTTGGACTTAAATGGCTGCTTGAAGTTCATCGGGGTCTGGACACCCATAAAATAGGAAATCGCGACCGCAAAGAGCGAGTAGCCGGCAAAGTCGAAGAAGAGGTAGAAACCGTACGTGTACATTACCCCCAGCATACTCCAGGAGAACAGACTGTGGTTAATCATGGCCTGCTGTTCAAAGAACGGGTAAAAGTTTTGTCCAAAGAAGTAACCAATCACGAACTTGTACAAGAAACCGAGGAAGAGGTAGAAAATCCCCTTGCTGACCAGGTTCAGGTAGTCTTCCCGTGACGGGACTTTCCGGTAGTCCTTTTCGAAACGCCGGTAGCGGTCGATTGGTCCGGAAGTAATCGTAGGCATAAACAGAATAAAGCGGACAAACTTCCAGGGAGAAATTTCCTTAATCATCCCGTCCCGGGTTTCGATAATGGTTCCAACGGCCCGGAAAGTCAGGTAAGAAATCCCCAAAAAGCCGAGCAGGGAGTTGTGACCCACCATTGCTGGCGAGAGTTTTACGATTACCAGCGGCAGGATGGATAAGCCAGACAGCAGGTAAAAGACACCGGTGCTGTTCTGCCGTTGCCGGTAGCGGGCGTAAAACATCACGAGCAGGGTTTCGTATATTACGTAGACAATCAGTGAAATCCCCTGCTGCCAGCTGCTGCCGTCAAACATTAAGAAAATGAAGACGAAGCTGACCAGTGCTTCGTACCAGCTAAACCGTTTGCCAAAGTAAAGGCCGATCCCCAGCGGTAAAAGGGCAAGAATTAAGTAGACAAAGTAGACTGGGGTTCCGTAGGCGCTAAAGTTTGGCAGACTTGAGATCCAATTAATCATTATTGATTGACCTCTTTAATCATTTGCTTAACTGCAATCTTGCCATTTGCAGACATCGGGAAGCTGTCTCGGTAAATGAATTGGGTCGGCATCATGTATGGCATGATGAGTTCCTTGAGGCTTTCCCGGATTTGAGCGGTCAGTTTGGCTGGCTCCTCGTCAGCATAGTCCTTCTTGGGGATGACCGCGGCGATCAGGTGGGTAACCTTACCGTCCCGGTTGTATTTCGGCAGCGCCACTGCCTGCTTGATATACGGGCTCTTTTCTAGGCTGGCCCGCACTTCATCCAATTCGATCCGGAAGCCGTGGAGCTTAATTTGGAAGTCCATCCGCCCCTTGTGGTGGAGAAGACCATCTTCGTCAAGCACTCCCGCGTCCCCGGTCCGGTATGCTGGCTGGCCGTTCAGCTCGAAAAAGGCTTGAGCGGTCTTTTCAGGGTTGTTCATGTAGCCGTGGGCAACGCTGTCCCCAGCAATGATGATTTCTCCTTGTTCTCCCGGGGTGGTTACCTGCTGGTTGCCCTGCCAAATTGACAATTCTACGCCCGGCTTGGCATAGCCGACGGGGAGGCGGTCATTGTTCGCCGCAATTTCAGGAGTGATTTCAATTCCGGAAACAGCGACCGTGGCCTCCGTGGGCCCGTAAGTGTTGAAAATATGGGCGTGGGGGAAGCGCTTGTGCAGGTTTTGGGCGGTCTTAACCGTCAGCTCTTCGCCGCAGAACAGGAAGTCGGTGATTCCCGGCATCTGCTGTTCACTAAAGGCCGGGCTTAACATCAGCATATCCGCAAACGAAGGGGTCCCGACAAAGACGTTGAGGTCTAGTTTAGGCAAGGCCGTAAAGAGCTGCCCGAAGTTTTCAACCACATCATGCGGCAAGGCCTTAATCGTGCTCCCGCTCATCAGGGCCGGGTATAAGAACATATTTGAAAGGTCAAACGAATATGGCGGTTGTCCCAGGTAGTTGGCATGGGCTGGCAGGTCAAATTCGTCACTCAGCATCCAGTTGGTGAAGGTTACCAGGTTGTCGTGGCTGACTTCCACCCCTTTAGGAGAACCGGTTGTTCCCGAGGTAAACAGGATGTAGGCGAGGTCGTCCCCCGTGACGGGGTTCGGGTCATCAAACGCTTCGTGCGCATTGATGGCCTGGTTGATGGCGTCCCGGTCAATTACCGGTGCGCTCACCACGAGCTGGTCACCAGGGAAAGCGTCAATTGCCAACACCAGACTAGGCTTTCCAGTGTCGAGGATCGATTGAATCCGTGGCAGCGCCGAGTCGGCAGCTACTGGGATGTAGGAATGCCCGGTTTTTAAAACGGCCCAGAAACTGGCTAACATCTCATACTGGTGGTCGCCAAAGACTAAAATTGGGCTGTGGTCCGGTAGTGACTGCTGGTCGAGCCAAGCAGCCAAACTGTCCGCAGCCGCCTTTAATTCACCATAAGTAGTGCTCCTGCCCATTTCGTCGTAGGCCAGCCGGTCCTGGTTGGCCATGGCGATCTGGTCAAAAGCATCAACAAGATTTGTAATCAATTTATTCTCCTCCACGTTAGAATTCATTATAAATAAACGGTTCTTGTCCTGCACCATAGTACCCGTATAGGTAAACCAGCAGGAGAATTACAATAAAGTAAAAGGCCGTTTTTAAGATGAACTTTAGTGTGGGATGATTCTTAATACTTTTGGAAAAGATTATGAATCACTCCTTTCGCTTATAAGAAAATACCACGTTTTACTAAAATAGTGAATTTACTATGGTGATTTTAATTATTTTGTAAGCAATTCACCAGTAAAACGTGACAATAGAATTATATATCAATTCCGTCGCATGGTGAATTAATTTTTATGATTTATAACTTGACCTGTGCGTCCCGCTATGATTTTTGATAAAATTGAAGTCAATGCAAAATTTTTAATCGGGAAAGTGAGTAATAATGATAAGTGGACGTCTCCGCAATACGGAATATGTAATTAACCTGCGGGCACTCGGTGAAAATATCCAGGCCCAGAAAGCCGCCTTGCCAGCCGACAGCAAGATCTTAGCGGTTGTCAAAGCCAATGCCTACGGTCACGGCCTGGTACCGGTCGCTCAGGCGGCCCTCCGTGCTGGTGCCACTGGGATGTGCGTGGCAATCCTTGATGAAGCACTAGAACTGCGGGATAGCGGCTTAGACGTTATTACGCTGGTTTTGGGAATTACACCGGTCGAAGAGGCGAACGTCGCTGCCGAGGCAGGAGTTTCCCTGACCGTGGGTTCGCTAGATTGGCTGACCAAGTACCACCAGTTTGCCCGCCAGTTTAACTGGAAGAAGCCCCTCAAGATTCACCTGGCTGTCGATACCGGGATGGGGCGGATCGGCTTTACAAATGTCGCCGAGTTTAACCAGGCCGTTAAGATCCTGCGGCGGTATCCTGAATTTGAATTCGAGGGGATGTTTACCCACTTTGCAACGGCGGACAGTGCTGACCACACCTACTTTGACCGTCAATACGCGCGCTGGCAGAAATTTATTGAAAGCCTCGACGAGCTGCCACCGTACACGCACATGGCTAATTCGGCGACCGGCTTGTGGCACCGCGACCAGATTACGGCCAACACGATCCGGATGGGGCTGTCGATGTATGGCTATAACCCGTCCGGAACTGACCTGCCGGAGGACTTGCACCTCCAACCGGTCGGGACGCTCCGTTCATCGATCAGCTTCGTAAAGAAACTGGCTGCCGGTGAGTCGGTTAGCTACGGGGCCACTTATACTGCGGAGCACGATGAATGGTTGGCGACAGTGCCGATTGGCTACGCGGACGGCTACCCACGCTGCATGACCGGCTTCAAGGTGCTGGTCGACGGGCAGTACTGTCCAATTGCCGGCCGGGTCTGCATGGACCAGATGATGGTTCGGCTACCGAAATACTACCCGGTAGATACCCCGGTCATCCTGATGGGCCGGTCCGGCGACTTGACAATCACTGCTGAAGAAATGGCCGACCAGGCTCAGACGATCAATTATGAGATCCTGACCAACTTTAATAACCGGATCCACCGAACTTATCACTATTAATAAAGGAGCGGGAAGATGACGAGCAAGCGGGTAAAACGGGGCGAAATCTTTTATGCGGACCTCTCCCCGGTAATCGGGTCAGAACAGGGGGGCGTCCGGCCCGTACTGATCTTACAAAATGACGTTGGTAACCATTACAGTCCGACGGTGATTGTGGCGGCAATTACCACTCAACTGCAAAAAAGCCGGTTGCCGACTCACGTATTCTTGCCCCACAAGGAAAGCTCCCTTGCACATAACTCGGTTATTCTCTTAGAGCAGGTGCGAACGATTGACAAGCAACGGCTGCAAGACCGGATTGCAAAGATCAGTCCGGCTAGGATGACCGCGGTGGACCACGCGCTCCAGATTAGTTTTGGCCTGGTGAACAAGGAAAAGTAAAACAAAACGTCCCAAATTGGCTGAAAAGCTGATTTGGGACGTTTGTCGTTCAATGTGTGGCAGCTCATAGTGCCGCAAGACTCAGACTTTAATATTTGTGGTGGAGGTCTTCGATTTCGGCGACCTCAAAGCCCTTTTTTTGTAACCGGTGGACGATTTTTTCCATCTTATCGTGGTCCACGTCCGCTGGCAGGGTAAACAAAACCTGCTTCATCGCCGAATGTTCCGGGTCGAATGACAGCACGTTGACGATTTGACAGTAGCGGGTGATTTCCTTGCTGGCAGTCATCAGCGATCCCCGTTCATCAGGAGTAGTGACCGTTAGTACATAGCTGCCGTTGTTGACATTCCAGCCTGCCGCTAACATCCGGAGCATACTGTGGTGGGTCAGGATGCCATAGAATTGGTTATTTTCATTCAGAACGGCAATGTAGGGCAGGTCCCGCATGGCGAAGAAGACGGAAAAGAATGCTGAATTGATGGAAACAAACTTAGTGGCGTTTTTTAACAGGGCGGTCACGGGTTGGTGCATATCACCGCCGCGAGACTTGTGCCGGTACAGGTGCATCTTGTAAATGTTCCCCCGGAAAATCCGTCCGGACTTATCAAGGACGGGGACACAGCGGTAACCGCTAGTCTCAAGAACTGTCAGCGCTTCTTCCAGGGTGGCCGTTTCCGGCAGGGTGGTCAGCTGGTCTTTGGTTTTAATCAGTGAGCTAAAAATCATTATACGAACTTCTCCTGCTTTGTATTAAGTGCATTAATCATCATACCATATCTTGGTAAAATATGAGAGAAAAATGAGAAAGAATTAAAGCGCTGTGGGGTGAATTATTTTAGTTTGGCCTGCAGCTAGGGTATAATAAAGGAACCAATGCTGGACGGGGAACGCTCCCGTGCGGCCTTTTTGTATTCTTGACTGCGAAGGGATGAATAATACGATGAAAATGATTGTGGGTTTAGGAAACATTGGCAGCCGCTACGATGAAACACGTCACAACACGGGCTTTATGGTGGTTGACCAACTAGCGCGCGACTACCAGCTCGGTGCGTTTAGCCACCTCAAACAGGAGGCAGTTGCGGCTAGCGGAATCATTAACGGCGAAAAGGTGATGCTGGTTAAGCCAACGACCTTTATGAACGATTCTGGTCGGGCAGTGGGCCCGCTGGTGGATTATTACGGTCTGGACCTTGCCGACCTGGTAGTCGTTAATGATGACCTGGACATGCCAGTTGGTCGGGTACGGCTGAAAACCCATGGTGCTTCCGGTGGTCACAACGGTCTCAAGAGCATTATCAACGCACTGGGGACCAAGGACTTCAACCGGGTTAAACTTGGAATTGACCACCCCCAGCACGGGACGGTGGTTAGCCACGTTTTAGGCAAGTTTACGCCTGAAGAACGGCCACGGTTCGACGACGCGGTTGAACGGGCTGAACACGCTTTGGAAGATTGGATTAAGGGCGAGGACTTCGCCCAGCTGATGAACGACTACAACTAATTTGAAAGGGGGACAAGCGAGCGGTGCGGTTAACAAACTTTATTGAAAAATCACCCGAGTTTAAACAACTGCTCCAGCAACGGCAAGCGGCTAAACGGCAACTGGTGACTGGTATTTCGGGCTCGGCACGGACGATGCTTTTGGCAGGGATGGTTGAGCAGAGCCAGCAACCCGTATTGGCGGTGGTTGATAGTTTGACCCAGCTGGAAGAACTAGCTGATGACCTTAGCAACCTGCTGGGGGCCAACCAGGTTTACCAGTTTCCGGTTGAAGAGGTCCTTGCGGCCGAAGTGGCTACCAGTTCACCGAATTACCGCCTGCAACGGGTGCAAGCGTTGAATGCCTTAAACAGCCAGCGCCCCGTCGTAGTGGTGGCCTCGGTGGCCGGCCTGCGGCGGAATGTCGTTGCTCCCGCGTTCTTTGCCCAGGCAACCCTGAAAGTAACCGTTGGTGGAGAATTAGACCCGGAACGGGCCCGGCAGCAGTTGAGCGCAATGGGCTACCAGCTGCAAAAAATGGTTTTGCGTCCCGGCGACTTTGCCATCCGGGGCTCGATTATCGATGTTTATGCTCTGAACACTGATAACCCAGTCCGAATTGACCTGTTTGATACTGAGGTGGACTCCCTCCGTTACTTCGACGCCAGCACCCAGAAGAGTGTTGGCAATGTCGAGGAGGTAGAAATCCTCCCGGCGACCGACTTGATTCTGCCCCCGGCGGAATTCCCCCGGGTACAGGCGGCGGTGGACCGGCAATTCAGCCAGCTCAAGGCCAGCCTCCAAGCAGGGGATGAAGACCTCCTCCAGCAGGTTAACAACCGCTTTGTCCCATTGCTTACAGCACTAAACGAACACCGACTTCCTAATGAAATGTTGGAGTTTAGCGACCTCGTCTACCCAACTCGGCACTCGTTGCTTGACTACTTAGGGACAGAAGGCACGCTCTACCTGGATGACTATTCTCACTTGAAAGACCGCGCAGCAAAATTAGCTGACGAAGACCAGGGATGGCTGGAAGAGAAGGTGAAGTACCACCAGCTAGTCAGCATTCCGGCTCTGAGCAATGATTTGGCAGGCTTAATCAAGGCAGACTGCCATGCCCAGCTTTTTGGAGCCCTGTTCAAGAAAGGGATGGGGGGCTTGCGTTTCAACCAGCTGGTTGAGCTGACTAGTCGGCCGATGCAGCGGTTCTTTGGACAAATGCCGTTGCTCAAAACGGAGCTGCAGCGGTGGACTGAGCAGGGACAAACGGTTGTTATTCTGGCGGATGGTAATGAACGCCGCCAGCAGCTTGCCCGCACACTGGCTGATTTCGGTATCCCAGCGGTCGAAACGGGGACTGACCAGCTCCAGGTCAACACCGTCCAGCTGGTCGCTGCGAGCCTGAATAACGGCTTTGAGATGCCCGCGGCCGGCCTGGTCGTCATTACGGAGGGGGAACTGTTCAAGCAGGTCAAGAAGCGGCGGCACCGGGCCCAAAAGCTGGCCAATGCGGAACGGATCAAGAGCTACACCGACCTCAAGCCGGGTGACTATGTGGTCCATGTCAATCACGGAATTGGTATCTTCAGCGGGATCAAGACGATGGAAGTTGATGGTGTTCACCAGGACTACATGATTATCAACTACCGGAACAACGCGCAGATTTTTGTGCCAGTGACCCAGCTTAACCTGGTCCAGAAGTATGTTTCTTCGGAATCCCGGCCTCCGCGGATTAACCGTCTTGGCGGCAACGAGTGGGCGAAGACGAAGCGGCGGGTAGAGTCAAAGGTGGAGGATATTGCCGACGAGCTCGTCGACCTGTACGCCAAGCGGGAGGCCGCCAAGGGCTATTCCTTCCCCGCGGATGACTACCTGCAAGCACAATTTGATGCCAATTTTCCCTATAACGAAACCCGTGACCAGTTGCGGAGCATCAAAGAGGTCAAGCGGGACATGGAAAAGCCGCGGCCGATGGATCGCCTCCTGGTGGGTGACGTCGGCTACGGTAAAACGGAAGTGGCGATGCGGGCGATTTTTAAGGCCGTCACGGGTGGCAAACAAGTCGCCTTTTTAGTGCCAACGACGGTGCTGGCCCAGCAGCACTTTGACACCCTGAGCAAGCGCTTTGCCGGGTTCCCGGTAAAGATTGCCTTGATGTCGCGGTTTAAAACCAACCAGGAATTAAAGGAAACCGACGCGGGGTTAGCGGACGGCAGTGTTGACATTGTCGTTGGTACCCACCGGATCCTTTCCAAGGACGTTCAGTTTAAGGACCTGGGACTCGTAATCGTTGACGAAGAACAGCGCTTTGGGGTCAAGCACAAGGAACGGTTAAAGGAATTGAAGAATAACGTCGATGTCCTAACACTGACGGCGACCCCGATTCCCCGGACGTTAAACATGTCGATGCTTGGTGTCCGGGACCTATCCGTCCTCGAGACGCCGCCAGCGGGCCGGTTTCCGATTCAAACCTACGTGATGGAGCAAAATGACGGAGCAATTCGGGATGGCATTACCCGGGAAATGAACCGGGGCGGCCAGGTCTACTACCTGCACAACCGGGTCAACGACATTGAAGAAACGGTGCTGAAGTTGCAAAGCCTGGTTCCGGAGGCCCGGATCGGTTATATCCATGGCAAAATGAGCGAAAATGAGCTGGAGACGGTCCTATATGACTTTATTCAGGGCAATTATGACGTCCTGGTGACTACTTCAATCATCGAAACCGGGGTCGATATTCCGAACGTCAACACCCTTTTCGTTGAAAATGCCGACCACCTGGGATTAGCCCAGCTCTACCAGATTCGGGGGCGGATCGGCCGGAGCAACCGGGTCGCGTACGCCTACTTTATGTACCAGCCGAATAAGGTCCTAACGGAACAGGGAGAAAAACGGCTGGCCGCCATCCGGGACTTTACCGAGCTGGGGTCCGGCTTTAAGATTGCGATGCGGGATTTGGCAATTCGCGGGGCCGGGAACATTCTTGGCAAGCAGCAGCACGGGTTCATCGACTCTGTCGGCTATGATCTCTATTCTTCAATGCTGAACGAGGCGGTTGCCCGCAAGCAGGGGAAGAAGCGGACGGCCCGGGCCAATACGGAGGTCGAAGTCGGTGTGGAAGCCTACTTACCGGATAGCTACGTTAACGACCAGCGGCAAAAGATCGAACTCTATAAGGCAATTCGCCAGGCTCAGACGGCTGACGAACTACTAGAAATCCAGGGGGACCTGCTGGACCGTTTTGGCGATTACCCGGCCGCGGTTGGCAACCTCCTGCTGATTAGCAAATTGAAGCAGCACGCCGACGAAGCGATGATTGAGCAGGTTAAGCGGCAGCGGGACAACATCCTGATTACCTTTACTCCTGCTGGTAGCCACTTAGTCAAGGCTCCCCAGATTATCAAGCTCCTGGCAAAGACAAAGTTTAAGGCAACCCTCGGGGAACAGGATGGCCAGTTGACGGTTCGGCTGGTGATTCAGCCGAAGATGACGCAAACGGACTGGCTAAATCAGTTACTGACCTTTCTCAGTGGCCTTAGCCAGGTCGTGGCGGAAGAAAACACACAGGCGAGTAAGTAAATGGAGGAAATAAGATGCGGTTAGATAAGTTTTTAAAGGTGTCACGGATCATCAAGCGACGCTCAGTCGCTAAGGAAATCGCGGATCAGGGACGGATCCTCGTCAATGACCTGCCGGCGAAGTCCTCGACCAAGGTGAAGGCTGGGGACACGCTGACGATTAAATTTGGCAACAAGACGGAGACGGTTAAAATCAACCAGATCGTTGAGACAACCAAGAAAAGCGAAGCAGAGGATATGTACGAAATTGTCGATGAAACCTATGCAGAAGACTTTTAATGGATTTTTATAAAAAAATTGATAATTTTCCGGCTTGATATAGACAGTTGACGGGTAACCTTGCTATACTTAAACTATTATCAGTAAATAAAGCGGGGGAAAGTTATGTCAAGCCAGGGCGACAATAAGGTTTCACAGTTGGAAACACCATATGTGCACAAGTTTTCGGTTGATCAGCAAAAACGTCAGGTTCATATTAGGCGTTGTCGGCGAATTATGCTGGTCTTTTTGGTGATTTTTATCATTTTGGGAATCCAGATTTTCCAAAGCAAACGGACACTGGCTAAGGTCAATGGGAACATTGCCCAGTACCAGGCTAGTTTGCAAAGCCAGCGGAAGACCAGCCAGCAGCTCAAACAGCAAATTCAGCAGCTGCATGATCCGGAATATGCGCAGCAGGTTGCCCGGGCTAAGTACAACTACTCGAAGAAGGGCGAAACTATCTATAATTTAGATAATTAGTTCCTTTTTCGGAAGTGGGTATGGTATACTCAACTACAATTAATCACAAATTCTGGATGACTTGAGGAGGAACTATTAGTTTCATGGCAATTGAAGTGGGAGCAAAGGTTTCCGGCAAGGTTTCGGGAATCACGAATTTCGGGGCGTTTGTCGATTTAGATGATAACCAAACGGGATTGGTGCATATCAGCCAAATCTCTGACAAGTATATTAAGGATGTTCATGATGTCTTGGCTGTCGGCGATACCGTTACGGCTAAGGTAACCCGGGTTGGTGATGATGGGAAGATTGCCCTATCAATGAAAGCAGCCGCGCCACACGAACAAAAGGAAGAGCATGGCAGCCACCATTCTGAAAACAAGCACCACTTCCACCATGAAAACCGCCAGCATGACTTCCGCGGTCACCAAAGCAACTACCGGGGTGGCTTCGGCAATGGCGGCCACCATGGACATGGCCACCAGCACGAAGACTTTAATGACATGCTGGCTGGCTACCTCAAGGAAAGTGAGTCCCGCCTCTCAACGCTCAAGCGGCAAACCGACGGCAAACGTGGTGGCCGTGGCGGCCGGCGGAGCTAACACGATGGTAAAACTCGAAGAACAGTTTAAGCGGCACCTGCAAAGGGGTCGCTTTTTTGATAAGAATGACCGGGTAGTGATTGCCGTTTCGACGGGGGTCGACTCAATGGTCCTCCTATCTCTGGTGACCTCCCTCCCCGCTTCGCTGCGGCCGGCAATCACCGTTGCCCACGTTAACCATGAGTTACGACGCCAAAGCCAGGAGGAGGAGGCATACCTTCGCCGCTATTGCCAGAAACACCAGCTCGCTTTGCTAGTAAAGCACTGGCCCCGGGCAAACCACCCCCAAACCGGTATTGAGGCGGCGGCCCGGCGCTTTCGCTACCAGTTTTTTGCGGAGGTGATGGCGGCGCGGCAAAGCCCCATTCTCCTAACGGCTCACCACCAAAATGACCTGGCGGAAACAATGCTGATGAAGCTGGTGCGGGGCGGCCAGCTCGGCCAGCTAGTCGGTATTGAGGCGGTGCGCTCCTTTGCTGGTGGCCGCCTAGTCCGTCCCCTGCTGCCCTTTAGCAAGGAGCAGCTGCGTGCTTATGCGGTGGCAAAGGGGATTCGCTGGTACGAGGATGCGACCAACCAGGATTTAACGATTAGCCGGAACCGTTATCGCTACCAGCTGCTCCCGGCACTGGAAAAGGAGAACCCGCGGCTCTTGCAACACCTGACCAGCTACCACCAGCAGTTGGCGGCGCTGCTTGCCTGGCAGAACCAGGAAGTACAAGCACAGCTCGCTCGGGTTGCTGAGGGCAACCAGCTCCACTTGACCAGCTGGGAAGAGCTGCCGGAAGTCGCCCAGCGCTTGGTCCTCCAGCATTGGCTTGAACAGTGGCTGCTCGCTATCAAGCAGCGGTTAGTGGACGAATTGATGGCCGGATTGAAAAATCACGCTACCCCCCAGCAGTCCTGGGCCCTGCCGAATGGCTACCAGCTGGTTAAGGATTACCAATCCTGCCGACTTGTTCCTGCTAAGAAAAATCCCGGAAAAGGGCAAAATGGATTATCGACTGTGGTAGAATTGGGCCAATGGTACCGCGTCAGCGATCAGCGGGCCATCCAGGTCATAGCTGCCAAGGATGATACGGTTGGACAATCGTCGGGGCAGGAGATGTGGCTGGCCCCAGATCAGCTCCCCTTACGGTTGCGTTTGTGGCGGGCAGGGGATGCCCTGCGTTTGAAACAGGGGGGCCACCAGCTGGTCCGCCGGATTTTGATTGACCAAAAGGTTTCCAATGCTGCCCGCCAGGCGCAAGTAGTTCTTGCGGATGCCCATGACGAGCCGGTCTGGCTGGTTGGCCGCAAGTGGGCCTGGTTTACCCGCCCTGCCGATTACCGGCAGCGCTGGCGCCACGTTTTAATTAGCATGAAAGAAGTGTAAAGGAGATTTACCATGAACAACGACATTGAAAAAGTGCTGTACAGCGAGGAAGATATTCAGGCCGCAATTGCCCGCTTGGCAAAGCAGGTCGCGGCCGATTACCAGGATAAGGACCCGCTGATTGTTTCGGTTCTGTCCGGGGCGGTCCTGTTTACCGTCGACCTGATCAAAAAAATGGACATTATGGCCCAACTCGACTTTATCGACGTTTCGACCTACTTTGGGGGAACCGCGACGACGGGGCATCTCAAGCTGATCCATGATCTGACGACCGATGTCAAGGACCGGAACGTGCTGATTACCGAAGATATCGTTGATAGTGGCCGGACACTGGAATATTTGGTAAAGCTCTTCAAAGACCGTGGTGCCAAGAGCGTCAAAACGGTCTCACTGCTTAACAAGCCGGAGGGACGGGAGTTTGACGTTGCGGTTGAATACTATGGCTTTAAGGTTCCTAACGAGTTCCTAGTGGGCTACGGCTTGGACTACAAGGGCTATTACCGGAACCTGCCGTACGTCGGTGTCTTGAAGCCATCTGTATACAGTGAAAACTAATGCTGGCAATTTAATGGTCAATGATTGTCAAGTATGCTATGATAATGGGTACAATTTAAATTAAGTTGCTGGTAGATAGGAGGTTGTTATGAACAACAATCGGCGTAACAATAATTTTACTCATAACGTTCTCTTCTACGCAGTGATGTTCTTGTGTATTATGGGCATTGCCTACTTTTTCTTCGGGGGTAACCAATCCACCGGACAGAGTAAGACGGTTACCCAGAGCGAGTTTATCTCTGAACTGAAGAGCAACAAGATTAAGAGTGTCCAGCTTCAGCCAAATGGCGGGGTTTACAAGGTGACCGGGAGCTACCGGAAGCCGCAGACGAACAACAGTAACTCCAACAATGGCTTTGCTTTAGCTACGCAACGCAACAACAAGGTTTCACAGTTCCAGAGCTCAGTTCTCGAAAGTGACGTTACGGTTAGCCAGTTGCAAAACTATGCTAATAAGCACAACGTCAAGCTGAGTACTAAGGCCGAGGAATCCAATAGTATCTGGATGAACCTATTGTTGACGGTCTTGCCACTGGTCATCATGATTTTCTTCTTCTACATGATGATGGGCCAAGCTGGCCAAGGTGGTGGCGGCCGTGGGGTAATGAGCTTTGGAAAGACCAAGGCGAAACCAGCGGATGCCAAGAAGAATAAGGTTCGTTTCTCAGACGTTGCCGGTGAAGAAGAGGAAAAGCAAGAGCTGGTTGAAGTGGTTGAATTCTTAAAGAATCCAAAGAAGTTCACCAAGCTGGGTGCCAAGATTCCATCCGGGGTCTTGTTGGAGGGGCCTCCGGGTACCGGTAAGACCCTGCTAGCCAAGGCGGTTGCCGGTGAATCTGGCGTGCCGTTCTTCTCCATCTCCGGTTCAGACTTCGTGGAAATGTTTGTTGGGGTCGGGGCGTCCCGTGTCCGGGATCTCTTTGACCAAGCGAAGAAGGCTGCACCAGCGATCATCTTCATTGACGAAATTGATGCGGTTGGTCGTCGCCGGGGCAACGGCATGGGTGGCGGTCACGATGAACGTGAACAAACCCTGAACCAGCTCCTGGTTGAGATGGACGGGTTCCAAGGTGACGAAGGGGTCATCGTAATGGCTGCCACCAACCGGTCTGACGTCCTTGACCCAGCCCTTCTGCGGCCGGGCCGGTTTGACCGAAAGATCCTGGTTGGTCGTCCAGACGTCAAGGGCCGTGAAGCTATTTTACGGGTTCATGCTAAGAACAAGCCGTTGTCACCAGACGTGGACCTCAAGGAAATTGCCAAGCAGACCCCTGGTTTTGTGGGGGCCGACCTGGCAAACCTGCTGAACGAAGCGGCCCTGCTTGCTGCACGCCGGAACAAGACTGAAATTGACGCGGCGGACCTGGACGAAGCCGAGGACCGGGTAATTGCCGGTCCGGCTAAGCACGACCGGGTTCAGTCTGCCCAAGAACGGAAGACGGTGGCCTACCACGAGGCCGGACACACGATTGTTGGTCTGGTCTTGAACGATGCCCGCGTGGTTCACAAGGTTACGATTGTACCGCGGGGTCGGGCTGGTGGTTATGCAATTATGCTGCCGCGGGAAGATCAAATGCTGATGTCAAAGAAGAACGCCGAAGAACAGATTGCCGGTTTAATGGGTGGTCGGGCTGCAGAAGAGTTAATCTTCAAGTCCCAGTCTTCGGGTGCTTCAAACGACTTTGAGCAGGCGACCCAGATTGCCCGGGCCATGGTAACCCAGTACGGGATGAGTGATAAGATCGGACCAGTTGAGCTGCAGAGCTCTGGTCAGGTCTTCACTGGTCAGGGTTATGACCAGTCACCATACTCTGAAAAGACCGCGGCACTGGTAGATGAAGAAGTTCGCCGGATCCTGAATGAAGGGCATGAACAAGCCCTCCACATTCTGGAAACACACCGTGAACAGCATAAGGTAATTGCTGAAGCGCTGTTGAAGTACGAAACGCTGGATGAAAAGGAAATTCTGAGTCTTTACAAGACCGGTAAGATTCCGAACAAGGACCACGCAGAGGCTGACGAAAAGGCCTACGCGCAGACCTTTGAAGAATCTAAGCGGGCCCTGGAACGCTTGGAAGACGAGAAGCGGACTGACAAGGCTAACGAACACAAAGAGTTGGCCGACCATCAGGCCGCAGATCAAGCGGATCAGTCAGCTGATGATTCAACAACGCCAACTGACCACCAGTCAGACGATGACGATGATCACCGAGCTTAATCAATGTTAGAATAGGAGTGACACGCCTTACTGGCGGGGCTCCTATTTTTATTTTATAAGGAGGAACAATCATGACGAAAACGACAGATTACTTAGTCAAGAGCATAACTAAAGATGGCAAGTTCCGGGCATATGCAGTTAACGCGACCCAACTGGTTGAAAAGGCCCACGAGATTCACGACACCTGGTCGGCATCATCGGCGGCACTCGGCCGGACGCTGATTGGAACCGTTCTGCTGGCAACGGCCGGTCTGGAAGGCGAGGCCGGGATGACGGTTAAAATTCAGGGAAACGGCCCGGTTGGCTACATCATTGCTGACGGAACTGCGAACGGAACGGTCAAGGGCTACATGGGCAACCCGCACGTTAACCTGCCGGCAAACAGCAAGGGAAAAATCGACGTGGCCGGCGCCGTGGGAACGAAGGGCACTCTCTCCGTAACCAAAATGGCGCCTGGTGATAAGACGCCTTACACGGGTGAGGTCAACCTGGTGTCCGGTGAGCTGGGGGATGACTTCACCTACTACCTCGCCCAATCCGAGCAGATTCCGTCCGCGGTCGGCCTCTCCGTGTTCGTCAACCCCGACGAGAGTATCCAGGTCGCTGGCGGCTTTATGATCCAGGTGCTGCCGGGGGCTAGCGATGAGGAAATCGGCAAGCTGGAAGAGAAGCTCAAGAGCCTGCCATTAGTTTCTGAGATGCTTCGTGATGGCGATACGCCTGAGGATATTTTAGGCAAACTCTTCGGTGACCAGCTCAAGATTTTGGATAAAATGCCGGTCCGTTACGAGTGCAACTGTAATAAGCAACGCTTCGCCCATGCTTTGGAAAGCATCAGTGCAGACGATTTGAAGAAATTGATTGACGAAGATCACCATGCGGAAACGGTTTGTCAATTCTGCGGGAAAAAGTATGAATTTACCGAAGATGAATTACAGCTGATCTATGATAAAAAGTTAGCTGACGCGGCGGCTGATCAAGAAACGGCTGCTAAGGAAGGAACGAAGACTCCAAACACCGACCAAAAGTAGTTACTTGGCCCGCACCACCGGGTTGTGCTATGATGGTTGGGTTATCGAACCACAAATCAAATGCACAATTGAAGCCAGCTCACTTGTGCCGAATTAAAGTAATGAGGTGAAAGTATGAAGTGGAAGATTGGCGATGTTGAAATTCCTAACCAGGTGGTGGTTGCGCCGATGGCCGGGGTGACCAACTCGGCTTTCCGGGTGATTTGTAAGGAATTTGGCGCGGGCTACGTGGTTTGTGAGATGATTTCCGACCGGGGAATTATGTACCACAACCAGAAGACGCTGAACATGATGGATGTCGACCCGACCGAACACCCCATGGGGATCCAGATTTTCGGTGGAACCAAGGAAACACTGGTGGAAGCGGCAAAGTACGTTGACGAGCACACCGCAGCGGACGTCATCGATATCAACATGGGCTGCCCCGTTAACAAGGTGGTCAAGACTGACGCTGGGGCCCGCTGGCTCCTGGATCCGCAGAAGGTCTATGAGATGGTCTCCTATGTCACTGACGCGGTAAAAAAGCCGGTGACAGTTAAGATGCGAACCGGCTGGGATGATAAGCACATTTACGCCGTTGAAAATGCGCTGGCCGCTGAACGAGCCGGGGCAGCCGCGATTGCAATGCACGGTCGGACCCGAAAACAGATGTATACGGGCCACGCCGATTGGAATATACTAAAAGAAGTGGCTAGTCAGCTAACAATCCCGTTCATGGCGAATGGTGATATTCGGACACCGGAAGACGCCAAGAAGGTGCTTGATATGACCGGGGCCACTGCTGCGATGATCGGTCGGGCCGCAATGGGCAATCCGTGGATGCTGACGCGGACGGAGCACTACCTGGAAACCGGGGAATTGCTCCCAGAAGCGAGTGCGGAAAAGAAGATTAAGATGGCTAAGGAACACCTAAACCGTCTGATCGACCTGAAAGGGGAATATATTGGTGTCCGGGAATTCCGGGGCCTGTCGACATACTACCTCAAGGGGATTCCCCGGTCAGCACGGGCTAAAGCGGCATTAGTGGAAGCAGAGACGCGTCAAGAGATGAATGATATTTTTGACCGCTTTGCCGAAAAGACCGCCGAACGGGAACAACGAAGTGTAAACTAAACACAACAGAGGAGGAGAAATCTGTGTCTCAAGAACTAGATCAAATGCGCGTCCGTCGGGAAAAAATGGAAGAACTCAAGGAGGCCGGGATTGAACCGTTTGGCCGCCGCTTTAAGCGCGACCACCTGGCCCAGGACCTGCATGACGAATACGATCAATATGACAAGGACGAACTGAACGAAAAGGGTGAAATGGTCACAATTGCCGGCCGGATGACCCGGAAGCGGAGCAGTGGTAAGGCGGGCTTCGCAGACTTTGTGGATCGGACTGGTAAAATTCAGGTTTACGCTCGGAAAGACATGGTGGGTGACGAACCTTACCATATCTTTAAGCGGGCTGATATTGGTGACTTCCTTGGAATTGAAGGGGATGTGATCAAGACTAATACCGGTGAATTGACCGTCCGGGCCCACAAGATTACCTTCTTATCCAAGGCGTTGCGGCCACTGCCAAATAAGTGGGAAGGGGTTACTGACCCGGAGACCATCTACCGGCAGCGGTACCTAGACTTGATCTCTAATCCAGAAAGCTTCAAGCGCTTCCACCAGCGGACTGCGATCATCAAGGCCGTGCGGAAGTACATGGATGACCACGGCTTTACTGAAGTGGAAACGCCTATTCTGAACACCCAGGCCGGTGGGGCCAATGCACGGCCGTTCGTGACCCACCACAATGCCCTGGATATTGATATGTACCTGCGGATCGCGACTGAGTTATACCTAAAGCGGTTAATTGTTGGTGGCTTTGAACGGGTATACGAACTCGGCCGGATTTTCCGGAATGAGGGGATGGACCCGCACCACAACCCTGAATTTACAACGATGGAAACCTACGCGGCCTACTTCGACTTCCAGGACGTAATGGACGAAACGGAAGGAATCGTTAAGGCGGCAGCCAAGGTCGTTTCTGATGATGGGAAGATTACTTACCAGGGGCGTGAAATCGACCTCGGTGGCGACTTTAAACGGATTACGATGGTCGACGCGGTGAAGGAAAAGACTGGGATCGACTTTGGCGATGAATCAATGACTGATGACGATGCCAAGAAGCTGGCGGAAGACCATAAGATTGAGTTTAAGCCATACTGGACGAAGGGCCACATCCTGAACGCCTTCTTTGAAGAATACGTCGAAGATACTTTGATTCAACCGACCTTCGTTTACGAATACCCAGTTGAAGTTTCTCCACTGGCTAAGCGGAACAAGGAGAACCCGGCAATGACTGACCGGTTCGAACTGTATGTTGATGGTAGTGAGTTAGGAAACGCCTTTAGTGAGCTGAACGACCCAATCGACCAGAAGGAACGGTTCGAGATGCAGGCGAAGGAAAAGGCCAACGGTAACGATGAGGCCGAACCAGTGGACCTTGATTATGTGCAGGCCCTGGAATACGGGATGCCGCCAACGGGTGGTCTTGGAATCGGAATTGACCGTTTGGTAATGCTACTGACTGATGCCAAGTCAATTCGTGATGTTATCTTGTTCCCAACAATGCGTCCCGAAAAGGAAAATAAACAGTAACGACGACAAACGCAAGCCGGACAATTATTGCCTGACTTGCGTTTTTTTGTCCTTATTTGCAAAAAAAGTGAATAAAATCGGCTCTTCGTCAAGAAGTACTGATGAGA